>NZ_JAQGNQ010000039.1 GCF_028291745.1 Ramlibacter sp. | reverse complement strand
CGCGGCCTTCCCCGAAGTGCCGACGCTGAGCGAAACCGTGCTGCCCGGCTTCGAGACCGGCACCTGGTACGGCCTCGTGGCGCCCGCCAGCACGCCGGCTCCCATCGTTTCAAAGCTCAGTCAGGAGCTGCAGCACATCCTGGCCATGCCGGACGTCAAGGAGAGGCTTGTGGCCCTGGGACTCGATGCCTCGGGCACGAGCGGTGCGGAATTCGGTCAGTTCATCCGCTCCGAGATCGCCACGTACGCGAAGATCGTCAAGACCGCCGGCGTGACCGCCCAATGAGCGCGACGCGAGCGGGAGCCTGATCATCCGCCTCGATCGATTTCTCAGCGTCGCGGATTTCGAGCGCGCGGCACGCCGCCGCCTGCCGCGTCTTGTCCACGAGTTCGTTGCTGGTGGCACGGAAGACAGCGTGTCGCTGCGCGCGAACCGCGAGGCCTTCGAGACCTTGATGTTCCGTCCGCGCGGCCTGAGCGGCGTGGCCGGTGTCTCGCAGTCCGTGGAACTCTGGGGCCGGCGCTACGCGTCACCCATCGGCGTCGCGCCCATGGGCGTGACGGCGATCTGCCGCCACGAGTGCGAGCTGGCCCTGGCGCGCGCGGCACAGGCGGCGGAGCTGCCCTTCATCCTGAGTGGCGCTTCGACCATGCCGATGGAGCAGTTGCAGCGGGAAACCCCTGGCATCTGGTACCAGGGCTACTTCCCCGGCGACACCGCGCGCCTGGGCCGCATCCTGCAGCGGCTGCAACGCGCTGCCGTCGACGTGTTGGTCGTCACCTGCGATACGCCGGTGGCCGGCAACCGCGAGAACAACCTGCGCAACGGCTTCCTGATTCCCTTTCGTCCCAGTGCCCGGCTGGCCTGGGACGGCATGCTGCATCCACGCTGGCTGGTAGACGTGCTGGCCCGCACGCTGCTCACATCCGGCGTGCCACGCTTCACCAACCTGTACGAAGAGATCGGCCCGGCGATCACCGAGGAGCCGGCACAAGGCTTTCGCGGCGGCCGGGAGCTGCTGACCTGGGAGCACCTGAGCTGGCTGCGGGAACGCTGGCCCGGACGGCTGGTCGTGAAGGGCATCCTCCATCCCGCGGACGCACGCGAGGCGGCGGCCCGCAAGCTCGATGGCGTGATCGTCTCCAACCATGGCGGGCGCCAGCTCGATGGGGCGATGGCGCCGCTGCTCGCCCTTCCGGCAATCAAGGCGGCGGTTCCGGCCGACTTCCCCTTGATGATCGACGGGGGCTTTCGCCGCGGCGCGGACGTACTCAAGGCGGTCGCGCTCGGCGCTCGCATCGTCTTCCTGGGTCGGCCCATGCTCTATGGAGCGACCATCGCGGGCCAGGCTGGCGTCGGCCGCGTGATCGACATCCTGAAGGCGGAGATCCAGCGCAACCTTTCGCTGCTCGGCACCGCGGACATCCGCAACGTCGGAGCGGGCTTGCTTCAGCCAGGTCGGTGCCTGTCCTCGCCAATCTCGCCGCCGTGATCATGCAGCTCCGCGATCGGCGAGTGCGAGCCGCCGGCGAGCGCGGCTTGCCGCAGTTGGCAGACGCGGCCATCAACATTGCCCGCTGCAACTTTCCGTCCAACGCCTGTGGCGGAACATCGCGCTCCTGACTGTCAACAGGCGCTTCACCTCCTCGCGACCGATCCGTTTCTTCCTCGTTCTCACTTCACCGTACTGGAGTTCATGTTGTTCAAGGCAATCTGGCTGGAGCAGTCCGCCGGCCGAACCGAGGCCACCCTCAAGGAAATCGACACCGCGGCATTGCCCGAAGGCGACACGCTGGTGCGCGTGCGCTGGTCGTCCCTCAACTACAAGGATGGCCTCGCCATCACCGGCAAGTCGCCCGTGGTCCGCAAGTTTCCGATGGTTCCCGGTATCGATTTCGCGGGTGAAGTCGAGAGCTGCACGAGCGGCGCCTGGCGCCCCGGCGACCAGGTCGTGCTCACCGGCTGGGGCCATGGCGAAGCGAGCTTCGGCGGTCTGGCGCAGATGGCGCGCGTCGACGGAGG
Source organism: Ramlibacter sp. (assembly GCF_028291745.1). Taxonomy (GTDB): domain Bacteria; phylum Pseudomonadota; class Gammaproteobacteria; order Burkholderiales; family Burkholderiaceae_C; genus Ramlibacter. The sequence continues at coordinate 30,552 of NZ_JAQGNQ010000039.1, read as the reverse complement.
CAAGCTGGTGCGCTTGCCGTCAGGCCTCGATGCGCGCGCAGCGATGTCCATCGGGACCGCGGGCTTCACCGCGATGCTGTGCGTGATGGCCCTCGAGGCGCACGGCGTCACACCCGATGAGGGCGAGGTGCTGGTCACGGGTGCCGGCGGTGGGGTGGGGGGCTTCGCGGTGGCGCTGCTCGCTAGCGCCGGTTTCAAGGTGGCCGCGGTCACGGGTCGCACGTCGGAGGGCGATCGCCTGCGCCAACTCGGAGCGAGCGAAATCCTGCAGCGCGACCAGTTCTCGCAGCCCGGACGGCCTCTTGCCAAGGAACGTTGGGCGGGTGTGGTGGATAGCGTCGGCAGCCACACGCTCGCGAATGCTTGCGCGGCCACGCGTTACGGGGGTGTGGTCACCGCCTGCGGTCTTGCACAGGGCATGGACTTCCCCGCCAGCGTTGCGCCATTCATCCTGCGCGGTATCACGCTGGCGGGCATCGACAGTGTCTCCTATCCCGCGGCGAAGCGCGCGGCAGTGTGGAAGCGCCTGGCCCGGGGCCTGGCACCGGCGGTGATCGGTGCGATGGCCGAAGCCGTGCCGCTGGAGCGGGCCATCCCCGCCGCGGACGACCTGCTTGCCGGGAAGGTGAGCGGCCGTCTGGTCGTAGACGTTGGCTAGCGGGGTTCGAAGGCGAGTGCGGAAGGCTCGCATTGCCCCTCCTGGAGTCCTCTCTCGCCTGGGGTGATGCGCGACCCCACAGAATCTCCGCTGGGCGGGCAGCGCTGCAGGGACGAGCACGGGAAGATCAGCGACGCCATCTCGATCAGCGAGCGCCCGGCCCTCAGTGGAAGACCGTGCGGTTCCTGGCCACTAGGAAGGTGACCTGCTCTTTGGCGTTCGCAGCAGCCAGATCGCGACGTTGGTCGAACAGCAAACGCGCTACGTTATGCTGGTGATAGTGGAGGCCACCGATACGGAGACGGTCCTCAAAGCCCTGATCAGGCACGCTCGCAAGCTGCCGCATGAGCTCTACAAGTGGCTCACCTGGGACCGCGGCCATGAGATGGCAGCCCACAAGCGATTCACGCTAGCCACAGACATCAAGGTCTACTTCTGCGACCCGCAGAACCCGTGGCAGCGCGGGACAAATGAGAACACTAACGGCCTGCTGCGCCAGTATGTCCCCAAAGGCGTCGACATCTCCGGCTACTCACAGACAAGACTGAATGCCGTGGCCAGGAAGCTCAATGAGCGACCCAGGAAGACTCTCGAGTTCAGGCGCCAGCCGAGATGTATACCGAAGTCGTTGCGTCGACCGGCTGAATCCGCAGCCAACAGCGGCCGTGGCAGGTGCAGGTGTTGGCTGCCTCGTCATCGGTATGCCATCACCAGGGCACCGAGCTTGGCTTGGCGAGTGTCTGCATCAGTCGATGGGCCAAGGCATCTCCTTCGGCAGGCCTTCAACCGACGCCGGTGTCTCGGCGGCTTGAGGGCGCGCGAGCGCTGCACGCTCGTCGACGCCTCGCCACCAAGGCTTCACGTCTGGCACTTGCGCAGGCTCCACCGGTTCTCCGAGGCGCGGCATGACGAGTTGCGCGCCCATGTTCGGCCCCAGTTCCAGCAAGGTCTCGGCGGGGTCGTCCCATGGATGCATCGCCAGGCTGAAGGTGCCCCAGTGGATCGGCAGGAATGGCCCGCCACCCAGCAGCCGCAGCGCCTCCAGTGCGTTCTTCGGCCCGAGGTGGATATCGCCCCAGGCCGGATGGAAGGCGCCGACCTCCAGCATCACCAGGTCGAACGGCCCCAGCCGCTCTCGGATGGACTGGTATTCCGTCGTCAGGCCGGTATCTCCGCTGAAGAACACGGCGTGGTGCGCCGAACGCAGGACCAGGGAAGACCAGAGCGTCGCGTTGCGGTCCTTCAGTCCCCGGCCGGAGAAGTGCTGCGAAGGCGCGGCAGTCACGGTGAGGCCGGTGCCGGGAAGCCGGTGCGACTCCCACCAGTCGAGCTCGACGATGCGCTCGGCTTGCACGCCCCAGGCCTCGAGGTGGGCACCGACACCGAGCGAGGTGACGAAGGGCACGTCGACATGGGCAAGCTCGCGGATCGTGGGATAGTCCAGGTGGTCGTAGTGGTCGTGCGAGACCAGCACCAGGTCCAGCGGCGGCATCTTGCGCAAAGGCACCGGCACGGGCTGGAAGCGCTTCGGACCGGCGAAGCGCGAGGGCGACGCGCGCGGACCCCAAACTGGATCGGTGAGCACGCGCAGGCCGTCGATCTCGAGCAGCAGCGTGGAGTGGCCGAGCCAGGTCACGCGGAGGCCGCTGGCGGGCGCTCGCGCCCAGGTGTCCTGCGGATCCACGGCCGGCAGCCGCGCGAGCGGCACGCGCCGTTCCCCGCCGCAGAGGAAGTCCGTGAGCGAGGGCATCCTGGCCTGCGGATCGCGCAGCCCCGGCAGGACCGGATGCACGTTGCGGAAACGGTCTCCGGCCCCTAGCGGCGAGGCCTTCATGCGTTCCAGCCGCGCACCTGCGGCCCAGCTGCCAAGTGACTTCATGCGTGCCCTCATGAATGGACGGATTGAAGCGTCCACCAGGGAGAGGATAAACGCGATACCGTCGAAGGGCAGAAATCGGCCAGCACCAGCATTGAGGCGGCTTGCGCTGAGCGTTACCTAGCATGACCGACCTTTGCCTTACGCCCGTTTGTTCAGTGCCGCGGGCTTGGCTGAGGCAACTGCTCCCCACGCGGCGATCCGAGTGCATAGGCCGCTATATTCTCAAGGGATACAGTTCGGCCGCTTGCCAGGTATCGGGTTCAGGCGGCGGGAGGGTCGGCTAGCGCGCCGATGCAAGAATACCCCGGCTCATTTTTGCCAGCCACTGGAGAACTGCCTTGAAGAAGCTTGTCCCGATGATCGTGCTCTCCTTCGCAGCCTCTCTGGCGCATGCCGCAGACTCGGCTTGCATGGCAGCCGCGAAGGACAAGAAGCTGTCCGGCGCAGCCCGGAACTCGTTCGTCAACAAGTGCGAGGCGGGCGCGAAAACCAAATGCGAAGCTGCGGCCGCCGATAAGAAGCTAGCGGGCGCAGCGAAGGCCAGCAATGTGAACAAGTGCGTGCAGGAAACCGGACCGGCGACCTGAGGCAGCCTACGGGGTCCGCCGCCTCGCAGCGGGGGCAGGATTTCGGCTTGCACCGCAGACCTGCGGTGAAGTTGCTGGTTTGGGCAAAGCGGCGCTCTGCGACGCATTGCCATTCCCGCCTGGGATTCCAGTCGACCGGTCGCGGACCATGGCGCGGACGATCGAGAATCGGTGCGATTCGCACCACTGCATGCGGCCGGATTCAGTGGTGGCGACGACGAGCCGACCTGAGTGGCTGTCCAACTCAGCGTCCGCTGAAGCTCGCCGGGCGCCGCTCCTGGAAGTGGGCAACGCCTTCCCGGAAGTCGTCGCTTTGCAGGCTGGTGAACATCTCTGCGTTGGCCAAAGCCACGACTTGACCGAGCGTCTGGTAGGGCGCTTCCCAGAGCTGGCGCTTCATCACACGCACTTCGTCAGCGCACTCATGCGCTCGGGGCGGTTCAGGGTGATGACGGCGGTCGCACCCTCAAGGGTGGTTCGGATCTGTTGGTGGCTCATGGAGTGTCGAAGTAGGCGGCAGGCAGCTGAAGGGAAACTGGCTCGAGGAACTCCTCGATGCCGCGGCGGCCGTTCTCACGGCCCAGGCCCGAATGGCGAAAACCGCCGAATGGAGCCTGCGGATTGAACGGCGCGCCGTTGACGTCGACCTGACCCGCGCGCAGCCGGCGGGCGACGGGCAGGGCGGCGGCGGGGGAGGGCCCCCAAACCGTGGCGGCAAGGCCGTACTCGGTCCCGTTGGCGATCGCGATAGCCTCCTCTACGCTGTCGTAGGCCATCACCACGAGCACGGGGCCGAAAACCTCCTCCCGGGCAATGACCATCTCCGGAGTGACGTGATCCAGCACCGTCGGCGGGAAAAAGAAGCCTGTCGCCGGCAACGTCCGATCGCGCGTGACCAGTTCGGCGCCGGCAGCCAGCGCCGCATGCACCATGGAGCAAACCTTGTCGCGTTGCGCCTGCGAAACCAGCGGACCGAGCCGGGTCGCCGGGTCGGCCGGATCACCCATCGCCCAGGCGGGCGCGAGTTCCGCGGCCAGGTCTGCGGCCTCTTGCGCACTCTCCCGAGGAACCAGCAGCCGGGTCGCGGCAGAACAGGTCTGGCCGGAGTTGAGGAAGCAACTGCCCAGCGTGGCTTTGACGGCGGCCGCCAAATCGGCGCCGGGCAGCACCACAGCGGCGGATTTGCCACCCAACTCCAGCGCCACGCGCTTTATGTCCTGGCCAGCGAATGCGGCGATGCGCTGGCCCGCGCGCGTGGACCCGGTGAAGGACACCATGTCCACGTGTGGGTGCGTGACCAGCGCTTCGCCTACGTCCGGCCCCGTGCCGTGCACGAGGTTGAACACGCCGGGCGGCAGGCCGGCCTCTTCGACGGCTTCGGCCAGCAGGAACGCGCTCGAGGGCGCGAGTTCCGAGGGCTTCAGCACTACGGTGCAGCCCGACAGCAACGCCGGCGCCACTTTGGCGGTGACCTGGTGGAGCGGATAGTTCCACGGCGCGATGCAGGCCACCACGCCCACGGGCACTTGCTGTACCAGCGAATGCCCGATGCGCGTTTCCCATTCGAGCTGCGCGGCGAGTTCCGCGTACTGGTCCCAGGCGGCGATCGGCGCGCCGGCCTGGATGCGGGCCGACAGCTTGGCCGGCATGCCGACCTCGCGCGAGATAACGCGGGCAATCGTGTTGGCGCGATCCCTCAGGCCCGCGGCCACCCGGCGCACAGCCGCAATTCGCGCGGCAAGCGGTGTGGCCGACCAGCCGGCGAAGGCGGCGCGCGCAGCGCGCACCGCAGTGTCGACGTCGGCGCGCGAGGCGCTGCGGTAGCTGGCGAACACCTGCTCGGTGTAGCAATCGGTGACGGGCAACTCGCTCGTGCCTCCAGCGGCGCGCCAAGCGCCTCCGATGAAGAGGTGCTGGTGCTTGTTCATGCGTGCGTGTCCTTACGATGGCGCTTGGCCAGGAAAGCCTCCATCAGCCGCGCCGGCTCGCCGGAGGCGTAGCACTCTAGCTGGTAGCGGATACCGGCGTTACAGGCCTCCTCGAAGCCGGCCTGCGTGCGCTCGCGAAAGCGCTGCTTGGTCATGCGCACAGCGGTCGGCGGCAGGGCGGCCAGTTCGCGCGCCCGCTGCAGCGCACGCGCGAGCACGTCCTGCTGCAGCACCAGGTCGTTGACCAAGCCGAGAGCGTGCGCGCGGGCGCCGTCGATCAGCTCCCCAGTGAGCGACAGCTGCTGGTTCAGCGAATGGCCGATCTGCAGCGACATCAGGTAGGAGCCGACGATGCTCGCGAGTCCCGCGCGCACCTCGGGCTGGCCCATCTTGAGCCCGGCGTGCGCCACACGCAGGTCGCACATCAGGGCCATCTGGAATCCGGCGCCCACAGCCGTGCCGTTGAGGGCGGCCACGACGGGCTTGGCCACGTCGCGCACTGCCTGGTACATCGCATGCTGGCGATTCAGCCAGCCGGCCAGCGTCGCCGTTGTCATGCCCCTCGACTCCTCCAGGTCCTGGCCGGCACAGAAAGCGCGCTCGCCGCTTCCGGTGAGCACGATCGCATCCACCTGGTCGCCCACATCGAGCCGGCGCAACGCGCCCGACAGGCCGTCGCGCAGCGCGTCGTTGACCGCGTTCATGGCGGCCGGCCGGTTCAGGCAGACGATGGCGATGCGGCCATCGAGTTCCACGGTGACGGCATGGGCGGCTGTCATTGCTGTCCTTCGTGTCGTTCGATCACGGCGTCGACCGCCCAACCGCCTTCGCCGGACGCGCCGGCGATGAGCGGGTTGACGTCGATCGACTCGATCTCCTCCGCGTGCGCCGCGGCAAAGCGGCCGAGCGCCACCGCCGCACGCGCGACCACCTGCAGGTCCACGGGTGGTTCGCCGCGGACGCCGGCGAGCACTGGGGCAATGCGCAGCCCGGCGAGCTGGTCGAGCACGTCCTGTTCGGTGAACGGATGCAGCAGCACGAAGAAGTCGCGCAGCGCCTCCACGTACTTGCCCCCGTCGCTCACCATCACGGCGGTGCCGAACATCGGGTCTTGGCGTACCCCCAGGGCGAACTCGCGCCGGCCGCGCACGCGCCGCGCCACGAGCACCCCGTCCAGCGGCTGCTGCAGGGCCCGAACGCGGGCGACGCACTCCTCATAGCAGTGCAGCACGTCGTTCTCGTTGCATAGGTCCAGGAACACCAGCGCATGTTCGGACTTGTGCGGGATGGTGGCGGAGCAGGCTTTCACAACTACTTCCGGGCCCAGCTCGCGCCAGGCCTGGAGGGCCTCGCGCGGCGAGTGACATAGACGATGCGGCGCGACGGGCAGGCCAGCCCGCTGTAGCAATGCAAGGCTGTCCGCCTCGCTCAGCGTGCGGCTGGTGCCCGCCGGCAGCGCGAACCGCTCCGCAGACGCGACCGCCGCGCGAAGCGCCGCCGAGTGCACGAGCGCGGCATGCCGGCTCACCTGGTGCAGCGCCGCCAGGGCGTCGGTCTCGTGTCCGAACACCGGCACGTGGGCTTCGCGAAAGGCGCTGCGCACCGAAGCCTGCGGCGCGGAGACCGCCACGGGCTTGCCCGTGCGGCGTAGGAAGCGCGCGGTGTCGGCCGCCATACCAGGCAGGTCGTAGCCTTCGCCGGCCACGGGAACGCCCACCAGGAACATGTCTCCCTGCGGGTCCGCGGCCAGCGCGTCGAGCGTTCGACCGAACATCGCACCGTCCGTCATCAACGAAGCGGTGAGGTCCACCGGGTTTTGCGCGGTCGCAAAGCGCGGCATGATGTGCGCGAGCAACTGCACGGTACCGCGATCCAGCTCTGCCAACGGCAGGCCTAAGCGCTCCGCCGAATCGGCGCAGACCACGCCAACGGCGCCGCTGTGGCTCATGACCATCAGCCGCTGTGCCGGTCGCAGCCCGCAGGCCAGATAAAGCTCCACCGCGTTCACCAGGCCGTGTACGTCGTCGGCGCGCCAGATCCCGTGGGCAGCAAAGAAGGCGTCTACCAGGGCGTCGTTGTTGACGAGCGCGCCGGTGTGCGACGCCGCCGCCTTTGCGCCATGAGCGCTTCGCCCGGATTTCAGCGCCACCACCGCGGCGCCACGTTCCCGCGCCAGCCGCGCCACCTCGGCCAGCACCGCAGGATTTGCGAGGGACTCGATGTACAGCAGGAGCACACGGATGTCGGGATCGGCTGCCGCGACGAGCGCGAGTTCGCAGACCGAGGCGTCGGCGTCGTTGCCGGAGGCGACCACGTAGCGCACGCCCACGCCGCGTTCGCGCAGCAGCGCGTAGGGCATTACGCTGGCGGCGCCGCTCTGGCTGATCACCGCGACCGGGCCGTCTTGCGGCGCCACCTCCATGAACATCGTGCTGAAGTTGAGGACCGCACCGGTCTGGAAGTTGGCGACACCCTGAGCATTCGGACCCATCAGCCGTACGCCGAGCGCGCGGGCCTCGGAGACCAGCTGCGCTTGGCGCACAGCGCCTTGTGCGCCCGTCTCACCGAAGCCGGAGCTCATGACCACTGCGCTGCGCACGCCGCGCGCCGCGCACTGGCGGATCACTTCAAGCACTTGATCGCCACCGACTGCGACCACCGCCACGTCCGGCGCCTCGGGTAGTTGCTCCAGGGAGGCGTAGGCTCGGTAGCCCTGGATCGAATCGCGCTTTGGGTTGATCGGGTAGACGGCGCCCTGGAAGGCGCAACCGCGAAGGTAATGCAGTGGGCGGCCGCCTACGCGGTTGCGGTCTTCGGTGGCGCCAACCACGGCAACGCTGCGCGGCCGGAACATGGCGGCCAGCCGCGGATCGATGGAATTCACTTTTAGGGAGTCCTTAGTCGAGGGAGGCGCCGCAGGCTTTGACCACCGGGCCCCACTTGGAGATGTCATGCTTGATCAGGGCCGAGAATTCAGCGGGCGTGGTTGGCTTGGCCTCCGCGCCCTGTGCCAGCATCAGCTTCTTCATATCGGCGGTCTCCATCACCGCACGGATGTCGCGGCTGAGGCGGTCCAGGATGGGAACTGGCGTACCCGCCGGCGCCAACACGCCAAACCAGATGGTCACATCGAAATTCTTCAGGCCTGCTTCCTGCGCGGTCGGCACCTGGGGCAGCAAAGGCGAGCGTTTCGGCCCCGTGACGGCCAGTGCGCGAACCTTGCCCAGCGCGATGTTTTGCGTCTGCTGCGAGATCGTGTCGAACATCATCGAGATGCGGCCACCCAACAGGTCGACCAGCGCCGGCGCGCTGCCCTTGTAAGGCACGTGTGTGATCTGCAAGCCGCCCGCCTCGGTGCGGAACAGCTCGCCCGAGAGGTGGTTGGAGCTGCCGTTGCCCGCGGAGCCGAAGGTGAGATCGCCGGGCTTGTCCTTGGCGAGTTTGATCAGGCCGGACAAGTCGTCGGCGGCTAGGCGGGGGTTGACCACGAGCACGTTCATTGTGGTGGCCATCAGGCTCACCGGCGCGAAGTCCTTCACCGGGTCGTAGCGCAGGTGCCGATAGAGGCTGGGGTTGATCGCAAGTGTGCCGGTGGTGCCGAAGAACAGGGTGTAGCCATCGGGAGTCGCACGCGCTACTGCCTCGGCGGCGATGCCCCCGCCGGCGCCACCTTTGTTTTCGACGATCACGGGCTGGCCAAGCCGTTCTCCGAGCTGCTGTGCGAGCACGCGCGCCATGGCGTCGGTTGGCCCGCCAGCAGGAAAAGGCGCGACCAACGTGACCGGCTGGCGGGGATAGGAGTCCTGGGCCTGGGCACCCGGTGCAACCAGGAGCAGGGTCGCGGCCGCGGCGTAGAGCAGACGAGGAAGGCGCATCGCTGATGTCTCCTGATTGATTCGGGGGCAGCTTAGGCGCCACTGGGGGTTGTCAGAAAGGGCAAACGAGGCAATTCAGCCTTGCATTAAAGTGCAGGCATGAACCTGAAGCAGCTGCAGTCGTTCGTCCACGTGGCGGAGCAGGGCTCGCTGGCCCGCGCCGGCGCCGCCACCGGCTTGGCCGAATCCCTGATCAGCCGGCACATTGCGGCGCTGGAAAGTGCGTGGGGCGATCGCCTGTTCGAGCGCACCGGCCGCGGCATGGTGCTGTCCGAATTCGGCCGGCGTATGCTCCCCGACGTGCGCTGCGCGTTGGACCAGGTGCAGCGGCTTGAGGCGATCGCAACCGAATCGGCCGGGGTGCCCACCGGCACAGTGCACGTGGGCGTGTTGCCCTCGCTCGCCCGCCAGCTGTTGCCGCTGCTGTTTGCCGACCTTCGTGCCACCGCGCCCGGAGTGACCCTCCATGCGGCCGAAGGATTCAGCGGCAACTTGGACGAGCAACTCGCCGCAGGACGCTTGGACCTCGCGGTGATCAATCGCTACGGGGCGAAGCCCGGGCGCGGCGAGGAGGTGCTGGGCACGGCTGACACCTACCTGATTGGCAAGGCCGCGGCGCCGCTGCTTGGCCACGCCAGCATTGCATTCAAGGCGCTTAGCGGCGTCCCCCTGGTCCTGCCTTCCACGCCCAATGGCTTGAGGGCCACTCTCGACCAGCTCTCGCGCCGTCACGGCATGCGGCTAGACGTGGCCATGGAAGTCGACAGCTCGGGCAGCATGACGGACGTGGCGCTCTCCGGCCACGCCTACACCCTGTTGCCGCTCATGGCCGTGCAGGAGGAGCTGGCCCGAGGCAAGGTGGGAGCGGCCAAGGTCGTAAACCCAGGTATCCGCCGCACGATCGCTCTGGCATTGACCACTCGGCGGCCTGTGTCACGCGCCGCGCGACACGTGGCCTCGCGAATCCGTGCGCTCGCGCCCAATCTGGTGGGCTGATTTCGAAGCGGCGCGGTCGCGCAGCGTGGGCGAGCGCGACGCCGAACAGCGGTACAAGGCGCCACCGCATCGATACCCGGAGCCCGGGTGCAGTCACGTCGACCTCGCCGCTGTGGCCACTCATCCGAGCGGCCAACTTTCCGGATGCCGCCAATCCTTCTGCCACTACGAACTACCTGACCTTCTTCCTGGGCTCTTCCGTCTGTCGACCATCTCGCGGCTCCTTTTCGCGCCGCGGGTGCTGGGGCGCTAATCACTCAAGCCTTTCAGGAACAGGTTTGCCCAGGTGTTGCTTGCGCATTTACATTCCCAGATGGTAATATACCCATATGGCAATGGATGTACCCACCGACAGACCCAGTCTCACGTTCGCCGCGTTGGCCCACCCGACTCGTCGAGCCATCCTCGAGCGCTTGCATCTCGGCGAAGCGGACGTGGGCGAGCTGGCGATACCGTTTGGAATTTCGCAGCCATCCATCACCAAACACCTGCGAGTCCTTGAGCGCGCAGGGCTTGTCGCCACGAGGCGAGATGCGCAGAGGCGGCCTCGCGCGCTGGTCGCTGCCCCGCTGCGCGACGTGACGCTGTGGCTCGCCTCGTTCTCGGAAGCGTGGTCAGGGCGGCTTGAGTCGCTGGACTCATACCTACAAACATTGCAGCAAAGGGAAGGCGGCTATGCGGGAAAGAAGTAATGCAACCCAGGCCTCGTCGTCGGCAGGCGGCTTTAGTGTCACTCTGCCGAACGAGCGACAAATCCTCATGACGCGCTTTTTTGGAGCGCCGCGCACGCTCGTGTTCGAAGCCTGGACGCAGCCCCAGCACGTGAGCCGCTGGTGGGATCCGATCGGCACGCCACTTCAGGCCTGCGAAATCGACCTGAGGCCTGGTGGACGCTTCCGATTCGTGAACCCGTCCAGCTCCGGCGGTCACGAGTTCACGGGTGTGTATCAGGAGATTGCACCGCCCGAGCGCTTGGTCATGCGTGTAGACCTCGCCGTTGGTAGGTCCGCTACTTCCACGCTCCTGTTCACCGATCAAGGTACGTGCACGGGATTTGCCATGACTATCGATTGCGCCTTGCCTGAGGATCGGGACTCGCTGTTGGCCATGCGCGTGGACGAGGGCACGGGGCGCACGCTGGCCAACTTGGACCGACTTGTCAGGTCCCTTCAAGGTGGCGCTGCATGAGCATTGACCACACCAGAACAGCAGGTGGCGTCACTTCGGCCGACGGTACCCGAATCGCATTGCATAGGAGCGGCACAGGGCCTGCCGTCGTGCTCGTGGACGGTGCGTTGTGCTACAGCGGGATGGGTCCGGGCGATGCACTTGCAAGCTGCCTAGCCAAGCACTTCCGTGTGTACCAATATGACCGCCGCGGGCGTGGGCTCAGCGCCGACAGCAACCGTTACGCGGTCCAGCGCGAGCTCGAGGACCTCGATGCCGTTGTCGAGGCGGCCGGCGGCAGCGTGTGCTTGTGGGGGATGTCGTCCGGCGCGCTGCTGGCGCTGAAGTATGCAGCTGTGCATCCGGAGAAAATTAGAAAGGTTTCAGTTTACGAGGCGCCGTGCATCGTTGAGGGTGGCCACGAGCCAACCCAAAAAGACTGGGGGCAGATCGCAGAAGCTGTCTCGCGCGGCTCGAGCGGCACGGCAGTGCGCACGTTCCTCAAGTCGATCGGCCTCCCACGGTTAGCCGTGGCTGTCATGCCCATCCTACCGTTCTGGTCCAAACTGAAGGCCGTTGCACATACGCTTCCGTACGACGGCGCGATTGTGGAGAGATACCAGCGCGGCCAGCCCCTGGACGGCTCCGAGTGGGAAGCACTTACAACCCTCGCTCAGGTCGTTATCGGCGGCAAGAGCCCGCCGTGGATGCAAAACGGGAATCGCGCGTTGTGCGCCGCGCTTCCTTCTGCTCATTGCGTGGTGCTGGAGGGCCAAACGCACGATTTGAAGCCCACGGCGCTCGCACCGCTCCTGGTTCGTTTCTTCGAACCTCACGCGCAGACAACCTGACGGCCCGCCTCGTGCTTAAGATGCACCAGTCGCTCGAGCCAGAGTTGGCGTCGCGCCTCGCAGACCGAAATGGATCTTGCCCAGGACTGGAGCGGCCGCGTGTCGCCGCTGCCCCGTTCCCGCGCGAAATTGCCGAAACGACCAGGAGTCGGCGGCGAATTGAATAGCACGCGACTGCGCCGAAGCGGTCCAGGAAGGCGTGCTCGGGATAGAGCATCGACAGATTGGCGGCAAAGCGCGGCGCGGGGGTCTCCTCAGGCCAGCATGGCGAAGGCCTTGGTGAAGAAGTCGTCGCTGCCGAAGTTGCCGGACTTCAGGGCGACGTGCAGTCCGCCGGGCGCGTGGCGCGCGGCCGCGTGACACCAGGGCACCCCGGGATCGATCTGCGGCCCGATCTGCAGCTGCTCGATGCCGAGCGCCTGGACGCAGGCGCCGGAGGTCTCGCCGCCGGCCACCACCAGCTGGCGCACGCCGCATTCGACCAGCCCGGACGCGATCATGGCCAGGGCCCGTTCGACCAGCGCGCCCGCGCCTTCCGAGCCGAGCCGGCCCTGGACCGCCTTCACGACGCCGGCTGCGGCGGTGGAGTACACCAGCACCGGACCGCGCGCGAGCCGCGCCGCCGCCCATGCCAGCGCTTCCTGCACGACTGGTTGATCGCTGGCGAGCCGCAGCGGATCGATCGCCAGCGCCGCTCCACCGAGCGCCACAAAGTCGGCCAGCTGGCGCTTGGTCGCGTCGGAGCAGCTGCCCGATACGATCGCGCGCGATCCGCGCGCGCGCGGCAGTTCCGAGGCGGCGTCCGAGGGCTTCAGGCCGAAGTTGGCCGGCAGGCCGAGGGCGAGGCCGGAACCCCCGGTCACCAGTGGCAGGTCCTTGAGCGCGGCGCCCAGGCGCAACAGGTCCTCGTTGGTCATCGCGTCGGCGATGGCGACGCCTACGCCGGCTGCTTTCAACGCCACCCTGCGTTCGCCGATCGCCTCGGCTCCGCGGGCGACCGTCGCGTGATCGAGCAGACCCACCCTGCGCCGGCACTGCGCCTGCAGCACCCGCACAAGATTTGGGTCCTTCATCGGCGTGAGGGGATGGTTCTGCATGCCGGATTCGTTCAGCAGCACGTCGCCCACGAACAGGTGCCCCTGGAAGACCGTGCGCCCGTTGTCCGGGAACGCCGGCGTGGCGACGGTGAAGTCGACGCCCAGGTGGTCCATCAGCGCCTCGGCGACGGGGCCGATGTTGCCGGCGGGCGTGCTGTCGAAAGTGGAGCAGTACTTGAAGAAGAATTGACGGCAGCCCTGCGCCTGCAGCCAGCGCAGGGCGGCAAGGGACTGCGCGATCGCTTGCGCCGCCGGAATGGTGCGCGACTTGAGCGCGATCACCACGGCGTCGGCAGCGCTGCCCAGCGGCGAAGCCGGCACGCCCACGGTCTGCACGACGCGCATGCCGCCGCGCACCAGGCTGTTCGCGAGGTCGGTGGCGCCAGTGAAATCGTCGGCGATGCAGCCGAGGAGCACCTGCGCCATCAATGCACCGGCAGCGTGACCGCCTGCGGGTTCTCGCGCACGTACTCGCGCACCACGCTCTCGAAGTCGAGGTCAGGCAGCAGGCCCAGTGCGCGCGCGCGGGCTGACTTCACGTCGCCGGGCCAACTGCTCACGAGCCGCTCGATGGCGGGATCCGGCGTCCAGTGCAGCAGGCCGGTGGCATCGGTGCCGGCCACGCGCTGCAGGGCTGCGGCCATGTCGCCCACGGTCGTGCGCAGCGCCGGCAGGTTGACGGCGGTGAGCGGACCCCATTCGGCGTCCGAAGCCTCGGCGGCGCGGATGATGCCTTCGATGGTGCGCCCGGGGGAGGCGAGCGCGACCACCGTGGAGGCGGCCACGGGCACCTGCGCGCGCAGTCCCGCGAGCGGCTCGCGCAGCATGCCGGACAGGAAGCCCGACGCGGCGCCGTTGGGCCGCCCCGGCCGCACGCTCACCGTCATCAGGCGCACGCTGCGCGCGCGGATGAACTTCTTGCGGCCGTAGTCCGCCATCAGCTGCTCGCCGATGAACTTCTGGATGCCGTAGCTGCTTTGCGGCGTGGGCAGGCTGAAGTCGTCGATCTGCGTGGGCGCCGGCCGGTCCGGCAGCTTGCCGAACACCGCCAGCGAGCTGGCGAACACCACGGTGGGCTGTGTGCCGAGAGCACGACAGTTCTCCAGCAAGGCGGAGGTGGCGCCGAAATTGCTGCGCATGCCGAGGTCGAAGTCGGCCTCGCACTCGCCGCTGACAGCCGCGAGCAGGTGGAACACGCAATCGATGCCCTGTTCCGGCTGCTGGCGCGCGGCGAGCAGCTCGTTGAGGTCGCCGCCGACGAAGCGCACGCGCCGGTCGGCCTGCAGGTCCTGCGGGGGCGCAGCGCGGTCGATCAGGGTGACGCTGGTGATGGTCTGGGCAGCGCCGCCGGCGAGGGCGAGCTTGCCCGTGGCCAGTAGCGTGCGGGCGAGGCGGGCGCCCAGGAAGCCGCAGCCTCCGGTGATCAGGATGTTCATCTGGCAATTCTTTCGGTGCTGTGCGGCGTCGCCGCGTGGGACGCTGCACGCACTGTCGGATGCAACGCCCACCCGCGGCCGGGCCCCTGTCGGTCGGTTATTCGGCGGTGACGCCGGCGGCCTTGATCACGGTCGTCCACTTCACGATCTCGGAGCGAAGGTAGCCGGCGAACTGCTCGGGCGTGCTGCCGACGACCTCCACGCCCATTTTCTCCAGCTTCTCGCGCAAGTCCGGCAGCTCCATCACCTTGGCCAGGCGGTCGTGCAGCAGCGCGATCACGGGCTGTGGCGTGCCCGCGGGGGCCAGCACGCCGCCCCACGAGGTGGACTCGAAATCCGCCAGGCCGGCCTCGGCGACCGTGGGGTACTGCGCCAGCGACTTCGGCCGCGCCCGGGACGCCGTTGCAAGAACGCGCACGCGCCCCTGCGCGATGAAGGGCGCGGCGGCGATGGCGGTCGCGAACGTGAAGTTCACGTGGCCGCCCATCACGTCGATCATGGCCGGCATGTCTCCCTTGTAGGGCACGTGGACGATGTCGATGCCCGCCTTGTCCTTGAACAGTTCGGCCGTCAAATGCGTCGCCGAGCCGAGGCCGCCGGAGGCGAACTTCACGTTGCCGGGGCTGGCCTTGGCCTGTGCGACCAGCTGCTGCGTGGTGGTGATGCCGGATGCGGGGTTGACCAGGAGCACGAGCGGCACGGTGGTGGTCAGCATGATTGGCGCGAAGCTCTTGAGCGGGTCGTACGGCAGCTTTGGATAGAGGCCGGCGTTGATCGCATTCGGCCCCACGTTGCCCATGAGGATCGTGTAGCCGTCGGCGGGTGACTTCGACACCGCCTCGAGCGCGACGATGCCGTTGGCACCAGGCCGGTTGTCCACGATCACCGGCTGGCCCAGCATGGGACCGAGCTTGTCGGCGATCAGGCGTGCCGTCACGTCCGAGGCGCCCCCCGGCGGGTAGGGCACCACGAACTTGATCGGCCTGGACGGGAAAATGTCCGCCTGTGCGGCCCAGGCGGCCGTGGCCAGCAAGACCCCTGCCAGCAAGCGCATGGCGCGGCGGCGGCTCGGGTGGTGGATCGATGCCATGTTGTGGTCTCCTCGGATGATTGTCGGAGCTCAGGCCGCGCGGCGCTGTTCCAGCGGCTCGCCCAGGTACACCCCGGCGGCCAGCAGCGCGTCCTGCAGCTTGCCGAGCGGTAGTTCGGCGCAGGCGACGTCGCTCTGTGCCGAAAGCGCGGCGGCGACGCCGGCCGCCTCGCCGGTGGTCATGCACGGCGCCATGTTGCGCGTGGCGCCGTGGGCATAGGTGCTCACGGAGATGCAGCGGCCGGCCACCAGCAGGTTCTCGGTCCTGCGCGGCACCAGGCTGCGGTAGGGAATGTCGTAGGCGCCGTCGCCGCCGATGTCGATGTGCTCCTGCGACTTGCCGTCCGGGTGGTGGATGTCCACCGGGAAGCAGCCCTGGCCGATGGCGTCGGTGAAGCGCGCGCCGATGCGGATGTCGTTCTCGCTCAGCTCGTACAGGCCGTGCACATTGCGCGTCTCGCGCACGCCGACGAAGGCATTGGGCAGGAAGGACGCGCTCTGGAAGCCGTCGACGTGCTGGCGCAGGAAGGCGCCGAGCTTCTGCAACTGCTCGGTCAGCGCCACCGTGGCGCGCGACAGCGCCAGCGGGTTGCTGCCGTCGATGTTGGCCATGCGGCTGCCGTTGAAATTCAGCTGGTCCGGCCAGACGGTATTGGTCCAGAACTGGTGGTCGTCGTGGTCGTACACGCCCGCTTCGCGCAAGACCTTGTTCCAGCGCGTGAAGGTGCCATGGAAGTACACCGGGATCGGTTCGGCCACGCCCTTCTTGCGGGCGAACGCGGGCGGCTTCTCGGCCAGCGCGGCACAGGCCTTGCGCGTGTCCACCGAGACGGCGCGCATCATCATGGAGACCGGCTGCATCGCGCCCGTGCCCGGCCAGCCCGTGCGCAGCGGCGCGCCGGCGCGGTGCGCCAGATCGGCATCGCCGGTGGCATCGACGAAGGTTTTTGCCTTCAGGTAACCCAGCTGGCTCTTGCTGCACACCAGCACGCGGTGCACGCGGCCGTCGCGGGCGTCCGCATCCACGAGGGCGGTGTTGTACAGGATGGTGACGCCCGCGCGCGCCAGCATGGCCGTGGTCTCCATGCGGAACAGGTCGGCGTCTACGGGGGTGATCGAGTGCACATAACCATCGGGCAGCGGCACGTGGCCGACGGCGCCGCCCTGTTCGACCAGGCGATCGACGATCTCCTGCGCCAAGCCGTGGACGACCTGGCGGCCGTCCTTCGTCTTGAAGGTATGGATGCACAGCCCGGTGGCGGCGTTGCCGCCGATGAAGGGCCGCGGCTCGAGCAGCACCGTGCGCGCGCCCTGGCGCGCGGCGGCCAGCGCGGCGCAGATGCCGGCGACGCCCGCGCCGGCCACCAGCACATCAAATGTTTCCTCGATCAGGGTTCCGGGATTCAGCATGTCGTCGTGTCTTTCCTGGTGGGCGAATGGCGGGAGTCTGGGCGGGCCGGCTTACCAATACAATCGATAAAAATCGATGGACTGACAAAATTCGACGATGAATGTGACCGTCCGGCAACTGCGGGGCTTCGTGGCCGTGGCGCAGTTGAGTGGCTTCTCGGCGGCCGCCACGCGGCTGCACCTGACGCAGTCCGCGCTGTCAGCGCTGGTACGCACGCTGGAGGACGCGATCGGCGTGCCGCTGTTCGAGCGCACCACGCGCAGCGTGAAGTTGACCGACGCCGGCCGCGACTTCCTGCCGCACGCCGAGAAGATGCTCATCGACCTGCACAGGGCGGTGGCCGGCACCCGCCAGCATGCCGAGCGCGCGCGCGGGCGCCTGGTCATCGCGGTGTCGCCGACGTTCGCCTGGACGCTGCTGCCGCGCCTGCTCGCGCAGTACCGCGAAGACAACCCGGACGTGCGGGTGGTGCTGCGCGACGAGGCAACGCCGCGGCAGATCCGCCGGCTGGTGCAGGAGGGGGAAGCCGACATCGGCATCGGCCCGCTGGAGCGCGGCGAGCGTGGCTGGTTCGCCATCGATGTTCTGATGGATGACGAGCTGATGCTGGCCTGCCCGGCGGCGCACCCCCTGGCTGCGCGCGAGCGCGTCGCCTGGGGCGAGCTCGGCGAGCTTCCCTTGATCGGCTTCGCGCGCGACAACGCGTTGGAAGCGGTGATCGAGCAGTCGCTTGCCGCGAGCGGGGCGCGGCTGCAGACGCTCTACGAGGTGGCGTCGATCGCGACGGCGGCGGCGCTGGTGGCGCAGGGACTCGGCGTCGCGATCCTGCCCTCGTACGCACAGCAGCTGCAGCTGGGCGAGCGCATCCGCTTCCGGCCGCTGGTGGATCCCGTGGTCAAGCGCGACCTGTGCTTGCTGCGGCTGCGCGACCGCGCCATGCCGCCGGCGGCGCAACGTTTCATCGAGGTGGTGCTGGCGAACCTGCGCGAACGCGGCAGCTTGAGGGCTGAGGGCTGAGGGGTCCGCCGGGCTCGCCGGGGGCCGCCCCGCAACAGGAAGGAAGCGCCCCTTGCCGGTCCCTGTCCGCTACTGCGGCTCCACGTTGTAGTCCCGCAGCAGCTTGCCCCAGAACGCGATGTCCTTGCGGATGATCGTGCCCATCGCCGCCGGCGTGGTGGTCTCGACTGTACCTGGGGGGTAGCCGGGCTCGCGCGCCGAAACCGGGACCTCAGGGCGCTGAGACGTCCAGACGCCGCTCATTCGGCGGGATGAACGACTCCAGGAAGTAGAGCGGCTCGCGGCCGCCCATCGCGGCGCTTTCCAGCAGCAGGCCGCGCGTGCCGGGCTTCACGCCGACGGCGGCCGCCGCGTCTTCCGGAAGCTTCGTGAGAGAGACGCGCTGCCGCACCTTCGTGACCGGCACGTTGACCTCGCTGGCAAGCAGTTGCTTGAGATTGGCGCCGTCGAGGGTGGACAGCGGCGCCGACGCGATGCCGGGGAAGCGCGCGGCGCTGAAGTAGAAGCGGTTGAACAGGTGGAACTCGCCGTTGACGCTGATGCGCCGGGTGATGCGCACGACCGTCCCGGCCGGCTCCCGCAGCCACTCGGACCAGGCCCCGCGTTCGGCGATGCGCTTGCGCGCCAGCACCTTCGGGTACAGGGGCAGGAAGGCCGGCTCCCCCGGCTCGCCGAGAAAGCGCAGGTACATGGGTTCGTCGATCGCCGCGCGGCCCTCGGCCACATAGGTGCCGCTGCCCTGCGTACGAACGAGCAGCCCTTGGTCGGCGAGCTCGCGCAGCGCCCGCTGCACCGTGCCGAGGCTGAAGCCGGTCAGCCGCGCGAGCTCCCGCTCCGCCGGCAGCTGGCTGCCCGGCTTCCAGTGGCCCCCCCGGATCGCCGAGGTGAGCGTCTCGCGCAGCTGCGCGTACTTCGCGACCCCGGGGAGACCTGGATGTGCGTACCTGTCCATCAACTCGGACGGGGTGATGTTTCCTTGCGTATTCATGGGCTCGGCCGAGATGGTACCGGGTCGCACACCTCGTTGACCAGTGCTATAGAGCACTGTAGTATTCGCCGCGAACTCGCCCCAGAACCAAATCGAAGGAGACACCTTGTCGATGAAGTCCCTGCTCGTTTCGCTCGCGGCGGCCACCGCCTTTGCTGCGACCTGCTCCCACGCGGCTGACGCGTGGCCAACCAGGCCGGTCAGGATCCTGTTCGGCTTTCCCGCCGCCAGCGCCACGGACGTGATCGCCCGTGTCGTCGGCCAGAAACTTTCGGACAAATGGGGTCAGCCGGTGGTGATCGACAACCGCCCGGGCGCCGGCGGTAACTTGGGCAGCGAAATGGCCGCGCGCGCACCAGCGGACGGCTACACCATCTTCTTCGGCACGGTGGCCAACGCGATCAGCACGTCGCTATACAGCAAGCTGAACTACGACTACCTGAAGGACTTCACGCCCATCACCCTGGTCGCGACGACGCCGCTCGTGCTCGTGGCGAACCCGTCGCTGCCGGTCAACAACGTGAAGGACCTCGTTGCCTACGCCAAGGCGCATCCGGGCAAGCTCAATTTCGGCTCCGGGGGAGTCGGCACCTCCAACCACCTTGCGGGCGAGATGTTCAAGGCCTCCACGGGCACCGACCTGGTCCACGTCGCGTACAAGGGAACGCCCGCCGCCTACAGCGATCTCTTCAGCGGCCAAGTCTCGCTGATGTGGGACAACATCGTGGCCGTCACCCCGCACGTGATCGCGGGGCGGCTGAAGCCGCTGGCCGTCACCAGCACGCATCGCGCGGCGTCGTTGCCCAACGTGCCGACGATGGAGGAGTCGGGCCTGCCCGGCTTCGAGGCGGTGTCGTGGATCGGCGCACTGGTGCCGGCGGGCACGCCCAAGGCCGTGGTCGACAAGATCTACACCGACTTGGTCGCCGTGCTGCGCATGCCCGACGTCAAGGAGAAGCTCGGCGTCCTGGGCGCCGAAGTGGTCGGTAACACGCCGGAGCAGTTCGCAGCCTGGAACCGCAACGAGATCACGAAGTGGTCCAAGGCAGTGAAGGATTCGGGCGCGCACATCGACTGACGCGCGCCCTCGTAATAGTCAATCAGGAGAGACAGTGAACAGGACAACCATCCAGGAAGCGGCCCGGGAAATTCCGGTGCTGATGGAAGCGGACGTCGTCATCGTTGGAGGGGGCACGACCGGCCCAATCGCAGCGATCGCGGCCGCGCGCCGCGGCAGGAAAGTCGTGCTGATAGAGCGTTTCGGCTCCCTCGGCGGTATTCTCACTCTGGGGCTGAACACCAAGCCCTCGGGCGCCATCATCGGCGGCATCCCGCTGGAGATCTGGAACCTGGCGCGCTCGGTCGGTGGCGCGGGTGCCGACTACATGGCGACCACCAAGACCGGCGGCGTGCACATCGCCTCGCCGACCGATCCCGAGATCATGAAGATGCTGCTGACGCGCCTGTGCGTGGAGGCGGGCGTGCAGATCCTGTTTGAGACCTTCGTGTCGGCGCCGCACGTCGAGCACGGCTCAATCACGGGCGTGATCATCGAGAGCAAGAGCGGCCGCCAGTTTGTCGGGACGAAAGTGCTGATCGACTGTTCCGCCGACGCCGACATGGCCGCCAAGGCCGGTGCGCCGTTCGTGATGGGCTCGGGCGAGCGTGAGGCGAAGATGCAGCCGGTGTCGATGTACTTCATCATGAAAAACGTCGACCTCAAGCGACTCGCAGACTGGGCGCGCACCTGCGACGACGTACCGGCGCGCGCCATCCCGGCCGATGAGGCGGGACTGGATTACGGCCTGTGGCTCACCGGCTTCAATGGCATGCTGCGCCGCTTCCAGGCCGAGACCGGCGTCAAGCTGCAGCGCGAGAACATCACGCTCAAGACCGCCGACGGCCAGATGTACGTCAATGCCACGCGCGTGCTCGGCGTGAACGTGTTCTCGCCCAAGGAATTCACCGACGCAATCCTGGAGTGTTATCGCCAGATCGAGGGCGTGTGCCGCTTCCTCAAGGAGCGCGTGCCCGGCTTCGAGCAGGCGCGCCTGGGCCAAGTGTCGCCCATCCTCGGCGTGCGCGAGACGCGCCACATCGTCGGCGAATACACGCTGACCGGTGCCGACTCGCGCGGCGAGACCCGCTTCGACGACAGCATTGCCGCCGACAATTCGGCGCTGGACATCCACGATCCGAAGGGCGGCGACGTCGATTTCCAGAGCATGCCGCCGTACGAGATTCCGTACCGCTGCCTCCTGCCGCAGGGGGTCGAGCAGTTGCTGGTGGCGGGACGATGCATCTCCGCGGACCACGAGGCGCATGCGCGCTCGCGCAACATGCCGGCGTGCATGGCCACGGGCCAAGCCGCTGGCGTGGCCGCCGCGATCGCGGTGGAGCAGGGCGTGTCAGTGCGCCGGGTGCCGCTGGACCGGGTGCAGGCCGCACTGCGCGAGCTGCAGATGCCTCTGCACGCCGAGGAAGTGCGCGCTTCGTGAGCGGCGCCGCGCCCGTCGCGATCCAGTACTGGCTCAGCACGTCCAGTCCGTGGACGTGGCTGGGCAGCGGCCGCTTCACCGAGTTGACGCGGCGGACCCGTGCCCACGTGGAGGTGCTGCCGCTCGACCTAAGCGCGGTGTTCGCCACTACCGGTGGCCTGCCGGTGGCGCAGCGCCCGGCAGCGCGGCGCAGCTACCGGCTGCTGGAGCTCGCGCGCTGGTCGCACCGCCTGGGCCTGCCCCTGACGATTGAGCCGAAGCACCATCCCATCGACCGCGAGCCCTCCAGCCGCCTGTTGATCGGTGCCGCAGCAGCGGGCGGGGACGCGCCGGCGCTGTCGCACGCGGTGCTGCGTGCGCTCTGGGCGCAGGACCGCGACATCGGCGACTGGGACCTGCTCGCGGATCTCGCGCGGGACTGCGGCCTGGACGGGACAGCACTGGTCGAATCCGCGCGTGCTCCCGCGACCCGCGAGCGTTACCGGGAGAATACGCAGCGCGCTATCTCCGCCGAAGTGTTCGGTTCGCCGACCTGGGTGCTGGGCGGGGAACGTTTCTGGGGGCAGGACCGGCTCGACCAGCTCGCCGAGCGCCTCCTCGGCGCCTGACCATCGCGCGCGCCGGCGCAAGCGGCCCCGGCAAGGAGACCGACATGAATTGGCAGATCCCCTATGACCCCGCCGTGCTGCCCGCCGGCGTGCGCTCGCGTTTCGTGGACAACAACAACGGCTGCGTGATGCACGTGCTGGAGGCAGGGCACGAAACCGCGGGCCGACCCTGCGTGCTGCTGCTTCACGGCTTCCCGGAGCTGGCCTACAGCTGGCGCCGGCAATTGCCCTTCTTGGCGAGCCGGGGCTACCACGTCGTCGCGCCGGACCTGCGGGGCTACGGCCGCAGCGGCGGTGCCGACGTGCGCTACGACGACGACCTGCTGCCCTACAGCTTCATCCACCGCGTCGCGGATGCCGTGGGCTTGGTCAAGGCCGTCGGCTACGAGCACGTGGCGGCGGTGATCGGGCACGACTACGGTTCGCCGGTCGCGGCTTGGTGCGCGCTGCTCCGCCCAGATGTCTTCCACGCGCTGGTGATGATGAGTGCGGCTTTTCCGGGCGCGCCGGCGCTGCCCACAGGCCCAGCAAAGGCGCCAGCCAAGGGCGCGCTGCCGCTGGCCGGCATCCCGGAGTCGCTCGCTGCCTTGCCTCGCCCGCGCAAGCATTACCGCTGGTACTACGCCACGAGGCAGGCCAACGAGGACATGTGGCACTGTCCGCAGGGCGTTCAGGATTTCCTGCGCGCCTACTTCCACTACAAGAGCGGCGACTGGCCCGGCAACGATCCGTTCGACCTGGGCTCGTGGGCAGCGGAGGAACTGGCCAAGATGCCAACCTACTACGTGATGGACCGCGACCGCGACATGGCGCAGACCGTGGCGCCGGAGATGCCCACTCCCGCGCAGGTGGCCGCGTGCGGCTGGTTGCCGAAACCCGAGCTAACGGTCTATGCGGGCGAATACGGGCGTACCGGCTTCCAGGGCGGCCTGCAGGGCTACCGGATCGGAACGGACCCGCGTTTCACCGGCGAACTCAAGGCGTTTGCCGGCCGCACCATCGACGTGCCGGCATTGTTCGTCTCCGGCGCGCGCGACTGGGGCGCGTACCAGTCGCCCGGCGCCTTGGAGCGCATGACAAGCGAGGTGTGCACGCGCATGGCCGGCACGCATTTCGTCGAGGGCGCCGGCCATTGGGTGCAGCAGGAGCGCGCCGATCCGGTGAACAGCCTGCTCGGAGGATTCCTGTCCGAAGTCGCCGGGTGACGCCGCTCGTAACGTGCAGCGGCGAGTGACCGGAGTGGACGTGGCTTCGCTGCGAGTGCGGCGCCTTGCGCTACGGATGTGTGAGCAGGGGAGACGGAGACTATTCGGCGGGGCGCAGCCATGTGTCACTCTCTCTGTAGCAACCTCATGAGCGCTTCCGTTGACCGTGGTCCTCGCGTCGTTGAAGACCACTTGAACAAGGCCCAGAAGAGCGCTGCAGGCGACTTCACGCGTGCCATTCCGCATGGGCCGAGTGCGCCGCCGTCGCGGGTACGGGCAAAACGGGGTTGGCAGGCGACCTTACAGGGCTCAGTGCCTTTCTACTCAAAACGGCTCACGGCGTCTCATGGAGTGTCAGATGCAGTTCGGGCACGCAACTGCCCTTGACGCTCTTCCGCGCACGGCAGTATGGGAGAACAACGCAGCGCGAACCTCCCTGACACGACGCACACGCCCCCCCCTGATGCTGACCTCTGCGACGCCCCCGAATCCGCAACTCGCCGGACGCAAACGCTTTCCACGTGACGTTTTCAGCCGCAAGCTGGAGAAGTTATGAGGTGCATTCGACGCTGCACCCGAGCGGTGCGTCGGCGATCGCCTGAGCTATGGCCGCGTGCTTAGCGGCTCCTTTCGGGTCGTGAAGGTGTGGGCTGTCGGCTCGTATGCGCGCTGCGCGCAGGAGTGCGGGGATCTGGACCTCGTTGTGCAGAAAACTAGAGTAGCTGGCACGGGGTGGCCGAGCGTCCGAGCGGTGGCTCGAGCAGCCGCTGGCACACTGCCGTTGGTGCAGTATTTCGAGGGCACACCAGCGAGCAATGACTCTGGCGTTTCGTTCGCTCGCGACGCAGTCCTCGTCTGGGATGGGCCCGGGTCGCCCTGGCGCGCTAGGCTCGCAAGCATCCCAATGGATTCCGCTGCCGGCCGTGCGCCGCGCGAGACCGACGTGTTCCCCGTACCTCCTGGCCGACTCGACATCGATCCAGAGGCGAAGGACGCGCTCATTGCGGCGTCGTGGATGTTGTCACTCAATCCGAGCGACAACATCGGCGTTCGTCAGGAGTATGCGGAGCTTCGGGAGATCCAGCGCACTAGCCGCAAGAAGGCCAGAACGCAGTCGAACGCTCTCGGGGGCTGGATGCCGGGTGCACGCTCAGGGGCCGCCGACCGAGTGCCCCAGCTCCTCCTGCAGGATCTTCAGGAACTCGGTGGCGGCCACCGGAAGCTTGCGGCCGTGGCGGACCACCAGCGAAGCGACGGTGCGGCTCAGGACCTCGTGATCCAGCGGCACGGCGGCCAGGTGGCGGCTGGCAAGCTCGGTCGCCACCGACAGCATGGGCAGCACCGTGATCCCCATGTTGCCGGCCACGAAGACCTTCAGCACCTCGTAGGAGTTGCTCTCCAGCGTCGGGCGCAGGCGTATGCCCTCCTGGACCTCCACCTCCTGCAGCATCTGGCGCACGCGGTGGCTGGGTTTGAGCAGGGCGAGCGGCTCCTCCCGCAGCACGGAGATGGGCAGCAGGCCGGCGCCGGCGAGGCGATGCCCTGTCGGCACGACGGCCACGAGCGGCGCCGCGATCGAGCTGACGATGTCAACCGAAGGGTGCTCCGTGGGGCTGAACATCAGGCCCAGGTCGACCTCTTCGTCGTCCAGGGCGTGCAGGATCTCGTCGTTGGAAGCCACCGTCAGCGCGCAGGTGATGCCGGGATAGCGGCTGTTGAAGGTCCGCAGCAGGTGCGCCACCCCGGAGGCGAAGCCGTTGCCCAGCGCCATGCGGACGTGGCCGTGGCGCAGCCCGCTCAGTTCGGCCATATCGGCGCGCAACTCGTGCTCCTGCACCATCAGTCGCCGGATGTGCTCCGCCAACAGGGCGCCGGCGCCGGTCAGCACCACGCCGCGGGCGCGGCGTTCCAGCAGCACCTCGCCCAGTTCCTCCTCCAGCAGCGCGATCTGCCGGCTCATCGCCGAGGCGGAGATGTGGACCCGGTCCGCCGCCTTGCGGATGGAACGCTCCTGGGCGATCGCGTGGAAATAGCGGTAGCTCGCATTCACCATCGGGTGGGCCTCGTCTCAGCTCCCGGCGGCGCGGCCTCAGGATGCATAACCATAGTGGAACCCGCCCAGGCGGCCGGCGACGCGGCGCACGGCCGCCGCCACGTCGATGGCCGCCGAGCGCCCCATCACGCTGGCGATGCAGGACGCGATGTCCAACATGTCGGCCGCCTGCGCGCCCCTGCGCGTCAGGGCCTGGGTCCCGATCCGCAGGCCGCCGGCGGCGGCGTCGCCGGGCACGCTGCAGGTGCCGATGTAGATGCCGTGGCCCTCGGCCAGCCTGGAGAGCGCCAGCGCCTCCTGCGGGCTGGCGCAGCGCAGCACCAGCTGGTGCGTCTGGGGCAATTCGTCGCCCGGATTGATGCCGCAGACCGGCACGCCGAGGCCATGCAGGGCCTGCGCCAGGGCGCGGGCGTTCTCCACCATGTGGCGCGCGTAGGCGGGCATGAAGGTGCGCGCCTCCGCCAGCGCGATGGACAGCGAGGCCAGCCGCGCGGCGTCGTAGTTGGAGGTCCAGGTGCCGACCACCTGGGCTCGCAGCGCCTGGGCGTGCGCCGAATGGCGGCCGACGATGATGCCGCCGGGCGGCCCGCCCAGCGACTTGTAGGTGGACGCGGTCA
Source organism: Ramlibacter sp. (assembly GCF_028291745.1). Classification (GTDB taxonomy): domain Bacteria; phylum Pseudomonadota; class Gammaproteobacteria; order Burkholderiales; family Burkholderiaceae_C; genus Ramlibacter. The sequence goes on along the minus strand of NZ_JAQGNQ010000039.1, from coordinate 4,591 downwards.
TGAGGTCCACGCCCATGCCGATCGGGTCCTGGAACAGCCCCCCGGCGATCAGCCCCAGCACATGCGAGGCGTCGTACACCAGCACCGCGCCCACGTCCCGGGCGGCGCTCAGGGTCTGCTCCAGCCGGTAGGGCTGCAGCATCACGCTGCCGCCGACCATGACGATGGCTGGCCGGTGCTGCGCGACGGCGGCGGCGGCCTGCGCGTCGTCCAGCCGGCCGCCCGCGAACGGCAGCCCCATGGTGCGCCGGCCCAGCATGCCTATGGTGCCTTCGGCCTGCTGGCTGACATGGCCGCCGTCGCGCGCGGCGATGGTGGCGATCAGCCCCCCGGGCGGGCAAAGGCTGGTGTAGACGGCGGCGTTGGCCAGGGTGCAGCTTGGCAGCCGCGCCTCGGCCCAGGCGCCGCCGAACAGGTCCAGCAGCTGCGACTCCACCAGTTCCTCCAGCGCCGAAACCTCGTCGGTGCCGGGCTGCTGCTTGGCGAAGGGCGCGCCCATGGCGGGCATGGCACCGAGTCCGCAAGACAGGGCCTGTGCGGCCGCCGGCGAGAGATAGTTGCAGCCCGCATAGAGCTGCAGGCCGGCGCGGTGACGGTCGGCATGGGCGCGCAGCAGCCGGTGCACCGGCAGGGCGGCCGAGGTCGGGGAGGTGGGGGCGGCGGGGACGGAATTCATGGGTGCAGTGTCGCGAGCAGGAGCCATGCTAGCCGCCACCGGGCGTGACAATTTTTCGATGGCTCGCGTCGAAATTACGAGATGGTCATTTGCCGGGCCGCGCCTTAACCTTTGGCCGCAGGCCCCATACCCCATACCCCGAGAGCAGATGCCCCACCAGGAACCCGAACGCGTCGTCGCGTTGACCAAGAAACTGATCGCCGTCGATTCCCGCAGCGCCGTCGCCAGCCGTCCCGTGTTCGACCTGATGGCCACCGAGCTGGCCGGCTGGGAACTGGAATATATCGACTACGTCGACGCCAATGGCACGCCCAAGCGGAACCTAGTGGCGCGGTGCGCCGGCAGCCGCTCGCGGGTGGCCTTCGCCGGCCACCTGGACACCGTGCCGGACACCGGCTGGACCCGCAAGCCCTTCGAGGCCGCCATCGAAGGCGACCTCCTCTACGGCCTGGGCGCCTCGGACATGAAGGGGCCCATCGCCTCCTTCATCACCGCCGCGAACAGCCTGCCGGCGGCCAGCCGGCCCATGCTGGTGCTGACCTCCGACGAGGAGTCCGGCAAGCAGGGCGTGCGCGAAGTGGTGGCGCGCAGCACCTTCCTGCGCGAGAACACGCCCGGCTGCTTCGTGGTGGCGGAACCCACCGCGCTGGGCGTGCTGCGCGGGCACCGCGTGGACGTGGCGTTCACGGTGCACGCCCGCGGCATCCAGGCCCACTCTTCCACGGGCAAGGGCCGCAACGCCAACATCGCGCTGATCCCCTTCCTGGGCGACATGCGCGAGCTGCACCTGCACCTGCGCGAGGACCACTCGCTGCACGACCCGCAGTACGACCCGCCCTTCGCCGACCTCAATTTCGTGATCGACAACTACGGCGCCTTCCCCAATACCACGGTGGGGCTGGCCACCTGCCGCATCAAGTTCCGCTATTCCAAGTCCTTCGACCCCAGCTACGTGATCGAGCGCGTGCGCGCCTCGGCGGCGAAGCACCAGCTGGACCTGGAAGTGGTGCCGGAGGCGCCGCCCCCGGAACTGCCGCCCGAACACGCACTGGTGAAGAGCGCCGAGGCGATCCTCGGCACCCGGGCGCGCGTGGCGGGCCTGGGGACCGAGGCCTCGGAGTATTCCAAGCTGGCGCCCTGCCTGGTGTTCGGCCCCGGCGATATCGACCATGCGCACAAGCCCACCGAGTACGTGAACCTGCAGCAGCTGACGGGTTCCACCGAACTCTATAGGCAGCTTGCACGGAACTTGCTGCCCTGAGCCTGCCGACTCAACGCGCACAAATCCGCCCACATTTCCCAGCCACCCCCATGCTCGATCGCCGCAGCTTCGCCCGCAGTTCCCTCGCCCTCCTCGGAGGCGCCGCGCTCACCCGCAGCGCCTGGGCCGACACCGATTTCCCGCGGGCGCCGATCCGTTTCATCGCCGGCTCGCCCCCCGGCGGCTCGACCGACGCCGTCGCCCGGTTGCTGACCGCGGGCCTGTCCGGCCTGCTGCCGCAGCCGGGGCTGGTGGTGAACATGTCGGGCGCCGGCGGCAACGTGGCCACCGAGTACGTGGCGCACTCGCCCGGCGACGGCTACACCATCCTGGTGGGCGGCAACTTCAGCCACGGCATCGGGCCGGCCCTGTACAAGGATTCGAAGTACGACCCCATCAAGGACTTCACGCCCATCATCCAGGTGGCGAACCTGCCGACCATCGTGGCCGTGAGCCCGCGCACGGGCATCACCTCGCTGGCCGAACTGATTCGCCGCGCCAAGGCCAACCCGGGCAAGCTCAATTACGGCAGCTCGGGCTCGGGCAGCCCCTCGCACCTGTCGGCAGAATCGCTGAAGCGGCTCGCGGGCATTGAACTGACCCACGTGCCGTACCGCGGCGGCGCCCCGTCCGCGCTGGCCGCGCTGGCCGGCGACGTGGACATCCTGGTCGGCACGCCGCCGGTGATCACGCCCTACCTGCCGGACAAGCGCCTCACCGCGCTGTGCGTCACCTGGCCGCAGCGTTACGCGGTGCTGCCGGACATCCCGAGCTCCGCCGAGGCCGGCCTGCCGCAGCTGGCGATCCAGCACTGGTTCGGGCTGTGGGCGGCGGCAGGCGTGCCCGCGGACGCGCGGCAGAAGCTGTTCGTGGCGCTCTCCAAGGTGCTGAAGGACCCGGAGAACCAGGCCAAGCTGGCGCGCCAGGGGCTGATGGCTTCGCCTTCGGCGAGCAGCGCGGACTTCGAGGCCTTCGTCAAGCGCGAGATCCCCATCTGGAAGCAAAGGACGATCGAGTCGGGAGCGACGTCGGCCTGAGGCCCTGGCTCCCTGCGCCGTCTCCAGCAACAAAAAAGCCCCGCATTCCGCTAGCCGTTCCGTTAAGGCCTTGCTAACCATTCAAGGCTCGCTCCAGCGCACTGGAGTGGCTTTTTTCTTGGCGGGAGGAGATTTTTTCTCCAGTGCAACGCCATAACCGCCCAGGGCGCCAGTGTTCCCGGGCTGAGAGCCATCTCTTCTATCGCTTCAAGCGATTGGGGCGGCCGTATTTCGTGAACCCTCCGACCGAGGAGAACAAAGGGTCCTGAGCAGCGATCGGTCCAGCGCCGCCTTCTTGTTCGGTGCGGCCCCGGCCTTGACCTGGGTGGAGCGTACGTTGCGCAAGAGCCGCCGCACGTGTGCCTCCTCCACGGGCGAGGGAAGGTGCTGGTCGCGGTGCGCACAGGCGAGCGCCGCCAGGCGCAGCTCGATGGTTGCCAGTGGACGCCGGCATTCAATCCAACCAGCGCCCCAACGTCCTAAGTGGTTGATCTAGCCTGGGCCGATGACAGCGCTGGCCAATTCCACCTCGGCAAGCCATGCAGCAATTGCAGCCAGCTGCTCACCACCTGCAGGCATTCTGGCCACCACCTGACCGAGCAAATGCAGCGCTGGCGAGGCGATAGCCGACTTCCACTCAACTCGCTACGCGGGCGTGGCGCCAGCGCGGTCCATGGCTCGCCACAATCTTCTTGGGCCCTCACCGCGGCGCGCTGCGAGAGAGAACAGCGAATTCTTTGACTTAGCGGGATGTCCTTGTAGACCTGCTAGACCTGGTGCGCGCCATCCGCGATCTCCTGCTTGGGAAAGATCGTGTAACTGTAGCGCCCGAGCGGGTCGTACAGGTATATCTCTTTGAATTGGGAGGTTGAGACGCCCGACCTAACGCGGTCCACTAGGTCAGACCACTCATCGGGCATGTACGGTAGATTCAATGTGCACTGCACGATCAAGGTCGTATGGGGCGGATATCGCTTCTTTTCTTTCTTGGCCAGTTGCTCTAAGACGAAGCCGACAAACTTCTCGATGAAGTTCCGATTGGCGTACCCGACTGGCACTGACTCGATGGAACGGTCCTTTCGGCGCTGCAACCCGTCGAGGCCGAAAGCCACGCCGTCGGTGTCAAGAAGCTCGCGACTGAGGTGGTCGTTCGGATGCACTGCAGAGGTCACCTCCAGGTACGCCTTTGGAGGGTAGTAGTTCTCGCATACATACGCGCCACGCTGCTCTATCTCGGCGTCATAAGTCTGCGAGCCGTCGATCCACCGAACCGACATGTACCGACCCGGACGGTAGCTCGACTGCACATAGGTGCAGATTGGGAGGAGTTCCTCCAACAGGCGCTTCTCCACGCGCGTGGGTCGTCTCCGCAATCGGGATGCGCCATCTGGGCCGCTCCGGATGGACTCAAATAGTGCGTACACGCGGGAGCAGAAGTCCAAGCCGTCCAGAAGCTGGCCGTCAAATTGAGCCAATGCGTCTGATTGCACGGTCTAGACAAGATGGCTTGTTCTTCTGAGGAGGCTCGTCTCCAGGACTAACGTGGGTTGCGCACCGTAGGTGTGCCGAGCCACAACGTGGTCCGCGCGAGCGGCCACCAAACTGTCAAGGAGACGA
>NZ_JAQGNQ010000036.1 GCF_028291745.1 Ramlibacter sp. | reverse complement strand
CCACCGCCGCCGCCTTCGCCCACATGCCCACAGCCTTCGACCACTGAAGGGGTAAACGAAGGAGCCGGAACGACAACGATCCGACGCGTAACATTCCTTCGTGAGGCAACACGCCGGTCAAGATAATTGTCGCCAACCACTTGACTATCAAGCCGGATCTGCAGGAGTAGATGCCCTGACGCGCCTCACCCCGTTTTTCTCAAGCTGCCGCAGCAGCACCTCGAGGGCCTTCCGCTTTTCGGGTAGGTACTCGTGCGCGTCGTAGTGCTGGTCTTGCACGCCGCCGATGCCGTGCGACTGCAGCTGCCCGCGGATGTGCTTCGTGATGCCAGCAGCCGCCAGCAGCGTCTCGATTCCGCTGCGGACACGCTTCAACTGGAAGCTCTTGATTCCGGCCCGCCCGGCGACTTCGCTCGCCCACTTCGACACGCTCGTGGCATGCATCGGAGTCTTGCCTCCGTCGGTGGAGAAAACATAGCCTGCGGCTGGAAGGGCGGTGAGTTCTGCCCGCATACGGTTTGTGATCGGCAATAGATGTTCCCGGGGTTCAGCGCGTTTTCCTTTCGCGTCCATGAGGAGCAGGGTGCCTCCGGCCAGTGCCGAGCGCTGTAGTCTTACCAACTGCGCTGCGCGCTGACCGCCGGTCAATATGTGCAGGCGCAGGGCCGCGCCGATCACCCCCGGCTCGCCCTGCAGGGCGCTCCAGTACTTGCGTAGTTCCACGGCGCCTAGCGGATTCTTGTCGGATTGGGCCTTGCCGGCGGCGATGCTTGCCACGGGATTTGTGTTCACGCCAAAATCGGAGAAGGCCTTCGGCAGGTCCGGATCCGAATCTGCCTTGATTGCACAGGCGTAAGCAGCGCGCAAGTAGGCCCGCAGCTTGCGCGCGGTGGTCTTCTTGCCGGCTTCGTGCGGACGCCGCAAGGCCGCCACGATCTCTGACTTCTGGACCTCCGCAGCCGGCTTTTCGGCCAGATCGGGTAGGGCGGCCATGACGTGGTTCTCGAAGATGTTTTCGACGTCGCGCCAAGACGACTTGCCTTGGGCCTTCAGCCACTCGACATATGCCGCGCACAGCGCCTTGAGCGTGAACCGCTGTCGAAGCTCTCGTTCCGCGGCCTCTTGCGCCTCGGCGGCGGATGCGCGCTCGCGTTCGGCCCTAAGACCGCCAGGCGTCTCCCGGTCGAGCTTCGCACTCTCGCGAGCCGCCTCCAGCGCCGCCGGCACTGAGTAGCCGCGATGGGTAGGTTTCAGGGACTTGGGCGGGGCGCTCGAATCGTAGTGTCCCACCGGCAGCCGCTCTGTCTTGCCGGCTCGCGTATGCCGCCAGTAGAACATCACAGGCCCGCTGCTGAGCTTCCGGGCCTCGAGTGAGCCAGCGGCGGGGATCTTTTCGACGACGATGCATTGGCCAACGCGCAGTTCCGCGATGCGCTGGCCGTGAGTGGCTCTCATGCGGTTTGCCTCCTGGTGACAGAACTGGTGACAGTTTTCAGCCAGATGACATTATCCGCAGTGGGACAGTCTGGGACGAATTCCCCAATGATGGCGGCTTGCCGCGTCGTCCAAGGACATCCGAGGCCGTCTAGGGCCAGCGGACTTTTAATCCGTTGGTCGCAGGTTCGAGCCCCGCACGTCCTACCAAGCTCCTCAAGGGAAGCCCGCTGTCGAAAGACAAGCGGGCTTCTGTCTTTTCGCAGCCGTATAGCCACTGTGCAGCCAAGGGAGGAGCGATGAGCCTTGTCCCACGTCAGCGCCTCAAAACTTGGCCCCGAGGTGGCGAGAAGTTCAGCCGGCGGCGGCGGCGCTTGTAACTCGCGCCCTAGTGCGAAGCCTACCGGCAGCGGACGTCAGTTTCTCGCAGCCTTCGCGGGAAGCTTCCCCTCTACCGGCGCCCGCGCCGCTGCTGGCGGCGTCGATGCCGCGGCAGGTGGCCGACCGTCGCCGGGAGCCAGACGCTGCATGCAGTCTCGGTACGCTTGACCATAAGCCAGCCCCTCGTCGCCCAAAATGTCCAGCCTGTGCTCCCACGCTTCAGCGTGGCACGTGTCCTCTGGGGTCGCAACGGCGGGCGGAGTGGCCATTGCGGTCGCGGTGCTGATGGGGGCAGAGTGGCCCGGCCAGTCCCAGCCTGGTACGAGGCCGGCGCACCCCGAAAAGAGGGCGCAGAGCGCAGGCAGCAAGAGGGTGCGGCGAATTCGTGATGGATGCATGGCCCGCAGGTTACAGGCTACCCCGCTGGTCTCGGTTTGCAAGAGATACTCCCTCCCACGCTGCGCAGGCTGGGCGGTAGCGCCGCGGCCTTTGGCGGGATCGAAGGGTCGGTTGCGGCAGGCACCCCACCGTTCGTTGCGAAGTCCCTTTACGCAGAGCTTGCCCCGCCGAGCACCGGCGTGCCTATGATGCCGTGCCACCTGCACGCACCGTGAACAGTACCGTCCGCAAATTCCTCAGCTCGCTCTATCGGCTTGGCGCCATGGCCTCCTCCGGTGCCGACGCGCGCTTTCTCTCGCGCGACATGCCGATGTCGCGGGCGGTCAGTCACACGCGCTGGAGGTCGCACCTGCTGGCACTCGCCAATCGACCCGGCATGAAGGTGCTGGAGATCGGCAGCCGCGAGGTGACCGGCGAATCCACCTTCAGGGCCGACTTCGACCAGGCGGACTACGTCGGCTTCGACTACTACGCGGGCGGCAACGTCGACGTGGTCGGCGATGCGCACAGCCTGAGCCGCCACTTCGCGCCCGGCGAATTCGACCTGGTCTTCTCCAGCGCGTGCTTCGAGCATTTCGCCATGCCGTGGGTGGTGGCGCAGGAGATCGCCAAGGTGCTCAAGGTGGGCGGGCACGTGTTCATCGAAACCCACTTCTCCTATTCGGCGCACGAGCGGCCCTGGCACTTCTTCCAGTTCAGCGACATGGCGCTGCGCGTGCTGTTCCCGCCGGCGCTGGGCTTCGAGTGCATAGAGGCCGGCGTCTCCAATCCCATCGTCGGTCGCTTCTCGCGGCTGGCCGATGATGCGCTGCGCTTCCGGCCGGTGCCTGCGCTGTACTGCCACTCGGAGTACCTGGGGCGCAAGGTGGCGGACGCGCACTTTCCCGGCTGGGAGCAACTCGACACCGCCGCCCTGGTTGGCGACACGCAGTATCCGCAGCCGCGGGCCTGAGGGGCCGCGCGCCTCAGCGCCGGCGGCGCAGCAGGTGGATCACCTCGTCGCCCGATTCCTCTTGCGACAGGAGTTCGTAGCCAACCACGTACTTCGCGAGCGCCTGGAATTCGGCCAGCGTTTCCTTGCTGCTGGTCAGGACCCTGAGCTGTTGCCCGGGCTTCATCGTGCGCAGAGCCCGATGCGCGCGCAGCAGCGGCAGCGGCGCACTGATGCCGCGCGCGTCGATCGTCTCGACCGCATCGCCATCGTTTGCGCCGGACACCTCGGGTGCCACGGCGATCGCAGCGGCAGGCGCGGCGGGCGCGGCCTCCGTGGAGGTCGAGAGGAACTCCTGCTCCCCCGTGCTGAGTCTGGACATCGTCGTGCTGCCGTGTGAAAGGTCTGGAGACGAGATGGTGACACGACCGCGGCCGTCGTGCGCGCATTCCTGCGCGGATCTCAGCGGCGAAAGACCGTTCAACGCTGCATCTGCACGCGCGTACGGATAAAGCCAAGGCGGTCGCGCAGCGATCGCCAGGTTTCCAGGGAGACCAGCATGGCGCCGCCGTGCGCGCCGCTGATCCAGCATTCCTCCTGCTTGGCGCGCCAGCCGGCGGCAAGGAGGTCGCACGCCTCCGGGGTTGCGGTGGCCGGTTCGACCGGCCCGAGATGAGGTTGCCAACGGGGATCCATGGGCGCAGCCTAGGCGCTCGACAGCGCCCGTCTGGAAGGGATGCGCCCTTGACTCTGTACGAATCCACTCACAGGACCCGCGTTGCAGGGTGCCCAAGGCCTGACCAATGGCGAAAAGCGCACTCCCTAAGCCCTTGCCTCAGCGGCCTCGATGTCGCCGGAGAGTTCCAGCCAGCGTTCCTCCAGCTCGCCCAGTTCGTCGACCACCGTCTTCAGGCGGCGACCGGCCTCCGCGATCTCGGGCGGCGGCAGCATCGTCGCCAGGCGCGCCTCGAGCTGGGACTTCTCGGCCTCGAGCGCCGCCATCCGTTTCTCCGCCTGTTCCAGTTCCTTCTTCAGGGGCTTCAGGCGCGTGGCGAGCTGCTGCCGCACCTGCGCCTGCTGCTTGCGCTGCTCCTGCGGGGTGAGGCGGGGTTCGCCCTCGTTGCCGGCGGGGGCGGACGCTTGCGCGAGCACCTGTTCGCGCAGGCGGCGCGCCTCCTCCAGCAGGTAGCGCTGGTAGTCGTCGAGGTCGCCGTCGAAAGGCGCGATGCCGCCTCGGCCGACCAGCCAGAACTCGTCGCACACGGCGCGCAGCAGGGCGCGGTCGTGGCTCACCAGCATGACCGTGCCCTCGAATTCGTTGAGTGCCATGGCCAGCGCCTCGCGGGTGGCCAGGTCCAGGTGGTTGGTCGGTTCGTCCAGCAGCAGCAGGTTGGGCCGCTGCCACACGATCATCGCCAGCACCAGGCGCGCCTTCTCGCCGCCGCTCATGGAGCCCACGGACTGCGCGACCATGTCGCCGCTGAAGAGGAACTGGCCGAGGTAATTGCGAAGGTCCTGCTCGCGGTCCGACTGGCCGGTGGCCGCCCCGAATTCGCGCGCCAGGCGGACCATGTGCTCCAGCGGCGTGTCCTGCGGCCGCAGCACGTCCAGCTCCTGCTGCGCGAAATAGCCGATCGCCAGTCCCTTGCCCTCGGTGACCTTGCCCGCCAGCGGCGGCATGGTGCGCGCGATGGTCTTCACGAGCGTCGACTTGCCCTGGCCGTTGGCGCCGAGGATGCCGATGCGCTGGCCGGCGAGGACGGAGCGGGAGACGTTGCGCAGGATGATCTTGGGTTCTTCGGGCGCGCCGCTGCCCTCACCCCCGCCCTCTCCCGCAGGCGGGAGAGGGAGTTCCAGGGTGGGCTGGCTCCCTCTCCCGCTTGCGGGAGAGGGCTGGGGTGAGGGTCCCCCATACCCGAAACTCGCATCCGTGATCGCCAGCATCGGATTCGGCAGGTTCTGCGGTTCCTTGAACTCGAAGGTGAATTCCGCATCCGCCAGCACCGGCGCGATCTTCTCCATGCGCTCCAGGGCCTTCACGCGGCTTTGCGCCTGCTTGGCCTTGGTGGCCTTGGCCTTGAACCGGTCGATGAACTTCTGCAGGTGCGCGATCTTGTCCTGCTGGCGCGAGAAGGCGGACTGCTGCTGTTCCAGCTGTTGCACGCGCAACAATTCGAACGCGCTGTAGTTGCCGCCGTAGCGCACCAGGCGCTGGTGCTCGATGTGCAGCGTCACGGTGGTCACGGCATCGAGGAACTCGCGGTCGTGGCTGATCACCACCAGCGTGCCCGCATAGCGCTGCAGCCAGCCCTCGAGCCACACGAGCGCATCGAGGTCCAGGTGGTTGGTCGGTTCGTCCAGCAGCAGCAGGTCCGAAGGCGCCATCAGCGCGCGGGCCAGTTGCAGCCGCATGCGCCAGCCACCGGAGAAGCTGTTGACGGGCCGATCGAGTTCGCCGGGCCGGAAGCCCAGGCCGAGGATCAGCGCCTGGGCACGCGGTGCCGCATCGTGGGCGCCGGCATCGGCCAGGTCGGAGTGCGCGTGGGCGATGGCGATGCCGTCGCCGCTTGCCTCGGCCCGTGCCAGGTCCGCATGCACTTCGACCAGGCGCGTGTCGCCGGCCAGCACGAACGCGGTCGCCGGCTCCTCCGTCTCGGGCATGTCTTGCGCCACTTGCGCCAGCCGCCATTGCGCCGGGACACTGAAGTCGCCCGCGTCCTCGTGCAGGCTGCCATTGAGCAGCGCGAACAGGGTGGATTTGCCGGCGCCGTTACGGCCGACCAGGCCGACCTTCTCGCCGGGATTGATGGTGGTGGAGACGCCATCGAGGAGGACTTTGGCGCCCCGTCGCAGGGTCACGTTGCGCAGTTGGATCACGGGAGCGATTGTCGCATCGCCGTTGGGCTCGGCCGGACCTGGGGATATGCGGGACGAGGCGGGGGGACGACACGGGTCGACGCCGGGGACTTAGGGTGGGTTGCTGCAGGCAACCCACCTGGCGGCCGTCCCGGTGGGGTGCCTTCGGCAACGCACCCTACGAAAGAGCGTCCTTGGTGAGCAGCAGCACCTGGTCCTCGCCCGCGCTGGTCTCCAGCCATACGGCTTCCAGCCCCGGGAACGCGGCCTCGAAATGCGCGCGCTCGTTGCCGATCTCCAGCACCAGCACGGCGTCTTCGGCCATGCGCGCCGGCGCCTCGCGCAGCAGCGCGCGGATGAAGTCCATGCCATCGTCACCACCGGCCAGTGCCAGCTCCGGCTCGGCGCGGTATTCGGCCGGCAGTTGCGCCATGCTCTGCGCATTGACGTAGGGCGGGTTGCACAGGATCAGGTCGTACGGGCCGGGCAGGGCGGTCAAGCCGTCGGACGCGAGCAGGCGGATGCGTTCCTGCAGCCCGTGCCGCTGCACGTTGATCTGCGCGACTTCCAGGGCATCGGCGGAGATGTCGGCGGCATCGACCTGCACGTCGGGATACGCCATCGCCGCCAGCACCGCCAGGCTGCCGTTGCCGGTGCACAGGTCCAGCACCCGGGTCGTGCGCTCGCTGAGCCACGAATCGATGCTGCCTTCGGCCAGCAGCTCCGCGATGAAGCTGCGCGGCACGATGGCGCGTTCGTCGACGTAGAAGGCCACGCCCTGCAGCCACGCCTCGCGCGTGAGATAGGCCGCCGGCTTGCGCGTGGCGATGCGCTCGCCCAGCAGGGCGGCGATCTCGTGATCCTCGTGGTCATCGATCTCGCGGTCCGCCTGTTCGTCGAGTGCGTCCAGCGGCAGCCCGAGGCTCCACAGCACCAGCCATGCCGCCTCGTCGAATGAATTGGAGGTGCCATGGCCGAAGGCCACGCCGGCGGCTTCGAGTTGGCGCGCCGCGGCCTCCACCCGCGCCATCAGCTTCATGCCAGCGCGTCCAGGTGCTCCAGCACGCGCCGGTAGATGTTCTTCAGCGGATCGAGGTCGGCGACGCGCACGTGCTCGTCGATCTTGTGGATGGTGGCGTTGATCGGCCCGAACTCGATCACCTGCGGGCAGATGAGCGAGATGAAGCGGCCGTCGCTGGTGCCGCCGGTGGTGGAGAGCTCGGTTTCCAGCGAGGTCTCCGCGCGGATCGCCGCCTGCACCGCGGCGACCAGCTCGCCGGGCGTGGTGAGGAAGGGTTGGCCGCCGACCGTCCATTGCAGCTCGTAGTCGAGCCCGTGGCGATCGAGGATGGCATGCACCCGCTGCTGCAATTGCTCCGCGCTGCTGACGCTCGCGAAGCGGAAGTTGAAATCGATCACCACCCGGTTCGGGATGATGTTGCCCGCGCCGGTGCCGCCGTGGATGTTGCTGATCTGCCAGCTGGTGGGCGGGAAGAATTCGTTGCCGCGGTCCCACTCGGTCTTGGCCATTTCGTCGAGCGCCGGCAGCGCCATGTGGATGGGGTTCTTTCCGAGTTGCGGATACGCGATGTGCGCCTGGATGCCCTTGACCGTGAGCTTGCCCGTGAGGCTGCCGCGGCGGCCGTTCTTGATCATGTCGCCCAGCCGCTCCACCGAGGTGGGCTCGCCGACGATGCAGTAGTCCAGCTTTTCGCCGCGCTGCTGCAGCTGCTCGCAGACTACCACGGTGCCATCGACCGCCGGGCCTTCCTCGTCGCTCGTGATCAGCAGAGCGATGCCGAGATTGGGCTGCGGATTCGCGGCGAGGAATTCCTCGGCGGCCACGGTGAAGGCAGCGATGGAGGTCTTCATGTCCGCCGCGCCCCGGCCATAGAGCTTGCCGTCGCGATGGCTGGGCACGAAGGGATCGCTGGTCCACTGATCGAGCGGGCCGGTCGGCACGACGTCGGTATGACCGGCAAAGACCAGCGTGCGACCGCCCCGGCCAGGCTTCTTGGCCCAGAGGTTCTTCACGCGGAAGGTGTCGGGACCGCTCTCGATGTTTTCGCACGCGAAGCCCAGCGGCGCCAGGCGGGCGGCGATGAGCGGCTGGCACTGCCCGTCCTCGGGCGTGACCGAGCGCTGCGCGATGAGCTGCTCGGCGAGGTGGAGGGTCTTGGACATGGGCGGTAGTGTAGGGTGCGAGCGCATGCCGGCGTCTGTGCGCGATCGAGCAATTCTTGAACGCAGAAGTCGCAGAAGTGCCGCAGAAGTCGCAGAAGAACTTCGGATTTCTTCTGCGTGTTCTGCATTGCTTCTGCGACCTCTGCGTTCAAGAATTCCTGACGCAACGCAGCGCCTAAAGTTGTCAGTGCTTCACGTCGAACGTAATCTCGGTGAACGACGGCTCGTCGTCCAGGTCTTCCGCGCTGTCGCCGTCGTTGCCCAGTTGCTGGTCGTGCGGCGTGGAGGTGTTCTGCAGGCGCCATTGCAAGTTGGTGGGCGAGTCGGAATAGGCCAGGCCTTCCTTCTTGTCGACCGAGCCGTCGGTGATCAGGCGGGCGATGTCCATTTCGAAGGTCTGCGAGCCTTCGGCCATGGACTTCTCCATCGCTTCCTTCACGCCCGAGAAGTCGCCCTTCTCGATCAGCTCCGAGATCAGCTTGGTATTGAGCAGCACCTCCACCGCCGGCGCGCGGCCGCCCGCGACCGTGCGCAGCAGGCGTTGCGAGACCACCGCTTTCAACGCGGCGGCCAGGTCGCCCAGCATGGTCGGCCGCACTTCGACCGGGTAGAAGGACAGGATCCGGTTCAGCGCCTGGTAGCTGTTGTTGGCGTGCATGGTGGCCAGGCACAGGTGGCCCGACTGCGCATAGGCGATCGCCGCGGACATGGTTTCGCGGTCGCGGATCTCGCCGATCAGGATCCCGTCGGGCGCCTGGCGCAGCGCGTTCTTCAGCGCGGTCTGCAGCGACTGCGTGTCGCTTCCCACCTCGCGCTGGTTCACCACGCACTTCTTGTTCCGGAAGATGAATTCCACCGGATCCTCGATGGTCAGGATGTGGCCGGTCGTGCTCTCGTTGCGGTGGTCCATCATGGACGCCAGCGTCGTAC
>NZ_JAQGNQ010000143.1 GCF_028291745.1 Ramlibacter sp. | reverse complement strand
AGAAGGTCGCGTAAGCGCCCTGCCTTCCGGATCTTCCATCCCCCAATTCATCTCACTGAGGTAACGAACAATGGCAGCAAAAGACGTGATTTTCGGCGGTGACGCCCGCGCCCGCATGGTCGAAGGCGTGAACATCCTGGCCAATGCGGTCAAGGTCACCCTGGGCCCCAAAGGCCGCAATGTGGTGCTGGAGCGCTCGTTCGGCGCCCCTACCGTGACCAAGGACGGTGTGTCCGTGGCCAAGGAAATCGAACTCAAGGACAAGCTGCAGAACATGGGCGCGCAGATGGTCAAGGAAGTTGCTTCCAAGACCAGCGACATCGCCGGTGACGGCACCACCACCGCGACGGTGCTGGCCCAGTCGATCGTGCGCGAAGGCATGAAGTACGTGGCCGCCGGCATGAACCCGATGGACCTGAAGCGCGGCATCGACAAGGCCGTGACGGCCCTGGTCGAAGAGCTGAAGAAGGCCTCCAAGGCGACGACGACCAGCAAGGAAATCGCGCAGGTCGGCTCCATCTCGGCCAACTCCGACGCCTCCATCGGCGACATCATCGCCAAGGCGATGGACAAGGTCGGCAAGGAAGGCGTGATCACCGTCGAAGACGGCAAGAGCCTGGAAAACGAACTCGACATCGTCGAAGGCATGCAGTTCGACCGCGGCTACCTGTCGCCCTACTTCATCAACAACCCGGAAAAGCAATCCGCGCTGCTCGACAACCCCTTCGTGCTGCTGTACGACAAGAAGGTGTCCGGCATCCGTGACCTGCTGCCCGTGCTGGAGCAGGTTGCCAAGGCTTCGCGTCCGCTGCTGATCGTGGCCGAAGAAGTCGAAGGCGAAGCGCTGGCGACCCTGGTGGTCAACACCATTCGCGGCATCCTGAAGGTCGTGGCCGTCAAGGCTCCCGGCTTCGGCGACCGTCGCAAGGCCATGCTGGAAGACATCGCTGTCCTGACCGGCGGCAAGGTGATTTCGGAAGAAGTCGGCCTGACGCTCGAGAAGGTGACGCTGGCCGACCTGGGCCAGGCCAAGCGCATCGAAGTGGGCAAGGAAAACACCACCCTCATCGATGGCGCCGGTGCTCCTGCCGACATCGAAGCCCGCGTCAAGCAAGTGCGCGTGCAGATCGAGGAAGCCACCAGCGACTACGACCGTGAAAAGCTGCAAGAGCGCGTGGCCAAGCTGGCCGGCGGTGTTGCCGTGATCAAGGTCGGTGCCGCCACCGAAGTGGAAATGAAGGAAAAGAAGGCACGCGTGGAAGACGCGCTGCACGCCACCCGCGCTGCCGTCGAAGAAGGCATCGTGGCCGGCGGCGGTGTCGCCCTGCTGCGCGCCCGCCAGACGGCTGGCACGATCAAGGGTGACAACCCGGACCAGGAAGCCGGCATCAAGCTGGTGCTCAAGGCCGTGGAATCGCCCCTGCGCGAAATCGTGGCGAACGCCGGTGGCGAGCCGAGCGTGGTGGTCAATGCCGTTCTGAACGGCAAGGGCAACTACGGCTTCAATGCCGCCAACGACACGTATGGCGACATGATCGAGATGGGCATCCTGGACCCGACCAAGGTGACCCGCACCGCGCTGCAGAACGCCGCGTCGGTCGCGTCCCTGATGCTGACCACGGAAGCCATGGTCGCCGAAGCGCCGAAGGAAGACGCTCCCTCCATGGGTGGCGGCATGGGCGGCGGCATGGGTGGCATGGGCGGCATGGACATGTAATGTCCGCCTGAGCGTCCTCTCGGGACGCTCGAACGAAAAAGCCCGCGGCTCGCACCGCGGGCTTTTTTTTGTTCCGGACTTGCTCCCTCCCCTTGCGGGGGAGGTGGATGGACCGGGGACCTGGGTAACACCCGTGCGAGGACATGGGTGACAGGGACATCCTTCTCAGAACCTCTCGTTCGGTCCGAGATACCGCCACTGTCCCAGTGGCAGGTGCCCCAGCGTGATGCGCCCGATGCGCACGCGCTTCAAGCCCACCGCCTTCAGCCCCACCGCCTCGCACATGCGGCGGATCTGGCGCTTCTTGCCTTCGGTGAGCACGAAGCGCAATTGCTCGGGGTTCTGCCAATCCACTTGCGCGGGCTTGAGCGGCTGGCCGTCCAGGCTCAGGCCGTGGCGCAAGCGAGCGAGTTGGGCCGGGGGAAACGCGGACTGCACGTCGGTCGCCGTCGCGCCGAACGCCACGCGCACCAGGTACTCCTTCTCCATCCCCGCGTCCTCGGCGATCAGCTGGCGGGCGATCCGTCCGTCCTGCGTCAGGACCAGCAGGCCGGTGGAGTCGATGTCGAGGCGCCCAGCCGGCACCAGGCTGCGCAACTGGCCGGGCGAGAAGCGACGCGGCGAGCGGTCTTCCTTCCAGTGCGTGCCTGGCTGCACCAGCACCTTGGCGGGTTCGTAGCCGTCCTCCGCCTGCCCGCTGACGTAGCCGATCGGCTTGTGCAGCAGGATGGTCACCTGCTCCTGCTGCTGGCCGCGCGCCTTGCGATCGATGTCGATGCGCGCCTGCGGCCCCACCTGCAGGCCCATGGTCGCCACTGCGCCGTCGACCTTCACCCAGCCGCGGGCGATCCATTCGTCCGCCTCGCGGCGCGAGCACAGGCCCAGTTCGGCCATGCGTTTGTTCAGTCGGGTGGTGGTGGCGGGCGCGTCGCTGTTCATGTCGCTTCGCATTGTGCACAGGCGGCCCGGCCGCGCTCCAGTAGCATCGCTGCATGATTTGGCTGGTGCCTGCCGTGCTCGGCTCCCTGTTCGCTGCGTGGACCGCATGGTCGCGTGGCCAGCATGCCCCCGCGGTGCTGCTGGTGGCGCTGGCCTTCGCGCTGGTGTTCGCGATCGGGCGGCGCATCGAGGCCGGCCGCGATACGGATTGGCAGCAGGCGGCACTGCGCGTGAAGGGCAACTTTCGCCGCTCGCTTTCCCCCGACGATCTCGCCGCCTTCGGTCCTGCCCCTTGGACGACCTGGGCGGCCGACGGCGAGCTGCAGTTCCCACGCGCGATCGACGGCCGCGCGGCCCAGCCGCCCTTCGCGCTGCTGCAAGTGCGCTACTCGATGCGCGAGCGGCGCGGCGAGGAACATCCCGACTCGTGGTACGAGGTGAGCGTCGCCGCGGTCGCGATGCCGCAGGGCGGACCCGCGCGCGCCCTCGTGGCGATCGGCGACGGCGCCCATGCCGGCGCACACAACGGCCGCACCCTGTTCCTGTGGCAGAAAGGCGGCCCCGGCGCCGGTGCCTCGCTGCCCGCAGCCGCCCTGCCCGACCTGCTGCAGCACGCGCGCGCTCTCGCGGCCAGGCAGCCGGCGAAATAAACTGACCGTGACGGACGCCGCACTGCGGCCGTCCACGCGCTCGGGATTCACCCTCGGATGCCTCACCCCGGCAGTGCGCCGCCCGCACAATCCGCGGGGTCTTATCATTGCCCGCGTTTTTTCCAAGGACTCACCGATGCACAAAATGATCCGCTCGCTGCTGCCGCTGGCCCTGGCCGCCACGGCCTTCAACGCCGCTGCGCAGGCCTATCCCACGCGCACCATCACCATCGTCGTGCCGTTCGCGGCCGGCGGACCCACGGACAAGGTGGCGCGCGACTTCGCGGAGGCCCTGCGCAAGCCCCTGGGCCAGACGGTGATCGTCGAAAACGCGGCCGGTGCCGGCGGGGCCATTGGCGCCAACAAGGTGGCCAAGGCGCCGCCGGACGGCTACACGCTGCTGCTGCATCACATCAGCATGGCGACCATGCCCAGCCTGCTGCGCAACCTGCCGTTCAACGTGATGAACGACTTCGAGTACCTGGGCATGATCAACGACGTGCCCATGACGATCATCGGCAAGCCCTCGCTGCCCGCCAACAACTACAAGGAGCTGGTGGCCTGGATGCAGCAGAACAAGGGCAAGATCAACCTGGGCAACGCGGGCGTCGGCTCGGCCTCGCACCTGTGCGGCATGCTGTTCCAGCACGCCGTGGGCATCGACATGACGGCGGTGGCGTACAAGGGCACCGGGCCGGCGATGATCGACCTGATGAGTGGCCAGATCGACCTGATGTGCGACCAGACCACCAACACGAGCACCACCATCGAGGCGAAGAAGGTCAAGGCCTTCGCCGTCACCACGCCCGGGCGCCTGACCGTGCCCGCGCTCAAGGACATCCCGACGATGCAGGAACTGGGCGTCAAGGGCTTCGCCGTCACCATCTTCCACGGCCTGTACGCGCCCAAGGGCACGCCGGCGCCCATCCTGAAGAAGCTGAACGACGCGCTGAAGGTCGCCCTGAAGGACCCCGATTTCGTCAACCGCGAGGAGAGCCTGGGCGCCGTGGTGGTGAACGACAAGCGCGTCGAACCGGCCGAGCACAAGAAGTTCGTGCAGTCCGAGATCAACAAGTGGACGCCGCTGATCAAGGCGGCCGGGGTGTACGTCGAGTAGGCTTGCGGCCGCCGGGGGCGGGGGAAGCGCGTGGCATCATTCCTGGTTGCATTGAAGGAGACCAGTTTGAGTCGTATCGCGTTTTCCTCCCGCCGCCGGTTCGTTGCGTTGGCAACTAGCTGCGCCGCGGCCGCCCTGCTGCCCCTTGCCGGCCATGCCCAGGCAGCATGGCCGACGAAGCCGGTGCGCGTCATCGTGCCCTTCTCGGCCGGCGGCACCACCGACATCCTGGCCCGCGCCGTGGCGCAGGAATTGACGAAGTCTTTCGGCCAGACCTTCGTGATCGACAACAAGCCGGGCGCTGGCGGCAACATCGGCGCCGACGCGGTGGCCAAGGCAGCACCCGACGGCTACACGCTGCTGATGGGAACTGTCGGCACGCAGTCGATCAACAAGTGGCTCTACTCGAAGATGCCCTTCGACCCCCAGAAGGACTTCCAGCCGATCACGCTGGTGGCCGGCGTGCCCAACGTGATGGTGGTCAACACCGAGAAGGCCGCTGCGCGCCACATCAACAACGTGCAGGACTTCATCCGCTACGCCAAGGCCAATCCCGGCAAGGTGAACATGGCTTCCAGCGGCAACGGCACGTCGATCCACCTGGCTGGCGAGCTGTTCAAGACCATGACCGGCGTCCACATGACGCACTTCCCCTTCCAGGGCTCGAACCCGGCGCTGTTCAGCCTGATGTCGGGCGACATGGACGTGATGTTCGACAACCTGCCCTCGGCCATGCCGCACATCAAGGCCGGCAAGCTCAAGGCGCTGGCGGTGACCAGTTCGACGCGCTCGCAGGCGCTGCCCGACGTGCCGACGGTGGAACAGGCCGGCGGCCCCAGCCTGAAGGGCTTCGAGGCCAGCTCCTGGTTCGGCCTGCTGGCCCCCGCCGGCACGCCCATGGACATCGTCAACCGCATCCAGCAGGAAACCGCGAAAGCGCTGGCGACGCCGACGATGAAGGAGCGCCTGGAGGCCCAGGGCGCGATTCCGAGCGGCAACACGCCGGCGCAGTTCGCGCAACTGATCGATCGGGAACTGAAGAAGTGGGCGCCCGTGGTGAAAGCGTCCGGCGCGAAGGTCGACTGACGCTGGGATATCGGCTGACAGGCCGAGGCAGCCGGCGCCCACACCGCTGCCCTCGCAGCGGCGTAACTTCGCCGGAATGATCCGCACTGTCTCCTTGCTCGCCGCCCTGTTCACGTGCGGCGCCTGTCTCGCCCAGACCGCGGCGCCGGCGGCGATCAACCCGCAGCGCTCGGGGGTGCCCTGGGCCCGCGCCGGTGAGCATGGGCCGGCGCGCGATGCTTCGAACATCGGCCGCACCGACCGCAAGTTCATCGAAGCCGCCGCGCAATCGGGGCTCTCCGAAATCGCCCTCGGCCAGCTCGCCATGCAGCGGGCGCGCGATCCGCGCGTGCGCGATTACGCCCGGCAGCTGGTGTCGGACCACCGGGCGGCCAACGCGCGACTGCAACAGATCGCTGCGGTCAGACGCCTGCCGCTGCCCGGCCAGCCCGCAAGCGACCAGCCGGCTGAGTTGCGTGAGCTGCAGCGCCTGTCGGGTGATGCGTTCGACCAGCGCTTCCTCGATGGCATGGTGCGCGACCACCAGAAGGCGGTCGACCTGTTCAACCAGGAGATCAAGGGCCGCCACGAGGACGGCGACCTGAAGAACTTCGCGCAGACGACGGTCATCATCCTGCAGCGCCACTACGCCGACGCGCAGCAGCTGCGCAAGGCTTCCGGGCACTTGCCCGGTGGCTGAGTCGTTCGCCTAGACCCCCCAGACGATCTCCTTGCCCGCCTGGCTGCACCTGCGCAGCATGTCCAGGAAGGGCACGGCGCGCTGGCGCAGCGACACGCCACCCTCCAGCCGCGCAGCGACCTGGCCCTTGGCCTTGGCGGTTTCGTTCGCCGCCTGCTGGTCGGCCTCTTCGCGCTGGATCGCGGCTTCGAGGGCGCGGGTGGCGGCCGGCATTTCCTCGGGCAGGATGATGCCCTTAGCACCCGCATCCTTGCCGATGATCTCCAGCACGCGGCGGCCGTTGGGCTCGAGCATGATCAGGTCGCCGGCTGCCTTCGATTTGAATTTATAGAGCATGGTCCCGAGTTTCAGCGATAGATGTAATCGCGGGTGAACGGGTAGAGCGACTGCGCGCCGCGCAGCGCGCCCGTGTTCATGCTGCCGTCGGGGCGCGTCGCGAGGATCTGGTGCAGCGCGATCCAGCCGCGCTCGAACGTCATCGCGCACCCGGACAGATAGAGGCGATACGCCCGCAGCACGGTACCCGCGCCCTGCGGCCCGTGCGTCTTCTCCAGCACGACCCGCGCTTCGTCCAGGCGGTCCTCCAGGGCATCGGACCAGGCCCAGAGCGTGCGCGCGTAGTGCGGCCGCAGGTTCTCGGTGTCGACCATCTCGAGGCCGCCGACGGCCATGTCGCGCAACACCAGGCTGGGATGCAGCAGCTCGCCGCCCGGGAAGATGTACTTGCCGATGAAATCGCCCATGCCCGCGCCGAGTTGACCGGGCTCGAGGCTGCCGGCGGTGATGCCGTGATTCATCACCAGCCCGCCGGGCGCGAGCAGCCGGAAGATCTTGCCGAAGTACGCGGGCATGTTCACCTGCCCCACGTGCTCGAACATACCCACCGAGGCGATCTTGTCGAAGGGCTGGCCCTCGGGCAGGTCGCGGTAGTCGAGCAGCAGCATCTGCACGCGGTCCTGCAAGCCCTTCTGCTCGATCAGTCCGTTGACGTAGGCATGCTGGTTGCGCGACAGGGTGATGCCGGTGCCCTTGACGCCGTAGTTCTCCGCGGCCCACAGCAGCAGCCCGCCCCAGCCGGCGCCTATGTCGAGGAAGCGCTCGCCCGGGCGCAGCATCAGCTTGCGGCAGATGTGATCCAGCTTGGCCTCCTGCGCCTGCGCGATCGTCATCTCCGCGTCGCTGTAGTAGGCGCAGGAGTAGACCCGCCGCGGATCGAGCCACAGCGCATAGAAATCGTCGGACACGTCGTAGTGGAAGCGGATCTGCTCGGCGTCCTTCTGCTGCGTGTGCGAGGCGAGCGAGCGCGCCCGGCGCAGCATCTGCGTCCACCAGCTGGTGTCGCTGGCCGCCGGGTTGCCGGGCAGCAGGCCGGCCGCGGCGGCCATGATGTCGCGCATTCGCCCTTCCAGCCGCACCCGCTGCTCCACGTAGTCCTCGGCCAGCTTGCCGATCTGGCCGGCAGCCAGGGTGGCCAGGCTGGACCAGTCCTGGAACGCCAGCTTGACGGCAGCCTGGGGTGGCCCCACGCGCCGGCCGCCCGGGAGTTCGAGCGCCACCGTCACCGGCAAGGCGGCCAATTGCGAATCCAGTTTCTGCACGAGGGAGTCCATGGGGAATTCTGGCGAATCCGCCACCGGTGCGTCAACGCTCGGCCTGTAGGACGGAGGCTCATCCTTGGCACCTCATGGGGGCGGCATCGCTTCCGGCCCGATTGGTCGCCGGGCCGCGCTCACTGCGCCCACGATTGCGGCCTTTCGTCCAATCCCGCAGCAGGAACCCCTGGAATTTTCCTGCGAGCACATTCCAGGTGTCCCCGGCGCCCCGCCGCCGCTCAGTGCGGCACGTCCCCACCCGCGGCGGCTTGCGTGCGCTTCGGCGGCCTGACCAACAGCAGCAACGGAATCGCCAGCGCCGTCACCGCCATCATGATCCAGAAGTCGTTGACATAGGCAATCAATGCGGCCTGGCGCGTGACCTCCGCGTTCAGCAAGGCCAGCCCGGCTCCGCTGTCGAGGCTCATGGACGGGGGCAGGTCGGCCAGCCCCAGGTTGCCCGGGCTGATGAAGGTCGCGAGCTGCGCGTGCGCCTGCGCCGTGCCGCGCGTCAGCAACGCCTGCACGACCGAGATGCCGACGCTGCCGCCGATGTTGCGCAGCAGGCTGAAGATCGGCGTGCCCTCATTGCGCAGGCGCGGCGCGAGCGTCGCGAACGCGGCAGCCGACAGCGGCACGAAGGTGAAGCCGATCCCCAGGCCCTGGATGAAGCCGGACGTGACGATGACGCTGCTGTCCATCTGCAGCGTGATGTGCGTCATCTGCCACAGCGCGATCGCCGTCAAGCCGAAGCCCGCGGTCATGATCAGCCGAAGGTCGACCCGCTGCACCAGCCGGCCGACCGCGATCATCGCGATCATGGTGCCGATGCCGCGCGGCGCCGTGACCATCCCGGTGTAGACCACCGGATAGTTCATCAGGCTTTGCAGGAAGGTGGGCAGCAGCGCCATCGTTCCATACAGCACGATGCCGACGATGAAGCCGAAGACGCAGGCGGTGACGAAGTTGCGGTCCTTCAGCAGGTCGCGATTGACGAACGACGTGCCTTGCACCGTCCACGTATGCACCGCCAGGAAGGCGAAGGCGACCAGCGCGCCGGCCGCCTCGAGCCGGATCTCCCACGAGTCGAACCAGTCCAGCAGCTCGCCGCGGTCCAGGAACATCTGCAGCAGGCCGATCGCGAGACTCAAGGCGAAGAAGCCGAACAGGTCCAGCGGACTGCTTTTCGGCCGGTTCTCCGGCAGGTAGCGCCAGATGCCGTACAGGGCGAACAGGCCCACCGGCAGGTTGATGAAGAAGACCCAGCGCCAGTCGAAGTTCTCGGTCAGCCAGCCGCCCATCATGGGGCCGAGGATCGGGCCGACCATGATGCCGGCGCCCCAGATAGCCATCGCCTGTCCCACCTTGTGCGGCGGGTTGATGTCCAGCAGCACGGCCTGCGACAGCGGGACCAGGGCAGCGCCGAAGATCCCCTGCAGCAGGCGCGCGGCGACGATCGCGCCCAATGAGGTCGACAGTCCGCACAGCGCCGACGCGATCGTGAAGCCGATCACCGACACCAGGAACACCATGCGCCGGCCGTAGCGGGCACACAGCCAGCCGGTCAGCGGCAGCGCGATCGCGGACGCCACGATGTAGGAGGTCAGCACCCAGGTGATCTGGTCCTGCGAAGCCTGCAGGCTGCCCTGCATGTGCGGCAGGGCGACGTTGGCGATCGTCGTGTCCAGCGCCTGCATGATGGTCGCCAGCATGATCGAAACGGTGATCATGCCGCGGTGCTTCACCTCCTGCGGGGCCGTGCTCACTTGGCGGCTCCTTCGGTTTCGTTGATGGTCAGCAGTCGCTGGCGAACCTTGCCGAGCAGGGCGAGCAGTTGCGTGCGTTCGGACGCGGACAGGCCCGCCAGCGTGCCGGCGGTCAACTCGTCGCCGATGCCCAGTGCGCGGTCGAGTGCCTTGCGGGCAGCGGGCTTGATATGCAGGCGATTCACGCGGCGGTCCTCGGGGTGCGGGCGGCGCTCGATCCAGCCGGCCGCGCCGAGGCGGTCGCACATGGTCGCGACAGCCATCGGCGTCAGCCCGCTCTTGTGCGCGAGCTCGGCCTGCGACATTGCGTCTTCCCCGTCGTGCCACGCCAATGTGGCCAGCAGCCGACACTGCGCCTGCGACAGCCCCAGCTGTTCGCGGGCCAGCCGGTCGAACTGCTGGGAATAGAGCCGGCTCACCTCGTTGACGAGGAAGCCGAAGCGGGCGGACAGCGCGGACTTCATCAGTGCGCTGATTATATACATGCTTACTACCCGCGGTCGGGCACACGACGCGCTCAGCTTCCGTGATACTGCAACCCGTGGCCCGCAGTCCCTCGCCCGGGCGGCTTCCCCCAGGGGAGCGCGCTCCTTACCAGTTCAAGCCGCACGAGCGGCCCTTCATGCCGGGCTCGCCGGCGACTCCGGATCACCCGCTGCCGCGGCGCATCGGCTACTTCCTGGTCGGCGTGCTGCTGGGGATCGCGGGCGGTTTCGCCAACGGGCTGCTGCTGGGCAACACGCAACAGATCCAGGGCGCCTTCGGCCTCAGCTCGGTCGAGGTAGGCTGGCTCGCGGCCGCGTACTCGATGACGAACGTCTGCACGAGCATGATGCTGGTCAAGTTCCGGCAGCAGTTCGGGGTGGCCCTGTTCGCGCGCATCTTCCTGCCCGCGTTCGCCATCGTGAGCTGCGCGCAGCTGTTTCTCGACAGCTATCCGCTCGAACTGCTGTTGCGCGGCATCAGCGGCATCGTGGGCAGCGGCCTCACCAGCTTTGCCCTGTTCTATTTCATGCAGTCGATGACACCGGCCACGCGGCTGGCCGGCATGGTGCTGGGCGTGGGCATGTCACAGGTCGCGCTGCCGTTCGCCCGCGCGATCTCGCCGCTGCTGCTGGCGCAAGGCGACATCCATCACCTGTTCGCCTTCGAACTCGGTCTGAGCCTGCTGTGCCTCGCGGGCACGGCGGTGCTGCCGCTGCCGCCGTCCGAGACCTTCGACGCCTTCGAGCCGCTGGACTTCGTCAGCTTCGGCCTGCTGGCACCCGGCCTGGCCCTGCTCTGCGGCGTGTTGTCGCAGGGGCGCACCGTCTGGTGGACCACGCCGTGGATCGGCTGGGCGCTCGCGGGGGCCATCGTGCTGATTGCCGCCGTCAACGCCATCGAGCACAACCGCGCCAATCCACTGCTCAACATCCGCTGGATGGCCAGCCGCAACATCGTGCTGTTCACGCTGCTGGCCGCGACCATGCGGGTCCTGCTGTCCGAACAGGGCTTCGGCTCGGTGGGCCTGCTGACGGTGCTGGGCATGGGGCCGGACCAGCTTGTCAAGTTCTATGCGGTGGTCACGCTCGCCTCGATTTGCGGCCTGGTCGTAGGCGTGGTCACGCTCAATCCCAACGACGTGCTGCGACCGCTGCTGGTCTCCACGGCGCTGATCGGCATCGCTGCCTGGATGGACTCGGACGCGACCAATCTCACGCGGCCGGCCAATCTCTATTTCAGCCAGGCACTGATCGCCTTCGCCACCCTCCTGTTCGTCGGGCCGCTGATGATGATCGCGATGTTCCGCGCCCTCTCGCGCGGCCCCAGCCACATGGTCAGCTACACCGCCGTCTTCGGCATCTCGCAAACCGTAGCCGGACTGGCCGGAACGGCGTTGCTGGGATCGATCCAGATTGCCCGGGAGCGCCTTTATTCCAACGAGCTGGTGCAAGGCATCCAGCTCACCGATCCACTGGACGTGAACCGCATGGCGCAACTCTCCGGCGCCTATGCGCGGGTGCTCGGCGATCCGGCGCTGCGCCAGGCCGAGGGCGCGGCGCTGCTCGGGCAGCAGGTCACGCGTGAGGCCAACGTGCTGGCCTACAACGACGTGTTCCTCTTGATCGCGCTCCTGGCCGCGGTGGCCTTCGTGCTGATCGCGGCCCGCTGGTTGTACTTCCGGCGCAAGGGCATCAATCCGCTGGCGGAGGACATCGCAGCGCTCCAGAAACTGAGGCAGGCCAGAGCCAATGGGTGAGAGAGATCGACCGGATGCGGACATGAAAGCCGAGCGTGAACTGGAGCGCGCGCGCGCCGACGAGGCCGCGGCTGCGGCCCACCTCGAAGCGAACGAACGCCTCGACGATCCCGTGGAGACCCCCCAGACGCCGGCTGCGCGTTCCCGCGGCTGGGCGCCCCCCAAGCGTGGCTGGGGGGTGACGGTGGTGATCCTGGTGCTGGCGGTGATCGGTGCGCTGGTCGTGCTGTATGCGTGGCGGCTGCCGCCCTTCACGCGCGCCTTGCAGACCACCGACAACGCCTTCGTGCGCGGCCAGACGACCATCATCGCGCCGCAGGTGAGCGGCTACGTCCGCGAGGTGCTGGTGCAGGACTACCAGGCGGTCAGGCAGGGCGAAGTGCTCGTGCGCATCGACGACCGCGTGTACGCGCAGCGGGTGGAGCAGGCCAAGGCCGGCGTCTCCACCCAGGGCGCCAACCTCGCGAATTTTGCGCAGAGCCAGCGCTCGAGCGCCGCCTCGGTCGAAGGCCAGGCGGCGGCGGTGGCCAATGCCGCCGCGCAGGTGACCCGCGCCCGCACCGATCTCGCGCGCATCGAGGAACTGGCCGTGGACCGTTCGGTGTCGCTGCGCGAACGCGACCAGGCGGTGGCGACGCTGCGCCAGGCCGAGGCGGCGCTGCGCCAGGCGCAGGCGCAGCACACCGTCGCCCAGGAGCAGGCGCGCAGCGTGACCGTCGGCCGAGGCGGCCTGGCAGCGGCGGTGGAGAGCGCGCGCGCCACGCAGCAACTGGCGCAGATCGACCTGGCCAATACGGTGATCACCGCGCCGGGCGACGGCACCGTCAGCGAGGTCGGCGTGCGCGTGGGCCAGTACGTCACCGCCGGCACCCAACTGCTCTTCCTGGTCCCGCCCACGGTCTGGGTGGTGGCCAACTTCAAGGAGGCGCAGACCGCCCGCATGGCGCCGGGTCAGCTGGCGACGGTGAAGGTCGACGCGCTTGGCGGCGCCACGCTGCGCGGCCGCGTGGCACGGCTGGCACCTGCGGCCGGCAACGAGTTTTCGGTGATCAAGCCGGACAACGCGACCGGCAATTTCATCAAGGTGCCGCAGCGCATCAGCGTGCGCATCGAACTCGATCCGAACCAGCCGCTGGTGGCCCGGCTGCGTCCCGGCATGTCGGTGGAGGCGAGCGTGGACACCGCCAGTCGCGCCGCCCCATGAACCGCCTCGCCGTGCTCGCCGTGCCGCTGCTGCTGGCGGCGTGCAGCCACGTGCCGCAGCGCGATGCGCGTGGCGACGAGCCCCAAGTGCCCGCCGACTGGCGCACCGCGGCCGGCCCGCAGGCGCCGCTGGCCCTGGCCTGGTGGAACGGCTTCGGCGATCCGGTGCTGACCACGCTGGTCGAGGCGGCGCTGGCCAACAACCTCGACGTGGCAACCGCCGCGGCCCGCGTGCGCGAGGCGCGGGCGCAGGAAGACCTCGCCCGCTCGCAGCTGTTTCCCACGCTCGATTTCAGCAACAGCAACAGCCGGGGCCGCACCTACAACCCCTTCGGTGTGCCGACCACCTCGACCACCCGGCAGCGCGTCTTCGAGGCTGCTTACGAGGTGGACCTGTTCGGGCGCATCGCGGAACAGGTCAGCGCGGCGCACGCGGGCACGCAGGCGGGCGAGGCGGCTCGCGCCGCCGCGGCGCTGTCGGTCGCGGCGGCCACTGCCACCGGCTACATCACGCTACGCTCGCTCGACGCGCGCCTGGCGCTGCTGGAGGAAACGGTGCGCCAGCGGCGCGATGCGATGCGCGTCGCGAGCGAGCGCGCGGCCGTGGGCTACACCTCGGACCTGGAACTGCGGCAGGCCGAGGCCGAATACGAATCCGCCGCGCAGCAGGTGCCGCCAACCCGCCTGGCCATCGAGCGGCAGGAGCACGCGCTGGCCCTGCTCACCGGCACCGCGCCGCGCGACATCGCGCGCGGCCGGCCGCTCGCGGGCTTGACGCCGCCGCCGATTCCCGCCGGATTGCCGTCGGACCTGCTGCGCCGCCGCCCCGACCTCTTCCAGGCCGAAAGCACGCTGGTCGCCGCCGATGCGACGCTGGCTTCCACCCGCGCGCAGTTCCTGCCCTCGCTGCAGCTCACCGCCAGTCTCGGTCGGCTGCTAGTGACGCCGCTGGAACCGATCACGATCTGGTCGCTCGGGGCGAGCGTGCTGGCGCCGCTGTTCGACGGCGGCCGGATCGAGGCGCAGGTGAATACGGCTGGCGCCCGGCGCGAGCAGGCCGCCTATGCGTATCAGCGCGCGGTACTCACCGCTTTCCGCGAGGTCGAGGACAACCTCTCCGCCGTCGTGCACACACGCGAGCAGCGCACGCACCTGCAGGCTGAGCGCGCAGCGCTGGCCGATGCGCTGTTCCACGCGCAGCGGCGCTACCGCGCGGGGTATTCGTCGTACCTGGAGCAGCTCGATGCGCAGCGCGGCGTGCTGACGGCGGAGCTGGCACTGATCCAGGCCATGACCGACGAACTGACGACGCTCGTCGCCCTCAGCCAGGCCATGGGCGGGGGCTGGGAGCCTTGAGCTGCGCGCCTGTCTCTCAGCGCGACGCGGCCTCGTAGTACCGGGGCTCGTAGTAGGCCGACAGCGGTTGCAATTTCTTGGCCGGGCGGCCGTATTTCTCGCGCAGCCGCAGCACCGTGCGCAGGCCATCCTCGTTGACGCGCGCATGCGGCTCGAAGCCATTGACCGGATCCACCAGCAGGCGGTACGCCGTCTGGGCGGTGGCGGCATCGGACTCGAGGTTGCGCCGGAACACGGCCAGGGCCGCGTCGCGGTTCGCCGGGTTGTACAGCCACTCGAGCGACTGCCGGTAGCCGCGGATGAAGCCGATCAGCGCCGCCTCGTTCTGCTGGGCCCACTGGCGGCGCACCGAGGCCACCATGCCCTGGTAGGGGCCCAGGGTGCCGGGCACGTCGGCCAGGATGTTCAGGCCCTGCTCGCGCCCGATCACGTCCAGCGGCGACATCAGCATGGTGCCCGCGTGCTTGCGCGCCAGCAGCTGCTGATAGCGCTCCTGCACCGCACCGGCGGGCACGGTGGTGTAGTCGCGATTCCACTCCAGGCCGCTGCGCTCCAGCATCTCACGCAGCACGAAGGAGGTGCCGGTGCTGATCGTGTCGACCGAGAGCTCCTTGCCGCGCAGGTCGGCGATGCCGTGGACCTCGGGCACGGAGGCCAGGTGGAGGAAGCCGCCGTCGCCGCCCATGACGATCACCAGGTCGCTGGCGTTCACGCCCTGGGTGCCCTGTCCTTCCCGCTGGGCGATGGTCTCGTCGGCCGGACCCATGGCGATGTCGAAGGTCCCGTTCACCACGCCGACCAGCCGAAAACTGGAAGTGGGCGCTGCCTCCAGTTTCACCCCGACCCCATTGCGGGCGAAGAAGCCCTGCGACATGCCGACCCAGAGCGGCCAGTTGAAGCCCCCGGAAAGCACGACCAGCTTCAGCTGCACAACCTCCTTGAGCGGCGCCCGCGCCTCGGGTGCGCCGGTGACCTGCGGCTGCGGACCGCTGCCGCAGGCGACCAGGCTGACCCCGAGCAGCAGGGCCAGCAGCATCTTGATGGGACGCACGATATCTCCTCCTCAGGAATTCTTGATCCCGAATTCTTGTCGACTGCCGGGCGCCGCGTCGGGGAATTTACCCTGATGACGCGGGCGGGCCGCCGGGTCTGCGCAGCACGCGCGCGTACAGCACGGTGTCGATCAACTGGCCGTCCTTCGTGGCGGCGCTGCGCAGGGCGGCCTCGCGGGTGAAGCCGGCCTTTTCCAGCACGCGCATGGAGGCCGGGTTCCACTGGAACACCTGCGCCTCCAGCCGTGCGAAGAGTTGCTCCACGGCGATGCGTTCGGCCAACGCCGCGGCTGCGGCGCTGCCGACGCCGCGGCCCCAGTACGGCACGCCCAGCCAGTAACCGAACTGCGCCGTGGCGCTGAAGATGCCCTCGCCCGCGATTGCGCCTATGCCGCCCGCGGTCCGGCCGCCGACCTCGATGGCGAGCTGGATGCTGGCGCCGGGATCGGCCGCAATCGCCAGCCACAGCTGCGCGTCGGCGTCGGTGTAGGGGTGCGGGAAGGTGTGCGTCATGTTGCGCCACACCCGCCGGTCGTTGGCATTGCGCACCAGGTCCGCGCGATCGGACTCGCGCCAAGCGCGCAGCACGCACCCGGGCAAAGCGGTGGGCAGGTGGACGCTCATAAGCGAATGCTAGCGTGCCGGTCCGCTACTTGAGCTTGTCGTCCTCCTGCCTGGCGAGGGCGAACAGCAGCGCCAGCACCCCCTGCGCGACGCCGAAGGCGGCGAGGACGCTCTTCATCCGCACGGGTCAGCCGCCCAATTCGCGCACGCGGTCCGAGTTGGTGGTGCTGCGGGCGCCCTTCAGGTGCATCTCGACGTCCGCCGCCTGGTCGCCCACCGCGGCAACGGCTTCGCGCAATTGCTCCGGCGTGACATCCAGGCGCCTGGCCCAGGCCGCCGCGGCCTGCGGGTCGTCGAGATCAATGCGGTCCGGGCGGACGCCGGCTTGCGAGGGCTCGCTCATCGTGGTCTCCATGATGCGGGGCAGACCGCATGCTGACGCAGCGCGGCGCGCAGCCATGTAGGCCGCCGCCGCACGGACACCCGAGCCCGGCGGCCCGCGCCCGTATGATCCTGCCATGCCTGCATATGCATTCGAGGCACTGGACCCGGAGGGCGCCACCCAGAAGGGCGTGATCGAGGCCGACACCGCGCGGGCCGCGCGCGGCCTGCTGCGCGGTCGCGCACTGGTGCCGCTCGAGGTCCGCCCCGTGGGCTCCGGCGAGACGCCCGGCAGTTCCGCGCCTATCGTGCTGTTCCAGCGCGCCGTCTTCAGCGCCACCGGCCTGGCGATCTGGACGCGCCAGCTGGCCGGCCTGGTCGGCTCCGGCCTCACGCTGGAGCGCGCCCTCACGGCGCTGGCCGACGAGGCCGAGAACCAGCAGTTGCACCACCTGCTGGCCGCCTTGCGCGCCGAGGTCAATGCCGGCTCCTCGTTCGGCAAGGCGCTGGCGCGCTTTCCGCGCGAGTTCCCCGATATCTACGTCGCCGTGGTCGGCGCGGGCGAGCAGAGCGGCCACCTGGGCGCCGTGCTGGAACGGCTGGCGGACGACCTCGAGGAGCGGCAGGCGCTCAACGCCAAGCTGCTGGCCGCGACGCTCTATCCGGCGATCGTCACGCTGGCGGCCGTCGTGATCGTGCTGCTGCTGATGACGTACGTGGTGCCGCAGGTGGCCAGCGTGTTCGTCGGCACCAAGCACGCGCTGCCGGTGCTGACCGTGGTGATGCTGGCGATCAGCGCCTTCGTGCGCAGCTGGGGACTTGCGGTGCTGGCCGCGCTGGCCGCGGGCTTTGGCCTGCTGCGGCTGGCGCTGCGCAACCCCGCTTTCCGCGAGCGCTTCGATGCCGGCTGGCTGAACCTGCCGCTGGTGGGCCGGCTCTCGCGCGGCTACAACGCGGCGCGCTTTGCCGGCACGCTGGCGATGCTGGCCGGCGCCGGCGTGCCTATCCTGAAAGCGCTGCAGGCCGCGGCCGAGACGCTGGGCAATCGCGCCATGCGCGCCGATGCGCTCGACGCGCTGGTGCTGGTGCGCGAAGGCGCACCGCTGGCTTCCGCGCTGGCGCAGAAGAAGCGCTTTCCAGGACTGCTGTCGATGTTCGCGCGCCTGGGCGAACAGACCGGCCAGTTGCACCTGATGCTGCAGCGCGCAGCGACGCAGCTGTCGGCGGAAGTGCAGCGCCGTGCCATGCAGCTGGCCACGCTGCTGGAGCCGCTGCTGATCGTCGGTATGGGGCTGATCGTGATGCTGATCGTGCTGGCGGTGCTGCTGCCCATCATCCAGCTGAACCAGTGGGTGCGATAGTGGCCGCGCCAACCCTCGACGACAAGCTGGTGGTGGCGATCTCCTCGCGCGCCCTGTTCGACTTCGAGGAGGAGAACCGTGTCTTCGAAGGCGGCGATGCCACCGGCTACATGCGGCTGCAGTTCGAACGCCTCGACCGCCCCGCCAAGCCGGGCATCGCCTTCTCGCTGGTGAAGAAGCTGCTGGCCTTCAACGATGCGGGCATGCAGCGGGTGGAGGTGGTCGTGCTCTCGCGCAACGACCCGGTCTCGGGCATGCGCGTGTTCCGCTCCGCGCAGGCCAACGACATAGCCCTGCAGCGCGGCGTGTTCACACAGGGCCGCTCGCCTTTCGGCTACCTGCGGCCGCTGAAGGCGACGCTGTTCCTCTCGGCCAATGCCGACGACGTGCGCGGCGCGCTGGCCGCGGGCTTTCCGGCGGCGCGCGTGCTGACCGAGTCGGTGCTGGCCAGCGCCACGCATCCGAAGGAAGTGCGCATCGCCTTCGACGGCGACGCGGTGCTGTTCTCCGACGAGGCGGAGCAGGTGTTTCAGGCCCGCGGGCTGGAGGCCTTCCAGGAACACGAATCGAGCAAGGCCACGCAGCCGCTGCCGGACGGCCCCTTCAAGCCGCTGCTGACGGCGCTGCACCGGCTGCAGCAGGCGAGCAATCCGCAGATGCGCGTGCGCACGGCGCTGGTCACGGCGCGCAGCGCGCCGGCGCACGAACGCGCGATCCGCACGCTGATGGACTGGAAGATCGACGTCGACGAAGCGATGTTCCTGGGCGGCCTGCCCAAGGGCGAATTCCTGCGCGAATTCGAACCCGATTTCTTCTTCGACGACCAGACGCGGCATGTGACGCACGCAGCGTTGCATGTGCCGTCGGGGCATGTGGCAGCGGGGATCGCGAACGTGATGGTTTGAGGGGGTCGGACGGCGAAAGACCAGCATCCGGACGCAGAAGACGCAGAAGTTGCGCAGAATGCGCAGAAGACCTCGAAAGCACTTCTCTGCGGTCCTTGCGTGCCCTGCGTGTTGATTCGCGCGGCACCTGGTCCCGAGGAGAACCATTTGAAATGGCTTTCCTTTTGCGCTTTCTGCGTAGCTTTTGCGTCTTCTGCGTCCGGATGTCCGGATGTCCGAATTCAACCGCCCTGACGCGCCCCCCGCGCCTCCCGCCGCGCGATCCACAGGGTCGAGCCGCAGATCACCAGGCCGCCGATGAGGGTCGAGCGGCTTGGTTGGTCGCCGAAGGCCAGCCAGCCGATCAGGGTGGCCCAGACCAGGTCGAGGAATTTGACCGACTGCGTCGCCGAGATGTTAGCGGCCGCATAGGAGCGGGTCAGGCAGTAGTGCCCCGTGCTTCCCAGCATGCCGCACACCAGGCAGGTCGCCCACTGACCGGGCGTGGGCGCGTGCCAATGCCACAGTGCGAGCGGCAGGCTGAGGGCCGTCACGCTGATCGCCTGCCAGACGACGATCACCTCGGCGCGCTCGTAGCGGGTGAGCGCCTTCGTCATGAGATAGGAGGCCGCGAACACCGGCGAGGAGGCCAGCATCAGCAGGCTGTAGCTGCCGCCCGCGCCACCGAGCTTGGGCGCCACCACGATCAGCACGCCGCCGAAGCCGATGCCCGCGGCCAGCCAGAGCGGCCAGCGCATCGGCTCGCGGAAGACCAGCAGCGCACCCAGCATGATGAAGATCGGCGTCGTGAAGCTGATGGCCGTGGTCTCGGCAATGGTGATGTGCGACAGCGCCATGAACCAAAGCACCAGGGCCACGGTGTGAATGCCGCCGCGCGTGAACTGCCCCACCACGTTGTGCGGCCAGAAGCTGCGCGGGCCGGCGCGCAGCACCAGCGGCAGCATCACCAGCAGCCCCATCAGGTAGCGCAGGAACTGCGTCTGCGAGGTGCCGAGCGTCACCGCGAGCTGCCGCATGATCGCGTTGAGCACCACGAACACCAGCCCCGAGGTGCCGGACCAGAGCAGCGCGCGGACATCGCCGGGCAGGCGCAGCGCGCGCCGCTGCGCCACGCTGGCGTGGCGCAAGAGGCGGTTGCGGCGAGCGCGCGGTGAAGGCTGGGCGGAATGCATGCGCCCGGCCACTATAGGGGAGCGCGCGGCCACGCCGTTGTGGATCGCGGGCGCAGCCCGCAATCACATGGCCGTGCGGCGACTCAGGACGTCCGCACCACGATCCGCCCCCGCACCTCCCCCGCCATCAGCTTCTGCGCGGCGGCGACCGCTTCGTCCAATCCGATCTCCGTCGTCATCCGCTCCAACAACGCGGGATCCAGATCGCGCTCCAGCCGCGACCACGCCTCTTCGCGCCGCGCCATCGGTGCCATCACGCTGTCGATGCCCAGCAAGGCCACGCCGCGCAGGATGAAGGGCGCAACGCTTCCCGGCAGGTCCAGCCCCTGGGCCAGGCCACAGGCCGCGACGGCGCCGCCATAACGCGTCTGCGCCAGCGCGTTGGCCAGCGTGTGGCTGCCCACCGCGTCCACCACGGCAGCCCAGCGCTCCTTCTGCAGCGCCTTGCCGGGGACCGCGAGTTCCGCCCGCTCGACGATCGCGCTGGCGCCCAGCGCCTTCAGGTAATCCGCCTCCGCAGCCTTGCCGGTCGCGGCGACCACCTGGTGTCCCAGCTTCGCCAACAAGGCGATCGCGACCGAGCCGACTCCGCCGGTGGCGCCCGTCACCAGCACTTCGCCGCTCCCGGGCCGCAGCCCATGTCCTTCGAGCGCCAGCACGCACAGCATGGCCGTGTAGCCGGCGGTGCCGATCGCCATGGCCTGCCGCGCGCTGAAGCCGGCCGGCCGGCGCACCAGCCACTGCGACTTCAGGCGCGCGCGCCCCGCGAGGCAACCCTTGTGCGTCTCGCCCACGCCGAAGCCATTGAGCACGAACGCATCGCCCGGCCGCCATTGCGGCGACGCGCTTGCAAGCACGGTGCCGGCGCCGTCGATGCCCGCCACCATCGGCCAGCTGCGCACCACCGGCGAGCGGTTGGTGATCGCGAGGCCGTCCTTGTAGTTCAGGGTCGAATATTCCACGGCGACGGTGATGTCACCCTCGGGCAGGAAGCTGTCGTCCACCGCGCGCACGGCGGCACGGAATTCGGGGTCTTTGTCGAGCACCAGGGCCTGGAACATGTCGTCCTCCTTCGCCGGGCCGTTCAGCCCGTTTCGCGATGCAGCACCTTCACCAGCTGCACGCTGATGTTGCGCAATCGTTGCGCCAGCAACTGAGTCAGCTTGATCAGCAGTTTGGCCCCGATGTCCGGGCGCGCCTTGATCAGGCGGCCCACCGCGGCTTGGTCGAGCACCGCCGCTTCCACTTCCGACAACGCCCAGCAGCTGGCATAGCGCGGCTCGCCATCGAACATCGACATCTCGCCCAGCACCGTTCCCGGCCGCAGGACGGCCAGGCGCGTGTTGTCGCCGCGCTCCTCGCGTTCGGCCTCGCGGCCGATGCGCTTGCCCACGTCCACGGTGCCGCACAGCAGCAGCATCATCCATTCTTCCGCGTCGCCTTCGACGATCAGCATCTGCCCCGGCTGTGCGCGCACGCGCAGCATCAGCGAGCCCAGCACGTCCGCTTCCTCGGCCGTGAAGTCCTCCAGCAGGAAGCTGTTCTGCATCAGGCCGGGCCAGTGCGACAGGCGATCGCAGCAGCCCACGACCTCGAGTCCGGCCTCGCGGATGCGTTCGTCGAGCGGTCGCATCATCATGGTGTTCAGGGCTGCCGCAACCAGGCAGCGATCTCCTGCGCGGCGGCTTCGGTGGCGGCAGTGAGCGCGCGCACGCCCCCGGCCGCATCGGCGCTGGGCGCCGGCCGCTGCACGTCGAAGCTGCGCTGCGCCACCAGGCGCTCGCCGCCGGCGGTGTTTTCCAGCAAGGTGCAGCGCAGGCGCAGCACGCCCTTGCTGTCGCCGGGCCCGTCGAACAGCTGGCTGAACTCCTCCAGCTCCACCCGCAGCACCGGCGGCGGCGTGGCGCCGCGGCGGGTCAGCGCTGCGCCGCCGGCGTTATCCAGCACCGGCCGGTCGCGCCCCAGCACGTCGCGCAGCCGCTGGCGCAGCAGCTGCCCCGGTGGCGCGCTCCAGCGGGCGAAGGCATAGGGCAGCAGCTGGTGCGGGTCCTGGTAGCCCAGGCGATAGAGCAGCGCCGACGTCTCCAGGATGCCGCTCGCCTCCACATCGGGCAGCAGCAGCGCGGGGCGCTGTGCCGAGACCGTGCCTTCATAGGGAGCGGTCGGCCCGAAGTCGTACATGGTCTGGTGCTGCGGCTTGTCCGGCAGCGCCTTGCAACCGGCCAGCGCAGTGGCCAGCAGGAGCACGCAAGCGCCCCACCTCATCGCCGCGCCCCCTGGGCCTGGAAGCCGGGTTCGCCGGGGCCGGGCCGCGGCGTGCCCTCGCCGTAGATCAGCATCTGCGGGTTCTCCGTCAAGTCGGTGGCGGCGCGATCGAGCGTGCGCATCGTGCGCGTGGTCTGCTCGGTCGCCTGGTTGATGCGCGGCAGCGTCGTCGCGCCGAAGGTCTCGGCGGCATGCGACAGCGCATCGGTGCCGTCCGAGAGGCGATCGATCGGGCCGCCCGAGGCATTGAGCCGCTGCGCCGTCTGCCCGAACTGCGTGGCGGCGGCGCCGACCTGGTCCACCGTGCGCTGCGCGCCGCGCAAGGTCACCGTCGCCTGGTCCAGCGCGGGATCGAGCTTGCGCGTGACCGTGGCGTTGATGTTGGCGGCCAGCTGCTGCGTGTTGTCGGCCGCCCGACTGAAGTTGTCAAGCGCGCTGGCGATGCGCTTCTGGTTCGGCTCGCCCAGCAGCGTGTTGACGCGCGTCGTCACCTGCTGCACCTGGTCGAGGATCGCCTCGCCTCGCTCCTCCAGCCGCGCGAGCAGGCCGGGGCGCAGCGGGATGCGCGGCGGCACCTGGTCGTTGGGGACGAGGCGCGGCGCTGGCTTGCCCTCGTCGTCAAGTTGGATGAACGCCGCGCCGGTAACGCCCTGGTAGCTGAGGGTGGCGAAGGTGCCGCGCGTGAGCGGCGCATCGCGGTCGACATCGAGCCGGATCAGCACGTTGCCCTGCACCTTGGGATCGAAGCCCACGCGCTTGACCTTGCCGACGTCGACGCCGCGAAAGCGCACCGGCGCCTGCTCCGCCAGTCCGGTGATGGACTCCCGGGTGGAGATCTCGTACGGGTCGTGCTTGCCCGTGTCGCGCGTGAGCCAGGCGGCCAGCCCCAGCACCAGCGCCGTCAGCAGCGCCACGAAGATGCCCGCGGCCATCGCATGTGCCTTGTTTTCCATGGTGCGTTCTACTCTTTCATGGCTCTCAGATGGCGAAGGGGTACTCGCGCAGCAGCTCCATGGCCCGCTGCCCGCGCTCGCCCAAAAAGAACTCCTCGATGAAGGGATGCCGGAAGGCGATCACCTCGCGCGGCGTGTCGGTGACGATCACGCGCTGCTCGGCCAGCACGGCGATGCGCGTGGACAGCTCGAACAGCGTATCCAGGTCGTGCGTCACCATGATCACCGTCAGCGCCAGGTCGCGGTGCAGCGAGCGCAGCAGGTGCACGAAGCCGTCCGAGCTGTCGGGGTCCAGCCCCGCGGTGGGCTCGTCGAGCAACAGCAGCGGCGGGTCCATCACCAGCGCGCGCGCCAGCGCCGCGCGCTTGATCATGCCGCCGGAAAGCTCCGACGGCATCTTCTCCGCGTCGCTGGCCTTCAGCCCCACCATCTGCAGCTTCACCATCGCCGCTTCCTCGATCAGCGGCAGCGGCAGCGTCTTGAGTTCGAGCAGCGGGAAGGCGATGTTTTCCAGCACCGTGAAGGCCGAGAACAGCGCCCCTTGCTGGAACAGCATGCCGATGCGGCTCGACGCGCCGCGCCGCGACATGGTCTGCAGCGGCTGACCCATGATGCGCACTTCGCCGGCGGCCGGGTGCTCCAGCCCGAGCATCTGCCGCAGCAGCACCGTCTTGCCCGAGCCCGAGCCGCCGACGATCGACAGCACCTCCCCGCGCTTCACCGTGAGGTCCAGGTCCTTGTGCACCACCATCCGCTGCTGGTCCGGCAGTTCGAACTCCGAGCGCAGTTTGCGGATCTCCACCAGCGGCACTTCGGAGTCGGCGCGGACGATGGCGGGTTCCGGCATCAGAGCCCCACGCTGCTGAAGAGCACGGCGAACAGCGCGTCCACCAGGATCACCACCGTGATCGCCGTCACCACCGAGGCCGTCGTGCCCTCGCCCAGGCTCTGGGTGTTGGGCCGCACCCGCAGGCCGAAATGGCAGCCGATCAGCGCGATGAGGATGCCGAAGACCACCGACTTGGAGGTGCCGAGGATCAGGTTGGGCAGGCTCACGGCGGCGGGCAGGCCCTTGGCGAAAAAGAGCGGGCTGATGCCCAGCGACAGGTCGGCCGCCACCATGCCGCCCAGCAAGCCGGCCAGCGTGGTCCAGCCGCTGATCAGGGGCATGGCGATGGCCAGCGCCATGGCACGCGGCATCACCAGGCGGTAGGTGTGCGAGATGCCCATCACCCGCATCGCGTCGAGTTCGTCGGTGACCCGCATCACGCCGATCTGCGCCGTGATCGCGGAGCCCGAACGGCCGGCGATCAGGATGGCGGCCAGCATGGGCCCGAGCTCGCGCACCAGGGCGATCCCCAGGATGTCGACGATGTACGCGTCGGCGCCAAACTGCTTGAGCTGTTGCGCCGTGAGATAGGCCAGCACGACGCCGATCAGCCCGCCCACCAGAGCCGTGATCGGCAATGCGGTGGCGCCGATGCGATAGAGGTTGCCGGAGAAATCGCGCCAGGGCGCCTGGTGCGGTGCGCGCAGCAGCTCGCGCAGGTCGAGCGTGAGCTGGCCGATCAACCGCACGAAGGCACGGATGTGGCCCAGGGCCCGCAGCAGCTCGCCGCCAAAGCCGAGGTAAAGCGCGTAGAGGCCGGGCCGCGGATGGGGCGGCGGTCGCGCGGTGAACTGCGCCACCCGCTCCAGGACGGCGCGTTGCGGCGGCAGCAGTTCCACCTGCTCGGGCCAGCGCTGGCCCCAGTGGTCCCACAGCATCTGCGCGCCGACGTGGTCCAGCAGCGCGGCCTCGCGCAGGTCCCAGCCCTGCTGCGCCGTCGGCCGGGGCAGGCCGCGCAGCAGCTCGCGGAACACCCCGGGACGGGCGAACTGGCCGGCCGTCCATTCGCCAAGCAGGCGGACGGAGCGTCCTTGCGGCACTGGCGCCTTTTCGATACGGGGCGTGGCGTCGGTCATGTCCTGGGGCGTCCATCGTAATGGCAGAGCCTTCGGCGGCCGTGTAGGAGAAAGGGCCGCGCTCAGCCCGCGCTATAACGAGGCGCAACGAGGGGACGCGGCATGGACAAGACGATTCGCATCGGCGGCGCCTCGGGCTTCTGGGGCGACAGCTGCGTGGGCGCCCCGCAGCTGGTGGCGCACGGCCAGCTCGATTACCTGGTGTTCGACTACCTCGCCGAACTGACCCTGGCGTTGCTGGCCACGGCGCGCTCGCGCGATCCGACGCTGGGCTACGCCACCGACTTCGTGCAGGTGACCATGAAAGCGATCCTTGCCGACGTGGTGGGCGGCGGCATCCGCGTGATCAGCAACGCGGGCGGCGTGAACCCGCAGGCTTGCGCCCAGGCGCTGCGCGCGCTGGCGACCGAACAGGGCGTCACGCTGAAGATCGCGGTGGTGACCGGCGACGACGTCACTGCCGCCCTGCCGCAGATGCGCGCCCAGGGCGTGGGCGACCTGGATGGCGGTGCGCCTCTGCCCGATCGGCTGCTCAGCGCGAACGCTTATCTGGGCGCCCTGCCGATCCGCGCTGCCCTGGACGCCGGCGCGCAGGTGGTGATCACCGGCCGCTGCGTCGACAGCGCCGTCACGCTGGGCGCGCTGCTCCATGCCTTCGACTGGCGCGAGGACGACTGGGACCGCCTGGCCCAGGGCAGCCTGGCCGGGCACCTGATCGAATGCGGCTGCCAGGCCACCGGCGGCCTGCATACCGACTGGCAGGATGTGCCCGATTGGGCGCACATCGGCTATCCGGTGCTGGAGTGCCAGTCGGACGGCGGCTTCGTTGTGACCAAGCCGCGCGGCACGGGCGGACTGGTGAACACCGCGGTGGTCGCCGAGCAGCTGCTCTACGAGATCGGCGATCCGCGCCGCTACCTGCTGCCCGACGTGACCTGCGACTTCACGCAGGTGCGCCTCGTACAACTCGGGGAGCACCGCGTGCAGGTCAGCGGCGCGCGCGGCATCCCGCCCGGGCCGGCGTACAAGGTGTCGGCCACCTGGTTCGATGGCCATCGCTGCACCGGGCAGCTCACCGTCGTCGGGCTCGACGCGGCGCGCAAGGCGCAGCGCACGGGCGAGGGGATCCTGGCGCGCACCCGCGAGCTGCTGGCGCGCCGCCGCTGGCTGCCGTACACGCGCACGCACATCGAGGTGCTGGGCTCGGAGATCGCCAACTACGGCCCGCATGCGCGCGGCCAGGAGGTGCGCGAGGTCGTGCTGCAGGTGAGCGTGACGCACCCCCAGAAGGAGGCGCTGGAGCTGTTCGCGCGCGAGATCGCGCCGGCCGGCACCAGCTGGTCGCCGGGCACGACGGGAGCGAGCGGCCGGCCCGCCGTGGCGCCGGTGGTGCGCGGCATTTCCTTCCTGATCGACAAGGGGCATGTGCAGCCGCAGGTGCACCTCGGGACCGAAGTGCGCGCAGTGGCGGTGCGCACCGGCCAGGCCGCGGTGCCGCCGCAACAGTCGATCGCGGCGGTGGACGCGGTGCCACCGCAGCCGGACTGGATCGAGGTGCCGCTCGTGCGACTGGCCTGGGCGCGCAGCGGCGACAAGGGCGACCAGTCCAACATCGGCGTGATCGCCCGCAGCCCCGAGTGGCTGCCCTGGTTGCGCGCGCAACTGACGCCAGCCGCGGTGAAGTCCTGGCTCGGCCACCTGGTGCTTGGAGATGTGACGCGCTACGACCTGCCCGGCATCCATGCCTTGAACTTCGTGTGCATGCAGGCGCTCGATGGCGGCGGGCTCGCGTCGCTGCGCAACGATGCCCTGGGCAAGGGGATGGCGCAGGTGTTGTTGGCGATGCCGGTGCGTGTGCCTTCCGGCTTTTCGTAGGCTGGGCTGCGCGCAGCGCACCCCAGCGTTTGCGGGCGCACATCGCTGGGGTCGCTGCGCGAACCCAGCCTACACGCGGAAGCCCTGCGCGAACACCGCCTTCAGGTGATCCACGAAGCACTGCACCGCCCGCGGCACCTGCGGCGCCCACGGGCGGATCGCGTAGATCGAATCGCCGAAGAAGCCCAGCGGCCGCCACTCGGGCAGCACCGGCACAAGTTGCCTCGGCCCCAGATGCATCGTCGCACTGAAATCCGGCAGCAGCCCGACGCCCAGGCCACCCAGCACGGCGTCGCGCAGCACCTCGCTGTTGTTCGCGCGCAAGGGCCCGTCGACCGCGACCACCGCCCGCTCCGCCTTGCGCCCGCTGCCCCGCTCGAACGACCAGCTCTGCCCCGCCGTGTCGCGCAGATAGAGCAGGCAGGCGTGCTCACTCAGCTCGGAGGGATGCGTCGGCCGCCCGTGACGCCTGAGGTATTCCGCGCTCGCCACCAGCAGGGAGCGCGAGCCGCACAATTGCCAGGCGACATGCGTCTCCGGCGGTGCCTGCGTGTGCCGGATCGCCAGGTCGAAGCCCTCCTGCGGCAGGTTCGCGAGCCGGTCGTTCAGGTCCAGCTCCAGTCGGATCTCGGGGTACTGCTGCAGGAAGGCCGGCAGCGTCGGCGCCACCACCTGCCGCCCGAGCGCCACCGGCGCGGTGACAGGCAGCAATCCGCGGGGATGCCCGGCCAGGTCGCGGATGCCGGCAAAGCTCTGCGCGATGCGTTCGAAGGATGCGCGCGTTTCGTCGGCCAGTTGTTGGCCGGCCTGCGTGAGCGCGACCGAGCGGGTGGTGCGGCGCACCAGCGGCACGCCGGCGGCGCGTTCGAGATCGGCGATGCGCGTGCTGACCGAAGCCTTGGAAATCCCCAGCCGCCGCGCCGCCTGCGTGTAGCTGCGCGTCTCGCCCAGCACGGTCAGCAGGTGCAGGTCGGCGAATTCGGG
This sequence comes from Ramlibacter sp., assembly GCF_028291745.1. Lineage (GTDB taxonomy): Bacteria > Pseudomonadota > Gammaproteobacteria > Burkholderiales > Burkholderiaceae_C > Ramlibacter. Next base: position 23,193 of record NZ_JAQGNQ010000143.1, on the reverse strand, counting down.
GGAGGGGGCGGTTTTGGTCATGGCGGATTGTTCATTTTGGCAAACAATGTGATCGGCGGCGGCGGATAGGCAAAAGGCGCGAGCGGGCCTAGACTGGACGGCCGCTTGGTGGGCTGCGCTACCGCGCAGCCCACCTACGAACCCCAACGCAGAAGGCCCAACGCGGAACTCCCCATGAACGCTCCCGACAGCTCCCGCCCCCCCGCCACCCAGACCTGCATCGAACACTGGATCGCCGGCAAGCTCGTGCCGAGCCAGAGCGGCCGGCGCACCGACGTCTTCAATCCCGCCACCGGCCAGGTGAGCGCACGCGTGGCCATGGCCAACGCGGCGGAAGTGGCGCAGGCCGTCGCCTCGGCGCAGGCCGCCTTCCCGGCCTGGGCGGACACGCCGCCGATCCGGCGCGCGCGGGTAATGTTCAAGTTCCTCGAACTGCTGAACCGGCATCGGGACGAACTGGCCCACATGATCACGGCCGAACACGGCAAGGTCTTCACCGATGCGCAGGGCGAAGTCGCGCGCGGCATCGACATCGTGGAGTTCGCCTGCGGCATTCCGCAGCTGCTCAAGGGCGACTACACCGACCAGGTCTCCACCGGCATGGACAACTGGACGCTGCGCCAGCCGCTGGGCGTGGTGGCCGGCATCACCCCCTTCAACTTCCCGGTGATGGTGCCGATGTGGATGTTCCCGGTGGCGATCGCCGCCGGCAACTGCTTCATCCTCAAGCCCAGCCCGCTGGATCCGACGCCCTCCATCCGCATGGCCGAACTGCTCAAGGAAGCGGGCCTGCCCGATGGCGTGTTCAACGTGGTGCAGGGCGACAAGGAAGCGGTCGACGCGCTGCTGGAACACGAGGACGTGAAGGCGATCTCCTTCGTCGGCTCCACCACGATCGCGCAGAAGATCTACGAGACCGGCGCGCGCCACGGCAAGCGCGTGCAGGCGCTGGGTGGTGCCAAGAACCACATGGTCGTGATGCCCGATGCCGACATGGACCAGGCCGTCGACGCGCTGATCGGCGCGGCCTTCGGCTCCGCCGGGGAGCGCTGCATGGCGATCTCGGTGGGCATCCTGGTGGGCGAAGCCGCCGACAGGATCATCGGCAAGCTGGCCGAGCGCACCGCTTCACTGAAAGTGAAAAACGGTGTGGAGCTCGATGCGGAGATGGGTCCGATCGTCAGTTCCGTCGCGCACCAGCGCATCACCGGCTACATCGCGCAGGGCGAGAGCGAAGGCGCGAAGCTGGTGGTCGACGGCCGCAAGTTCGATCGTGCACAGATCGGCGCCGGCTGCGACCAGGGCTTCTGGCTGGGCGGCACGCTGTTCGACGGCGTGACGCCGGACATGAAGATCTACCGCGAGGAGATCTTCGGCCCGGTGCTGGGTTGCGTGCGCGCGAAGGACCTGAAGGAAGCGGTTGACCTGATCAACGCCCACGACTACGGCAACGGCGTCTCCTGCTTCACGCGCGACGGCAACGTGGCCCGCGAATTCAGCCGCCGCGTGCAGGTGGGCATGGTGGGCATCAACGTGCCGATTCCGGTGCCCATGGCCTGGCACGGCTTCGGCGGCTGGAAGAAGAGCCTGTTCGGCGACATGCATGCCTACGGCGAGGAAGGCGTGCGCTTCTACACCAAGCAGAAATCGATCATGCAACGCTGGCCGGAGTCGATCGGCAAGGGCGCGGAGTTCGTGATGCCGACGCCGAACTGAATTCCAGCAACCGGACGCAGAAGGCGCAGAAGTAGCGCAGAAGACGCGGAAGAAGACATTGAAGATTTCTTTGTCTTTTCTGCGCCTTCTGCGTAACTTCCGCGTTTTCTGCGTCCGGTCGTTGGGAGTTCGACGAGCCGCCACAGAGCGCCTGAGGAGACCCGAGATTGAGCGACAACAACTTCGACTACGTCATCATCGGTGCGGGCACGGCGGGGTGCCTGCTGGCCAATCGGCTTTCGGCGGATCCTGCCAAGCGGGTGCTGCTGATCGAGGCGGGCACCAAGGACGACTATCACTGGATCCACATTCCGGTCGGTTATCTCTATTGCATCGGCAACGCACGCACCGACTGGCTGTACTACACCGAGCCGGACGAAGGGCTCAACGGCCGCAAGCTGCGCTATCCCCGCGGCAAGACGCTCGGTGGCTGTTCCAGCATCAACGGCATGATCTACATGCGCGGGCAGGCGCGCGACTACGACGGCTGGGCGCAGGGCATCGGCGATGGCGCCTGGACCTGGGACAACTGCCTGCCCCAGTTCAAGAAGCACGAGGACTACTACAAGGGCGCCGACGACCTGCACGGCACGGGCGGCGAATGGCGCGTGGAGAAGCAGCGCCTGCGCTGGGACGTGCTCGATGCGTTTGCGCAGGCGGCGCAGGAGGCGGGCATCCCGCACAGCGAAGATTTCAACCGCGGCAGCAACGAAGGCGTCGGCTACTTCCAGGTGAACCAGAAGAACGGCTGGCGCTGGAACACGGCCAAGGCCTTCCTACGGCCTGCGTGCTCGGGGCGCGCCAACTTCGAACTCTGGACCGGCGCCCACGTCGCGCGCCTGAACTTCGAGACGCGGCCGGATGGCGTCCAGCGTTGCACCGGCGCGCAGGTGTGGACCGGCTCGGAGATGGTGCAGGTGCACGCGGCGCGCGAGGTGCTGCTGTGCGCGGGCAGCATCGGCTCGCCGCACCTGCTGCAGCTCTCGGGCATCGGGCCGGCGGGGCTGCTGCAGCAGCATGACATCCCGGTGGTGCACGACCTGCCTGGCGTCGGCGAGAACCTGCAGGACCACCTGCAGATCCGGGCGGTGTTCAAGGTCGATGGCGTCGCCACGCTCAACACGCTGGCCAGCAGCTGGTGGGGCAAGCTGAAGATCGGCATGGAATACGCGCTCAAGCGCAGCGGCCCCATGAGCATGGCGCCTTCGCAGCTCGGCGCCTTCACGCGCAGCTCGCCGGACCAGCCCGAGCCCAATCTCGAATACCACGTGCAGCCCCTGAGCCTCGATGCGTTCGGCGAGCCGCTGCACAGCTTCAACGCGTTCACGGCGAGCGTCTGCAATCTCAATCCCACCAGCCGCGGCTGGGTGCGCATCCGCAGCAACAGGTTCGCCGATGCGCCGGCGATCGCCACCAACTATCTCAGCACGCCGGAAGACCGGCGGGTGGCCGCCGACTCGCTGCGCGTCACGCGCCGGATCGCGGCGCAACCGGCGCTGGCCCGCTATCAGCCGCAGGAGTGGCGGCCGGGCCCGCAGTACCAGAGCGACGAGGACCTGGCACGGCTGGCGGGCGACATCGCCACCACCATCTTCCACCCGGTGGGCACGACGCGGATGGGCCGCGCTGACGATCCGCGCGCGGTGCTCGATGGCCGCATGCGCGTGCGCGGCGTGGCCGGCCTGCGCGTGGTGGATGCCGGCGCGATGCCCACCATCACCAGCGGCAACACCAATTCGCCGACGCTGATGATGGCGGAGAAGGCCGCCGAGTGGATCGCGCAGGACGCGCGCTGCTGATTTCGGTTGGGCGCCTGGCTTGCTTCGGCATCTCAGCGCAGAAGGCGCCCGTCGGCCCCGCACCACACGGGACCGCGTGGTGCAGTCGAAGGTATCAATGGGGGCGCGCCATGCACGGCTTCGGGCAGTCGAACGAGCCGGGAAAGTCCCGATGCCCCAACCGTGTGCATGCGGTTAGAGTTCATGCACTCGCGTTGCTCCCCGGAGCGACAGGACGAGGGACCGAGGAGACAAACCCCCGAAGAATTCGAACAGGCGGCACTGCAAAGCAGGCCGCGCGACCCCTCTCGAAAGCGCCGCACTCGCGGCGCTTTTTTTTGGGGCGCGGGACGGGCGGGCGCCTCTTGCCCGGATGCGACAATCCCGCCAATGGAGTTGTTGCTGGTTTCCCTGGCGTCCGTGCTGGCCGGGTTTGTCGATGCGATCGTGGGGGGTGGCGGCCTCATCCTGGTGCCTGCGCTGTTCGCGGTGTTCCCCACCACCCACCCCGCCACGCTGTTCGGCACCAACAAGAGCGCCTCCATCTGGGGCACCGCCATTGCGGCGCGCCAGTTCAGCCGCAGGGTCGAGATGCACTGGCCCAGCCTGCTGCCGGCCGCGGCCACGGGCTTTTGCGGCGGCTTTGCCGGGGCCTGGGCAGTCACCGCGATTTCGCCCGACATCCTGCGCAAGCTGCTGCCCATCGTGCTGCTCGCCGTGCTGCTCTATACGCTGGCACGCAAGGATCTCGGCCGCGATCACGCGCCGCGCCTGTTCGGCCAGGCACGGACACTGACGGCGTGCGGCATCGGACTGGTGCTGGGCTTCTACGACGGCTTCTTCGGCCCGGGCACCGGCAGCTTCTTCGTCTTCCTGTTCGTGCGGGTACTGGGCTACGACTTCCTGCATGCGTCGGCCGCGGCCAAGCTGCTGAACACGGCCACCAACCTGGCCGCCCTGATCCTGTTCGCGTTCAAGGGTCACGTCTGGTGGCAGTACGCGCTGACGCTGGCGATCGCCAATGTGATCGGCAGCCTGCTGGGCACGCACCTGGCGCTCAAGCATGGCGCCTCCTTCGTGCGCGGCGTCTTCATCTTCGTGGTCAGCGCGCTGATCCTCAAGACGGGTTACGACGCCTTCCTGCACTGACACGCGGCGGCCGATAATCGCGCGATGGACGACATCGTGCGCCAGGCGATGGCCAAGTGGCCCAACGTGCCGCATTGCTACGGCTGGCTCGGCCTGGACGAGCGCGGCAACTGGTACATGCGCGACGACCGCACCCAGGCGGCCGGTGCCTTTGCGCAGGCCAAGGGCTCGCTGCTGCGGCACGAGAAGCTGATCGACTTCATCCATCGCAACTACGACCGCGACGAGGGCGGCCAGTGGTTCTTCCAGAACGGGCCGCAGCGCGTATACGTCGAACTGCAGGCGACGCCCTGGGTGTGGCGCCTGGCCGCTGGCGATGGCGTGACCAGTCACACGGGCCGACCCGCGCAGGTGCGCGCCTGCTTCACCGACGAAACGGGTCGCCTCTATCTCGACACCGACCTGGGCATCGGCATCGTGCACACGCAGGACGTCGTGCAGGCGGTGGAGGCCGTGGAGTCGGGGCGCTGGACGCCGCAGGAACTGCGCGGTGCGGACTTGCCCACGCGCTTCGCGTTCGTGCCGAGTCCGGTGGCGGGGCGGAGGGCGAGCCCCGCGGCCTGAGGTGGGCGCGACGCCTGCGGATGTCAGTGCGGGCTTGACCCGCAATCGATGCGGCGCTTGAACAGACACCGTCGTGGATCCCGGGTCGAGCCCGGGATGACATCCGAAAACAAGGCGACAAAGCCGGCGCGAGCCGGCTTTGTCTTGGCGCGCGACGCGCTTACTTCGCCGCGTTCACCATGTAGTCGACCGCCGCCATCACGTCGGCATCGGGGGCGCTGCTGCCACCCTTGGGCGGCATCGCGCCCTTGCCGTGCAAAGCGCTGTTGTGCAACGTGTTCAGGCCTTGCGCGATCCGCGGCGCCCAGGCGGCCTTGTCGCCGAACTTCGGTGCGCCAGCGACACCGGCCGCGTGGCAGGCGATGCAGATTTGCTGATACGTTGCCTGGCCGTTGCCGCTCGCAGCGGCGGGGGCCGCCGCCGCTGCCGGGGCAGCGGCCACGACCGCGGTGGTCGCAGCGGCCGGCGCTGCAGCGGCAGCTGCTGCGGGAGCAGCAGCAGGCGCCGCGCCGGCAGCCGCCACCGGAGTGACAGCGGGGGCAGCACCAGCCTCCGGAGCAGCAGGCGCGGCGGGCTCGGGGAACTTGGCGCCACCGGCATCGGCCATGTAGGCCACGGCACGGGACACTTCGAGGTCGCTGAACTCGCCGCCGCCTTGCGCGGGCATGGCGCCCTTGCCATGCAGCGCCGAGTTCACCAGCGCGTCGAAGCCGGTCTTGATGCGATTGGCCCAGGCGCCGGCATCGCCGAAGTTGGGCGAACCGGCGGCGCCGGTGCTGTGGCAGGTGGTGCACTGCGCCTTGAACACCTGTTCGCCCGTGCGCTGCGGCCGGTTCGGATCCATGATCACCACGGTGCCGACCTTGCGGATGCGCTCGTTGACGCCGCGCTCCAGGTCCTGCGCGGTCAGGCCACCCAGCACGTACTTCTCGACTTCGTTGGTGCCGGCCGGCTTGTTCTCGGAGGTCACGTAGGCCACCAGCGCGATGATGATCAACACGGGAGCGACGAAGGCAAACAGCACCGTGACCAGGAGTTGTTTGGGGGTCTTGATCGGGCCGGTGTGGGCTTCTTCCAGCGTGTCGCTCATGGCGTCCTCTAGTGAATTCGCATTTTCAGGATCAACCGAAGATTATATCCAGCGGCCCTGTGCGTCCCGGCCGGTGCACACGCGGCGAGCCTGCGCCCACTCTGCCCGGATAATCGCCCTGCAATCCCCGCCCCGCGCATGTCCCTCACGCCCACCCGACAACAACTCCGCTGGGCCTTCCTGCTCGCACTGTCCCTCCTGCTGTCGGCGCTGTTCGACGCCATCGGCCTGCCGGCCGGTCGCCTGCTCGGGCCGATGGTGGCCGCGATCGCTCTGGCGGTCTCGGGCCGCGACGTGCGCCTGCCCGGCACGGCCTTCGTTGCCGCACAGGGCATGGTCGGTTGCCTGATTGCGCGCGGCGTGCCGGCCTCGATCGGCTCCACGCTGCTGGCGCACTGGCCGTCGTTCCTCGCGGGGGTCATTGCCGTCACGGTGCTGGCCAACGCGCTGGGCTGGCTGCTTTCGCGCTGGAACGTGTTCCCCGGCGACACGGCGATCTGGGGCTCGGCACCCGGCGGCGCCTCGGCGATGATGATCATGGCGGAGGCGCACGGGGCCGACGTGCGCCTGGTGGCCTTCATGCAATACCTGCGCGTGGTGTGCGTGACCTTCACCGCCTCGCTGGTGTCTCACTGGTGGGTCAGCAAGGCCGGCGGCACGCTGCCGCACCTGGTGCCACCCGCGCATGGATTGCTGCTGCCTCCCGCCAGCTGGCCGGGCCTGCTCGCCACCTTGCTGGTCGGCCTGGGCGGCGCGGCCATCGGCGTGCGCCTGCGGCTGCCGGCCGGCGGCCTGCTGCTGCCGATGATTGCCGGCATCGTGCTGCAGGACGTGTTCGGCATCCCGATCGAACTGCCGCCGCTCCTGCTGGCCGTTGCCTACGCCATCGTGGGCTGGACCATCGGCATGCGCTTCAACCGGCAGGTGCTGATCGTCACGGCGCGCTCGCTGCACAAGGTGCTGGCTTCGGTGCTCACGCTGATCCTGCTGTGCGGCGCCTTCGGGGCGGCGCTGGTGCATTGGGCGCACATCGATCCGCTGACGGCCTACCTCGCCACCAGCCCCGGCGGCGCCGACTCGGTGGCGATCATCGCGGCCTCGTCGCCGGTGGACGTGCCCTTCGTGTTGACGATGCAGGTGCTGCGCATGCTCTTCGTGATGGCCACCGGGCCAGCCATTGCCCGCCTGCTGGCGCGGCAGATCCAGCGGTCCGCGCAGTAGGCGTGCGGCTGCTGCCCGTGCGCTACCAGGGCACGCCCGCGCGACGAAGCGCTGGGCCAAGGTGATCCGCGACGCCGGCATCGTGGCGCGGTAAGGGCCCCGTCAGCCAAAGCCCGCGGGCATAGCTCTTCAGGCCTTGCGCTTGTCCCTCGCTCACGCCGTTTCCGCCCCACGGCAGAGACGGTCGGTGATAGATTTCCGGCAAATGAAACCGACCGGTCGTGTCACGACGGCGCAAGCGCAACGCGCACGGTGCTGAGACGATGCCGCGCAGCGCCCACGAACAGGTCTTCAGCGAGCGGCTCGTGCTCGGCATCCGGCTGGCCGTGCTGGCGCTGTTTCTCGGCTTCCCCGCGCTGCTGGCGCTGGGCGTCTGGCGAGAGAGTTCGGTGCAGGAGATCGGCGGGCCGGTGCAGCAGCCGATTCCCTTCAGCCACAAGCACCACGTCGGCGACAACGGCATCGACTGCCGGTACTGCCACACCGGCGTCGAGACCGATCGCCATGCCGGCCTGCCCGGCACCAGCATCTGCCTGACCTGCCACTCGCAGCTGTACCCGGACGCCGACGTGCTCAAGCCCCTGCACGAAAGCGCGCGCACCGGCATCCCGATCGCGTGGCAGCGCGTGCACACCTTGCCCGACTTCGTGTTCTTCGACCACAGCGTGCACGTCGCCAAGGGCGTCGCCTGCTACGAGTGTCACGGCCGCATCGACCAGATGCCGCTCACCTGGCGCGCGCAGCCCCTGCAGATGCAATGGTGCCTGGGCTGCCACCGCGACCCGGCGCCGCACCTGCATGCGCACGAGGACGTGTTCCGCATGCCGCCGGGCCCGGTGTCGGCGCGTGAGTCGCAGGAGCTCACGCAACTGATGCACCTGGAAAGCCGCCAGCGCCTGACCGACTGCTCCACCTGCCACCGGTGACGCCCATGGACGAACAGCCCCTCGTGTTCCACGCCGCCGCACCGCCGGGCGTCACACGCCGGCGCGCGCTGGCGTGGATGGCTGCATCGGCGGCCCTGGCCAATGCCGGCTGCACGCCGCAGCCGCGCGAGCGTATCCATCCCTGGGTACAGATGCCGGAAGCGCGCGGCGCCTCCGATGCGCTGTATTACGCGAGCGCCGTGCTGCGCGAGGGGCACGCGCAGGGCGTGCTGGTCGGCACGCGCGAGGGGCGCCCCATCAAGATCGAGGGCAACCCGGCGCATCCCTCCAGCCTGGGCGCCACCGATCCCTTTGCGCAGGGCGCGGTGCTGGACCTGTGGGACCCGGACCGCTCGCAGTCCGTGATGCAGCGGCTGGCCGCCGCCGGCGAGCCCACGCGCAGCCGGGCGGCCGCGGCATCGAGCTGGGATGCGTTCACTGCCGCCTGGCGCGACGAGGCGCCCCGCTTGCGCGCCACTCGCGGCGAAGGCTTGCGGCTGCTGACCGGGCCGATCACCTCGCCGACGCTGCGCGCGCAGATCGCCCGCTGGCTCGCGGCCCTGCCGCAGGCGGGCTGGCATCAGCATGCGCCGCTGCACAACGCGGCGGCCGAGGCCGGCGCGCGCACTGCCTTCGGACAAGCCGTGCAGGTGCTCGCGCGCATGGACAAGGCGCGCTGCATTGCGGCGCTGGGCGCGGATCCCTTCAGCGACGGGCCGGGCTGCGTGCGCCACGCCGCGGACTGGGCTGCCGCCCGCGCGGCGCAGCGCGCACCCACGCTGTTCGCGGCAGAGGTTGCGCCCGGCCTGTTCGGTGCGCGGGCGGATCGGCGCGTTGCGCTGGCGCCGGCGCAGCTCGACGAAGTGGTGCAGGTGCTGGCCGCTTCGCTGCTCGGCACACCGACCGCGGGCACGATCTCGCCGGCGGCGCTTGCGTTCGGCAACGAACTCGCCGCGGCCCTGCGCGCGGCCGGCCCCGACAGTCTGCTGCTCGCCGGCGACTGCCTCTCCCCCGCCAGTCATGCCACCGTGCACGCCTTGCACCAGCGCCTGGGCGCGGTCGGCCGCACCCTCGACTTGCTGCCGCCGCTGGCGATGGCGAAGGAGGCCGCCAGCCTGGGCGAGCTGGTGGATGCGATGCGCCTGGGCGTCGTCGATACGCTGGTGATGCTCGATGCCAATCCGGGCTACGACGCACCCGCGGCGCTCGCCTTCGAGCGCGCACTGCAGGAGGTGCGCTTCACGGTCCACGCGGGCAGTTGGCGTGACGAGACCGCGCGCGCCTGCGGCTGGCACCTGCCGATCTCGCACACCTGCGAGCACTGGAGCGATGCGCTCGCGCACGACGGCAGCGCCACCTTGCTGCAGCCGGCGATCGCGCCGCTGTACGACACGCGCTCGCCGCATCAAGTGCTGGCGCTGCTGGCGCAGGACGACGAGCGCGATGGCTACCGCATCGTGCAGGCGAGCTGGCGCGCGCAATGGGGTGGCGACTTCGACGCGCGCTGGCGCGCCAGCCTGCAGCGCGGCGTGGTCGAGGGCAGCGCGATGGCGCCGCTCTCGCTGCCGCCGGCGACCGCGCCGCCCTCCGTGGCACCGGCCGCATCGGCTGCATTGATCGCCGTGTTCAGCGCCGACCCGTCCACCCTCGATGGGCGCCACGCCAACAACGGCTGGCTGCAGGAACTGCCGCGGCCCTTTGGCAAGTACACCTGGGACAACGCCCTGTTGCTCGGCCCTCGCACCGCCGCGGCCGCGGGCGTGAGCACCGGCGACCGCGTGCGCGTGACCGAGGGCGACCGCAGCGTCGAGGCCCCCGTGTGGATCGAGCCGCTGCACGCGGAAGGCGCGCTGACCCTGCCACTGGGCTACGGCCGGCGGTCGGCGGGGCGTGTGGGCAACGGCGTCGGTTTCGACGCCTACCGCCTGCGGCCGATCGGTTCGGGCCTGGTGCCCGTGCGCCTCGAACGGATCGGTGGCCGACACGATTTCGCGCTGACGCAGAACACGCAGGATCCAGCCGGTCGCGAGCCGGCGCGCACGCTGCCCGCGGGCCGGCGCACCGAGGCCAAGTCGCTGGCGTCGCTCTATCCGCCCAGCCCGCAAGGCGAGCATGCCTGGGCGATGGTGATCGACCTCGATGCCTGCATCGGCTGCAACGCCTGCACCATCGCCTGCCAGGCGGAGAACAACATCCCGGTGGTGGGCAAGGAGGAAGTCGCGCGCGGCCGCGAGATGCACTGGATCCGCGTCGACCGCTACGAGAGCGAGTTGCCGGGAGGCAGCGTGTTCCAGCCGGTGCCCTGCATGCATTGCGAGAAGGCGCCGTGCGAACTGGTGTGCCCGGTCGGCGCGACCATGCACGACAGCGAAGGCCTGAACGTGCAGGTCTACAACCGCTGCATAGGCACGCGCTTTTGCTCCAACAACTGTCCGTACAAGGTGCGGCGCTTCAACTTCCTGCAGTACAGCGACGAGGTGACCGAGTCGCTCAAGGGCCAGCGCAATCCCGAAGTCACGGTGCGCAATCGCGGCGTGATGGAGAAGTGCACCTACTGCCTGCAGCGCATCGCCCGCGGCCGCCAGCAGGCGCAGGCCACCGGCGTGCCGCTGGCCGACGGCGACGTGGTCACTGCCTGCCAGGCTGTCTGCCCGACGCGCGCGATCCATTTCGGCGACCTGCGCAATCCCGCCAGCGAGGTGCGCAAGCTGCGCGAATCGCCGCGCCATTACGTGCTGCTGGAGGAACTGGACACGCAACCGCGCACCACCTATCTCGCCCGCACCGGGGCCAGGAAGGCATGAGCCGCCGGGCCGCCCCAAGGCGAATAGTCCCGCAGCGCGTAGTGCGGGGGGTAGTCGAGTGAGCACGCCGGCCGAGCACACGACCACTTCGCGCGACATCGGTGTGCTGCGCGCGGGCTGGGGCTACGCCAGCATCGGCGACAAGATCAGCGACCTCGTGCTGACGCGGCCGGTGCGCTGGCCCTGGTTGCTGGCCTTTCTCGGCACGCTCGCCGGCACGCTGGTGTTCATCGGCGCGACGACCTACCTGTTCGTCACCGGCGTCGGCATCTGGGGCGTGAACATTCCGGTGGGCTGGGGCTTCGCCATCGCCAACTGCGTCTGGTGGATCGGCATCGGCCATGCGGGGACCTTCATCTCCGCGATCCTGCTGCTGCTGCGCCAGCGCTGGCGCACCTCGATCAACCGCTTCGCCGAGGCGATGACGCTGTTTGCCGCCGCCATGGCCGGCACCTTCCCCATCCTGCACCTGGGACGGCCCTGGTTGTTCTACTACCTGGCGCCTTACCCGAACCGGATGAACCTGTGGCCGCAGTGGCGCAGTCCGCTGGTGTGGGACTTCTTCGCCATCGGCACGTACATCATCGTGTCCTTCCTGTTCTGGTACCTGGGCCTGATTCCCGACCTGGCGACGCTGCGCGACCGCGCGCATGCCCGCTTCAAGCGCATCGTCTTCGGCCTCATGGCCCTCGGCTGGCGCGGTGAGGCCGGCCAGTGGGCGCGGCACCAGACGGCCTACCTCTTGCTGGCCGGCCTCGCCACGCCGCTGGTGGTGTCGGTGCACTCGGTGGTGTCGCTCGACTTCGCGATCGGCAACACGCCGGGTTATCACTCCACGATCTTCCCGCCCTACTTCGTGGCGGGCGCCCTGTTCTCCGGCTTCGCCATGGTGCTGACGCTGGCCATCCCGCTGCGCCGCGCCTTCGACCTCTACGACTTCATCACGGCCGTGCACCTGGACCACGCGGCCAAGGTGCTGCTTGCCACCGGTGCGCTCGTGGCCTATGGCTATGCGAGCGAGATCTTCATGGCCTTCTACAGCGGCGACGAGTACGAGATCGCGATGACGGTGGATCGCTGGACCGGCTTCTATGCACCGGCCTATTGGTCAATGCTCGCCATCAACGTGGCACTGCCGCAGGTGCTGTGGTTCCGGCGCGTGCGGCGCAGCGCGGGGCTGCTGCTGGCCATCAGCCTGCTGATCAACCTGGGCATGTGGATGGAGCGGGTGCTGATCGTCGTGCAGAGCACCTCCCACGACTTCCTGCCTTCCTCCTGGGGCCGCTTCATTCCCACCGCCTGGGACTGGGTGTTCCTGCTCGGTTCGATCAGCACCTTCGCCTGGCTGTTCCTCGTGTTCATCCGCCTGCTGCCGGCCATCTCGATTTCGGAGATGCGGCTGCTCGCGCGCGAGAGCGTGAAGGAGGCGCGATGAGCGAGCCGTCACGTCTCATGGCCGAATTCGCCAGCGCCGACGCCCTGCTGGCCGCGGCGCGTGCCGTGCGCGCCGCGGGCTACCGCCATGCCGAGGCGTATTCGCCGTTCCCGGTCGACGGCCTCGCGGAAGCCCTGGGGAGTGCCCGCAATCGGGTGCCGCTCTTCACCTTCCTCGGTGGCCTCGCGGGCGGCACCGGTGGCTACTTCATGCAGTGGTATTCAGCGGTGATCGACTACCCCGTCAACATCGCCGGCCGGCCGGTGCATAGCTGGCCGATGTTCGTGCCGGTGAGCTTCGAGCTCGCGGTGCTGGGCGCGGCGTTTGCCGCGGTGCTGTCCTTCCTCGTGAGCGCCGGGCTGCCGCGCTTGCGGCATCCGCTGTTCGGCTCACCGGATTTCGACCTCGCCACCCGCAACCGGTTCTTCCTGTGCCTGCGCAGCGACGACGCGGCCTTCCACGCGCAGCAGGCGCGAGCACTGCTGCAGGACCTGCGGCCCATCGCCTGCGTGGAGGTGCAGCCGTGAGCCGACTCCTTGCAAGCTGCGCCTGCGCGTGCCTGCTGCTGGCGGGCTGCGAGCGGCACATGCACGACATGTATCGCCAGCCACGCTACGACCGCGACGAAGCGAGTGCCCTGTTCCCGGACGGCCGCGCCGATCGGCCGGCGCCGGCGGGCGCAGTGCCCGTGGCCGCCGGCACGCTGGCGGCCACCAGCAGCGGCCGCGCCGGTCGCGACCTGCCCACGCAATGGCAGGTCGCCAAGGACAGCGCGCAATTGCCGGCGATCACCAGCACCTTGCTCGCGCGCGGACAGGAGCGCTATGGCATCTACTGCCTGCCCTGCCACAGCCCGGTCGGCGACGGCGACGGCCCGGTGGTGCGCCGCGGCTTCCCGCGGCCTCCCAGCTATCACGAGCAGCGCCTGCGCGACGCACCGGACCGCCACTTCTACGACGTGATCAGCAAGGGCTACGGGATCATGCATTCGTATGGCGACCGGGTGGCGCCGGCGGATCGCTGGGCGATCGTCGCCTACATCCGCGCGCTGCAATTGAGTCAGAACGCGAGCGCGGCGCAATTGCCGCCGGCAGTGCGCGCCAAGCTGTCGGATGGCCCGGGAGGCAAGCGATGAAGCGCGCATCCCTGGCGGGGCTGGTGCTCGTCGCGACAGCGGCGGTCGCCGGTGCGCTGCTCGCTCCGCGCATTCTGCTGGCCGGCTGGCTGGCCGCGTGGTGGTGGGCGCTGGGGCTGATGCTGGGCGCCTTCGTCAATGGCTGGATGAGCCGGCTCACGGGCGGGCGCTGGGGCGAACCCGTGCAGGCTGCCGCGCTCGCGGCGCGCCGCGCGCTGCCTTGGCTGCTGCTGGCGCTGCTACCCTTGGCAGTGGCGCACCGGTGGCTCTATCCCTGGGCCGATCCGGCCAGCGGCTGGCTGCGCGACATCGCGCGGCCCGGCTTCCTGCGCGCCTGGCTGTCGCCCGGCTTCTTCATTGCGCGACTGGTCGTCTATGCCTTGGCCTGGTGGTGGATCACGCAGCCGGCCTCGCTGTTGCACAAGGCACGCGCCGCGGCCTCGCTGATCCTGCACGTGCTGCTCACCTCGCTGGCCGCCGTGGACCTGCTGATGTCACTGGTGCCGGGGTGGTTCAGCACCGCCTTCGGCCTGGTGGTGCTGTCGGCACAGGCGCTCTCGGGTGCGGCGCTGGCGGTGCTGTGGACGCCCGGCGCGCCGGGCGAGGCAACGCACCGGCCCGTGGAGCCCGACGTGCCGGTGAGCCGCGACCTGGGCAACCTGCTGCTGATGTGGGTCATGACCGCGGCCTACCTGGCCTTCATGCAGTTCCTGATCATCTGGTCCGAGAACCTGCCGCGCGAGATCGCCTGGTACGTGCCGCGCCTGCAGACCGGGTGGGCCGGCGTGGGGCTCGCGCTGGTGATCGTGCAACTCGTGTTGCCCTTCCTCGCGCTCCTCATGCGCGGCATCAAGGACCAGCCGCACCGGTTGGTGCGCGTGGCCATGCTGCTGCTGGCCGCCACGGCATTGGACAGCGCCTGGACGGTGCTGCCCTCGGTCGACCCGCACACGCTGCATGGCTGGTGGCTGTTCCCGCTGCTGTTCGCGGGCGCCGCGCTCTTGATGCTTGTGCCCGCAAGGAAATCGCGCGCAGCCTACGCGCCCTCGGAGGGGGAGCTGCAACATGCAGGGTGATGTCTCCGTGCGGCCGCTGCTCTGGGGCGGACTGGCCATCGCTGCCACCGTGCTGGCCGTGATCGGCGGCGTGTTCCTGCTGCTGCACCTATGGGGCATGCCGCCGGATACCAGCCGCGTGCGCCTGCCTTACGACCTGCTGCGGCCCGGCCCGCTGCTGCAAAGCGCGCCGCAACCGGACCTGGCGGGCTACCGCGCCGACCAGCAGCGCCAGCTGGATTCGGCTGCCTGGCTCGATGCGCAGCGCGGCATCGCGCGCATTCCGATTGCCGATGCGATGGCAATGCTGGCCGCTTCGGCGGCCTCGGCGCCGCAGCCAGCCGGAGGCAAGCCTTGATCCGCCTGCTCGCCGCTTTGTTCCTGCTGCTGGCGCTCGGCGCCAGCGCGCAGCCGCTCGCCTTGCCGTCGCCGCCGCAGGCCGGCCTGGTGCAGCGGCCCGGCGCCTTGCTGCCGCTCGACGCGCTCCTGCGCGACGACCTCGGCCAGCCGGTGCGCCTGGGCGACTACTTCCATCCTGGCCAGCCGGTGCTGCTCGTGCCGGCGTACTACCGCTGCACCGAACTGTGCGGGCTGTTGATGCAAGGCCTGCTGCAAGGCCTGCAGCAAAGCGGCCTGCCCCGTTCCGACTGGCGCATCGTCGTCTTCAGCATTGCTCCCGGCGACCAACCGGCCGACGCGCACCGGCGACGCGATCTCGACCTGGCCTATGCCAGCTTCCTCGAAGGCGCACGTGGCACCGACACGCTGCTGCACCTCGACGTGCTGGTTGCCGACGGCGCGCAGTCAAGCCGCATCGCGCAAGCGATCGGCTTGCGCTACCAGGCGCAGCCGCCCTCGTCCGGTGGCGCCGCGGGCGAGATCGCGCATCCGGCCACGGTAATCGTGGCCACGCCTGCCGGCATGGTCGCGCGCTATCTGAACGGCGTGCAATTCACGCCCGAAGAACTGCGCAGCGCGCTGGCGGAGGCCGGCCAGGGACGCATAGGCGGACTCGGCGAGCGCCTGGCGGTCCTGTGCGCGCACTTCGCGCCGAGCGTGGGGCGACACAGCGCCGCGGTGCTGGATGCTGCCCGCGTGGCGGGCCTGCTCACGCTGGCCGGACTCGTGGCCATCGCCTGGCGCCATCAGGTACGGGGCCGGCGATGAACGACACCGACGCCCGCCTGAGCGCCAGCTTCCGGCTGCTGCAGCAAAGCGCCTCCACCATCGCCGGTCGCACCGACCTGCTGTTCACCGCGATGCTGGTGCTGTGCGGCACCATCGCGCTGGCGATCGGCGCGGCCATCGTCTTCTTCTGCGTGCGCTATCGCCACGGCGCGACGGTGCAACGCGGGTGGGTCGGCCGCAAGCTGGGCCTGGAAGTCGCGTGGATCAGCATTCCGCTCGTGCTGTTCATCGGCCTGTTCGTCTGGGCGGGGCACGACTTCGTCGCGCTCTATCGGGTGCCGGACGACGCGCTGCCGGTCTACGTGGTCGCCAAGCAGTGGATGTGGAAACTGCAGCATCGCAACGGCCGGCGCGAAATCAACGAGCTGCACGTGCCGCTCGGCCAGCCGGTGCGGCTGGTGATGACCTCGCAGGACGTGATCCACAGCTTCTTCGTGCCGGCCTTCCGCCTGAAGCAGGACGTGGTGCCGGGCCGCTACACGGGCCTGTGGTTCACGGCTTCGCAGCTGGGCGAGTTCCACCTGTTCTGCGCGGAGTACTGCGGCTCGGAGCACTCGCAGATGGTCGGCCGCATCGTGGTGCTGTCGCCGGCCGACTACGCGCGCTGGCTCGCTGCTGACACCTCCAGCCCCAGCGTCGCGCAATACGGCTTCGCGCTGTTCCGGCAGCTCGGATGCAGCGGCTGCCACGCGGCGGGTTCCACCGTCCATGCACCCTCGCTGGCCGGCCTGCTGGGACGACAGGTGCACCTGCAGGACGGCCGCACCGTCGTGGCGGACGACAACTACGTGCGCGACTCCATTCTGCTGCCGCGCAAGGACGTGGTGGCAGGGTTCGATCCGGTGATGCCCTCCTTTGCCGGGCAGGTGAGCGAAGAGGACATCCAGGCGCTGATCGCCTACCTGCGCGCGGGAGCGATGCGATGACCTATCTCGAAGACGGCCACAGCCTGCGTTCGTGGCTGCTCGCCACCGACCACAAGCGCATCGCCATCCTCTATGCGGTGTCGATCACGCTGTTCTTCTTCGTGGGCGGCGCGGCGGCCACGCTGATCCGGCTGGAGCTGGCCACGCCCGCCGGCGACCTCGTCTCGCACGACACCTACAACAAGCTGTTCACGGCCCACGGGATGATCATGGTCTGGCTGTTCCTGATCCCCTCCATCCCCTCGGTGCTGGGCAACTTCCTGCTGCCGCTGATGATAGGCGCGCGCGACCTCGCCTATCCGCGCCTGAATCTCCTGAGCTGGTACCTCTATCTCGCCGGCGGCTTGACGCTGCTGGCGGCACTGGCGCTGGGCGGCGTCGACACCGGCTGGACCTTCTACACGCCTTACTCCACGATGTTCTCCAACAGCTGGGTGAGCGTGGCGCTGGCCGGCGTGTTCATCACCGGTTTCTCCTCCATCGTCACCGGCCTGAACTTCATCGTCACCGTGCATGCGCAGCGCGTGCCCGGCCTCGGCTGGTTCAAGCTGCCGCTGTTCGTGTGGGCGATCTATGCAACCAGCGTGATCCTGGTGCTGGCCACGCCGGTGCTGGCCATCACCGCGCTGCTGGTGGTCGCCGAACGCCTGCTGCATGTGGGCGTGTTCGATCCGGCTTTCGGCGGCGACCCGCTGCTGTTCCAGCACCTGTTCTGGTTCTATTCCCACCCGGCCGTCTACATCATGGTGCTGCCGGCGATGGGGGTGGTCAGCGAGATCGTGCCCTGCTTCGCGCGCCAGCGCATCTTCGGCTATCGCTTCATGGCCTATGCCATTCTCGGCATCGCCAGCATCGGCTTCCTGGTGTGGGGCCACCACATGTTCGTCAGCGGCCAGTCGGTGACGGCCAGCCTGGTGTTCTCGCTGCTCAGCTTCCTGGTGGCGATTCCCTCGGGCATCAAGGTCTTCAACTGGACGGCCACGCTGTACAAGGGCTCGATCCGCTTCGATGCGCCCATGCTCTATGCACTGGGCTTCGTCGGCCTGTTCACGATCGGCGGCCTCACCGGACTGTTCCTTGCGTCACTGGCGCTGGACGTGCACCTCACCGACACCTACTTCGTGGTCTCGCACTTCCACTACATCATGGTGGGCGGCGCCGTGATGGCCTACTTCGGGGGCCTGCATTTCTGGTGGCCCAAGGCCACCGGCAGGATGTATCCCGAGACCTGGGCGCGCATCGCCGCCGTGATGGTCTTCCTCGGCTTCAACTTCACCTTCTTCCCGCAGTACATCCTGGGCGTGCAGGGCATGCCGCGCAGGTACCACAGCTATCCGCCGGAGTTCCAGGTGCTGAACCTGCTGTCCTCGGCCGGCGCGGTCGTGCTGGCCATCGGCTACCTGCTGCCGCTGTTCTACTTTGCCTGGTCGCTGCGCGCCGGCGCCCGTGCCGGCAGTAATCCCTTCGAGGCCAAGGGCCTGGAGTGGACCACGCCCTCGCCGCCGCCCACGCACAACTTCGACGCCGCGCCGCGGCCGCCCGAGCGCGTCTACGACTACGACCCCACGGTG
Organism: Ramlibacter sp.; assembly: GCF_028291745.1. Taxonomy (GTDB): domain Bacteria; phylum Pseudomonadota; class Gammaproteobacteria; order Burkholderiales; family Burkholderiaceae_C; genus Ramlibacter. Next base: position 4,635 of record NZ_JAQGNQ010000143.1, on the reverse strand, counting down.
CCACGGGGGAGTCCCGCATGAGCCGCCGGGCCGCCCCAAGGCGAATAGTCCCGCAGCGCGTAGTGCGGAGGGTAGTCCAGTGAGCGCAGTGCCGGCCACCCTGCCCGCCGAGCGCGGTGCGCCGCCGGCGCTCGGCATGTGGATCTTCATGGCCTCCGAGCTGCTGTTCTTCGGCGGCCTGCTCGCGGCCTACGGATATGCGCGCCTGCATGCGGGGCCGGGCTTTGCGTCGGCCAGCCGGCATACCCACGTGCTGCTCGGCACGCTGAATACAGGCGTGCTTCTCACCAGCAGCGCGCTGATCGCGTCGGCCGTCGCCTGCGTCCACCATGACGGGCATCGACGTTGGACGGCGCGCCTGCTCTGGGCCACCGCCGCCCTCGGTGGCGTGTTCCTCGCCGTCAAGGGCCTGGAGTACGGCATGGAATGGCAGGAGGGGCTGTTCCCCGGCGCCGGCTTCACGCTGCACGAGCCCGGCGCCCAGCTGTTCTTCATGCTCTATTTCACGATGACCGGGCTGCACGCCGTGCACATGCTGTGCGGCATCGCCGCGGTTCTGCTGTTCGCGCGGGCCTGCGCGGCGCGGCGGGGCTGGGCCACGCCGGAACGCGTCGAGGCCGTCGCCCTCTACTGGCACTTCGTCGACCTGGTCTGGATCTTTCTCTATCCCTTGCTGTACCTGGTGGAGCGGCACGCATGAACGATCGCGACTTCCGCCGGCACGTCCGGCACTTGGGCATCGCCTGGCTCGCCTTGATCGCGCTGATGCTGGCCAGCCTGGGCAGTGCCTACCTGCCCCTGGGCATTGGCAACGCGCTGGCCGGCCTGGCCATCGCCGTCGTGAAGTCGGCGATCGTCGTGACGCTGTTCATGGGGCTCGCGCGCGCCGGGGCGCTGCTGCGCATCGTGGCGGCAGTGGCGCTGGCCACCTTCTGCATCCTGCTGGTGCTGGGCGGGCTGGAACAGGCGACCCGTTCCGAACAACCCGCGGCCTTCCAGCAGCCGCAGCAACTGGAGCGACATCCATGAACGAGCACGGCGGCAGGCCGGTGGTGGTGGTGACGGGGGCTTCGGCCGGGATCGGCCGCGCGATCGCGCAGGAGTTCGGCCGGCATGGCTGGCGCGTGGCGCTGCTTGCGCGCGGCGTCGATGGCCTGGCCGGCGCGCGGCGCGAAGTCGAGGAGCTCGGTGGCGAGGCGCTGGAGCTGCCCACCGACGTCGCCGACGAAGACCAGGTCGAAGCGGCAGCCGCCGCGGTCGAAGCGGCGTGGGGAACGATCGATGTCTGGGTCAACGATGCGATGGCGACGATCTTCACCGAGGCGCTGTCGATTCCGCCGGCCGACTTTCGCCGCGCCACCGAGGTCACCTACTTCGGCACGGTGTGGGGCACGCTCGCGGCGCTGCGCCGCATGAAGCCGCGCAACCGCGGGACGATCGTGCAGGTCGGCTCGGCGCTGGCGTATCGCTCGATCCCGCTGCAGGCGCCCTACTGCGGCGCCAAGGCGGCCATCCGCGGCTTCACCGATTCATTGCGCTCCGAGCTCGTGCACGACCGCAGCCGCGTGCACCTGACCATGGTGCAGCTCTCGGCCTTCAACACGCCGCAGTTCGACTGGGGCCGCACGAATCTCACCAAGCGCCCGCGCCCCATGGGCAAGATCTTCCAGCCCGAGCTGGCCGCGCGCGCCGTCTACTTCGCGGCGACGCACAGGCGCCGCGAGCTGTGGGTCGGATGGCCCGCCGTGCAAGCCATTGTCGGCACGAAATTCATTCCCGGCCTGCTCGATGAAATGCTGGGGCGCACCGCCGTCGACGGCCAGCACACCGACGAACCGCTGCCGCCAGGCCGCAAGGACAACCTGTGGGAGCCGGTGCCGGGCGACCACGGCGCGCACGGACGTTTCGACGCGCAGGCGCACGCGGACAGTTCGCAGTTCTGGCTGACCACGCATCGCACGGAGGTGGGGCTCGCGGCACTGGGCTTGGCCGCGGTCGCGGGGCTGCTGTTCGGGCGGCGCGGCTGATCTACGCCGATGGATAGCGGGTCAAGCCCGCAATGACATGCTTCCGGACGTTATCCCGGAGCAGTATTCGGATGTCATCCCGGGCTTGACCCGGGATCCACGCGGCGGTTGATCGAACGCCGTCATGGATTGCGGGTCAAGCCCGCAATGACATCGATTGGCGCTTCACTCCTTGCGCCCGGCCACCAGCCCGTCCCACCACTCCTTGGCCGTGGCGATCACCAACTGCACCGAGTCGGGATCGCCGTGGGCGATGGCCTTGGCATACGACTTCGCCTGCTTGGCTGCGACGTGAGGCGGCAGCGGCGGCACATTGGGGTCGGTCACTACTTCGACCAGCACCGGGCGGTCGGCACGCAGCGCTTCGTCGAACGCGCCGGCGATCGCCTCCGGCTGGTCGACGCGGATTCCGAGCAGGCCCAGGTTGCGCGCGTACTCCGCATACGGGAAGGCGGGCAGCACCTGCGAGTCCTTGAACTTGGGGTCGCCGGACATCACGCGCTGTTCCCAGGTCACCATGTTGAGGTCGCCGTTGTTCAGGACCAGGATCACCAGCCGCGGATCGGACCAGTCGCGCCAGCGATGCGCGATGGTCACCAGGCCGTTGATGCCGATCATCTGCATGGCGCCGTCGCCGCTGATGCCGATCACGACGCGTTCCGGATAGGCCAGTTTCGCCGCCAGCGCATAAGGCACTGCCGGCCCCATCGTGGCCAGGCCGCCGGAGAGCGAGGCTTTCATGCCGCGCCGCACCTTGAGGTCGCGCGCATACCAGAAGGCGGTGCTGCCCGAGTCGCAGGTGAGAATGCAGTTGTCCGGCAGGCGGGGCGACAGCTCCCAGAAGACGCGCTGCGGATTGATCGGGTTGGCAGCGTTCATGGCACGCGCCTGCAGCACGTCCCACCACTGCCGCACTTCCTTCTCGATGGTTTCGCGCCAGCCCCGGTCGGCCTTGCGTTGCAGCAGCGGGATCAGCGCGCGCAGAGTCTCGCGGCTGTCCCCGACCAGGTTGACCTCGGTGGGATAGCGCAGCGCCAGCTTGCGGCCATCGAGATCGATCTGCACGCCGCGCGCCTTGCCTTCGGCCGGCAGGAACTCGGAATAGGGGAAGCTCGTTCCTATCATCAGCAGCGTGTCGCACTGGTTCATCAGCTGCCAGCTCGCTTGCGTGCCGAGCAGGCCGATGGCGCCGGTGACGAAGGGCAGGTCGTCGGGCAAGGCCGCCTTGCCCAGCAGGGCCTTGGCGACCCCGGCACCGAGCAATTCGGCGACCTCGATCACTTCGTCGGTCGCCTCCAGCGCACCGGCGCCGACCAGGATCGCCACCTTGCTGCCGGCGTTCAGCACGTCGGCCGCCGCGTGCAGGCCGGACGCGGAGGGCACCACGCTGCGGCCGGTCCTGCCGATGCCGCTGTGCACGGTGTTGTGTTCGCGCGCGGGCGTCTCCACCGCCTCCAGCTCCTGCAGGTCGTGCGGCACGATGATGCAGGTCACGGTGCGCTGATCGCGCGCGATGCGCACCGCGCGGTCGACCAGGTGGCGGATCTGGTCCGGCACCATCGCGGTCTGGACGAACTCGTGCGCGACGTCCTTGAAGAGGCTCATCAGGTCGACCTCCTGCTGGTAGTCGCCGCCCATCGCGGAGCGCGCCGCTTGCCCCACGATCGCGACCACCGGCTGGTGATCGGCCTTCGCGTCATAGAGGCCGTTGAGCAGGTGGATCGCGCCCGGGCCCGAGGTGGCCATGCACACGCCCACCTCGCCGGTGAACTTCGCATGCGCGCAGGCCATGAAGGCGGCCAGTTCCTCGTGCCGAGCCTGCACGAATTGCATGCGCTCGCCCATGCGGTGGAAAGCGCCCATCAGTCCGTTGATGCCGTCGCCGGGATAGCCGAACACGCGCCGCACACCCCAGGCATGCAGGCGCTCCAGCATCTGGTCGCCAGTCGTTTTCTTGCTCATGCGATTTCTCCAAGGGCCGAGCACGGCGAAGGCCGGTCGGGCAAAAAGTGTGGCGGGCGGGCAGTGCGGCCTCTGTAGGAGGAGGCCAACATGTTTGCCGCAATGCATGGGATGTCATTGCGGGCCTCGCCCGCAATCCGCGACCGCCGTCACACCCCGAAGAAATCTTCCTCGAAGAACTCCAGCGCGCCGCGCGTGCCACCCGCGCGCCGCTCGGCCTCGTTGGCGCGCAGCTCCACCCGGCGGATCTTGCCGGAGATGGTCTTGGGCAGCTCGGCGAACTCGATGCGGCGGATGCGCTTGAAGGTCGGCAGCTGTTCACGCAGGAAGCCAAACAGCTCGCGGGCCACGGCGCGGCCCGGCTCGCATCCCGGCGCCAGCACGATGAAGGCTTTCGGCACAGCCAGCCGCACGGGATCCGGACTGGGCACGACGGCCGCTTCGGCGACGGCAGGATGCGCGATCAGCACGCTCTCCAGTTCGAACGGACTGATGCGGTAGTCGGAAGCCTTGAAGACATCGTCGCTGCGGCCGACGTAGGTGATGTAGCCGTCGGCAGCGCGCGTGGCGATGTCGCCCGTGTGGTAGGCGTTGTCGCGCATCGCTTCGGCCGTGCGCTCGGCGCTGTCGATGTAGCCGTCCATCA
>NZ_JAQGNQ010000117.1 GCF_028291745.1 Ramlibacter sp. | reverse complement strand
TTAGAGCAGGCAATGGCCGACGCCGGCGCGTCCCGTTCCTTTGCATACTGCCCATCGCAACAAGGAAAAAAGACAAGCCGATGGCCGAATCCAAGATGGCGGTGTATGGCGCGATGGCCGCCAACGTGGCGATCGCGGTGACCAAGTTCATCGCCGCCGGCGTGACCGGCAGTTCCTCGATGCTGTCCGAAGGCATCCACTCGCTGGTCGACACGGGCAACGGCTGCCTGCTATTGGTGGGCATGGTCCGCAGCAAGCGTCCGCCCACGCGCGAGCATCCCTACGGGCACGGCAAGGAGCTCTATTTCTGGACCCTGATGGTCGGCGTGCTGATCTTCGGTGCGGGTGGCGGCATCTCGATCTACGAGGGCATCCTGCACGTGCGCCACCCGGCGCCGCTGGAGGACGCGACCTGGAACTACGCGGTGCTGGCGTGTGCCGCACTGTTCGAGGGCGCCAGCTTCGCGATCGGCTGGCGGCAGTTCACGGCCGACCGCAAGGGCAAGCCGATCCTGGCCGCCTTGCAGGCCAGCAAGGATCCCTCGCTCCTGAGCGTGCTGGCCGAGGACTCGGCGGCGCTGGCCGGGCTGTTGATCGCTGGCATCGGCGTGTTCCTCAGCCACTTCTTCAAGGAGCCGGCCATCGATGGCATCGCTTCGATCGTGATCGGCGCCTTGCTCGCAGGCGTTGCCGTCGTGCTGATCCACCAGTCGCGCGGACTGCTGGTGGGCGAAGGCATTTCAGCCACCACGGCGACCCGCATCCGCGCGCTCGCACAAGCGGAGTCCGCCGTCACCGAGGTCGGTCCCATCCTCTCGATGTACATCGGTCCCGACGAAGCCCTGGTCACGCTGTCGGTCCAGGTCGATCCGCTGCTGCCCAGCGGCGAAGTCGCGCACGCGGTGCAGCGCATCGAGTCGGAGATCCGCGCCCTGTTTCCGCCGATCCGCCGCGTCTACATCGAGATCGGGCCGCCCGGGCAGCACCCGGCGCGAAACCCGGCGCTGGGGCCGCACGGCTGACACAGCACAATGGAGTCACCACGTGGGGAGACAACATTGACTGCGCGCACAACGGGCGGCTGGTATTTCGGCTGGAACATCGTCGCCGTCGCGGCCTTCATGACGCTGTTGTCCAGCGGCATGCGCCTGAGCTTCGGCCCTTTCTTCCTGCCCATTTCACATGACCTCGGCTTCAGCCGCAGCCTGCTGGCCAGCATCGTCGCCGTCGGCATGCTGGCTTATGGGCTGGCCATGCCGCTGGCTGGGCACCTGATCGCGCGGCATGGCACGCGGCTCGTGCTGCTCACCGGCATGGTGCTGGTGCTCGGCGCCGTGCTGTGGGCGGTCAATGCGAGCGGGCCGCTGTCTTTCCTGCTGTCGTTCGGGCTGATGCTGTCGGTGGGCCTGGCCTTCACCAGCCCGGTGGCGCTCACGCCCGTGATCAGCCAGTGGTTCACGCGGCGGCGCGGCATGGCCCTGTTCTATCTGTCGACCGGATCGATGGCCGGCATGGCGATCATGACCCCGGTGCTGACCTATGCGATCCAGAGTGCCGGCTGGCGCGCCACGCTGCTCGGGTTCGCGGCCATCTTCACCGCCTTCACGCTGCCCACGGCGCTCCTGGTGATCAGCGACCAGGCGCCGGAGCACACGGACCTCGCGCCCGAGGAATACGCGGCCCATCGCGCCAGCGCGCAGGTTGCGCCGCAAAGCCTGCGGCTGCGCGATGCGATGCGCACGGCGCCTTTCTGGAAGATCTTCTTCGGCCTGTTCGCCTGCGGCTTCAGCATGAACCTGCTGGGCACCCACGGCATGCCCATGCTGATGGACCACGGCTTCGATGCCTTCACCAGCGCCTCGGGGATCGGCCTGATCGGAGTCGTGGCGATTGTCGGGACGCTGGTGTTGGGTCGCTTTGCGGACCGGCTGCCGCGACGCAACATCCTGGCCGCCATCTACTTCGTGCGCGGACTGGGATTCTTCGCGCTGGTACTGGTGGGCGCGCATTGGGAGCTCTACACCACGGCCGCCATCGGTGGCCTGGTCTGGGCCGGGAGCATCGCGCTGTCCTCGGCGATCCTGGCCGACGTGTACGGCGTGCGGCTGGTCGGCCTGCTCTATGGCATGGCCTACCTGGGACACCAGATCGGCGGCACCCTCAGTTCCTGGCTGGGAGGCTGGGGCTACGAGCACTTCGGAACGCACTGGGTGGCGTTCGGCTCTTCGGGGCTGCTGCTGATCGCGGCAGCGGTCGTCGCGCTGCAGTTGCCGCGCAGGGGCTTCACGCTGATGGCGCCAGCGGCCGTTCCCAGCCACTGACGCCGGTGACGCTTCAGCTGGCCTGCTTCAGGCCCGTGAACACGATGGTCTGGCGCGCCGGGGTGTTGCGCGACACCGAGTAGAGCTGCTTGCCGCCATTGCGCAGGAACACCACGCCCGTGAAGGTCAGGTTCGGCAGCGCACAAGGGGGGCCGCTGAACACCACCGAGAGGTCGAACACATCGCCGTCCGTGCGCGGCGTCACGTTGCCGGTGATGGCACATCCGTTGATGCTGCTCGTCACCCCGCCGTTGGCGTCGATGTTGAAGGTCGCCGGCCGGATGCCCAGCGCGAAGCCGGCCTCGCCGGTGTAGCTGCCGGCCACGCGCGCCAGGGTGGGCGTCTGCTCGAAATCGCTTTCGTAGTTGGCGTGGAAGCTCACCGGCGCCTGGTTGGGCACCGTGGCCGTGCCGGCGAGCAGGAAGCGGGGAACGACCTGCGCCGTGAAGGTGCCGTTGGTGGGGCCCGCGCCCTCGACGCTGAAGGACAGCAGGTCGCTCGAGTTGAGCGTGTCGCCCGAGACCGTGGCCGTGCCCTGCACGCCGCCGCCGATGGTGGCACCGGCGCCGGCACCGGAATACACCGCGAAATAGCGGCCGTCGCTCAGTGTCACCGCGCTGACTTCACGCTGCGTGTCGGCCGTGCCGTGCCACAGGCCGGCCGCGCTCTGCGCCGTCAACTCGTCGCCGCCGCCCCCCCCGCAGGCCGACAGCATCGCTGCCAAGCCCAATGCCGTCGTTGCGGCCGCAATCCTCTTAAGCTGCACGGAATTCCCTCGGTCGTTGTAAGCAATCCGATTATGGGGGGACCCCTTGTGCACGCGAAGGGGACCGTGGGCCGGCTGCAACGGAATGGCGATGACAGGGCCCGCTTGCCGCGCCGACGGTGCATCCGCACACTCGCGCCATGGCATCCACTGCGCCCCGCCGCGTTCTGCCGGTGATCGTGCTCTCGCAGTTCGCCGGCACCTCGCTCTGGTTTGCCGTCAACGCGGTGCTGCCCGACCTGCAGCAGTCCTGGGCCTTGCCAGCCGCGGCGCTGGCGACCGTGACCAGCGCCGTGCAGCTCGGCTTCGTGGCCGGCACGCTGGTGTTTGCCCTGCTGATGCTGGCCGATCGCTTTCCGCCCACCCGCGTGTTCTGCATCTGTGCCCTGCTCGGTGCGCTGTGCAATGCAGCGACGATCTTCCTGCACGGGCAATTCCACCTGCTCGTGGCCTTGCGCCTCGTCGTGGGCTTCCTGCTCGCGGGCATCTATCCGGTGGGCATGAAGATCGCGGCCAGCTGGTACCGAGAAGGGCTGGGGGCCGCGCTGGGTGTGCTGGTCGGCGCGCTGGTGCTGGGAACGGCGCTGCCCCACGGCTTGCGGGCGATGGCGGGCGGCACGATGGCAGCCGGGGCTGCGGCCGGCACGCTGATGCCCTGGCAGCAGGTCGTGCTGGCCGTGTCCGCCCTCGCCGCGCTGGGTGGCTTGGCGACTGCCTGGCTGGTGCCGGAACAACGTGGCCCGGCCGGCCAGCGCGTCACTCCGCGCGCGCTGGCGGCGATCTGGTCCGAGCGCAAGCTGCGCGCTTCGGTCTTCGGCTACTTCGGCCACATGTGGGAGCTGTATGCCTTCTATGCGCTCGTGCCGCTGATCGTGGCCACGCACTGGAGCGGCGCGGACCTGAGCACCGTCGCCTTCTGGAGCATCGCCGCCGGCGTGGCGGGCTGCGTGGCGGGCGGGCTGCTGGCCGGGCGCTTCGGCAGCGCCCGCATCGCGCAATGGCAGCTTGCGGCCAGCGGCGCCTGCTGCCTGCTGGCGCCCCTGCTGCTGCACGCGCCCACGTTCTGGTTCCTCGCGTGGCTGCTGGTGTGGGGCACCACGGTGGTCGGCGACTCGCCGCAGTTCTCGACGCTGACGGCCCGCAACGCGCCCGCGGCCATCGTCGGCAGCGTGCTCACCTGCACCAACTGCATCGGCTTCGCGATTTCGGTGGTGAGCATCGAGCTGTTCGTGCGCGCCAGCACGGTCTGGCCGCTGGGCTCGGTGCTGCCCTTCCTGGCGATCGGTCCGCTGCTGGGCCTGTTTGCATTGCGGCCGCTGCTGCGCGCCGCGTAGCGACTATCAACCGCGCTTCCTGGCCTTGTCGAACTTCGGCCAGAAGCCAAATACCTCTTCGTGCAGCTCGATGTCGAGTTCGTCGACGCGCGAGCGCAGGCGCTCCTGCGCGTCGCTGATGGCCTGGTTGTAGACCAGCGGACCGATCTCCTCGAGGAAGAAACCCAGCAGCCCGCCGGCCGCCACATTGCCGATCGGCTCGTCCATGTGCTCGCGGAAGTAGCGCTCGATGGAAGCGATGGCCCGCTGGCGCGCGTCTTTCGGGATCTCGATCATGCGGGGATTCTGCATCCGGGTCGCCGGCCGAGCGACGTGCGCCGCGCCTCAGTCGGTGACTTCGCGCGCGACGGGCACCAGCTGCGGCGCCAGCCGCTTCAGCAGCTCGGCGAGGTCCGCCTGCTGCTCGCCCGACCATTGGGCGAACAGCTCCTCGAGGTGGGCCTGCCGCGCCTGCACGATGCGCTTGACGCTGGCGCAGCCCGCCTCCGTCAGTTCCCACGTGCCGGAGGTCTCGCGCAGCACCAGCCCCCGCCTGGCCAGGTCCGCCGCCGCGCCTTCGAGCTCGCCCGTGGAGAAGGGCGACAGCGGCACGAGTTGCGGCAACTGCGCATGCGGCGCCTCGTTCAGGCGCAGCAGCAACCAGGCCGAGGCGGGCGCCAGCGACACGCCGGCACGCTGCACCACCAGGCCGATGTGCTGGCGGCGCAGGTCCTGGTCCATCACGGCGGCCAGGCCCCGGATCAACTCGTCGTCGGGTGTCGGTGCGCGCGGCATCGCCATGGCCTGGCTCACTTCTTCGCCCACATCGGCACTCGATGCCGCCAGCGTGTCGCGCAAGCGGCTTTGCGGCAGCAGCCAGCTCAGGCCGAAGCCCGCCAGCGAGACGATTGCCGCCACGCGGAACACGGTGGCCATCGCCTGCGCGAACACGCCGGCATAGGCGGCCCGCGCCTCAGCGGGCATTTGCGCCACCGCCTGAAGATTGGGAATATGCGCATCGCCAGGCAAGCCATGCGCGACCGCGGCGACGAACACCGCACCCAAGGCGGCCGTGCCCACCGCACCGCCGATCGAGCGGAACAGGGTACTGCCCGCGGTGGCCACTCCCAGGTCGCGGTAGTCGACCGCGTTCTGCACCGCGATCACCAGCACCTGCATCACCAGGCCGATGCCCATGCCAAGCAGCAAGGCCATCGCCAGGATGAAGACCAGGCTGCTTTCCGCGCGCACCGTCGACAGTGCGAACAGGGCCACCGTCATCAGCGCAGTTCCGGCGATCGGAAACGGGCGATAACGACCGGTGCGGCTGATGATCTGCCCCGAGGCAATGGACGACAGCAGCATGCCCGCCATCAACGGCAGCATCTGCAGGCCGGCCGCCGTCGGCGTCTCGCCGCGCGCCACCTGCAGGAAGATGGGGATGTAGGTGACCGAGCCGAACATCGCGAAGCCGACCACCAGGCCGACGCCCGCGGCGACCAGGAACGCGCGCTGCCGGAACAAGCGCAGCGGCAGGATGGGCTCGGGCGCACGCTGCTCCACCAACGGAAAGGCCAGCAGCGCCAATGCGCCCGCAACCGCCAATGCGATCAGCCACGGCGAGTTCCACGCGCCGGCGCTGCCGCCCACGTCGGTGACCAGCACGATCGCGGCGAGCCCCACGGCCAGCAGCAGCGCACCGGCGTAGTCGATGCGCGGCTTCGAGCGGCGCGAGGCCGCCGGCAGCGTCGCGGCAATCAGCGCCAGGGCCACCGCGCCCAGCGGCAGGTTGATGTAGAAGATCCAGCGCCAGGACAGATGCGTGGCGAAGTAGCCGCCGATCACCGGCCCGGCCGCACTGGAGAGGCCGAACACCGCGCCGAACAGGCCCTGGTAGCGGCCGCGTTCGCGGGGCGGCAGGATGTCGGCGATGACGGCCATCGCGGTCACCATCAGGCCGCCGCCCCCCAGGCCCTGCAGCGCGCGGAAGGCGACCAGCTGCGTCATGTTGCGGCTCAGCCCGCACAGCGCCGAGCCCACCAGGAAGATCACCACGGCCACCTGCAGCATGCGCTTGCGGCCATACAGGTCGCCGAGCTTGCCGTAGACCGGCGTGGCCACGGTCTGTGCCAGCAGGTAGGCGGTGACCACCCACGACAGCCGCTCGAGGCCACCGAGTTCGCCGACGATCACGGGCAGCGCCGTGCCCACGATGGTCTGGTCCAGCGAGGCCAGCAGCAGCGAGATCAAGAGGCCGCTGATGGCCACCAGGACGCTGCGCGGCGTAAGCGGGACGCGACCCTCCTGAGGGTCGGCGACCGGGGCGGCAAGGGGGTCCTGCAGGGCTGGCTTCGGGTCTCGCGCGTTCACGGCCCCACCTTAGCTAAGCCGTGAGAGCGCGGAGTAGGACGGCTTCGGGAAATCGGCGCGAGAAAGCAGCCCATATGATTGCCCGTCGCGTCCGGCGCGGACACGCAGGCCCACGCGTGCCCGTCCGGCCAGGCACCGCAAGGACACACAGAATGCTTCTCTCGATCGCCGCGATCGGCATCGGCGCCGCCCTGGGCGCCCTGCTGCGCTGGCTGCTGGCACTGCAATTGAACGCCCTGTTCCCGTCGCTGCCGCTCGGCACGCTGGCGGCGAACCTGGTCGGCGGTTTCCTGATCGGGGTGGCCGTCGCGTTCTTCGCGGGCCGGCCCGACCTGCCGCCGCAGTGGCGGCTGCTGATCATCACCGGCTTTCTCGGCGGACTGACCACGTTCTCCACCTTCTCGGCCGAAGTGGTGTCGCACCTGGCCGCGGGCCGGCTGGGATGGGCGGCTGGGATCATCGCCATCCACGTGAGCGGCAGCGTCGCCATGACGCTGCTCGGCATCGGCGCCGTGAACCTCGCGCGTTCGAGTGCGCTGGCGGGAGCGTGAAGCGCTGAGGCTCAGTGCGGCGGCTGGATCTCGGTGACGACGAGGTTGCCGCCGCCCTGGTCGATGGCCTTGAAGCGGATCTTGTCGCCCGCCTTCACCTGGTCGACCAGGGCGGGATTGGAGACGCCGAACACCATCGTCATGGGCGGCATGTCCAGGTTCTTGATCTCGCCATGGCGGATGGTGAGCTTCCTGCCCTCCTTGTCCACCTTGCGCACTTCGCCATCGGCGAAGACCGCTGCCGGCTTGGCGCTGACGGCGGCGGTCGCCGTGGCCTGCTGCGCGAAGGCGGGGGAGAAACAGGCCGCGCCAAGGGCGAGGGCTAAGAGGGGGAGGAAGGTGCGTTGTTTCATGGCTGTGCTCGACAGATTCTAAGCACGGCTCGCACCGCAGCGGAAGCGGGATGTCGAGCAGTCACCCCCTCTGGACGTAGGCGCGCCAGCCGCCGTGGCCGGTGATGTCCTGCGCGCCCGCAGTCGCCAGCGGCTCGCAGACGAAACCCTGCACCGCCTGGCCGTCCGCCAGGGAAAGCGTCGCGATGCCCAGCGGCGGCGGAATCAATGCGACGAAGGAGCCGTACTCCTGCACCGGCATTTCCCACACTTCGACCAGGATCGGCGCGCCGCTGCCGGGCGCCACCCGCAGCAGCCCGGGCTTGGGCGGCGTGGTGCCAGGCAGCGCGAACAGGCGGTAGTCGGGCGCCGTCTGCGTCACCCGCAACAGGCGCGCACCGCGCTCGGTGAGCTGCCCGTTCAGTGGCATGCCGGAAAGGTGCGCGCCCACCACGGCTACCTGTACTACGCCGGCCGAGGCGATGCCCGGGATGGCGACGGGCGCCGGCAGCGCCCGGCCGGTCGCGCCTTGGGTGAGGCCCGTGGCATGGTGATAGCGCTGGCCCAGTTCGGCCAGTTGCCAGTCGCTGCCGCAGGGGCCGATCAGGGTCACGCCGAAGGGCAGGCCGTCCGGGCGCAGGCTGCTCGGAACCGAGAGCGCCGCGTAATCGAGCAGGTTGACGAAGTTCGTATAGGCGCCCAGGTTGCGGTTCAAGGCAATCGGGTCCTGGCGCATCTGCGCGATCGTGTAGTGCGTGGGCGCGGTGGGCACCAGCATCAAGTCGATGCCTTCCCACACGGGGCGCGCGAGCTGGCCCAGCGCCCGCAGTTTCGCCTGCGCCTCGACCAGGTCGGACGCGCTGTAGCTGCGGCCGCTGGCGATGATGCCGCGCACCGGCTCGATCACCTCGTCTTCGTGCGTTTCGAAGAAGGCGCGCACCGCCGCATGCCGCTCGGCGACCAGCGCGCTGCCATAGAGAAGATCCGCGGCGCGAGCGAACGGTGCGTAGTCGAAGTTCACCGCGGTGCCGCCCAGGTCGGTCAGACGCCGGATCGCCTGCTCGAAGCCGGCACGCGCCAGTTCGTCGCCGAAGAATTCGGGCTGCGCCGGAATTCCGAAGCTGAAGGCCGGCGGGAAGGGGCGGCTGGCCAGCGCGAGGGGACGCCCGTAGGGATCCTCCGCGTCGTACCCGGCAGTCTGCGCCAGCACCTGCGCCGCGAGTCCCACGGTGCGCGCGAAGATCGACACGCAATCAGCGCTCTGCGCTGCCGGCACCACCCCGCGCGCGCTGACCAGGCCCCGCGAGGGCTTGAGGCCGACGATGTTGTTCAGCCCGGCCGGCACGCGGCCGGAGCCCGCGGTGTCGGTGCCCAGCGAGAAATCCACCTGCCCGGTCGCCACGACGTAGGCCGACCCGGAGCTGGAGCCACCGCTCACATAGCGCGCATCGAAGGCATTGGGCACCGCGCCGTAGGGCGAGCGGGTGCCATTGAGGCCGCAGGCGAACTGGTCGAGGTTGGTCTTGCCCGCGAGCTGTGCGCCCGCGGCCAGCAGCTTGTCGATCACGGTGGCATGCCGCGTGGCCGTATAGGCAAAGGCCGGGCAGCCCGCGGTGGTCGGCACGCCGGCGACATCGATGTTGTCCTTGGCCGCGAACGCCAGGGCGGCAAGCGGGCCGCTGCCGGTGCCTGCAATCGGCCGCACCAGGCGCGTGATCCACGCGGCCTCGGGCGTGCCGTCGGCGTCCGGAGCGGGAATCGGGATGTCTTGGTTCATGGGAGGCTGCTTTGCAATCGGTGTGCCACGCAGGGTCCAGCTGAGTTGGCATGCCAACTGCTTCAGCAGCTTGCTTTCATCACCGCAAAGAAACTGCCATGCAAACCTACCATCGCTATCTCCTCGCCTCTTGCGCGCTGCTCGCTTGCGGCGTCACCTTCGCCCAGGCCACCTCGCCCGAGCCGGAGTACCAGATCACCTTCAATGCCGGTGTGGTCTCGGACTACCGCGTGCGCGGCATCGCCCAGACCTCGTTCAAGCCCGCCCTGCAGGTGGGCGCGGACTTCGTGCACAAGAGCGGCTTCTATGCCGGCACCTTCGCCTCCAACGTGCGCTGGGTGAAGGACTTCAACGGGGCCACCAAGGGCTCCGTGGAAGTCGACCTGTACGGCGGCTACAAGGGCCAGATCTCGCCCGACCTCTCGTACGACCTCGGCCTGATCACCTATCAGTACCCGGGCAACAACTCCGGCGATGCGGGCACACCGGGCGCTGGCGCGTTCTCGAACGCCTCGACCACCGAGGCGTACGGTGCGCTCACGTACAAGATGTTCACCCTCAAGTACAACCGCAGCCTCGGCAACTTCCTGGGCAACCTGAACAGCCATGGCAGCCAGTACTTCGACCTGAGCGCCGGCTTCGACCTGACCCACGGCTTCACGCTGACGCCGCACGTGGGCCACCAGCTGATTCCCAACCAGTCGCTGCCCGCCAACTACACCGACTACTCGCTCACGCTGGCCAAGGACATGGGCAATGGGCTGGTGCTCACGGCCGCGGCGATCGGCACCAACGCCAAGCGCAGCTTCTACACGGACCTGAACGGGCGCTACCTCGGCCGCGACACGCTCATGGTCGGTGCGAAGTACACCTTCTGATTCCGCCGCGATGCACCGGCACGGCGCCGCACGCACGCTTGTGGCGCACCACCGCCCCAAGCGTGGGCGCAGCGCCAAGGCGTCGCCGCGCAACGCGCGGGCCGCCACTGGCACCGGAGTTGCTAGTTAGTGCATGAGAGGCGACGTGCCCTGGGTACGCGTCGAT
Organism: Ramlibacter sp.; assembly: GCF_028291745.1. Classification (GTDB taxonomy): domain Bacteria; phylum Pseudomonadota; class Gammaproteobacteria; order Burkholderiales; family Burkholderiaceae_C; genus Ramlibacter. Next base: position 13,221 of record NZ_JAQGNQ010000117.1, on the reverse strand, counting down.
GACAGCTAGGGTTCCGGAAGCGGCACGCGCCGCTTCGCCTGGTCCGAGAGCGGTCGGCCACAGCGATGTGGTTCCACGGCGGGACAAAAGCCCGGGAGACTGATGGTGATGCGTCGCCGTCGTCTCTCGTGGCCTCTTCCCACACAACGCCGACCGCCGATGACCATGTCCACCAGTTTCGCGACCCTCACTCCGCTGGCCCGCGCCGCGGTGCCCGACACCTCCACCCGTTTTTCGCCGGAACGCATCCTGTGGCAGGAGACCCTGCCCGGCGGCGCGCACTGGTCGGGCCTGCTTCGCCGCGGCAACACGTTGCGCCTGACGGACCTGGAAGGCCGCGCCAACGTCTCCGCCCTCTTCTACAACCAGGAGGAGAAGAGCGAGCGCTACAACATGCCCGACACGCTGAAGGCGCAACACACCGCCTTCCTCACGCGCGGCTGCGTCCTCTACTCCGACATGGGTCGCATCCTCTGCTCGATCCCGGAGGACACCTGCGGCTGGCACGACCCGCTGTGCGGCGCGCTCGACGCGCCCACCATGGAGAGCAAGTACGGCGTCGCGCGCTACCAGGAACATCGCAACGCGATGCACCGCGCCGGCACCGATGGCCTGCTGATCGAGTTGCAGAAGTGGGGCCTGGGCCGGCGCGACATGGTGGCCAACGTCAACTTCTTCAGCAGGGCGGTGAGCGACGCCCAGGGGCTCCTGCGCCTCGACAGCGGCCACCGCAGCGCGGGGCAGTACGTGGACCTGCGCTGCGAGATGAACGTGCTGGTCGTGCTGTCGGCAGCGCCGCACCCCCTGGATCAGTCGCCGCAGTACGCGCCTGGCCCCGTGGAGATGACCGTGTGGCGCTCGGGCACGGCGGGCGCCGACGATCCCTGCCGCCTGCGCTGCCCGGAAAACGAGCGCGGCTTCATCAACACGGACCGCTTTTTCCTCTGAGGACCCGCCATGAACCTGCAAACGAGCACCCTCGATCCGGCCCGGGCCATCCTCGATCACACCATCCCGGCGGGCGAGCCGTGGCTGCGGCGCCTCGCGCGCGGCCAGGTCCTGCGCATCGTCGACCTCGAAGGCAACCAGGCGGTCGACACCGTGTTCTTCCATGCCGAAGACCCGGCGGAGCACTACAGCCTGACGCACACCATCCAGGCGCAGGGCTCGCTGTATCTCGGCGTCGGCACCCGCATCATGTCGAGCGAAGGCCGGCCCATGCTGACCATCGTCGCCGACACCTGCGGCCGCCACGACACGCTGGGCGGGGCCTGCTCCTGCGAGAGCAACACGGTGCGCTACGCGCTCGAAAAGCGGCCCATGCACAGTTGCCGCGACAACTACATGGCCGCACTCGGTGCCGGCAACACCGGCCTGGGCAAGCGCCACGTCGCCTCCAACATCAACTTCTTCATGAACGTGCCGGTCACGCCCGAGGGCGGGCTGACCTTCGAGGACGGCATCTCCGCGCCCGGCAAGTACGTCGAACTGCGCGCGGAGATGGACGTCACCGTACTGATCTCCAACTGCCCGCAATTGAACAACCCCTGCAACGCGTACAACCCGACGCCGGTGCGCTGCCTCGTGTGGGAGGCCACATGACCATGTTCCGCAAGGTCCTGGTGGCCAATCGCGGCGCGATCGCCTGCCGCATCTTCCGCACCCTCAAGCGCATGGGCGTGGGCACGGTCGCGGTGTACTCGCAAGCCGATGCCGATTCGGCCCACGTGAAGGTGGCCGACGAAGCGGTGTGCATCGGGCCGGCGCCGGTGGCCAGCAGCTACCTGGCGATGGATCGCATCATCGAGGCGGCGCTGGCCACCGGCGCGCAGGCCATCCACCCGGGATACGGCTTTCTCTCCGAGAACCCGAAGTTCGTGCAGGCCTGCGAGGCCGCCGGCCTGGTCTTTCTCGGCCCGACGCCGCAACAGATGCGCGTCTTCGGCCTGAAGCACACGGCGCGGGCGCTGGCCACCGAGAGCGGCGTGCCGCTGCTGCCCGGCACGGGCCTGCTGCCCGACCTGGAGACCGCGCTGGTGGAGGCCGATCGCATCGGCTATCCGGTGATGCTCAAAAGCAGCGCCGGCGGCGGCGGCATCGGCATGCAGATGTGCAGCGCCGCCGAGGAACTGCGCGCCGCTTTCGAATCGGTGCGGCGGCTTGCGCAATCGAACTTCTCGGACGCGGGCGTCTTCCTGGAACGCTACATCGCCGATGCCCGGCACATCGAGGTGCAGATCTTCGGCGACGGCCAGGGCGGCGTGCTGGCCGTGGGCGAGCGTGACTGCTCGCTGCAGCGGCGCAACCAGAAGGTGGTGGAAGAAACACCGGCGCCGCACCTGCGCGAAGACGTGCGCCAGGCGTTGCTGGAGACGGCGCGACGGCTCGCCCGCACGGCTTCCTACCGCTCCGCCGGCACCGTCGAATATGTGGTGGACGCCAGGACGCAGGAGTTCTTCTTCCTGGAAGTGAATGCGCGGCTGCAGGTGGAGCATGGCGTGACCGAGGCGGTCACCGGCATCGACCTGGTGGAGTGGATGGTGCGGCTCGGAGCCGGCGAGATGCCGCCGCTGGCAGACATCGCGCTGACTGCCACGGGCCATGCGATCCAGGTGCGCCTCTATGCAGAGGATCCGGCCCGCGGCTTCCAGCCTTCGACCGGGCTCCTGACGCAGGCAACTTTTCCGCAGGACCTGCGGGTCGACACCTGGGTGGCGGCCGGCACCGAAGTCACGGCGTACTACGACCCGATGCTGGCCAAGCTCATCGTGCATGCCGACACCCGCGAGCAGGCCCTGGAAAAACTGCGCGTTGCGCTGGCGCAGACCCGCATCGCCGGCCTCGAATCGAATCTCGACTACCTGCGTGCGGTGACCGACTTCGCGCCCTTTGCCGAGGGCCGCCACACCACCCGCAGTCTGGCCAGCTTCACGGCACCCAGCAGCTCGATCGAAGTGCTGGCCCCCGGCGTGCAGACGACCGTGCAGGACTGGCCGGGCCGCCTTGGCTACTGGCAGGTGGGCGTGCCGCCCTCGGGGCCGATGGATGCGCAGGCCCTGCGGCTGGCCAACCGCATGCTGGGCAATGCCGAGGGCGATGCGGCCCTGGAGATCACGGTGGCGGGCCCCACGCTGCGCTTTCGCAGTGCGACGCGCGTCGTCGTCACCGGGGCACCGATGGACCTGCAGCTCGAAGGCAAGCCGGTCGCGATGAACACGGTGCTCGAAGTCGCCGCGGGACAGAACCTGCGCGTGGGCCGTCTCACCGATGGCGGCTGCCGCGCCTACCTGGCGGTGGTGGGCGGCTTCGATGTCCCCGACTACCTGGGCAGCGGCTCGACTTTCACGCTCGGCCAGTTCGGCGGGCATGGCGGCCGTGTCCTGCGCGCCGGCGACGTGCTGCATGTCGGCGCTCCGCGCGCCCTGCCCACGATCGCAGCGGCCGCGGCCGAACAGGCCACGCCGGCTTTCGACAAGCACTGGAAGATCGGCGTCCTGGTGGGCCCGCACGCCGCGCCCGACTTCTTCACCGACGCGGACATCGCCACCTTCTTCGCCACCGACTGGCAGGTGCACTACAACTCCAGCCGCACCGGCGTGCGCCTGGTCGGACCGAAGCCGACCTGGGCGCGCACCGATGGCGGCGAAGCCGGCCTGCACCCGTCGAACATCCACGACAACGCGTATGCGATCGGCGCCATCGACTTCACGGGCGACATGCCGGTCATCCTCGGTCCGGACGGCCCCAGCCTCGGCGGCTTCGTCTGCCCCGCGACCGTGGTGCAGGCCGAACTCTGGAAGGTGGGCCAGCTCGCCCCCGGCCACACCGTGCGCTTCGTGCCGCTGACGCAGGCCGAGGCGGAGCGCAGTCTGCAAGCGCAGAACGCGCTGCTCGCACTGCCCGCAGTGCAGGCGGACCGAAGTGCCGCGCTCTTCCAGGTGCCCGAAGGCGCGCTGCTGCACCGCTCGCCCGCTGCCGAGGGCGGCGTGGAGATCGTTTACCGGCGCGCTGGCGATGCCAACGTGCTGATCGAGTTCGGCGAGCTCAAGCTCGATTTCGAACTGCGCTTCCTGGTCCACGCCTTGATGACGAAGCTGCAAGGCTGGCGCGACGAGGGGCGCCTGGATGGGGTCGTCGACCTCACGCCCGGCATCCGCTCGCTGCAGGTGCACTACGACCCGCTGCGCTTGCCACTCGCCGCGCTGATGGACCTGCTGTTGCAGGCGCAAGAGGGCCTGATGATGGAGGACATCGAGGTGCCAAGCCGCACGGTGTCGCTGCCGCTCTCGTGGGACGATCCGGCCACCAAGCTGGCGATCGAGAAGTACATGCAGTCGGTGCGCGCCGATGCGCCCTGGTGCCCGAGCAACATCGAGTTCATCCGGCGCATCAACGGCCTGCCCGACCTCCAGGCGGTCTACGACACGGTGTTCAACGCGGAATACGTGGTGCTCGGACTCGGCGACGTGTACCTCGGCGCGCCGGTGGCCACGCCGCTGGATCCGCGCCACCGCCTGGTCACCACCAAGTACAACCCGGCGCGCACGTGGACGCCGGAGAACGCGGTGGGGATCGGTGGCGCCTATCTGTGCGTATATGGCATGGAAGGCCCGGGCGGCTATCAGTTCGTCGGCCTCACGGTGCAGATGTGGAACCGCTGGCACCTCACGCGCGAGTTCACGGCGGGCAAGCCCTGGCTGCTGCGCTTCTTCGATCGCATCCGCTTCTATCCGGTCGGCGCCGACGATCTGCTGCAGCTGCGCGCCGACTTCCTGACCGGACGGGCCTCGCTGCGCATCGAGGACGGGAGCTTCCGGCTCTCGGACTACCGCCGCTTCCTGCAGGAGAACTCAGCCTCCATCGTGGAATTCAAGCAGAAACAGCAGGCGGCCTTCGAGGACGAGCGCGAGCGCTGGCGCGCGGCCGGCATCGGCGACACCGGCTTGTCGGCCGCGGACACCGCCGAGGCGGACGAGGAGATGCCGCAAGCCTTCGAGGGCGAGGTCGTCTCGTCGCAGGTGGCGGGCGGCGTCTGGTCGGTGCGGGTGGCGGTGGGCGAGCAGGTGACTGCGGGCCAGACGCTCGTGGTGGTGGAATCGATGAAGATGGAGGTGAGCGTGCTGGCGCCGAGCTCCGGGCGCATCGAGCGACTGCTGTGCGCGGAAGGCCAGGCGATCGATGCGGGGCAGCCGCTGGTGGTGCTGGCTTAGGGGGTGCGGATGGATTGCGGGTCAAGCCCGCAATGACATGGCAAGTGGATGTCATCCCGGGCGGCCCCAGGGGACGTCACCCCGGGCCCCAGGGGATGTCATCCGGGGCCCCAGGGTGATGTCATTGCGGGCCCTAGAGGATGTCATTGCGGGCTTGACCCGCAATCCATGCGGCGCCCGATCAAGCGCCGCGTGGATCCCGCGTCAAACCCGGGATGACATCCTCTCTGGACCCCGGATCTCACGCTTGCCGCAGCTTCTTCACCGGGACCTGGATCGGCGGAATCACCGCGGCATGCAGTTGCAGCCGGCCACCGATGACGCCGCGGCGAGTGATCATCGAGTCGGCGATCTCCTGCAGGCGGCCCGCGCGGCCCTGCACGATCACCACCTCCAGCACCTGGTTGTGCGTCAGGTGCACGTGCAGCGAGCTGATCACCTCGGCGATGTGCTCGTACTGCAGGTCCGCGAGCTTCGCCTGCAGGCCGGGAATGGAGCGGTCGTAATGCAAGGTGATGGTGCCGGCCATCACCTCGTCGCCCAGCTCGCGCTTGGATTCGATCACCTGCGCGTTCACCAGGTCCGCCACCGCCTGCGAGCGGCTGCCGTAGCCGCGCCGCACGACCAGCCGGTCGAGGTCTTCCAGCAGCGGGCCGGGCAGCGAGACGCTGACGCGGCTCACGCCGCCCTGCGCATCGGCCGCTGCTTCGTCGCGGGCGCTCATGGCCTCAGAACATGTAGCTGTAGCGATCGATTTCCCACTTGCTGACGGACAGGTGGTAAGCCTCCCACTCTTCCGTCTTGTAGCGGATGAACTCGTCGCGCAGTTCCTTGCCCAGCGCCTGCTCCACCAGCGGGTCGGCGGCAAAGGCGGCCACGGCCTCCTGCAACGTCTGCGGCAGGAAGGCGATGCCGCGGGCCTGGCGCTCCTCGTCGCTGATCGCGTAGAGGTTGTCCTCGTTCGGCTTGCCGGGGTCGAGCTTGTTGCGGATGCCGTCCAGGCCGGCGGCCAGCACCAGCGTGGCTGCCAGGTAAGGATTCACCGCGCCGTCGGCGTTGCGCGACTCGCAGCGGCCGCCGCCCGCGGGAATGCGGACCGAGTTGGTGCGGTTGTTCGAGCCCCACGAGTTGAAGACCGGTGCCCACGAAAAGTAGCTCATGGCGCCACGACGCACCAGCCGCTTGTAGCTGTTGACCGTAGGCGCGAACACCGCGCACAGCGCGCGTCCCTGCTTCAGGATGCCGGCGACGAACTGGTAGCCGAGGTGGGTGAGGCCGATGCCGTTCGGGTCCTCCTGCGGCGCGCAGGCGAACAGGTTGCGCCCGTCCTTCAGGTCATACAGCGACATGTTGAAGTGCGCGCCGTTGCCGGTCTTGTCGGCGAAGGGCTTGGGCATCATGGTCGCCAGCAGGCCCATCTCGCGGGCGTAGTGCTTGGCCATGAAGCGGAAGAAGGTGAGGCGGTCGCACGAGGTCACCGCGTCGGCGTACTGGAAGTCGAACTCGAACTGGCCGTTGGCATCCTCGTGGTCGAAGGAGTACAGGTCCCAGCCCAGGCCGTTGATGGCCGTCGCCATCTTGTCCAGCCACTCGAAGCTGTTGGTGAAGCCACGCACGTCGTAGCAGGACTTGCCCAGCTTGTCCTCGGCATCCGGCACCGACAGGGCGCCGCCTTGATCCTGCTTCAACAGGAAGACCTCGCACTCGATGCCCAGGTTCATGCCGTAGCCGAGGCTGGCGGCGTCCTTCAGCTGGTTCTGCAGCGCCACGCGCGTGTTCAGCGGGTAGGGCTTGCCCTTGAAGTGATTGTCCGAAGGGATCCACGCGATCTTCGGCTCCCACGGCAGCTGGATGGTGCGGCTGAAGTCCGGCACCGAGGTGAGCTCGTCGTCGTTGGGCGCCTGGCCGAGACCGTCGACCGCATAGCCGGTGTAGCGCTCCGAGCCTTCGGCCATGTGCAGCATGTGCGCGATCGGCACCACCTTGGCCTTGGGGACGCCGTGGATGTCCACGTACGCGCCGATGCAGTACTTCACTCCCTTGCCCTCCAGGTCCTTCTGCAGGCGGCGGAGGTCTTCGACTTTGTTCATGCGTACATCTCTTTTGGTTGCTGGTTCAGTGGGGATGCGCGGCCCGGGGGTCGCGGCTGAAATACGAGGCGGCTAGCGGCGGCTGCTCGAGGCAGCCGCGCCGGACCAGTTCGGTCAGGTCGGTGACCATCCAGTCCAGGAAGCGCGCGCCTTTGGCCGCGGTGGCCTGGCTCGGTGCGCCGGTGACGCCGTTGCTGCTGGTGCGGTTGACGGGATGGGCGAAGACGCAGCCGCCGGTACGGTCCGGGTCGTCCGCATCCTTGACCTTGTCGGCGCGCAGAAGCGCGGGCGCCATCGCCATCATCAGAGAGGTCTCGGCGTCGTTCGCGTGCCAGTCGGCGGCGTCGGCCGCGTGGAAATCGCGCACGCGCTCGGTGAGGGTCGCGGTGTTCAGCACGGCCACCATCAGGTCGTCGAACTTCGCGCGCAGCATCTCGAGCGCGCAGCGCAGGGGCGCCGCATTGGTGACGTGGCCGTTGACGATGAAAAGGCGCCGCACGCCCGAGCGATACGCCCACTCCCCGATCTGCTGCACGAACTCGATCAGCAGCACCGGGGTGACGGCGATGGTGCCCGGCCAGCGGTGGCTGTGACCGAGCGAGCAGCCATAGGGCAGCGTCGGCAGCATGGGCACGCCAGTAGCTTCGGCCACGCGTGCGCACAGTTGCTGCGCGATCACGGAATCGACGCCGCACCCCAGGTGCGGCCCGTGCTGCTCGGTGGCCCCCACGGGCAGCAGGGCGGCGTGGCCGCAGTTCGCCAGCACGGCGGGGATCTCATCCCAGGTAAGTTCGGACCATTGCATGCGCGGCCTCACTCGATGTTGTCGGCCACGTTGGTGAACCGGATCATCGGCGTGTTCACCAGGCCGGCCTCGTCTTCGGAGGACTCCGCCTGCGGGTGGATCAACTGCTCCAGCCGCGCCTTGGTCGCCTGGAATTCGACGCTGCCGGATTGCCCGGGCGAGCGCGGACGCGGCACCGGCACCTCGATCACTTCCTGCACCTCGCCCGGATGCGGCTTGAGCACCAGGATGCGGTCGGCCAGGTGGATCGCCTCGTCGAGGTCGTGCGTGATGAACAGGACCGTGAGATCGATGTTGCGCCAGATGTCCAGCAGGTGCGTCTGCATCTTCGAGCGCGTCTGCGCATCCAGCGCGCCGAAGGGCTCGTCCATCAGCAGGATGCGGGGCTGGTTGACCAGCGCCCGCGCGATCGCGACGCGCTGCCGCATCCCGCCGGAGAGCTGGTGCGGATAGGCATCGGCGAATTTCGTCAGGCCCACCAGTTCCAGCCACTCGCGCGCATGACTCTCGGCGATGGCGTGCGAGCTGCCGCCGATCTGCGGGCCGAACATCACGTTGCGCTTGACCGTCAGCCAGGGAAACAGCGAATAGCCCTGGAACACCATGCCGCGGTCCGGCCCCGGGCCCTGCACGGGCTTGCCATCGAGCAGTACCTGTCCGCCGCTGGCCTTCTCGAGCCCGGCCAGGATGCGGATCAGCGTGGACTTGCCGCAGCCCGAAGGCCCGATCACGCACACGAACTCGCGCCGGTGCACCTGGAAGTCGATGCCGCGCAGCGCCTCGGTCTCGCCCTGCGCGCCGGCAAAGCGCTTGCCCAGGTCCTTGACCTCGAGGATCACTTCGCGCTGGTAGATGCGTTCGAAGCGCGCCGCCACCTCGGGCGACTGCTGCTTGTACAGCGCGGGAAGGGTGTTCATGCTGGACATCATTCAGTCCTTCCTGCCGGAGCGATCCCAGGGAAACAGCCGGCGTCCCAGGCGCTCGAGCAGGAGGTCGCTGCCGAATCCGATCACGCCGATGATCACGATCGCGGCGTAGACGTTCTCGAAATGCTGGTAGCGCGCCTGCTGCGTGATGAAGAAGGTGATGCCGCTGCTGGTGCCAATGAGTTCGGCCACGATCAGGTAGGTCCAGGCCCAGCCAAGCAGGATTCGCTGGTCGCGGTACAGGTCCGGCAGGATGCCGGGCAGCACCACTTTCGTGATCACCCTCAGGCCGCGGGCGCCTAGCGTGCGACCGGCTTCCACCAGCGTGGCTTCGAGCTTGCGCGTGGTGTTGGCCACGATCAGCACCTGCTGGAAGAAAGTGCCGATGACGATGATCGCCACCTTGGGACCGTCGTAGATCCCGAGCACCGCCACCGCCAGCGCGCCGAACGCGGGCGCGGGCAGGTAGCGGAAGAACTCGATGAAAGGCTCGCTCAGTCTGCCGAGCGCCGCGAAGGTGCCGGCGAAGATCCCGAGAGGCACGCCGACGATCGAGGAGATCACGAAGCCCCAGAAGATGATCTGGATGCTGTGCCAGAGACTCTGGTGCAGCCAGGGCGCGTCCTTGGACTCGGGCGGCGTGGTGAATGCGGTGTAGAGCGCCTTCGCCACTTCGTGCGGCGCCGGCAGGTAGATCGGGTTGGCCGGCACGCCGGAGGGCAGCGGCTTGCCTTCGGCCTTCATGTCCGCGAACTCGCGCTGGAAATCCGCGCGGTCGACCAGCATGCCGGGCTGGAAGTAGTCGACGCCGCCGGGCGCCTGCACCTTCATCTTCGGGTGCCACACGAAAGGCGCGTAACTCACCAGGCACCACAGCACGATGGGCAGCACGAAGGATGCGAGCGACAACAGTGTCCCCGGCCGGCGGCGCAGCGCGGCCAGCGCATCGGCAATCTTGGTCATGAAAGCTCCCGGCGGCGGCGCGCGGCCGCCACCTCGTTACGCCTGGTTCAGTGCGCGGCCTTGAGCGCGGCGCCGGTCAGCGAGGGATCGATGTAGGTGTCGACCTTCTGGCTGAAGGAGTACACCTTGTTGTACCAGTTGAAGGTATTCGCGATCTCGGTCGATCCGTACAGCGACTTGTAGTCGCTGCCCTTCTGGTAGGCCTTGGCGCCCTCTTCCAGCGTCAGCAGCCGCGTGCCTTTCAGCAGCGGCAGATATTCCGCGGGCGTGACGCCGGAACGCGCAGCCATGATCCGCACTGCATCGCCTTGCGTCTTCGGATCGTTGATGTAGCTGACGACCCGGTCCCACAGCTTCACCACCTTCAGCCAGTCGGCGCGGTGCGCGTTCAGGCTGGCGGGATTCACGGCCAGCACGTCGTAGATCAGGCCGGGTTCATCGGCGGAGGTGTAGATCGGCTTGGCGCCGGGCGAGCCCTTCATGGCCTCGTTCGCTACCGGCTGCCAGGCGCCGACCGCGACGATGTCCTTGCTGGCCAGCACCTGCGGCATCTCGTTGGTCTTGGCGTTGACGATGGTGATGTCGCCGGCCTGCATGCCCAGCTTCTTCATGCCGGCGCGCAGCAGCAGGTGCTCCACCAGGCCGGTCTCCACGGCAACCTTCTTGCCCTTGAGGTCGGCCAGGGTCTTGATCCCGGGCTTGGCAATGATCATGTCGTTGCCGTTGGAGTAGTCGGTGATCATCACCATCACGCTCTTGCCGCCACCGGCGCCGGTGACCAGCGCATCGCCGTTGGTCATCAGGACCGCGTCGGTCTTGCCGGCGGTGAACGCGTCCATGGAGGCCGAGTAGTCGAACCATTCGAACTTGACGTCGACGCCCGCTTCCTTGAACCAGTTCTTCTCGATCGCCACCTGCCACGCCACCCAACCCGGCCAATCGCTGTACCCGATCTTCAGCGGCTCCGCCGCCTGCGCACCCAGCGAGGCGCCGACTGCCGCCACCGAAATGGCGAGTTGGGAAAAGAGGCGCAGCGCGCTGCGCCTGGTCGTGTCGAATGCCATGGCAAGTTCCTTTTCGGTATTACGGATCGTCGAAAAATTACTACTGGCCTCGTTTAGCAGGTTGCATGCCAAGGATTTCACGGCAGGGAAGTGCGTGTTTCGCGGGAAGGGCGGGGCGGAGATGCAAAGCGGGGAGTGGTGCGCCCCGCTTCGGTGCTGGGCGCACCAAGGGCGAGCTGAGATGGGCGCAGCTGAGCTGCGCGTTCGCGCGCGGCGAGACGGGCAGGGCGGACAGTGGCGGCAGTGAGGCCAATCGCGCGCAGCCGTGCCGATCTGTGTGAGACGCACCTGAAGGGGCCGCAGCAGCCGCACCAGATGACAAGCAAAGGGCTGTGGTCGGCGTCAACTATCTTGGCCGGCGTGTTGCCTCACGAAGGAATGTTACGCGTCGGATCGTTGTCGTTCCGGCTCCTTCGTTTACCCCTTCAGTGGTCGAAGGCTGTGGGCATGTGGGCGAAGGCGGCGGCGGTGGGCAACGCAGCCGCGCGGCGGCGCGTTGTCCACGGTCGCCGCCGGTGCGCCGCAGGCGCATCGTCCACATGTCCATAGCCTGCCGGGCCCGTAGCGCCCGGCCCCCTCGGCCGCGTAGTTGTTCCGTTGCTGTTTCACACTTCGGCCGCCACGACGACCGGCTTGAGCAGCCGGCCGAGGATCATTTCTTGCGCACGCTCGGCGCGCCAAGCCTTGACTCGGCGTTGCAAGGTTCGCAGTTGCGCTTTGCTGGCGTACACGTCCGGAACCATCGCCGCCAACCGCTCCATCAACGCCTTGGCCGACGCGCTGGGCTCGGCTATCAACCAACCTTCGACGACTGGCCACGCATCAGCGAACGGATCCACCCGAGTCTTCCACCAATGCTTGGCGGCGGGCTGCTTGCGATGCGTTGGGCGCGCCTCGCCGTCCTTCCATGCCGAAGACAGGCTCTTGAGGAAGACATCGACGCCAGGAGTTTTCGTCGGTGGTTCATCCCCTCGCACGCCGTGGGTCGCCAAGTCGCACAGCGTCTGCTGCGCAAGGCGGATCTCTTGCAGCAGTCGCACAGGATCGAGGCCATTGAACTGCGTCCTCACCTTCTCTTTGATTGCCGGATCGATCCCACTGTGTGCCAGAAGCCGATCGCAAGGCGTCGCCGGCGTGAAGTAGACCTTGTGAACGCGGGCGCCATCGCGTGTCTTGGACTTCAGTTTGAACGAGGGCTGGAAGAAGTTGATGTACAGGCGCGATGACGCGTACAACGTCGCCAAGGCGTTCGTCGCATCGATCCCACTCAGGCGCCCATAGCCGACCAGCCGCCGCACGATGGCGCCGTTCTTCTGCTCGACCCAGGCTTGGTCATTCTTCTTGTAGGCCCGCGATCGCGTCTGCTCGAGGCCATGCCCCTTGCAATAGTCGAAGACGCTCTGGCTCATGAAGGCGCTGTCGTTGTCCGAGTCGACTCCGAGCATGGCGAATGGCAGAACGGTCGCTACCTTGTCGAATGCTTCGACAATCAGCATCTGCTCGCGCACTCGCATTGCCACGCATTCGGTCCAGCCGCTGGCAATGTCGGTCATCGTGAGGGTGTGGACGAAATCACCGCCGGCCTTCACGCCGCCGCAGTGTTCGACCATGTCGATCTCGAAGAATCCCGGCGGCGGATCGCGCCAGTCGGCGAAGGTACGCACCGGGATGCTGCGTCGGATCGCCGTGCCCACGCCCTTGCGGCGCTTGCGCTGGCCGTCGATGTGCAAACGCGCAGCTGCCAGTACCCGATCGATCGTAGCCGCGCTGACCTGCAAGACCTTGGTCCGGATCACCGGGTCAAGATCGAGATGCCTGTGCCGCTCCATGGCATCGACCAGCATGGGGATCAGCGCCTTCAGGCGCTTGCCGCAAACCCGATCGGCCGCTTCCCACAGCACGGTCAGCGCCTGGCGAACCGCCTCGTCGTAGAGGCGGTTGCGGGTGTGCGCCGCCTTCGCTGTGGCGACGTCCTCGCGCAGAACTCGGATCGCGTGCTTGCGGTGGTAGCCGGTCACGGCCACGAATTCATCGAGGATCTTGATTCGGTCACCGAACGCCGCGCTGCGATACCGCTCCCGCAGCGCCTGGACCAGTTCCTTGCGTGTCGTCATGCTGATTTGCCTCGTCACGTTGTGCCGCCCCCGCCGGACAATCCGACGG
>NZ_JAQGNQ010000115.1 GCF_028291745.1 Ramlibacter sp. | reverse complement strand
TGGTCGACCTGGCGCGCGAATCCGACGCGCTGGTGCTGTGCGCCGCGGCCGACCAGGCCGAAGGCATCGTGAATGCCGCCGTGCTCGATGCCCTGGGTCCGCGCGGCTTCGTGGTCAACGTGGCGCGAGGGCGCCTGGTCAACGAGGCCGATCTCGCGCAGGCGCTGACGGCCGGCCGCATTGCCGGCGCCGGCCTGGACGTGTTCGTCGACGAGCCGCGGGTTCCCCTGGCACTGCGCCAGTCGGACCGCGTCACGCTGCAGGCGCATCGCGCCAGCGCCACGTGGGAGACCCGCACCGCCATGGGCGAAATGGTGCTGGCCAGCCTCGCCCAGGCCCTGGCGGGCGAACGCCCCGCGATGAGCCTGACCACCTGAAGCCCGCGACCACGCTCCCATGACCGAGTTCGTCTTTCCCCCTGCTGCGCCGGTGACCCTGCCAATGGCGGGCAGCCATGCCCTCTTCCCCGTGGGCCGCGTGTTCTGCATCGGCCGCAACTACGCCTGGAGCGCGGACGAGCCCCGGCCGCGCGACCTGCCGGCCTGGTTTGCCAAGCCCGCCAGCGCGGTCGTGCCGGCCGAAGGCGCCCTGCCCTATCCCGCCGGGACCCGCGCCTCGGTCACTCTCGCCCCGGGCGACCTGATCTTCACCGGCACGCCCGCCGGCGTGGCCCCGCTGCAAGCCGGCGACGTCGTCAGCGGCGGCGTGGCCGGCATCGCCCAATTCACCATGACCGTGACAGGAGACCTCTCGTGACGAGCCCTTCCCCCAAGATCGCCCTGGTCACCGGCGCCGGCAGCGGCATCGGCCGCGCCGTGGCCGCCGGCCTGCTGGCCGACGGCTGGTGCGTCGTGCTTGCCGGCCGCCGCGCCGAACCCCTGCAGACCCTCGCCGGCGAGGCCGAGGCGCGCGGCCAGACCGCACTGGCCGTGCCCACCGACGTGTGCGATCCCGAAAGCGTGCAGGCGCTGTTCGCCACGATCGAGCGCAGCTTCGGCCGGCTCGACCTGCTGTTCAACAACGCCGGCGTGAACGCCCCCGCGGTGCCGATGGACGAACTGCCGCTGGAGAAGTGGTTCAGCGTGATCAACACCAACGTGACCGGCGTGTTCCTGTGCGCACGCGCGGCCTTCGGCCTGATGCGGCGGCAGTCGCCGCAGGGCGGCCGCATCATCAACAACGGATCGGTCTCCGCGTATACGCCGCGGCCCTTCACCGCGCCGTACACCGCCAGCAAGCACGCCGTGGCGGGCCTGACCAAGGCGCTGGCGCTGGACGGCCGCGCGTTCAACATCGTCGCCAGCCAGATCGACATCGGCAATGCGCTGACCGAATTGTCCGAGCGCATGACGCGCGGCGTGCTGCAGGCCAACGGCACGATGGCGCCCGAACCCATGATGGACGCGCGCCACGTGGCCGATGCGGTGCGCCACATCGCCGGCCTGCCGCTGAACGCGAACGTGCTGACCATGACCATCATGGCCAGCGCCATGCCCTACGTCGGGCGCGGCTGAAATCGATCATCCCCGGAGGAGACTTCCATGCAAAGAAAATCCCTGCTCACCATCCTTGCCGCCTCGGCCCTCGTGGCCACCGTGCCGACCGTGGCATCGGCCCAGGCCTATCCCACCCACGCGATCCGGATCATCGTGCCCGCACCGCCCGGAGGGGCGATCGACCTCATTGCCCGCCTCGTCAGCGAGAAGCTCACGACCTCGCTGGGGCAGCCGGTGATCGTCGACAACAAGCCGGGCGCGTCCAACAACCTCGGCACGGATGCGATCGCGAAAGCGGCGCCCGACGGCTACACGATCGGCATCGTGGGCGGCAGCCACAACATCAACAAGTTCCTGTTCAGGAACCTCGGCTGGGATCCGGAGAAGAGCTTCGAGCCGATCGTGTACACGCACGAGGTGCCGCTGGTGTTCGCCATCTACCCGAAGATTCCCGCCAGGACGCTGCCCGAGTTCGTGGCCTGGATGAAGGCCCACCCCGAGGAGGCGAAGGTCGCCACCTCGGGGCGCGGCAGTGCACAGGAAATGGCGGCGGAGATGTTCCGCATGGCGACCGGTGTCCCCATGCTGCTGGTGCCGTACAAGGGCTCGTCCGCCGCGCAGCCGGACCTGCTGGCCGGACGCACCGCGCTCTACATCGACACGGTGAGTGCCATCCAGGGGCAAGTGAAGGCCGGCAACGTCCGGGCCGTGGCGGTGTCGAGCCGCAAGCGCGCCCAGTCCCTGCCCGACGTGCCCACGGCGGACGAACAGGGGCTCAAGGGCTACGACGCCAGCACGAACGGCGGCTTCCTCGCGCCCGCCGGCACCCCGAAGGCGATCGTGGCGCGGCTGAACGCGGAGATCAACGCGGCGCTGAAGATGCCCGACGTGCGGGCCAAGCTGGAGGCCGCGGGCGTCGACATCCAGGGCGGCACACCGCAGGAGTACGCCGCGCTGATCAAGTCCGACCTCGCCAAATGGAGCAAGGTCGTCAAGGAAGCGGGCATCCCGGCGGAATGAGCTCAGGCCAGGGCCTCGAGCTTCACGGCGGCAAACGGCTGCAGCGGCGTAGAACTCCTCGATCGTGAGCTGGCCGGAGTTGCGCTAGGGCTGCCGCTGAATCGCCGCCTCCAGGATCGGCTGTGCCCATGCTGGCACCGCCGACAGCGCCTCGTGCGACAGGACGGCGGGGAAGGTCATGCGCCCGTCTTCGAGCGCGAGCACGAGAACCGGATCCGGGATGTCCTGGCCAGCCTCGACGGATTGGCTGTTATCGAACACCTGAAGGCGCGAGAGCACGGGCAGCAGCAGCACCAGGTTGGCCCGCGAGGTGTTCCAGCGCTCGCGGATCTTCTCGTCGGGGATCGGATGGCCCTGGTGCGCGACACGTTGTGCGACCCGCGCGATGTGCAGCTCGGGGGAGGCGAGGCCGCAGTACAGCATCAGCACGTCGTGCGTCTTCGATGCCGCGCGCAGCAGCCGCGTGATCGTGTTTCCGCCCAGCGTGGTTTCGAAAGCGTGGTTGCTGCCGGTGGCGATCGCGCTTTCCAGAAGCGATTTGCCATGCTGCCAGGCACGGCCACTCGCCTCCTCGAGACTCACCCCGAGCTCACGCACCAGCACGGCTGCGTACCGGTCGGGGTTGTACGTCTCGAGTCCTTCGTCTTGCAGGAGCGCGCCGAGAACCGAGCTCTTCCCGGCTCCGTTGACGCCGGCCAGTACGATGATGAAAGGCCGCACCTAGTACGAGGCGCCCGCCTTCGGCCTGGTGGACAGCCTGCCCTTGCGCTGAAAGACCGCCGCGGCCTTGTTGGCGGCATCGGGTGCCTGCAAGCTCGCCAGGCGTTGCTGGAACTGCGCCGACAGCTGCTCGAGAAGCGCTGCCTCCCGTTCCTTGAGGGCCGCAGCGCTGGCCGCCAATTGCCGATACGCCTGCGCGTTCACCAGCACCACTTCCACGGAAGAATGGTTGGTGATGGCAACGCTTCCGGACTCATGGACTTCGCGCACCACATCCCGCCATTTGTTCTTGACGTCGGAGGCGGTCTGGCGAGGCAGGTCTTCGAGCTTGGGGAATTCGGCGATCACGCGGACTCCTGAGGTGCGACCATTTTGCCATATCTGGCAGCAGATGGCATTTTCCACAAGAAGTCCCCGTCTCAAGCTGATTTCACGTCGGGGCCGATTCGTTTGGCTGTCGTGAAACGTCTATGCAGAGACGAACCCTGCACATCCGGGTTCCCGGGCACCAATGGGTGCTCCCCTTTTGCTCAACTTACTACCGAGGTTTACAGCCATGACGCCCAAGATCAATGCGGATGCCGAACTCACCACGCTCGTCAACGTTTTCAGTGTTGCTCCGGAAGATCGCGATCGACTCGTGGCCCTGCTGAGAGAAGGCACCGAGCAATGGATCTGCAAAGTACCTGGGTTCGTGTCGTCGTCCCTGCATGTCTCGCGCGACGGTCGGCGCGTGGTGATCTACGGACAATGGCGCAGCGCCGATGGGATTGCCGCAATGAGGCAGCGTCCGGAAATGCCGGCATACTTCGAAGGCGTCAAGGCCATTGCGCAGATGGAAGCGATCACCTGCGACGTCACATCCACCGTCGTCGCTTGAATCCCGATCCCCACTTTCTCGACTCACGGGGCTGCATTCCAGCCGCAGAGAAATGAGTCGACCGCCCGTTTTTTCCGCTTCGAGCCCGCTTGGCTCGATCGACCTCGACCGCCTCCGCCCCAAGCTGCACCGCTACTGCGCCCGGATGGTGGGATCAACCCTGGACGGGGAGGACCTCGTCCAGGAGGCCCTCTTGCGAGCGCTGGAGTACACCCCGCAAGAACGCCCGATCGAGAACGCAGAGGGCTGGCTCTTCCGGATCGCTCACAACCTGGCGCTGGACCTTTTGCGCCGCCGAGCACGCATCGACCAACTTCACGGCGCAGATGATCTGGAGTTGATCGCCGATCCGGTTGACGAACTGGCGAGACGCGAAGCGACAGCGGCGACCTTGCCTGCGTTCATGCAACTCCCGGCATCGCAGCGCAGCGTGGTCATCCTTTTTGACGTTCTCGAGTATTCCGCCGAGGACGTCGGCGAGATCCTCGGCACCACCGTCGTTGAGGTGAAGTCGATCCTGCAGCGCGGGCGCGGACGCTTGCTTGCGTTGACCAGGCAGGTGGCACAGGCCGCCCAGCGCGACCCGTTGTCTGCCGCCGAACAACGGCTGCTGCGAAGGTATGTCGACCTGTTCAACGCACGGGATTTCGACACCCTTCGCACCATGCTGGCTGCAGACGTGCGACTCGATCTGGTGAATCGGCTCGAGTTGCAAGGACCGGCCGGTGGCGAATACTTTGCGCGGTACGGGCAGATCGAGGGTTGGACTGCACGACCGGGGGTAGTGGAAGGTCGGCCGGCCGTCCTGATTCGACAACACGAGCGCTTGGACGGCCGCGCGGACTACTTCGTCATTCTTGGCTGGTCCGGCGAACACGTGTCGACGATCCGCGATTTCGTTTTTGCCCGCTACGTCATGGCGGACGCCGAGCCTTCACTGCTCGGGCCAAGCTGATCGCCTTGGGGCCTTCATCGGGGCGCCTGCTTGCGTACCGTCCATGCCAGCGCGAACTTCGAGGCCCAGTAGGCGCTGGAGCCTCGGGCGATCAGTCGACCTTGACGTTGTTTTCCTTGACCACCTTGCGCCAGCGGGCCACTTCAGCGCGCACATACGCCTCGAGCTCCTCGGGTGTGCCGGCGCTCACCACCAGGCCCTCCTGCTCGAGCCTGCGACGAAACTCGGGAGCCCGTGCAGCCGTCCTCGCTGCGACATTGAGCCTGGCGATCGCGTCGGCAGGCGTGCCGGCCGGCGCGTACAGCCCGTACCAGCTCTCCACCGAGTAGCCCGGCACAGTCTCGGCCACCGCCGGGACGCCCTTGAGGGCGGGGGAGCGCTCACTGCTGGTCACCGCGATGGCGCGCAGCTTGCCGCTCTCGACGAAGGCGCCCACCGCCGAGGACGTGGCGAACATCATGTCCACCCGGCCACCCAACACGTCAGTGAGTGCAGCGGCCACCCCCTTGTAGGGCACGTGGGTGACCTTGACCTTGGCCAGGTTCGCGAACATTTCGCCAGCGAGATGCGCGGATGTTCCATTGCCCTGCGACGCATACGTCAGCTCACCAGGCTTCGCGGCGGCCGCGACGACGATATCCCTGACGGTCTTGTACGGACTGTCAGCGCGCACGACCAGCACATTGGGCCCGCGGCCGATCAGGATCACCGGCGCGAAAGCCTTGTCCGTGTCGTAAGGCAGCTTGGGCATCAGGCTCGGGTTCACCGCATGCGCGAAGGAGGCCACCACCAGGGTGTAGCCGTCGGCGGGGCTCCTTGCCACCGCGTCGGTGCCAATGATGGTTCCCGCACCGGGCTTGTTGTCGACAACCATCGGCTGCCCCAGGATCTGCGACATGCCCGCGCCCAGGGTGCGCGCGATGATGTCAACGCCCCCGCCGGGGGGGAAAGGCACGACCAGGCGAATTGGCTTGTCGGGAAAGGCGGCGAGGACCGAGCTGGCCGCCACCAGGGCGAGGCCCACTACGGCTGTCAGCCGTACGAGGAGTTTGCGAACTGTCATGGTCTTGTCTCTTGTCTCTTGTCTCTTGTCTTGACGGCTTGATTGAAACGGATACCTGGTGGTGTGACCGGGTCCGGCCACCAGCTACGCGAGCGTGCGCGTCACATCGTTGAACAGATCGTCCACTGCGAACCGGCGCGGGATCATGCCCGTGGTGACCATGTAGTTGATCAGGACGTCGATGTTGTGCCGGTTCGCTTCGATGCCATACGGCGTGAACGCGGCCTTTTCGGCCGGTTCGTTGGCCATGCGTTTGGATTCTTTCAGCATGCGCCAGACTTCGCGCACGGCGGCGGGGTTGGATTCGGCGAAGTCGTCCTTGACCACCATCATGTGGTTGATCTGGATGGCATTGTTCCTGGCCTGCCACGACCTCATCGCCGCGACCGGATCAGGGATGACGGGCTGGATGCGCGGGTCGGTCGGCACCGGAGTGACCACGATCGCATCGACTTCGCCGGAGAACAGCATCTCGCTCAAGTCCATCTTCGGAACCCTCGTGACGTTCGGCGGATCGGTCCATTCCGGAACGTTCGGTTCCTGATGCGCGAGCCATCGGATCTTCGTCACATCCACGTCGTACTCGTTGACCAGGATTCCACGCAGCCACGAAGCCGTGGTCGACGTGAAGAGACGCACAGCGACGCGAGCCCCTTCGAGATCCTTGGGCGTCATGGCGCCCTTGGCCGAGTCGAAGACCAGGTAGGGGTGCTGAAATCGTGACATGGTGACCGCCGGCAGCAGCGACAGCTTGCGTCCGGCTGCACGCGCCTGCAGGAAGGTCACCAGGGAGAGCTCCGAGACGTCGAACTCCATGGCGACAGCTCTCGAGAATGCCGGAAACGCGACCGGAAACGGCGCGATATCCAATGCCACGGACGGAGACTGCAGCACGCCTGAACGGAAGGCGCGTGTGTGCGGAAAGTCGCCGATCAAGGTGGAGATCTTCGTGGACGGAAGTCCGGAGGTCATGCTGTGGGTTCTGAGCTGGGGCGACATCGCAGCGAGCCTCGATGCCGCCGGTTGTTGCGCAAAGGAGCGGCGGCGTTGCGGGCGGAGTATCCGTCATTGGGGGAAGCGGGTCGGCGGACCGGCGTGCCGAAGCCGGCGGCGCCGCGACTATCGCGATCCCGGCGTGCGACTAGCACCGCTTTTTTCGTCGATGGGGGTGGTGAGCAGATGAAAATGCCCGTCCGCATCCCGCAGCAAGCCGTCCTGGTCCGCACTCCAGACGATGCGGGTCGCGGCAACGTCGTTCGGCGCGAGAAGCGCGGCGCGAAGAGGCGGCGGGCTCCGGTAGCCGAGCAACTCGAGATGCGGCGTCACGATCGGGGGCATGAGCGGCACGATGTCCACCTCGGCGCCGGCCAGTGCGTCGAGCGCCGACTGCGTCGGGCCCTGGTTCAGCGTCTGCCCGTTGGTGGACAGACCCAGCGCGCCGTAGAACCGACGGCCGACCTCCACATCGCTCACGGAAATGGCGCTGTGATCGATGCCAAGCAGGCCGGAACCGAGCCAGCGCGATCCGCGAGGGAATTGCAGCAGCTCCAGCGGATGCCCCTCCGGATCGCGGAACTTGAGGGCCGTGACACCGCCCGAGGAAGCCGGAAGTGTCACCGGCCCGGCGACGGAGATCGGCAGCGCACCCAGCGCACCAGCGCGCGACCAGGCGGCGGCCGCGTCGTCGGTGACGAGCGCTAGATGCTGAAAGCGGGTGTCGGCGCCGGTCACGCCGGGCGGATAAGGTCGCCCGGATTGCTCGAAATGATCCAGCTCAATGCGCTGATCGCCAAGCGACAAGGTCCGCCGCCAGCCGCCACCCTGCAGCCCGAACAGCGCCATCTCCGCGGCGGGGATCGCCTTCACCTCACCCGCAGCGAAGCCGAGGCCGGTATAGAAGGCGACGAGCCGTTCCGGCTCCCTGGTCACCAACCGGAAGGCGAGGATCGCCGTGAGCCGTGCCGTCACGGGCGAACACATCCGCGCGTGTTGGTGTAGATGGCCATCAGCGTGTGCGAGGCGCAGACGAACAGGCGTGAGCGGTTGCGGCCGCCGAAGCACAGGTTCGAGACGAGCGATGGAGTCAGGATCTTGCCGAGCAACTCGCCGTCGGGGCTGATGCAGTGGACGCCATCGGCCGCGCTCGACCAGAGATTGCCCTGCTCGTCGACACGAAAGCCGTCGGCGTTACCCGGCTCGACCCGGTGGAAGCACTCGCCGCCGGAGAGCGCGCCGTCGTCACGCACGGCGAAGCGGCGGATGAAGCGAGGCGATGCCTCGTCGAATTGATCGCCCGTCTCGGCGACATAGAGCAAGCGCTCGTCCGGCGAAAAAGCCAGGCCGTTCGGGTTGACGAAATCGGCGGCAGCCACGCGCAGTTCCCCGCTTGCCGGATCGAGCCGATAGAGCGCCGACGGCAGTTGCGGCGGTTGCTTGCCGCCTTCATAGTCGGTGCTGATCCCGTAGACGGGGTCGCTGAACCAGATCGTCCCGTCCGATTTGCAGACGATGTCGTTGGGCGCATTGAGGCGCTTGCCATCGAAGTGACTGGCCAGCACCGTCACCGCTGCGTCGAATTCGATGCGGGTGACGGCGCGGTCACGGTGCGAGCAGGTGAGAAGGCGCCCCTGGCGATCGCGCGCGTGGCCGTTGGCGAAGCCGGATGGCTGCTGGAAAACCGAAAGCCCGCCAGCTTCGCTCCAGCGCAGCACGCGGTCATTGGGCAGGTCGCTGACGTAGAGGCAATCCTGGTCGGCGAACCACACCGGTCCTTCCAGCCAGCGATAACCGGTGCCGAGCGTCTCCAGCGGCGCGTTCGGCAGCACCAGCGCGCGAAACCGTGGATTGCGGATCTCGAAGCCGTCCATGCCAGCCCTACCGGATGTGACAAGGAGCGCGAACGGGATCCACATGGAGCTGCACCGTCATCAGGCAGCAGGGCTCGTCGCCGACAGTGCCGGAACGGTGGCCTTTTCTGCCATCGCGCTCTGCGCAGCCCTGGTCCTCGCCGAGCGAAAACTCGCCGGGTCCCTGCTCGATGCGCGTGCCGTCCATGCTTTCGATGAACCAGCGGCCCGACAGCACCACGATCCATTGCGGCGCCGGATTCTCGTGCCACTCACCGATCCAGCCGACCGGCTGCACGGTGAAGACGACGCTGGCCTCGGATCGCGGCTGCGGATTGTTCCACTGCGGATCCGCAGCGCCGACCCGGTGCGCATCGTAGTTCTCGAGACGGCACTGGCGCTGGTGGCTGACGCCCGCGTCATCGACCCACAGGTGCCAATACGGAACGCTGGGTCGCGGACCGAGATCGCTCATGGCTGCTCCTGGCGCGCGGCATAGGGATGGCTGGAGGCCAGCGGGTGGGCGAGGAACACGGCCAGGCCCGATCCGTCCAGGCCCACGGTCAGGAGCAGGAAGCCGGCGGCCAGGGACAAGTTCTTCAGGAAGTCCCAGAACAGGGTTCGCCCTTTGCCGCCAGGATCGGACCAGAAGTCGCCTTGTGCCCAGAAGCGTTTCCACAGGATCGCCGTCACCGCGCAATAGCCGGCCATGACCAGCGCACAGGCCCGATCGCCAGCGCCGGTGACGATGCCGATCGGCATGATGATCTCGATGCCGAGGGCGCAGAAGATCGCCAGGATTGCCAGCGGCCGCCAGGAGAAGGTCTCGCTGGCCTGGTGCACCGCACCCTCGAAGTTCAGCACCTTGTCGAGAGCGCTGAAGGGGAGGAACAGCACGACCAGCCCACAGCGCACGACGAAGGCCGCGACCGCGGCGCTGCTCACAGTCGCTCCCTGATCTTGTCCGCGACCCGCAGCGCATTGGCGATGATGGTCAGCGTCGGATTCACCGCCCCGATCGAGGGAAAGAAGCTGGCATCGGCCAGGTAGAGATTGTCGATTTCGTGGGCGCGGCAATCGAGGTCGAGCACCGAGGTGGCGGGATCGGTTCCGAAACGCGCCGTCCCGGCCTGGTGGGCGGTGCCGCCAAGCAGGATGTCCTTGCCGAGATAGAGACTGCGTTCCAGCAGCACATGCGGATGACCCGCCTCGGTCAGCACCTGCTTGAGCTTGCGCTTGAGATGGTGCAGTGCCTGCGGATTGGTCTCGTGCTGATCGAGATGGACGCGGCCGTTCTGGTAGTAGATACGGTTGTCCGGATGCGGCAGATCCTCGGACTGCAGCCAGAAGTCCATCGAGTGGCGGGCGATCTGTTCGAACGGCATCTTCGGCAGCCATTCGAGCGATTCCGGCAGCGCCTCGCCCCGGATCTGGGGAGCATGGCTGGTGGCGCACATCTGGACGAGGCCGAGCGGATGCTCCCAGTCGTCGGAGCCGAAATAGAAGTCGCTGAACGCGAGCGTCTTCTGGAAGACCGTGTCGTTGGCCTCCGCCATGATCGCCATCAAGACACTCATGTGATGGCGCATGTAGTTGCGCCCGAGCTGGCCGGAGCCGTTGGCCAGACCGTCCGGATGCTGTTCGTTGGCCGAGCGCAGCAGCAGCAGCGCCGAGGAGAGCGCGCCGCAGGCAACCACCACGAGGTCGGCGGAATAGATCTCCTCGCCGCCATTGCGCGTCACGTGCACCGCGTTGACCTTGCGTCCTGACCCGTCAGTGCCAAGGCGGGAGACATACGCGTTCGTCATCAGCGTGACGTTGTCGTGGGCGGCAAGCATCGGGTCGATGCAGATCACCTGTGCGTCGGCCTTGCCGTTCAGGAGACAGGGGAAGCCGTCGAAAAAACTGCAGCGCATGCAGGTGCTGGTCGGCGTGGGCGTCCCGTCGGGGTTTTCGTCGAGCAGGATGCCCAGCGGCAGATGGAAGGGATGCAGTCCGATGCCGCGCAGGTTCGCGTCCAACTCGGCGATCTTCGGCTCATGGCTGACCGGCGGGTGCGGATAAGGCGTGCTGGCCCAGGGCTCGAGCGGGTCCTCGCCGCGCAGGCCGTGAACGTGAAACAGCCGTTCGGCCTGGGCATAGTAAGGCTCGAACACGTCATAGCCCACAGGCCACGCGGGAGACACGCCGCCGGCGTGCCGAACCTCCCCGAAGTCGCGCTCTCGCAGCCGCAGGAGAGTAGCGCCGTAGACCTTGCTGTTGCCGCCAACGAAGTAATGCAGGGCCGGACTGAACGGCTTGCCTTGCGCGTCGGTCCAGGCCTCCCTAGTCTGATAGATCCCGTCGACGAACACCGCCTGGCTGCTCCAGTTCTTCTCGGACCGCGGCAGGTAATCGCCACGTTCGAGGATGAGGATGCGCTTGCCGGTCGGTGCGAGCCGCTGCGCGAGCGAGGCGCCCCCCGGTCCGCTGCCGATGACGATCAGGTCGTAGTGGTCACGGGTCAGGGTGGAGGCTCCTTTTTCAGTCCGTCAATCGGCTGATTCATCGTAGCAGCCGTGGATGGTTTGCGGGGCGCCTACACCTCGGCTTGCGCCGCCTCGAGGGAGATGACGTTCACGCCTTCGTGGGCGCGACTACATGACGCTGGTGCCGCTCGTGCGCGAACTGGATCGTCGCGAGCGCTGGCGCGGCGCCACTTGCCTGTATCGCGCGCTGCTCGATGTCGTGCTGGCGCGCGCGAATACCGCTGCCTAGCATCACGCGCGCAAGTCGCGCTTCTGGGCCTGCGTCGCGGAGGCCGCCAGCAGGCCTGAGCTGTGATCCGCACGTCGGGACGACGCGGTTTTGCGTCGGCGAGACACGTAGCGGCTCGACCCGACGCGCAACAGCCCGGCCCGAGAAGCGGTGCGCGCGCCATGTGTCCCCGATGCCTGGGCGTCGACCGGCCGATGTGGGCCGGTGCGCGTCCAGCAGTGAGTTACCTGGAGACCGGTGAGATCTTCGTTCCCTCGATCGTCGCCGCCGCCATCAGGCCGGAGTTCGTCAGCGCAAACGCCACCACCTCGTTGCGGGCGCTCAATGAGTCCAGCGAGGCGTTGGCGCCTTCTCGCACGACCGCAACCGACGCGTCGGCTCCCACGGTCCAACCATGGCTCTCCAGGAATTTGTTCAAGGCAGCCGGCGTCAGGAACATCAACACCAGTGCCTTCGACTCGGCGCCCGCCTGCCAACCGACGGAGAGGCCTGTGATGTCGTAGAAGCTGTCCGGGCGGCCACGCGTGTGCAGGACCCCTCTTCCGTGCTCGCCGCCGATGATCAGTCCTGCCGTGAGGACGCGCGGGAACACCAGCGTGCCGGTGGCCTTGCGTTCCAGGTCGCGCGAGCCCGGCACGGCCGCATACAGCCTGGCCATCGTGTTGGACGCGCCCTCCTCGATGCCTTCGGACGTCCGGTCCGAAGGTTGAGGTGCGCCGTGGTTGATGGCGCAACCCGATACCAACATCAGGGCGACCGCTGCCGCGGTCCCCAACGCCATACGTGTTCCAGCGTGCATCTCATTCTCCTGTGCGAGGTCTGGGTGAAGGGACTTTCGAGTATGCCCCTGGGCGCTTCAACGCGGGGGCGTTGGCGGGACCGCGCCAGCGCTGCGCACCGCTGCGCGGTTGGGCTGCTCAGTTTCAGAGAAGGTATCGTTCAGCTCGACGTCGCGTGCCGGGACAGCGAGTGGAAACGAGAAGGGCCCGCGCTACATGTTTTGTAGCAGCAGGCCCCTGTCTCTGGCGGAGCAGGTGTCTGTCAAGGGCCGCGCCAGTATTGGTTTTCCGGCGGGTGCTGCCCGTGTCCGCCAATGTGTCCGCCAGCGGACGATTCACTTGATGCGCTCGGGGACGCCCATCTGCTTTAGGACGTTGTTGGCGTGGTCCCGCGAATCGAGGTGGCGCGGCACGACCTGGTTGCGCGGGCCGTTCGTCCACACCTCGTGCGAGCCCTTCCCGCGCCCCGGGAGGATCCGGTAGCCGTGGTCCCTGAGAACCCTTACGACGTCGCGGTAATAGCCCTTCATTCCGGCCGGTAGACAGCATCCTCGAAGTTGAGCCGCGGGGGTTCCTGGACGCCGGCCAATTCCAGCAAGGTCTCGGCCGCCCAACGCGCTTCCTGCTCCACCTCTACGCGCGACTTGCCGCTGGCGGAAAGGCCATCGAGATCAGGACTGTCCGCCCAGAAGCTCTCCACCTCCGGGTCGAAGTAGACGTTAACCCTTACCACACGCGATTCGAGTGCCATGGGTACCTCCAGGCGCTAAGTGCTGATCCCAGCGTATCGGCCGCAGGGTTCTCATTACAGGGACATCCGACACCGGATGGGGTAGGACAGAACCCTAAGTGCCTCCGGAGCAGAAGCAGGATACGTGCCGTACTTTCTCCCCCCGCCTGATCCAACTTCTCGCCTCCGGAGCGGGGGAAAGGGCCCACTGCCGGGCACTATGCGGGGAGCGTATTGACCCAACTTGTCCGGTCGGTGACATTCTTGTAAGACCTGTCATCTGCCGGCGCCTCCTCCGAACGGGCGGCAAGGGCCTCACCCGATCGGGCGTAGTGCGTCGCCTCGCGTCGGCGTACCGTCCGACCCACACCTCGGAGGCCCTATGAAGCTGCGCCTGCCTGCCTTCCTCCTGCTCGCCGCCGGCGCCGCGGCCGCGCAGACGACGTACAACCGCATCGGCGACACCACGATCCGGTCCGATGGGACGACGTACCAGCGCATCGGGGAGACGACCATCAGCTCGGACGGGACCACGTACCAGCGCATTGGCGACACCACCGTCCGCAGCGACGGCACGACGTACAACCGCATCGGCGACAGCACCTTCGGCTCCGACGGCAGCAGCTCGAGGCGCATCGGCGACACCACGTTCATCAACACGCCCGACGGCCGCTCCAGGACGTGCACGACGATAGGCACGTCGACGATCTGCAACTAGTCAGCCAGGGGCCGCACCCACGAAAAAGCCGCCCGAAGGCGGCTTCCGCACTGGACTTGGCTCCTGTCTTCAGCCGCGGCTGTCGGGGGCTCTGATCTCCACAGCTGCGGCTGGAAAGGCCTCGCTCGCCAGCCTGTCCAGCCGGTCCTGAACGTCGTTTCCGTTCTTGTCAGACATGGTGCACCACCCCGTCAGCGTGGCGCAGGCCGGTGAGCTGCTTCTCCAGGTCGGCGACCGACGTTCCCTCGTCCTCCAGGCTCCATATGATCAGGTCCGACAATTGGTTGATGCGCAGCGCCAACGGCCGGAAGCGCAGGTCCTCGAGCGAGTCGGAGTTGTACTCCACATCGCGCAGCACCATCTCGGCGATCTGTGCGAGTTCATAGGCGCTGCGCAGGATCAGCTGCGTGCGGGGGGTGTCGGGCGGCAATGCGTCTGCCGATTGGGGGATGGGGTTCGCGGGCTCGTCCGCGAGAATGTGGTCAGCCATGGTCATTCCTCTCATTCAGGTTGGACTGTGGTCAGGCCGGCTGAGTGCTCGTAACACTCTGTCGGCCGCCTTCTTTTTGCCCCGCGAGATCCGCCGCGGGGCTTGCGGTTACTCAGGCTCCTTCGCCTGGTCAATCTTCTTCCGCAACCACGGCGCGCCGCCCAGGCGCTGCAGCTTCTCGCGCTGCTCGGGCAGCATGCGTATTGCCACGATGACAGTGGGTTCCTCGCCCAGCGGCTTGCGGCCGGAACCCGGGCGGGGTCCCCCTTTCGGGAGAGGCGGATTCATGTCGAAAATGTAATACGCAACCTATGAGCGATCAACTGCCGTCCGTCAGTGAGTTCCTCGACAAGCCCGAATTGCGCCAGCTCACCGGGCGCGCCCGGGCGAACGCGCAGACCCAATGGCTGGAGTCCAACGACGTGCCGCACCGCCGCGACGGCTCGCGCATCATCGTGTCGCGGTATCACGTGCGGCAGTGGCTCGAAGGAAAGCCGGCACCACCGTCGCCCGTTCGGGAGGTATGGAACGCGGCCTTCCACAACGAGGTGGAGAAGCGAGAAGTGAACTTTCGCGGGCATAGTCAACGAATACAGGCACTGCGCGCGATCTACGGTCCTGAGATTGCCTCGAGGACCCCGGGGAAGAATCTTGCCTGTCCCGCGTTCTACAAAATCAGCACGGAGGCCAAGGCATTCGACCATCACATCAATTGCGTGGAATGCCGTGCGCTCCTAGCCCCTTTCCTTCCAGAGATTCGGGAGCGCTACGACTACCCAGACTACGGCGTCCGCTAGCGCGTCAGCGCGTTCCGCATATCCGGCGCGCGCTCCGGCACCGGCTCGCCCGGCGCCCACCACCAGCCCTGACCGAACTGCTTCATGGAGGCCGCGCGCATGTTGGCCAGGTAGCCCGGCGACAGCTGCTCCTGCGCGTTCTGCAGCAGGATGTGATCGGTGGCCGCCTTGGTGTACCAGAGGTTCTGGAACGGCACGAAGCCCTTGCCCAGGTTCAGCAGATTCGCGGCGAGGTGCGTGTCCTTGCCTTCGCTCATCGCGTTGCCGGCGCGCACTGCGAGCGACACCGCCGTCGCGGCGCTGCCGATGGTCGGCCCGGCCAGCGCCTCCAGCGGCCCGGTGCCGTAGCGCGTGGTGCCGCTTTGCGAATAGAGGAAGTCACCGTAGATGCCCAGCGTGCCGCCCTTCAGCGCCGCGGCCGCCCAGAACTTCCAGTCGTTCATCGGCCGAGGGTCCTGGCCGGCGAGCAGCGCCTGCGTCTGCAGCATCATCGCGCCGGCCAGCGTCTGCATCAGCAGCACCGTCGTGAGCATGCCGACCTTGCCGCCCGTGGTGGGACGGGCCATCGTGAGGTCCCACATGCGCTGGAACTGCGCCACCGGAAAGGCCTTGAACTGCCAGAAGGCCAGCATCAGCTCGTCGCGAATGCGTCCGCGCTGCAGGCCGCCCACCATCGCAGCGCGCTCCGCCCAGCCCGGCTCGATGATTGCGTTGGTCGATTCGGAATGCAGTGCGCCCAGCAGCTTCACGACAGCGTCGCGGCGGATCTGCTCGCCCACGTGCGGGCCCGCGTCGGCGGGCATCAGCCCCGCGCCGATCAGCGCCTGGTCGGGGATCTTGGCGATGCCCTCGGGCGTCAGCATCGTGTCGTTGCCGTGGCCGTAGTCTTCCAGCTTCGCGAGCTTCCACAGCCCCCAGTCGTCCGCCGTGATGCCGAACGAGTGCAGCAGTCGCATGCTCTGCGCGCCCAGCTGGTCGAAGCCCTTCGAGCTCACCTCGTGGCCGATGGCGCTCATCATGGTCAGCCCGAAGGCGCCGCGGCGCCACTCGTTGATCGCCGAGAGGCCGGAGACGCGCACCACCGCATTCGCGAGCTTTCCCGTCCACGCGGACTGGCCCAGGTCCTCGCCGAAGCGGTATAGCGCGGACCGCATGTAATCGAGCATCAGGCCTTGGCGCTGCAGCTGGCGGCGCTCGCCCTCGTTCGCCGGGTTCAGCAGGCGCAGCTCATTCATCCAGCGTTGCATCGCCGGCAGGTGGTTGAGGTGCGACACGGCCTCGAGCATCACCTTGTCGCCGAAGAACGAGGCGAAGAAAGCGCTCCCCAGCTTGCCAGCGACGTTCAGGTCCCGCAGCACGCTGAAGGTGCGGGCCACCGCCTGATTCGCGACCGGCTTGGTGCGGCCGGCGGCGTAGTCGTAGAGGTTGTCCAGGCTGGCGAGCTGCTTGTCGATTCGGTTGAGGGTCTGCGGTGCGGCCAGCTTCGCCTCCTGCTCCGCCTGGTCACGCAACATGCGGAACGTGGTGTCGGGGTTCGGCCCGAAGTGCTCGATGAAGGAGATGTCGCGCGCCATGCGCTCCATGTGTCCGAGCAGGATCTCGGGAAAGGTCTTCTCGCCGTACTTCTCCCAGTAGCCCAGCACCGCGTCGGCGTTCTTGAAGTGGATCTGCCGTTCTTCGGCGTTGCGGTTTGCGCGTGCACCGGAGCCCTTGAACTTGCCCGGCTCGATCTTCGTCGCGCCGTTGCTGGCGATCGTGTTCCAGGCCGCGGACAGGAGACCCTTCACCTCGCCCTCGGTCATCAGATTGCCAGCCAGGTCGGTGTACCGGCTGCGATCGAGCGCCGGGAAGACGTCAGCCATCCACTGCTCTTTGCCGGCGGCCGCGACGCGCTCCTGCGAGTGGTGCTGCGGGAAGCCCCAATCCTCTAGGCGACCCACCTCGCCGCCCTTGTCGTTGAACCAGCGGCGCGCGTCCTCGGCAGCCTTGAGCCACGCCTGCGCGCCCTTCCTCGCCATCGGGTCGCCGCTGTCCTTGCCGCGCAGCTCGCGCACCAGCGCCGCGATCTTGTCCTTCTGCTGGATGAACCCGAGGAAGTCGTCACCCATGGCGGCCCAGGTGTCCTGGATCTTCGACTTCAGCAGGTTGGACACGCCTTGCACGCGCGCCTCGAGTGAGAACTGGTCCGCGCGGCCGTCGGCGTCATTGGCGAGCAGCCGACGCACCGCGTCGACGCGATCGATGCCGCCGCCCACCATCGCGTCGACGTTCGCCGTGCGATCGGCGACGGCAGCGATTTGCAGGTGCGCGCGCCGCTGCTGCAGGATCTTCTCGGCGACCATATCGCCGGCGGCGAGTTCCGCGGCGTGCTGCATCAGCCCCTCGGGCGTGCTCAGGTTGGCGTTGCCGCCTGCCGTGTCGATGCGGCCCGCCTGGATGTCGTTCACCAGGTCGCGGGTCTTGCGCTGGATCTTCTCGTAGACGTTCTGGATCTCGTCGTCGCGCAGCTCGCGGCCGGCGGCCTTGTTGAGGGCGGAAATGCAGCGGGTGAAGTCGGACATTACAGGGCTCCCAGCAGGCACTGCGCCGCGGTGCGGAAGATGTTCGGGATCAGGGCCTTGGCCTGCGCGGTTTCGGCGTCGGTGTGCGCGATGACGTCGGCCGCGCGCAGCGTCACCGGCGTGCCGTCCTCGGCGAAATAGCTGGTTGGGATCGGCATGTCGGGATTGCGCTCCGCGGCCAGGCGTGCGCGTGCGGAAATTGGATCCGCGTCGGGCGCCGTGTCGCGGGTCGGCTGCAGCGGTGCATCAATCGGCGGGGGCGGCGCTTCCTCGCGCGCCAGCCGCTCGATCTCAGCGCCTACCTCATCGTGGTCACGCGAGTAGACCGGGTCGTGCACGAAGGCGCCGTCTCGCACGATGCCGTGGACGCTCACCGGGTCGCCATTCAGCAACTGGTCGACGGCCTGGCGCAGCGCCTGCACATGCGCGGTCGCATCGGCGTCCGTCACGGGCCGCCCGGGCGCCGTGCTGGTCTCCATGTGGTGCGCCTGGTTCACGACCAGCAGCGCAGCCTGTGCGCGTGCATCGAGGTGTGCCAGCCCGCCGAACGCGGCACCGAGCATCGCATCGAGGGCGCGCGCCTTCACGTCCAGGGGGTCGTACTGCGCAGCCTGCTCACGGTTGCCCGAGGCGGTCAGCACGCCGCGCGTTGCTCCTGCGGTGGCCGCGCCCAAGGCGACGTTGCCGCCGGCGCCGGAGGCGATCCGAGCGGCCGCCGTCTGCCCCAGGAACGGCAGGCGCACACCTGCAGCCATGCCGATGCCGGCGATGTCACCGGCCACGTTTGCAGCGCCCGCGTCGACGCCCTGGCGCACCAGGTCTTCGGCTGTGGAGAGCTGTGCAGTCCCGACCAGCACCGCGGGGCTGATGATCGCCTGCGCGACGCCGCCGGCGAGCTGGCCAACGATCTGGCCCGCCGTGCCCACCTCGCCGGGCCGCGGCGTCCAGTGGTCGACGGCGCTGTTGAACACGTCATCGTGCTCGCGAAAGTAGCGGTCCTGCTGCTCGGTGCCACCGGTGATCTTGTCGGCGACGATCGGGAACACCGACCCTGCAAGGTCGACGGCGCGGCCCACCTCGGCGAGGCTGCGCATTGCGTAGCTGCCGGCGCCGGGCAGGAAGTTGTCGAAGGTGCCGGGGGCGGGCGAGAGCGACGGCCGCCGCGTGGCGGCCAAGAGCGTGGCGCTCTGCTCGTTGGGGACGAAGTCGAACATCGATCAGGGCCTCGGGTAGACGAATGCAGCGCCGCCCGCGTTCGTGGGTACGCCGAGCGTGCTCTGGCGCTGCCGAGGGGCGCGCGGGACCGCCTGGCTGCTCTCGCCGGTGAACGCGGGCTTGCCGCCGCTTTCGCCGGCCCTGGGGTTCACGTCCACGATCAGTGGCCGCCCGTTCTGGTCAACCACATAGCCCGCGCCGCGCCGAAACAGGTACTTGCCGTCGCCGTAGTTCTCCAGCGGCAGCCGAAGCAGATCGGGGGCGCTGGCATTCAGCGGAGGCGACGTCTGGGCGAGCTGCGTTGTGCGATCCGCCAGCGTGTTCTGGAAGGTGTCGTAGGTCATGCCATACGGCATCACGATCTTGCTGCCGTTGTGTGACTGCACGCCCCCGGTGGCGAGTTGGATCGCGGACTTCCAGCGCCTCGAATCGATGACGCCAGAGTAGTCGCCGTCCTCGGCGCTGCGAGCCGCATAGATCGCCTTGGCGCCCTGGTAGAACAGGTCTGCCGCCTGCTCGCGGCCCTTGAACGCGTCCCCGGTCACGGCATTGAAGTCGGAGAGCATCAGCTTCTCTTCGGGCATCTTCACGAGCGACCGGCCGCCCTCGTGGCCGCTGCCGTCGGTCTTTGTGTTCGGCGTCAGGATGGCCTGGCCGCGCAGCATCAGGTCCGCCACATCACGGCCGTCGGTGAGGGTGTGCTGCTGCGCCTGGTGAACGCCTGCCATTGCGATGACGGGGTTGTCGGGCGCGATCGCCTGCATCGTGCGTTTGTAGAGGTCGATGTCGCCGACGCTGGTGGAAAGCGCGCCGAGGATCTGCTTCTGCGCTTCCACCGGCGCAGCTTTCAACTGCGCCGACATGGCCTTTGCCTCGGGCACAGTCAGCAGTGACACCGGCGTGCCGTAGTCGGCCGAGATACGCGCGGCCGCCGCGGCACGCCGGGGCATCTCTGCGCTGAGTGCCTGGGGCTCCAGACTCGTGAGCGGCTTGATGTTGTACATGCCGCTGCGGAGCGCGTAATCGACGGGGTCCTTCTGCCTTGCGTCAACCACCTGTTGCGCGGCGCGCGTCAGCACCTCGTAGTTGCGCTCATGCAAGGCGAATCCGTCGCCGATCGGCGGCTTCGCCTGCTGCAGCATCTGATCGATCTGCACCGCCGGCAGGTTGCGTACTTGCTGCACCTGGCGCCCCAGGGCAGCCACGTCCTGCAGTTCGCGGTACCGCTGCGGCCCCTCGCCCTGCCCGTATGCGCGAATGAAATCCGCCTCCGCCGGCGGGTGACTCGCGGTGCCGGTGGCCAGGTATTCGGCCTGCGTGTCCTGAACGCGTCCCTTCAACTGCTCGCGCGCTTCGGCCATTGCCTGAGCGCCTTGCGTGCGCGCCATCTGGACCACCCGCTCGCGCTCCGCCGGCGGCAGCACATCGATCAACGGATGACCGGTTGGGCCCGCGTACCCACGCAATGCCGTGGGTGCAGGCAGGTTCGCCGGCGTGCCAGCCGCATTGCCCGCCGCCCCAATACCGTGGGCGATCTGCTCATCGGAGTAGGGCTGCGTGCCGTTCTCGTGCTTCACGATTGCCTGCACCAGCCCGCTCATCGTCGCCGGGTTCTTCAGATCGAGCGGCTGCGTCGGGCCGACGCCAAGTTGTCCCGCGACGGCGTTGACGTAGGCGCCGGTGTCGTTCTCGCTGGCCGGCGCCCAGCGGGCGATGATGCTCTGCACCGTGTTCAGGCCGTACTTCTCGCCGTAGGTGGTGAGCGTCTTCGCCAGGGCTCGGATGCCAGCTTCCGGCGTGTCGAAAGACGAATAGCGCGGATCGTTGCCCAGCATCTCGCCCTGCCACGGGCGGTCGGTCTTCACGATGTTGCCCGGGTTGTTGTTGCGGATGCCGCGGGGCGCCTGAGCTGCAGGCGTTCCGTCCGGTGCGGGGGGCGCGGTCGGGAGCACGCCGGCGCCGCCGGTGGCGTTCAGTTCGTCGGCCAGCACCGGCGCCGCCTGTTGGAATAGCTTGTTGCGGATGTTTTCGCGCGCAAGTGGTGTCATTCTCGCGCCGCCTGAGGTCGCGAAGTGCGTC
The DNA here is from genome assembly GCF_028291745.1 of Ramlibacter sp. Lineage (GTDB taxonomy): Bacteria > Pseudomonadota > Gammaproteobacteria > Burkholderiales > Burkholderiaceae_C > Ramlibacter. Next base: position 16,229 of record NZ_JAQGNQ010000115.1, on the reverse strand, counting down.
AACGCTGCGACTGGATCTTTGCCGCCCCACGAGGTGTAGCGTTGCTCATAGGCGTAGTCGACGTATTTCTGCGTCTGCACCGCGGTGGTCTCAGGGTCCCACCCATGAATCTTGCCCTGGGCCTCGGCTTCGTGCATCGCAGTCGATAGTCCGCTGATGAACGCCTCCGGATTGCTCGGATCATTTGCGGCGGTCAGTATGCTCGTGGTGGCGCGCGACTCGCTGGTCTGCAGCTTCCACTCCCGTGTTTCGGTATCTGCGTGGCGAGACAGGGTGTGTATCGCTTCGTTCGCGCGTTGGGCAAACGACTGTTGCGCCATCTTGCGCGCCACTGGGTCGTTCACGCCATCGAGGATCTGGCGCTGCAGGGTCTGGATGCCTTCGACGGTGCCCTGGTACGCGTCGACTGCATCGCGGCCCTTGCGCACCATGTATCCGGTCTCGGGGTTGAACAGCCGATCGGTCAGGCCCTGCGCGAACCGGATGTCGGCATCCTTCGCCGCGGTTACGGCTAGCTCTTGGTTTATTTTGACGCCCAGGTTCAGCGCTGCATCGCCGAATGCGCCCATCTGCCGCGCCGAAGCGCCAAGCAGGTCGCCGGAGGCGACGCTGCTCTCGCGGACCGCGGGTAGTGGCTGCTCGGCGACGCTCGGGCCGTCGACGGTGGGGACACGCATTGCCATCAGTAGCTCGATCCCATGGTGGTACCCATGCCCGCGTACCAGCTGGGCGCGACCCGGGTGGCCGACCCGAGAAAGGAAGTGCCGGCGGCCAGCCAGGGGTTTTCAGCATTCGCTCGGTTTCGCAAGATGCTCGCGTTGGCGTCGAAGTTCGCCCCTTGCGCGCGATAGCTCCAGGCCTCGCGCGCAGCGTTGTCGAGGATGGTGGTCTTGTCCACCTGGCCGAAGTAGTCGGTGTCGCTCAGGATCTGCACGGCCGAACCTTGGCCCAGATCCACGCCGTTGGACGCCAGCGCCGCGCGCTGCGTGCCCTTCAGCCGATCTGTCCGCATGCCTTGGGCTTGCGCAGCCTGATCGCCACGTGCCGTCGCGTCCTCGGTTTGGTATTCGGCCATCTTCGCGTTGTTTGCAGCGACTTGGGCCTGAATGTTGGCGGCGCTCTTGTTGGCTTGGCTGCCCGAATAGGCGCTGTAAGCGGCTAGCGCCATGCCGATGTAGGGGAGCGCTGGGGCAATGAACGCCATGTGATGCTTTCCTATTGAATCGTCGTGCCCGGTGGCACGCCTTTTAGAGCTGGAAGCCGTGCGCGACGACGGCGGCGTTCGTGTTGCCGGCGCCGAATGACGGCACGTTGACGACGACCGAAGTGTTCACTGCGCTCGCGGGCACCGGCACTGCGAATTGCACGCTCAAGGGAGTGGCGCCGACCGCGGCCCCCGCTGGGATGGCCATGATGTAGGTCTCGGTGCCACCCAGCAAGCCGGTGACGGTGATCGCGATCACGGACGCCGCGGTGGCGCCGGCACCTGTGACTTCGAATCCGGTGATGTACGTGGTTTTGCCGGCGGCACCGGGCAGCGTCGCCGTCGTAGCGCTCGCGGCGACGCTGCCCGAAGCGGCGTGCACAGGCGTCGACTGCGAAGGGTAGCCGTTGCCGCCGAGCGCAATTACGGCCGCCCAGGTGCTGTCGCCCATATCCTTGAAGCGCTGGACGATGCTCTGATCCGACCGATGGCGGGCGGTGATGTCGGTCATGGTGTGGGGCTCCGTTTCTTGCCGCCCTGCGCGGAAGTGCGTTCCTCGATCTTTTCCCACCAGGGCCCCGGCGCGGCCCCATCGAAGCGTTCTTGCGCCGTGGGTTCGGTGCGGCCATCCCACGGTGGGGTCGAATCGGGAAGCTCGAAGATGTCACCCGGCTCTCGCAGGGCCAGCCCGTCGAAGCCTTTGCGCAGGCATCGGACTTTCATACTTTGACCTCTCTCACAGTCCCGCCCGGATTCATCTGGCGCAGCTGGTCGAGGGTCAGCGCCGGCGGTGGCGGCGGCTTCGTGAGCTCCGCACCCTCGGCCAGCTCCATCCACGAGCCGATCTCGTGCTCGTCAATGACCTCGAAGTCGAAAATTTCCCCGACCGTGCGGATGTGAAGGCCATCCCAGCCTTCCTTTGTGGCCCGCACGCGCAGCGTCTGCGGCGGGTGCGCCTCGCTGGGGCCGAACGCGCTATGCATCCAACGGGCGGAAAGCTGCTGGATGCGATTCGCCGCGCACTCGAACGCGCCTTCAATGGACTCTGCGTGCACCGCCCCGCTCAGGTTGCCAAAAAGCAGGTCAGCCCGGATACCAGTGGTGCCGATGCCGTGGTGCAGGAGCATGTGCACCAGCGCATTCGCCGCCGCACCTTCGATCTCGTTGCCGAGGTGCGCAACTGCGTCTCCATGGCGATGGCCTTCATTTGGAACGCCGATGTGGGCCAGTCGCGCCACCTCGACTCCGTCGCGACGGATCTGCGCGTTGAGGGAATGGATTTCCTCGAGCGCGGCGCCGAGGGCCCTCAATGCCTTGTCCGCGGCCTCGCCGAGCTTCACCCGACGCTGTGCGTTCGCGCGCAGCCGATCGGCCTTCGTGACGGTGTCGTCGCGGAATTGCTCGCGGCGCGAGCGTGCGAGGTCTTCTGCGGCGTGGGCCGCGGCATCGTCGCGTCGTTCGACCAGGCCGACCAGCTGCTGCTGCAGCGACCCAGCCTGCGCACGGTTCAACATCATTTCCGTCGCGGGCGCCGTATCGCCGGTCTGGTCCAGCAGCGCCGGATCGTCGGCGAGCTGATCGAGCAGCTGGTTGTGGCGATCGTCCAAGCCTTTCAGCTGGCTCTGGGTCCGGCCGATCAGAAGGTCAAAGATTTCCTGTTTCGTCGCCATGGGCGGCCTCTTCGGTTTGCGATGCGCAATGGTCTCGCCGCGCATCCACGCCGTGAAGCTCTAGGAACCCAAAAGGAACTTGGGCGCGCTGGCGCGCGCTGCGTACTGAAGGCGTTGCGGCGTGCCGACCACTCGCATCGAACGGAGCGCTGAAGCCAGTTCAGGGCAGCGCGCCACGTCTTCGGCCCAGGCCGCCGCCGTGTGGCAGACCGCCCGGCGCACGACACGGCCCGGGTTCGCAGCGCCAGGTGCAGCTAGCGCGCTGCATGGAGGGCTCTCGCCGGTCAGTACGCCGTGCGCCGCTCGCAGGCCTATCGTGGGGTTGTGCAGCCGCTGCTCGCGGCCCTCGTGGCCCACCCACCACCAGTCGGGCGTGAGGTCCGGTCGGAAGACGATCGGCCGACTGCTGGCCGCGCGCGCTAGCTCGAACGTCTGGGGCAACAGCTCCAAGATCTCAGCGCGCTGATCGGCGGGCAACTGCGGCACGCCCGCCACAGCACCCAGCACGCGATAGATGCGGCTCAAGGTGCTGAAGGCGTCGTGGCTCGCGCGCATTTAGGCGCTCGGTTTCGCCACCAGCGGGGACTGGCTGGCGGACGGACAACCGCTGGACGTAAAAAACTGCGTGCAGGCTAGCGGCTTGGCGGAGGCCCTGTCCTTCGAACCCACCGCCTCACGCGCGCACACGCGGGCGATGCCGCCGGATTGGAGGGTCCTCTCGCGTGCGCGCGTACGCGCGGGCGATGCCGGGCAATTGGAAAACTGAGCGCGCATACGTAGGGCCGTCGTCAGGCGCTGGGGCTCAGCAGCCCTCGGGCGTGCGAAGCAGTTGAAGGGCCCGGCCGGCGGTAGCTCTCGCCTGTCAGGGGGACCACCTTTGCACCGTGTCGCAACCGGTCGTAGGCCCGATCACCGAGCACGTCTTTCAGCTGGTGGGGCTGCAGGTTGCTCGTGAGCAATGTGGGATGGCCCTTCGCATACCGAAGATCGATCACTTCGAACAGCTGCAGCACCTCCGCCGGCGAACCCCAGCTGGTGCCGACGTCATCGAGCACCAGCACTTCCACCTCCGCGAATTCAGCCAGTACGTCAGCCTCTCTTTCCCTCGCGCCCCGCCCCCAGGTATCGCGCAGACGGCCGATAAGCCGCTTCGGCGTGATCAGCCTAGCGGTCACCCCATCCTCGAGGTGCAGCGCCGTGACGAGCGCGCTGGCGAGGCGAGTTTTTCCTGTGCCGGGCGGCCCCAGGAACCAGAGCGAGCTGTAATCGCCGGCTTTCATCGACGTCCACCATGTGGCGATGAACTCCTCGCAGGCCCCGACAGCCACTTGTTGCTCGGTCGTCGTCGCGTCGAAATCCCGGAAGGACTTGTGCAAGAAATTCTGCGGCACGCCGCTTGCCGAGATGTACTCGGCTTTCCATGCGCGTTCGGCTTCTTCTAGCTCGCGCCGCTGCCGTTTGCGTTTTTCTTCCGCTGCGCGGATTCGCGCTGCTTCGATTTGCTCCGGCGTCGGCGCGGGAGGTGGAGGGGGTGCTGGGTGGAGACGCTCGTACTCCAGTGCGATGAGTTCGAATTCGTCCATCACAGCTCCGTCCACGCGTTCTTCCCCGGGCGGGGCCCGCCCCCGGCGTCAGCCGGGGGGCGGAAGCCCCCGCCCCTTGCGTTCAATGGGGGCTCCCTTCGGGATCCCTTGGGTTTGGGGTCCATCCGTGTGCCGGGTGCCGGTCCATCCGTGTGCCGGGTGCCGGTCCACCAATGTGCCGGGTGGGGGTCCATGGATGTACCGGGTTCACGCATGTACCCGGTACATAGACGTTCCGGGTTGAAGGCGAAGGCGTTGGTGCAGCCGGTCCCGCGCCCACCGCTTGACGATCGCACCTTGACCAGCAGCTGCTTTTCCTCCAGCTCGCTGATCAAGCGCTTTACGTGTGTGCGGGACATGCTGCAACGCTTGGCGAGCGTGGTGAAGCTGGGCCACATCTCGCCGGTGTCAGGGTTAGCGGTGTCCGCCAGGCACAGGGCAACCAGCTTCAGCGCTGCAGGCTGGATGTCCGCGTCCCAAACCGCTTTCATCGCTTCGAGGCTCATGATCGAGCCCCGCGCTGGTCGGTCTTGCGCGTCAGGTGTTCATCGGCCACAATGGCTTCTCCGTTGGTTCGCGTCGACGGGATGTCATACGAAAAGGCCCGGCTTGTCCCCGGGCTTTTTCCTTTTCAGAGCAGGTCTTCGACATTGCTGCGCGCCTCGCAATTGGCGCCAGCGAAGGTCGCCTCCGGCAGCGATTCGACGTAGCGCTCGATCTGGGCGATTCGCCACATCGAGCGTGCTCCGCGCGTTCCGCGCACGGGCCGCGGAAACGCGGGATCACTACGCATGCGCGCGTAGATGGTCTGCCGCGACTTGATGCCGAGCATTTCCATAAGGGAGCGCATGGACATCATCAGTGGCTTGCTGGGGATCATGGGTTTGGTTCCTTCTTCAGCGATCTCTGGCGAGTCTCGGGGCCGTTTCGCGTTTCGCGTGCACGGCTTTGGACCCGCTTTGGACCCGCTTTGGACAAGGTAAGGCGCACGTTCGCGGGTCGCGTGCACGGGCTCGTCAACCCGCTGGCCAGTCGGCGAATATCCTCTTCAGGCGGGCATCGATCGTGTGCTGCAGCGCCGCCATGCGCGCCTCGGATTCGTTCAGTTCCGGATTGCCGCCGGCGCTACGAATCAACTGGAAGATCCGGACCATATTGCGCAGCGCGATCGGCCGGGAGCAGAACTCCCCGAGGGTGATGAGGGCGACGGCCTTGCGCACGGTCTCGGCGTGCCAGAAGCGCCCACCCTCCACCGTGTGGTAGTCGTAAAGGGGGAAGTCCAACTCGAGCAGCAGGTCGGCCAGCGGGTGGCCCAGGACCGGCACGACACGCTCCTCCATCGCCGCCAGCGAAAAGTCGGAGACGAGATACTTGCTCACGTCGCACCGTCTTTTATGCGGTCGATGCGGGCGCGCGCCAGCTCCGCGGGCTCGGTGCGTTCGGTCTGGCGGGGCATGCGGGCCACCGCCGCTTCCAGCTCGGTGCGCGACCAGCGCAGGAGCCGCGGGCCGAGGGCTACCGGTCGCGGCATCCACGGCTCGCTCTGCAGCTCGTGAAACTTGCGCTTGCTGACGTGAAAGGCGGCGGCGCTTTGTTCGTCGGTGAGGAGGATAGGGGTGTCGGTGTTCACTGGTTTGGACGCTGAAGGTCCACCAGCTAGCCCCCACCGAATGGGGCTGCGCAACCGCTTTAACCGACAGGCGTGGGCGGCAGGTGTTGCGCCTCACAGCTCCCGTCGAGCGCCCGGGATATGGATCCGGGGGTCCGTTTAACGTGCAGTTGCCCGTTAGCTGCGTTGACTATACCGAAGGGTCACGCCGCCCGCAACGGCACCACGTTGCTGCGCGGGTTGGCAAGGTACTGTGCCCAGGCTTCCATGAGGGCGCGACGCTCCTCGGTGAACTGCGCGCGGTTGTAGGCTGCCTTCACGCGGTCGGCTTCCTTGTGCGCGAGGCACGCCTCGATGACGTCGGGGCGCGCGGCCGCAGTCTCGTTTGCCCAGGTGCTGAACGTGGCGCGGCACAAGCCGTGCACCGTTGTCGCGTCGCGCACGCCCAAGCGGTCAAGGGTGGCCAGCAGCGCCATGTTCGACATCGCCTTCCCGGGCTTCACGAACGAGGGGAATAGCAGCGCCTGGTGCAGACCGATCTGGCCGGCCACGAGCTCGCGGGCGCGCTGGGACAAGTGCACTAGGTGGTCCTCGCCGGCCTTCATGCGCGCTGCGGGAATGACCCAGGTTCCCTCCTGCAGATCGAACTCCGACCAAGCGGCGCCCAGCACCTCACCTGTGCGCGCTGCGCAGAGCAGTGCAAATTCCAGGGCTCGGGCACTGATCCCCTCGGCGGCGCGCAGCCGGGCCATGAAGGCGGGCGCCTCGCGGTAGTCCAGCGCCTTGAACTTGCCGGCGCGCGTGGCGGGCAGCGTCTCGCGCATCTTGCGCCGGACCGCCGCCGCAGGGTTGGTGGTGCAGTGCTTGTGAAAAACGGCATCTTCGAACACGGCATCCAAGCGCTGGCGGATGCGGCGCAACGTCTCGGGCACGCGTCCATCCTTCACCTCGATGGACCGCACGCCCGCCAGCGCGGCCAGCAGCTCAGGGGCCTCCATCTGCGCGATCGGCTTGTGCCAGATCTCGGCCGACAAGTGGTTCTCCAGGGACGCGATCCACTGCGCAGCGTGCTTCGTGCTCAGCCGGGGCTCGATGACGCGCTCGTGGTAGTCGCGGGCGGCGCGCGCTAGCGTGAGCTGCTCGCGCTTCTTTTGCACCTTGGTGGCCGCCTCCGCCTGCTTGGCGGCTTCGCGCCGGCCCTCACGCGCGTCGATCGGGTCTACCCCCGCCTGCAGCTGGGCGCGCGCCTTGGCGGCCGCGTCCCGGGCCGCCGTGAGGCTCTCGCCGGTGTCCTTGGAGTTGCCACGGCGCGCAGTGCCCAGGCCCATCTCGCGCCGGCGGCCGGACGGCGCCGTGAACCTGAGCACCCAGGAGCAGGAGGCGCCGCGCACACGCAGCATCAGGCCGCCGCCGTCGCTCTGGTCGCCCTCACCTGCGGTTTGCACCTCACGGACGGTGAGCAGTTTCTCGGCCATGGCATCTCCCCTCGCAGTTCTGTCCGCCAGCCTGTCCGCCAAAAATTGGCGACTGCATGGCGCACGTTGCCGTGCGTTCAGTGCACGTTAGCGAGTGTGGGGGAGGGAGAAAACGTCGTCAAATCAATGACTTAGGACTTTTCCCGCTGCACGCTAACGGCACCTTGGTGCACGTTAGCGGGGGATTGTCCTGGCGGAGCAGGTGGGATTCGAACCCACGGTACGGCATAACCGTACACCGGATTTCGAGTCCGGCGCATTCGACCACTCTGCCACCGCTCCTGAATTCGGTTCGCGTGGTGCGAAGGCGGCAATTCTAGCGCACTCCGGCGGCACGCCGCCGGAGAGGCCACTACATCCGCGGTTCGCCGCGCTCGTTGACGATGATCGTGTTGCCGGCCGGCGGTGCGCTCATCTGAACGGTATGACGCACCCCGCGGAAGTCGTACGAAACGTCGTAGTAGGCCGGCGTGCCTTGCACGGTCTGGCAACGCTGGACGTCCTGGCTCGCATAGGCAGGACCCGAGTTGCCCGCGAGGTTGTTGCCGGTCACTGCACCCGCAACCGCACCAACCCCCGTCGCCACATCCCTGCCGCGACCGTTGCCGACCTGGTGCCCGAGGATGCCGCCGATCAGTGCGCCGGCCACTGCACCGCCGACGTTGGCATTCGAATTGGCAACGGGAACGTTCTGGCGCTCCACCCAGCAGCGCTGGTTCGCCGCGCCCATGATCGCCCGCACGTCGCGGATCGGAACCTCCCGCGTGCGCTCGCTGGCGCGGCGGCGGTAGGCGTAGTCGTCGCCCGCCGAAGCCTGCGGCTCCAGGTCATAGCGGCGGCCCTCCTGGGCGGGACGGATCGACGCGATGTTCCACTGCAAGCCGGTGCTTCGCAGGTCGGGGTAGTTGCCCCGGCGCAGCACGGCGCACTGGCCCTCGAAGCGCGGCCGCTCGCACACTTCCCAGCGTCCGTGCTCCACCACGGCAGAGGCCGCGGTGTCGCCGAGTGCGCGCCGTTCGACATTGCGCATTTCGCCGTTGATGGCGACCGAGCGCCCGTGGAAGCCCTCGCGCTCATAGATGACGATCTGGGCCATCGCCTGCGAGGCGAGGACCATTGCGGAAGCAGCGAACGCCGCCTTCAAGATCAGCTTTGCCATGTGTGGCTCCTTGTCATTCAGCAGTGGGGTCGAGAACCCCAGAGCTGCATGGTGGCCAGAAGTTCGGCGCGCACGTGTAGGCGGCCTCCGCTGAGCCGCGTCGGCCAACGGCAGCGTTGCCGGCTTCGCGTCGCCTCGTCAGGCGACGAGCCGTTCGAGGCCGCGGAGGTAGGGGCGCAGCGCCTGCGGGACCTCCACGCTGCCGTCCGCCTGCTGATAATTCTCGAGCACCGCCACCAGCGTGCGCCCCACCGCCAGGCCCGAACCGTTCAAGGTGTGCACGACCTCGTTCTTGCCTTGCGCGTTCTTGAAGCGCGCCTGCAGCCGGCGCGCCTGGAAGGCCTCGCAATTGGAGACCGAGCTGATCTCGCGATAGGTGTCTTGCGCCGGCAGCCAGACTTCCAGGTCATAGGTCTTGGCGGCGGTGAAGCCCATGTCGCCCGAGCACAGCAGCATCACGCGGTAGGGCAGCCCGAGCTTTTGCAGGATGGCCTCGGCGTGGCCGGTCATTTGCTCCAGCGCTTCGTAGCTCTTCTCGGGATGCACCACCTGCACCATCTCGACCTTGTCGAATTGATGCTGGCGGATCATGCCGCGGGTGTCGCGGCCGGCGCTGCCCGCTTCCGAGCGGAAGCACGGTGTGTGGGCCGTCATCTTCAGCGGCAGTTGCGCCTCGGCGATCACCTCGTCGCGCACGAAGTTGGTCAGCGTCACTTCGCTGGTGGGAATGAGGTAGAGCGACTGCTGGTCGTCGGCGCCCAGGCCTTCCTGCCCGCCCTTGCTGACCGCGAACAGGTCGGCCTCGAACTTGGGCAGCTGGCCGGTGCCGCGCAGCGTCGCCTCGTTGACGATGTAGGGCGTGTAGCACTCGGTGTAGCCGTGCTCCTGCGTCTGCACGTCGAGCATGAATTGCGCAAGTGCACGATGCAGGCGCGCGATCTGGCCCTTCATCACCGTGAAGCGGGCACCACTCAACTTGACGCCGGTCCCGAAGTCCAGGCCCAGCGGCTCGCCGAGATCGACGTGGTCCTTCACCGCGAAGTCGAATTGGCGCGGCGTGCCCCACTTGCGCACTTCCACGTTGCCGCTCTCGTCGCTGCCCACGGGCACGCTCTCGTGCGGCAGGTTGGGCATGGCCAGCAGCAGCGCCTGCATCTCGGGCTGGATCTGCTCCAGCCGCGCGGCCGATTGTTCGAGCTCGGTCTTGGCCTGCGCCACTTCGGCCATCACGGCGTCGGTCGATTCGCCCTTGGACTTGAGCTGGCCGATCTGCTTGGACAGCTGGTTGCGCCTGGCCTGCAGTTCTTCGGTGCGCGTCTGGATCGTCTTGCGCTCGGCCTCCAGCCGCTGGAACGCTGCGACGTCGAGGTACGGCTGCGGATTTTTGCGCGCCTGCAGGCGGGCGACGACCGAGTTCAGGTCTTTGCGAAGGAGGTTGACGTCGAGCATCGCAGCATTTTATTCGGCCGCTTGCATGGTGAGCTGCGCGCCGCGTCGGCTACGCGAGCGTCGCCGGATCCAGGTTCGCCCCGCACAGCACCAGCGCGACGATCTCGTCGCCCTTGGGCACATAGGCGCCCCTTTGCAGCGCGGCCAGGCCCAGCGCGGCGGCCGGTTCGACGGCCAGCTTGAACTCGCGCCAGAGCGTGAGTTGCGCGGCGCGGATGGCGGGATCGGACAAGAGCAGCGCGTCGCGCACATGCCGCTGCGCAACGTCCCAGGCGATCGCGCCTACACGCCGCGCGCCCAGCGAATCGGCGGCGATGCCGCTGACGGTCACATCGACGGGCTGCCCCAGCTCGCGGGCCCGGTGCAGCGTGGGCGCAAGTTCCGGCTCCAGCGCGATCACGGCGCTGCGATCTTCGAACCAGGCCGCGATACCGGCGACCAGCCCCCCACCGCCGACGCTGACCAGCACGCTGTCCGGCGGCTCGCCGCCCTGCGCCTCGATCTCCATCGCGATGGTGCCGGCCCCGGCCACCACCTCGGCCTGGTCGTAGGCGTGCGTGAGCAAGGCGCCGGTCTGTTGCTGGCGGGCCAGGCAGGCCTCCAGCGCCTCGGCATACACCGCGCCGGTGACCACCACCTGCGCGCCCAGTTCCCGCAGCTTCTCCTGCTTGGCGGAACTGCTGACGGTGGGAACGAACACTTCGCACGGCGCGCCCAATGCGCGGGCCGCGGCAGCGGTTGCAATGCCGGCATTGCCGCCGGATGCCACGATCACGCCGCTGGCAGGAATGGGGTTGGACAGCAGGCGGTTGTACATGCCGCGCGCCTTGAAGCTGCCGGCAACCTGCAGGTGCTCCAGCTTCAGCCAGACCTCGGCGCAGGAGATGCCCAGCGCCGCGCCGGGGAGTTTCCACAGGGGCGTCGTGCGGATGAAGCCGCGCGCATCGCTGGCGAAGCGGTCGGCGGCGGCCTGGATGTCTTCGCGCTGCAGGGCGGTCAAAGCTTCAGCCCCTTGGGCAACGGGAACTTCACGCTTTCCACGATGCCGTCCATCCTGCGCACCGCCACCGCGCCGAGGGCCTTGATGCGGGCGATGACGTCTTGCACCAGCACCTCGGGGGCGGAGGCGCCGGCGGTGAGGCCGACGCGCGATTTGCCTTCGAGCCATTCCGGCTGCAGTTCGCTCGGGCTGTCCACCATGTAGCTGGGCACGCCGAGCTTGCGCGAGAGTTCGGCCAGCCGGTTGCTGTTGGAGCTGGTGGGGCTGCCGACGACGATCACCACGTCGACTTCGCGCGCGAGCATCTTCACCGCGTCCTGCCGGTTCTGCGTGGCATAGCAGATGTCCTGCTGCTTCGGCTGGCGCACGGCGGGAAAGCGCTGCTTCACGGCCGTCATGATCTCCGCCGCATCGTCGACCGAGAGGGTCGTCTGCGTCACCACCGCGAGCCGCTGCGTCTGCCCGGGCTGCACCTGCGCGACGTCGGCCACTGCCTCCACGAGGTGGATGCCGTGATCGAGCTGGCCCATGGTGCCTTCCACCTCGGGGTGGCCCTTGTGGCCGATCATGATGAACTCGTAGCCTTCCCGGGCGAGCTTGGCCACCTCGATGTGCACCTTGGTCACCAGGGGGCAGGTGGCATCGAAGATCTGGAAGCCGCGCTGCTGCGCCTCCTGCTGCACCGCCTTGCTCACGCCATGGGCCGAGAAGACCAGCGTCGCCCCGGGCGGCACCTCCGCCAGGTCCTCGATGAAGATCGCGCCCTTGGACTTCAGGTCGTTCACCACGAAGGTGTTGTGCACGATCTCGTGGCGCACGTAGATGGGCGCGCCGAACTTCTCCAGCGCGCGCTCCACGATGTCGATGGCGCGGTCGACGCCGGCGCAGAAGCCGCGCGGCTCGGCCAGCAGGATCTCGTCGGGTCCGTGGGCCATCACAGCACTCCGATCACTTGGACTTCGAAGGTCACGGGCTGGCCCGCCAGGGGATGGTTGAAGTCGAACAGCACCGCATCGGGCTGGCCGTCGCCGTCGTCGTCGGCCGCCAGCTGGCGCACCGCGCCCGCGTATTCGCCCAGGCCGTCCGGCGTGGGGAACTTGACGACCTCGCCCGGCGCATAGGTCTGGTGCGGGTCCCCCATCTGGACGAGGAGCTTGCGCGCCACCCACTGCAGCATGTCCGGGTTGCGCTCGCCGAAGGCCTCGCCCGCGGGGATGTCGAACTGCGTGCGGGCACCCTCTTCCAGCCCCAGCAGGCGCTCCTCCACGGCGGGCGAAAGCTCGCCGTTGCCCAGGGTCAGGGTCGAGGGTTTGCCCTCGAAGGTGTTGATGATGTCCCCGCCCGGTCCCGCAAGGCGGTAATGCAGCGTGAGGAAGGAGCCGGGTTGGACCCGGGGGACGGTGGCGGCCATGGAACTCTCGATAAACTGCCCACATTCTAGAAGTCGGGGGCCAAGGGCATGGGGATGGCTTTGAAAGACCTGCCGGCCGATGTCCGGCCGCGCGAAAAGCTGCTGGCGCGCGGCCCCGCCGCCTTGAGCGATACCGAACTGCTGGCCCTGCTGCTGCGCACCGGCACGCCAGGCCGCGGCGTCTTCCAGATGGCCGAGGAAGTGCTGCAGCGCTTCAGCGGCATCGCCGGCCTGCTGCATGCCAGCGGGGAGGAACTGCGCACCGTCCATGGCCTGGGCGGGACGGCCAAGCGCTCGGAGTTGCTGGCGGTGCTGGAGCTCGCCCGGCGCGCGCTGGCCGAACAACTGAAGCAGCGCGAGGTCTTCGGCTCACCGGAAGCCGTGAAGAATTTCCTGCAATTGCACCTGGGCCGCCGGCCGCACGAAGTGTTTGCCGGCCTGTTCCTCGATGCCCAGAACCGTTTGATCGCCATGGAAGAACTCTTCCGCGGCACGCTGACTCAGACCAGCGTGTACCCGCGCGAAGTCGTCCTGAAAGCCCTGCACCACCACGCCGCCGCCGTGGTGCTGGCCCACAACCATCCCAGCGGCACGGTGCAGCCTTCGCGCGCCGACGAGGCGCTCACGCAGACGCTCAAGGCGGCCTTGGCACTGGTCGACGTGCGCGTGCTCGATCACGTGATCGTCGCGCCGGGCCAGGCCCTGTCGATGGCCGAGAAAGGACTGCTGTGAAAGCGAAGTCGCTGCAGGACTTGGCGGGCATTCGCGACCAGATCGCCGAGCGCGAGCGGGTCGCGCGCGAACAGGCCGCCAAGCGCGCCGAGTCGCAGCGTCGCAGCGACGCCGAGCGCAACCTGTTCCAGCGCGCGGCCGGCAAGGTGGAGCGCTTGCCGCACCATGGCCGCGTGCATCACCCGCCGGAGCCGGTGGCGCCGATCCCGGCGCAGCGCCAGCTCGATGACCAGCGGGTGCTGCAGGAATCGATCAGCGATGAATTCGATGCCTCCACGCTGCTGGAGACCGATGACGCGCTGAGCTTCCGCCGCCCGGGCGTGGGCATCGACGTCGCGCGCAAGCTGCGTCGCGGCTTCTGGAGCATCCAGTCGGAGATCGACCTGCACGGCCTGCGCCGCGACGACGCCCGCGAGGCACTCGCGACCTTCCTGCGCGAAGCCGTGCGCCACGGCCTGCGCTGCGTGCGCGTGGTGCACGGCAAGGGGCTGGGTTCACCGGGCAAGACGCCGGTGCTCAAAGGCAAGGTGCACAGCTGGCTGGTGCAAAAGAGCGAGGTGCTGGCGTTCGTGCAGGCGCGCGGGGATGAGGGGGGCGCGGGGGCGGTGGTGGTGTTGCTGGTGCCGACCTGAAAGCGCTGCCGGCCGCCCTTCGTAGGCTGGGCTGCCGCAGGCACCCCAGCAAACCGCCCCGAATCGCTGGGGTGGCTCCGCCAGCCCAGCCTACGGAACCCATGTAGGCTGGGCTGCCGCAGGCACTCCGCCATTGGGGCGCCCACGAACACCGGCGCGGCGCGCAGCCGATTTCAGGTCTTGAGGTTCAACAAGCGCGCCGCATTCAAGCCCAGGATCGCATCGCGATCCGCCGGCGACAAGCTCGGCGTGTTCATGATCACGTCCACGGGATGCTCTTCCCACGGAATCGGATGGTCGGTGCCGATCATCACCTGGCCGATGCCCGCTTCGGCGACGAGGTGGCGCAGCGCCTCGGGCGTGAACACCAGCGAGTCGACGTAGATCTGCCGCAGGTATTCCGAGGGCTTCTTGCGCAGCACGACCTCGGGGTTGCAGTTGCTCGGCGAGACGAAGCAGCCGCGGTCCGAGCGCGGCGCATACGAGCCGAAATAGCCGCCGCCGTGCGCGGCCAGGACCTTCAGGTCCGGGTACTTGTCCAGCGTGCCGTCGAAGATCAGGCGCTGCAGCGCGATGGTCGTGTCCAGCGGATTGCCGATCACGTTGGAGAGCCAGCCGTTCTTGCCGAAGCGCGGTGCCAGCTGCGGCGTGCTCTGCGGATGGATGAAGATCGGAACGCCAAGCTCCTCCGCCTTCGCCCAGACCGGATTGAACCTGGGATCGGAGAAGTCGGTGCCGTTGAAGCTGCCGCCGATGGCCGCGCCCTTCAGGCCCTGCTTGCGCACCGCATCATCGAGCTGCTGCACCGCGATCTGCGGATCCTGCAGGGCCAGCGAAGCGAAGGCCGCGAAGTGGTCGGGGTGCGTGGCCGAGAGCTGCGCCAGCTTGTCGTTGTGGATCTTGCAGATGGCGCGCGCCGTGTCCACGTCCTTGCGGTACCAGAAGGGATTGATGCTCAGCACCTGCAGGTCGATGCCCTGCGCCTGCATCGCGCGCAGGCGGTCTTCCACCACGATGAAGTGCTCGGGGATGCCCTTCACCGGCGGCAGCACCGCCTTGGCATCGGGCCCCATCAGGTCGATTGCGTCCTGGAAGAAGCAGTGCGCGTGCACGTCGATGGTCTTCACGCGCCGGCGGCCGCGGACCACGGCGGGCGCACCGGGCGCCTGCGCGCGCGCGGCCTTGGCGTGCATCAGGCCGCAGCCGCAGAACATCAGGCCCGCCAGCGCGCTGCCGCTGCCGGCAAGGAAGGAACGGCGATTCGTCATGGTCTTGTCTCCTGTCGCTGTGTTGTTGGGGAAATCAGAGCCGGGCGATGAATGCCAGCCAGGCATCGCAGAAGGCCTGCGGCACTTCGACGGCGGCCTGGTGCGCCGCGGGCAGCGTCACCAGCTGCGCACCCGCGATCGCATCGGCGATCTGCTTGCCGGCTGCGGGCGGCGTGGCCTGGTCTTCGGAGCCGACGATCACCAGCGTGGGCACGCGGATCGCGGCGAGCTGGTGGAGTTGCGCCATGTTGCGGATGGCGCTGGCGCAGCCGGCGAAGCCCTCGACGCTGGTGCCGCGCACGATGGCGCGGATGCGCTCGACCTCCTGCGGCTGCTGCTGCAGGAAGCCCGGCGTGAACCACCGTTGCACCGTGGGTTCCACCAGCGCTTCGATGCCGTCGCTGCGCGCGACTTCGATGCGCTGCTCCCAGGCGGCGGGCGCGCCCTGCTGCGCGGCGTTGTTGGCCAGCGTGAGCGACAGCAGGCGCTTGCCGTGGCGGATGCCGACCTGCTGGCCGATCATGCCGCCCATGGAGGTGCCGGCCAGGTGCACCTGGTCGAGGCCGAGCGCATCGAGCAGCGGCGGCACGTCGTCGGCCAGTTGCTCCAGCGAATACGGCGCCGGCGGCGCGCTGCTGCCGCCATGCCCGCGCACGTCGTAGCGCACGATACGAAAGCGCTCCTTCAAGCGCTCGGCGACGCCGTCCCACGCGCGATGGTCGGCCAGCACGCCATGAATCAGCAGCAGCGCGGGCGCGCGTTGCGGTCCTTCGACCTGGCAGGCGACATCCTGGGTGCCGACGCGGATCGTGGGCAGTCCTTCGACTTTCATGCGGACTCCTTTGCAATCGCCGCATTCACGCGCGGTATCACCTGTTCGGCCATCAGCTGCATGGAGCGCTTGCCCAGCGCCGGATCGACCCAGTCGTGGCAGGCATAGAGCAGCGTGCCGAAGTCGCCGATCTGGTCGCGAAAGTGCAGGATCTGCTGCACCACGCTGTCCACGGTGCCCGCGATCACCAGCTTGTTGGTCACGT
>NZ_JAQGNQ010000106.1 GCF_028291745.1 Ramlibacter sp. | reverse complement strand
GGATGGCGGCGCGCCGCCGCAGCCCCGCGTTGCGGCAGGACTCTTTGGGACCCGGCCCCGGAGAAGTACGTCTTTTCGGGTAAAATCAGGGGTTGCAGCGGGGTTGTCCCCGTCCCAGGTAGCAACGACCAATACTGTCACACCGAGTACACAACCCATGGCGATCGTTGTCAACAAACCCATCCCAGAATTCGAAGCGAACGCCACCGGCGGCATCAAGGTCACCAACACCTCGCACAACGGCGCGGTGCTGGTCCTGTACTTCTATCCGAAGGACAACACGCCCGGCTGCACCACCGAAGCCATGCAGTTTCGCGACAAGTACAAGGATTTCGTCAAGGCCGGCGCGCAGGTGTTCGGTGTGTCGCGCGACAACATGAAGTCCCATGACGAATTCAAGACGAAGCTCGAGCTGCCGTTCGAGCTGATCGCCGACACCGAAGAAAAGATGTGCCACATGTTCGGCGTGGTGAAGAACAAGATCATGTACGGCAAGAAGGTCAAGGGCATCGAGCGCAGCACCTTCCTGGTGGGCGCCGACGGCATCCTCAAGCAGGAATGGCGCGGCCTGAAGGTCCCGGGCCACGTCGACGACGTGCTCAAGGCCGTCAAGCTGCTCAAGAAGGCCGCCTAGGCCAGCGCAGCCGGGCTTGAGGTAACACAACAACAGCGCTGCGTCTGACATTGCCGGCCAGTTGGGCATGTGCATAATGAATCCATGTCGTTGACCCCGACGCAGTGCGTCATCACCGCCAGATCTCAAGAAGCCGCCCGGCCTGCCTGGCGGCTTTTTTGTTTTGCGACTATCTCATCCGGAGTCCCCACCCCCCATGCCCTTGCCCCCCGCCCCCACCAAGCGCGCCGCCCTGCTCCCGCCGGAAGCCTTTGACGCCCCGGCCCGGTCCTCGCACAAGGCGGCGCGAAAAACGGAGGCCACCCCCGCTGAAGCGGTGCTGATCGAACACCCGCAGGCGCAGGACGATTTCGAGGAACGCGCGGGCGGCGGCGACGTGATGGCCGGCGCCTACGACGCCGACATCGAGACCTACCTGGACGAGCCGCAACCGGCCAGGAAGAAGAAGGACGTAACCGTCCCGGTGCCGGTTCCCAAGAAGAAGAAGGCAAACGGCCCCTCCAAGATGTTCGTGCTGGACACCAATGTCCTGATGCACGACCCGATGAGCCTGTTCCGCTTCGACGAGCACGACATCTTCCTGCCCATGGTGGTGCTGGAGGAACTCGACGGCCACAAGAAGGGGACGACCGAAGTCGCCCGCAATGCGCGCCAGGCGAGCCGCTCGCTCGACCAGCTGGCGGGCGGCACGGGTGCGGATATCACCAGCGGGCTGCGGCTGGACGCCACCGGCCACAAGGAAGCCGGCGGCTGTCTGTTCTTCCAGACCATGCCGCTGTCGCCCTCGGGGCTGCCGATGGGGCTGCCGCCCGGCAAGGCCGACAACCAGATCCTGAGCGTGGTGCAGGCCCTGCAGGAAAAGCATGCGCCGCGGCAGGTGGTGCTGGTGTCCAAGGACATCAACATGCGCGTCAAGGCGCGCGCGCTGGGCCTGGTCACCGAGGACTACAAGAACGACAAGACGCTGGACGACCTGGACCTGATGTATTCGGGTTCGCTGGCCCTGCCCCCGGACTTCTGGACGCGGCACGGCAAGACGGTGGAGAGCTGGCAGTCGGGGCAGCACACCTTCTACCGGGTCAGCGGGCCGGTGGTGCCCAGCCTGTTCATCAACCAGTTCGTGTACTTCGAGGCGCCGGGCGAGCCCAGCCTGTATGCCCGCGTCATCGAGATCCGCGGCAAGACGGCGGTGCTGAAGACGCTCAAGGACTACGGCCACCTGAAGAACTGCATCTGGGGCGTGACCACGCGCAACCGCGAGCAGAACTTTGCGATGAACCTGCTGATGGATCCGGAGGTGGACTTCGTCACCCTCACCGGCACGGCCGGCACCGGCAAGACGCTGATGGCACTGGCTGCCGGGCTTACGCAGGTGCTGGACGATCGCCGCTACACCGAGATCATCATGACCCGCGCAACGGTGAGCATGGGCGAGGATATCGGTTTCCTGCCGGGCACCGAGGAAGAGAAGATGGGCCCGTGGATGGGGGCGCTGGACGATAACCTCGAGGTGCTCGGCAAGACCGACAACGCCGCTGGCGAATGGGGGCGCGCAGCCACCAACGAGTTGATCCGCAGCAAGATCAAGATCAAGAGCATGAACTTCATGCGCGGCCGCACCTTCCTGCAGAAGTACGTGATCATCGACGAGGCGCAGAACCTCACGCCCAAGCAGATGAAGTCGCTGATCACGCGCGCGGGCCCGGGCAGCAAGATCATCTGCATGGGCAACCTGGCGCAGATCGATACGCCTTACCTCACCGAGGGCTCGTCGGGCCTGACCTTCGCGGTCGACAAGTTCAAGGGCTGGCCGCACAGCGGGCACATCACGCTGGCGCGGGGCGAGCGTTCGCGGCTGGCGGACTTTGCCAGCGAAGTGCTTTGATCCGGGCCTCTGGTCCCCAACTGAAAGCGGCGCCTGGGCGCCGCTTTTTTCTTGCGGATGTCATTGCGGGCTTGACCCGCAATCCACAACGGCGCTGGCACAACCGCAGAGTGGATCCCGGGTCAAGCCCGGGATGATATCCCTGTGCCCCGGGATGACATGCCTGTGGAATGCGCGGAATCAGTGCCTTGCGCGCACCTGCCCCTGCGCACACGGCGGGCAATTGCTGATCCCCTTGCCCAGCGGTGTGAAGCGCAGCACCTTCGACAGCCCTGCGCGACCGCTCGCCGCGCGCGCGACCAGCGAGGTCGCACCGAAGGCGCCGGCGGTGCGCACGATCCAGTTCGGGTGCTTGCGGGTGAATTGCCACAGGGCGACGCCCAAGGCCAGCACCACCCAGTGCTCGCCCGGAAAGCCTTCGCGTGCTTCGTCGGCGGCCTTGACCTTTTCCAGCGGGGAGGGTTCGTCGAGTTCCGGCGGGATCTGGTCCGCCACCATGGGGACTTGCGCCTCGGCGAGGGTGGGCATCAGGTTCATGTCTTCCATGGTCTCGTCTCCGGATGGTTGGAACGAGGATCGCGCCGCCCCCCATGGCGGCGCGTAGGAAAGCGGCGTCAAAGCGGCACGTTAAAAATCGTCGCTGTTGTAGCCGGTCGCCAGGTTCTCGAACTTGGTGAGTTGCTTGACGAAGGCCAGCTTGCAGGTGCCGGTGGGGCCGTTGCGCTGCTTGCTGATGATGATCTCCGAGACGCCGGGCTCCTTGGAGTCCTTGTTGTAGTAGTCGTCGCGGTAGATGAACATGATGACGTCGGCGTCCTGCTCGATGGCGCCCGACTCGCGCAGGTCGGACATCATGGGTCGCTTGTCGGTGCGCTGCTCCACGCCGCGCGAGAGCTGCGACAGCGCGATCAACGGGCAACCGAGCTCCTTGGCCAGCATCTTCAGGCCGCGCGAGATTTCGCCCACGGCGGTGGCGCGGTTCTCGTCGCTCATGCTGGTCGACGTGCTCATGAGCTGCAGGTAGTCGACCACGATCAGGCCCAGCTTGCCGCCGCACTGGCGCGCCAGGCGCCGCGCATTGGCCCGCAGTTCGCTGACGGTGAGGCCCGGGGTCTCGTCGATGTGCAGCTGGATGTTGCGCAGCTTCTCGATGGCCTCGGTCAGACGCGGCCACTCGTCATCGGTGAGCTTGCCGGTGCGCAGGTGCCCCTGGTCGATGCGGCCGATGGAGCCGACGATCCGCACCGCCAGCTGCGACGCGCCCATTTCCATCGAGAACACCGCCACCGGCAGGCCCTCGTTCAGCGCCACGTGCTCGGCGATGTTGATGGCCAGCGAGGTCTTGCCCATCGACGGGCGCGCTGCCAGGATGATCAGGTCGCCGGCCTGCATCCCGGAGGTCATGCGGTCGAAGTCGTAGAAGCCGGTGGGCACGCCCGTGATGTCGTTCGGGTTGTCCGCCATCTCCTGGACGCGGTCCATCAGCTGGACGACCAGGCTCTTCATGTCCTGGAAGCCCTGCTTGTTGCGGGATCCCTCTTCGCCGATGTTGAAGATCTTCTGCTCGGCCTCGTCCAGGATCTTCTCGACCGCCTTGCCCTGCGTGTTGAAGGCCTGCGTGGCGATCTCGTCGCTGGCGGAGATCAGCTTGCGCAGGATGGCCCGCTCGCGCACGATCTCCGCGTAGCGGCGGATGTTGGCGGCGCTGGGCACGTACTGCGCCAGCGAATTCAGGTAGGGCAGCCCGCCCATCTCTGCGGCCTTGCCCTGCGACTGCAGGACCTCGAAGACCGTGATCACGTCGGCCGGCTTGCTGCCGTTGATGAGCGTGCCGATCGCGCCGTAGATCAGCTTGTGCTCGTAGCGGTAGAAGTCGCCATCGGTCAGCAGGTCGGCGACGCGATCCCAGGCGTTGTTGTCCAGCAGCAGGCCGCCCAGCACGCTGGACTCCGCCTCGATCGAATGCGGCGGAACGCGCAGCTGCGCCACTTGCCGATCACGGGGGAAGTCGCCGTCGACGGCGCTCAGGACTGCGGACATGAATCAAACTCTCCTCAAGCCCTCGATTGTCCCGCGCGGGCTGTAAGCATGTCCAGTAACAACACTGGGGGTTCTCTGTGGACAAGCCGCCGGAAGTTGTGGGGAACGCAATTCGGACAGCCGGACGCAGAACTCGCGGAAGTTCCGCAGAGGACGCAAAAGAACATCCTTTTGAATGTCTTCTTCTGCGTCTTCTGCGGAACTTTTGCGTCTTCTGCGGAACTTTTGCGTCTTCTGCGTCCGGCTGTCCGCATTGAAAAAGCCGCCCGAAGGCGGCTTTCGAGGCAGCACGAAAAGAGGCTTACGCCGTCTCGCCGTACACCGTCACCTTGACGTCGACCACCACGTCCGTGTGCAGTGCCACGGACACGGTGCTGTCGCCGACGGTCTTGATCGGGCCGTTGGGCATGCGCACCTGCGCCTTCACGATCGCGAAGCCCATCTTGGTCAGTTCTTCGGCGATGTCGCCGTTGGTGACCGAGCCGAACAGGCGGCCGTCGACGCCGGCCTTCTGGGTCAGCTTGACGGTCTGGCCGGCGAGCTTCTCGCCCTGGCCTTGCGCGCCCGTCAGCTTGCTGGCGGCCTGCTTTTCCAGTTCGACGCGCTTGGCTTCGAATTCGGCCTTGTTGGCGTCGGTGGCGCGGCGGGCATGGCCCTTCGGGATCAGGAAGTTGCGGGCGTAGCCGTCACGCACCTTCACGATCTCACCCAGGTTGCCCAGGTTGATGACTTTCTCGAGCAGGATGACTTGCATGGCTACTTCCTCAGATGCGGTGCTGGTCGGAGTACGGAATCATCGCGAGGAAGCGGGCACGCTTGATGGCGGTGTTCAGCTGGCGCTGGTAGATCGCGCGGGTGCCGGTCAGGCGGGCCGGGATGATCTTGCCGTTCTCGGAGATGAAATCGCGCAGGGTGTCGACGTCCTTGTAGTCGATCTCTTCGACGCCGGCGACCGTGAAGCGGCAGAAACGCTTGCGCTTGAACAGCAGCGACTGGGTGTTGCGCTTCGGACGCTTGTCCTTGTTGAACTTCTTGAACGTGGCCATGTGGGACCTTTCGGAAATGTTGGGGACAGAGCTGAAGGTCTGTCCCGCAAAATCAATGAACTAACTGTCTTGCTGAAATGACTGGACGTGCAGGACCGGGTGCTTGCCGTGGCGGAACGCCGCGAGAAAGCCCGTGAACCGCAGACTGCTGCCGATCGCCTGCCGGGCAAGCGTTTCGGCATCGGTCCCGAAGGCGACCGCGCGAATCTCCACCTTGATCTGCCTGCGCTGCCCTGCTTCCAGGGCTTCCGACTCGTGTTCGAGCGTCAGGTCGAGGGCGGGTATTCCCGCCGGGGTGTAGCGCAGGGGTTTGGCCTGCGCGATGCGCGCGCTCAGGATCGTCTGGTTCACACCCGGCGCATGCCGGCGATCAGGACTGGAACTCGGCCTGCTGCGCCTTGCGGGCTTCCTCGCGCTCCACGGTCTTCATCATGGAGGACGGGCCCGTGTCGGCCTTCTTCTTGACCACGGTCAGGTGGCGCAGCACGGCATCGTTGAAGCGGAACGCGTGTTCCAGTTCGCTCATCACGGCCTGGTCGGCCTCGATGTTGATGCACAGGAAGTGGGCCTTGGCGAGCTTGCTGATCTGGTAGGCCAGCTGGCGGCGGCCCCAGTCCTCGACCCGGTGCACCTTGCCGTTGCCGGCGGTGATCATGCCCTTGTAGCGCTCCAGCATGGCCGGAACCTGCTCGCTCTGATCCGGGTGGATCAGCAAGACGATTTCATAGTGACGCATTGAGACTCCTTGTGGGTCGAAAGCCGCCCCCGGGCGTCTGCGACCAGGAAAGGTCGCCAAATGGGGTGCGGCAAGGGAAGCCCACGATTATACCGTGCGCGACAACAGGCTGCCTGGCGCGGGCCAGGCAGCCTGTTCGGGGACGGTCACTCGGCCAGTTTCTGCCAGGTGGCGATCACGCTGTCGGGGTTGAGCGAGATCGAGGTGATGCCCTGCTCCACCAGCCACACCGCGAAGTCCGGGTGGTCGCTGGGGCCCTGGCCGCAGATGCCCACGTACTTGCCTTGCTTCACGCAGGCCTGGATGGCGCGCGAGAGCATGGCCTTGACGGCCGGATCGCGCTCGTCGAAGTCGGCTGCCAGCAGTTCCAGCCCGGAGTCGCGATCGAGGCCGAGCGTGAGCTGCGTGAGGTCGTTGGAACCGATCGAGAAGCCGTCGAAGTATTCGAGGAACTCGTCGGCCAGGATGGCGTTGCTCGGGATCTCGCACATCATGATGACCTTGAGATCGTTCTGGCCGCGCTTGAGGCCCTGTTCGGCCAGCAGCCCGGTCACGCGCTCGGCCTGCTTGAGCGTGCGCACGAAAGGCACCATCACCTGCACGTTGGTCAGGCCCATCTCGCTGCGCACGCGCACCAGCGCCTCGCACTCCATCACGAAGGCTTCCTTGAAGTCCGCGCTGATGTAGCGCGCCGCGCCCCGGAAGCCCAGCATCGGGTTCTCTTCCTCCGGTTCGTAGCGGCTGCCGCCAATGAGCTTGCGGTACTCGTTGGACTTGAAGTCCGACAGGCGCACGATCACCGGCTTGGGCCAGAAGGCCGCCGCGATGGTCGCCACGCCCTCGGCCACCTTGTCGACGTAGAACGCGCGCGGCGAGGCATGGCCGCGGGCCACCGACTCCACCGCCTTCTTCAGGTCGGCATCGATGTTCGGGTACTCGAGAATCGCCTTCGGGTGCACGCCGATGTTGTTGTTGATGATGAATTCGAGCCGCGCGAGGCCGACGCCTTCATTGGGCAGTTGCGCGAAGTCGAAGGCCAGCTGCGGGTTGCCCACGTTCATCGAGATCTTGGTCTTGATGGGAGGCATGGCGCCCCGCTGCACCTCGGTGACTTCGGTCTCCAGCAGGCCGTCGTAGATGTAGCCCGTGTCGCCCTCGGCACAGCTCACGGTGACCAGCGTGCCGTCCTTCAGGATCTCGGTCGCGTCGCCGCAGCCGACCACCGCCGGGATGCCCAGCTCGCGCGCGATGATCGCCGCGTGGCAGGTGCGTCCGCCGCGGTTGGTGACGATGGCGCTGGCGCGCTTCATCACCGGTTCCCAGTTGGGGTCGGTCATGTCGGTGACCAGCACGTCGCCGGCCTGCACGCGGTCCATTTCGGCGGTGCTGTACACGAGGCGAACCGGGCCCGTTCCAACCTTCTGGCCGATGGCCCGGCCTTCGGCCAGCACGGCGCCCTTGCCCTTCAACTTGTAGCGCAGCTCGGACTTGCCCTCGCTCTGGCTCTTCACCGTCTCGGGCCGCGCCTGCAGGATGTACAGCAGGCCGTCGGTGCCGTCCTTGCCCCACTCGATGTCCATCGGCCGGCCGTAGTGCTGCTCGATGACCAGGGCATAGCGCGCCAGGGCCTGCACCTCGTCGTCGGTGAGCGAATAGCGGTTGCGCTGCTCGAGCGGCACGTCGACGGTCTTGACCAGCTTGGCGCCCTGCTTGCGGTCTTCCTCGCCGGCGAACACCATCTGGATCAGCTTGGAACCGAGGTTGCGCCGGATCACCGCCTTGTGGCCCGCGTTGAGCATCGGCTTGTGCACGTAGAACTCGTCGGGGTTGACGGCGCCCTGCACCACCGTCTCGCCCAGGCCGTAGCTCGAGGTGATGAACACCACGTCCTTGAAGCCCGACTCGGTGTCGATGGTGAACATGACGCCCGCCGCGCCGAGGTCGGAGCGCACCATCCGCTGCACGCCGGCCGAGAGCGCCACGTGCTCGTGCGCAAAGCCCTTGTGCACGCGATAGCTGATGGCACGGTCGTTGTACAGGGAGGCGAACACCTCCTTCATCTTGTGCAGCACCGTCTCGATGCCCACGACGTTGAGGAAGGTCTCCTGCTGGCCGGCGAAGGACGCGTCGGGCAGGTCTTCCGCGGTGGCGGAGGAGCGCACCGCGAAGCTGGCGTTGCGGTTGGCACCGGCCAGCTTCTCGTAGTGGACGCGGATCTCGTGTTCCAGCGCCGGCGGGAAGGGCTGCGCCTCGATCCAGCCGCGGATCTCCGCCCCGGCCGCGGCCAGAGCCCGCACGTCTTCGGTGTCTAGGGTGTCCAGGCGCTGGCGGATCCGCTCGGCCAGGCCGTCGTGCTTGAGGAATTCACGGAAGGCATGGGCCGTGGTGGCGAAGCCCCCAGGAACCCGCACGCCATCGGGCAACTGCGAGATCATTTCGCCGAGGCTGGCGTTCTTGCCGCCGACCACCTCGACGTCGGACATTCTCAGGTTTTCAAACGGAACGACCAGGGAGGTCGCTTCGAAGCGTGCAGACATGGAAAGACTCCGGAAGTTGAAACTGGGTCTGCGCGCATGGCGCTGCACCCCTGCCCCGCCGCTGGGCTTTGCTGTTGTTCGAATGGGCGACGGCGGGTCATGGGCGCGGGAATTCGGATAATGCCGGGATTGTAGGCGGGCTGTCCCCGCTGCCGACCCTGCCGCGCGCACCAGGAAAGTTTCATGGCGACCCTGCACACACGTACCGTGTTCTTTGTCTCGGACGGCACCGGCATCACCGCCGAGACCTTCGGCAATGCCATCCTGGCGCAGTTCGAATTCAAGCCGCGCCACGTGCGGCTACCCTTCGTGGACACCGTCGACAAGGCCCACCAGGTGGTGCGGCAGGTGAACCACACGGCCGAACTCGAAGGTCGCCGGCCAGTGGTGTTCACCACGCTCGTCAACGTCGAAGTGCTGCAGGTGATCGAGGAAGGCTGCAAGGCGATGGTGCTGGACATGTTCGGCACCTTCGTGCGGCCGCTGGAAATCGAGCTCGGCATGAAATCGAGCCACCGGGTCGGCCGCTTCTCGGATGTGAGCAAGAGCCAGGCCTACCACGACCGCATCGAAGCCATCAACTTCAGCCTGGCCCACGACGACGGCCAGTCGAACGCCGACCTGGAGCACGCCGACGTGATCCTGATCGGCGTCAGTCGCAGCGGCAAGACGCCGACCTCCCTGTATCTCGCGATGCAGTACGGCCTGAAGGCGGCCAACTATCCGCTGATCCCGGAAGACTTCGATCGGCGCCAACTGCCACCGGCCCTGCGCGCCTACCGCAAGAAGATCTTCGGCCTGACCATCCAGCCCGAACGCCTGAGCGAGATCCGCAACGAGCGGCGGCCCAACTCGCGCTATGCGTCGCTGGAGAGCTGCCGGCACGAGGTGGCGGAGGCCGAGGCGATGATGCGCCGCGAGGGAATCCGGTGGCTTTCGACGACCACCAAGTCGATCGAGGAAATCGCCACGACCATCCTGCAGGAGGTCCGGCCCGAACGGCTGGAGTACTAGCAGCCCGGGCTCCCAGGGCTCGTCTTCACGGCGGCCGGCGGGCACAGGGCGCCATAGCCGACAGCTAAGAAGCCGATGGCTGCTTTCAATGGGACAGGCGGGCGGGCGGCCTTATCATTCATAGGCGCGATTCATCAAAGTGCGCTCAGCTATAGAGGAAAACAATGTCCCTGATCAACACCGAAATCCCCGCCTTCTCCGCCACCGCGTATCACAACGGCAAGTTCGTGCCGGTGACCGAGCAGAACTTCAAGGGCAAGTGGTCCGTCGTGGTTTTCTATCCGGCCGACTTCACCTTCGTCTGCCCCACCGAACTGGGCGACCTGGCCGACAACTACGCCCAGTTCCAGAAGCTTGGCGCCGAGGTGTATGGCGTGTCCACCGACACCCACTTCACCCACAAGGCCTGGCACGACACCTCCGACACGATCAAGAAGGTCACCTACCCGCTCGTGGGCGATCCGAGCCACCAGCTGGCGCGCTTCTTCCAGGTGTTGATCACCGAGGGGGACGACACCGGCCTCGCGCTGCGCGGCACCTTCATCATCGATCCGGAAGGCCGCATCAAGACCATCGAGGTCCACGACAACGGCATCGGCCGCGACGCCAGCGAAACGGTGCGCCGCCTGAAGGCTGCCCAGTACGTCGCCAGCCACCCGGGCGAAGTGTGCCCCGCCAAGTGGGAAGAAGGCGCCGAGACGCTGAAGCCGTCGCTGGACCTGGTCGGGAAAATCTAAAGCCCGCCATGGCGACTGCCGGCCGCTGCCGGCAAGGCCTGCCACAAGGCCCGGGCGCGTATTGCCCCGGGCCTTTGTTTTTCCAGAATTCGAATCGGAAGGAAGCCCCATGCTCGACGCCAACATGAAAGCCCAGCTTGCCGCCTACCTGGAGCGCATGACGCAGCCGGTGGAGATCGTCGCCTCGGTCGACGACACCAAGGCTTCGGCGGACATGCAGGCGCTGCTGAAGGACATCACGGACAGCTCCCCGCGCGTGACCGTCACGCAGACGCGCGACGGGCCCTACCGCACCCCCTCGTTCCAGATCATCCGCCCCGGCGAGAACCACGGCCCGCGTTTTGCCGGCCTGCCCATGGGCCATGAGTTCACCTCGCTGGTACTCGCCCTGCTGCAGGTGGGCGGCTATCCGCCCAAGGTGGAACAGTCGCTGCTGGAGCAGATCCGCGGACTCGATGGCGACTTCGAATTCGAGGTGTACGTTTCGCTCACCTGCCACAACTGCCCGGACGTGGTGCAGGCCGTCAACCTGATGGCGGTGCAGAACCCGCGCATCAAGGCGACGATGATCGAAGGCGGCTTGTTCAAGGAAGAAATCGAGGAGCGCCAGATCATGGGGGTGCCGACGGTCTTCCTGAATGGCACCTTCTTCGGCTCGGGCCGCATGAGCCTGGAGGAGATCGTCTCCAAGATCGACACGGCGGCCGTGGATCGCGAGGCGAAGAAGATCTCCGCGAAGGAGCCGTTCGATGTGCTGATCGTCGGCGGCGGTCCGGCGGGCGCAGCAGCTGCGGTGTACGCGGCGCGCAAGGGCATCCGCACCGGCGTGGCGAGCGAGCGCTTCGGCGGCCAGGTGCTGGACACGCTGGGCATCGAGAACTTCGTGTCGATCAAGGAGACCGAGGGACCCAAGTTCGCGCTGGCACTGGAAGAACACGTGCGCCACTACGACGTGGACATCATGAACCTGCAGCGCGCCAAGGCGCTGAAGGGCGGGGACCTGATCGAACTGCAGCTCGAAAGCGGCGCGACGCTGAAGGCCAAGACCGTGGTGCTCACCACCGGCGCGCGCTGGCGCAACATCAACGTGCCGGGCGAGCACGAGCTGAAGAACAAGGGCGTGGCGTATTGCCCCCACTGCGACGGCCCGCTGTACAAGGGCAAGCGTGTTGCGGTGATCGGCGGCGGCAACTCCGGCGTGGAGGCGGCGATCGACCTGGCCGGCATCGTGGCGCACGTGACGCTGATCGAATACGACAGCAAGCTGCGCGCCGACGAAGTGCTGCAGAAGAAGCTGCGTTCGCTCACCAACGTCGCCGTGATCCTCAATGCGCAGACCACCGCCATCACCGGCAGCGACAAGGTGGACGGACTGACCTGGAAGGACCGCGCGAGCGGCGCGGAAAAGCGCGTGGACCTCGAAGGCGTGTTCGTGCAGATCGGCCTGGTGCCCAATACCGAATGGCTCAAGGGCACGATCGAGCTGTCGCGGCACGGCGAGATCGTGGTCGATGCGCGCGGCCAGACCTCGCTGCCCGGTGTGTTCGCGGCCGGCGATTGCACCACGGTGCCCTTCAAGCAGATCATCATCGCCGCGGGCGATGGCGCGAAGGCGGCGCTGGGTGCTTTCGACCACCTGATCCGCCACTGAGAACCTTCTGAACAAAAGGGGCGCCAGCCCCTTTTTCTTGCGCCACAATCCTGCGGCACAAACCGAACGCGAGTACATCATGCAAGGCGATCCGCAAGTCATCCAGCATCTGCAGGCGCAACTGAAGAACGAGCTGACGGCGACCAACCAGTACTTCCTGCACTACCGCATCCTGAAGCACTGGGGCTTCACGAAGCTGGCGAAGAAGGAGTACGAGGAGTCGATCGGCGAGATGAAGCACGCCGACCGCCTGATGGAACGCATCCTGTTCCTCGACGCCTTGCCGAACCTGCAGGACCTCGGCAAGCTGCTGATCGGCGAAGACGTGCCGGAGATCCTGAACTGCGACCTGCAAAGCGAGCGCGGCGCGCAGGCCACCATCAAGGATGGCATCGCGCAGTGCGAGTCCGTGCGCGATTACGCCTCGCGTGAAATCCTGGCGGACATCCTGGTCGACACCGAGGAGCACATCGACTACCTCGAGACCCAGCTGGACCTGCTGAACAAGGTCGGACTGCAGAACTACCTGCAGTCCGCGATGGGCGAGGCTTCCTAACCCCAGCCGAGCGCCACCGCGATGCGGTAGGTCGCGAACGATGACAGATAGGCCAGCGCGAACAGGTAGCCGGCCATCACCAGCACCCAGGTCCAGCCGCCCGTCTCGCGCTTCACCGTGGCCAGCGTGGCCATGCACTGCGGCGCGAACACGTACCAGGCGAGCAGCGACAAGGCCGTGGCCAGGCTCCACGCGTGCGCGATGATGGGCGCGAGGGCCTGCGCCGTCCCGTCGCCCGTCGCCGACAAGGCATAGACCGTTCCGAGCGCGCTCACCGCCACCTCGCGCGCGGCCAGCCCCGGCACCAGCGCAATGCTGATCTGCCAGTTGAAACCGATCGGCGCCAGCAACAGCGACAAGCCATGTCCCAGCATGCCGGCGACGCTGTACTCGATCGCGGGCCGGGTGGCCCCCGGGGGCGGCGCCGGGAAGCTGGCCAGGAACCACAGGGCGACCGTCAGCGCCAGGATGATCGTGCCCACGCGCCGCAGGAAAATCTCGGCCCGTTGCCACAGGCCGAGCGCCACGCTGCGCAGGTGCGGCCAGTGGTAGGTGGGCAGTTCCATCATCAGCGGCCGCACGATGCCGCGTGCCGTCGTGCGCTTGAGGATCCAGGCCACCAACAGCGATCCGACGATGCCCGCCACATAAAGCGAGAACAGCACGAGCCCTTGCAGTTCGAAGCCGGCACCAATCCTGCGGTGCGGAATGAAGGCGCCGATCAGCAGCGCATACACCGGCAGGCGCGCGGAGCAGGTCATCATCGGCGCGATCATGATCGTCACCAAGCGATCGCGCGGATTGGCGATGGTGCGCGTAGCCATGATGCCGGGGATGGCGCAGGCAAAGCTGGAAAGCAGCGGGATGAACGATCGCCCCGAGAGGCCGACGCCGCCCATGATGCGATCGAGCAGGAAGGCCGCGCGTGGCAGGTAGCCAGACTCCTCCAGGACCAGGATGAAGAAGAACAGGATCAGCACCTGCGGCAGGAACACGATCACCCCACCGGCACCGGCGATCAGTCCGTCGGTGATGAAGCTGCGCAGGTAACCCGGCGGCAGCCAGTTGCCCACCTGTCCCGCGAGCCACGTGGTGGCGCCTTCGATCAAGGCCTTCGGCGCCTCGGCCCAGTCGAACACCGCCTGGAAGATGAGGAACAGCAGCACCGCCAGCAGGATCGGTCCGAGCACCGGATGCAGCACCACGCGATCGATGCGGTCGCTGAGCAAATGCGGGGCGACGTCGTCGAGGCCGAGGCGTTCGAGGATGCTGCGGACGCGATCGTGGTCGGGGATCTCGTCGCCGGACAGCGTGGGCACCGGCATCAGCGTGGTGGTCGGCTGCCAGATTTCAGGGCGCTCCAGCAATTCGCGCAGGGCCGCGTCGCCGTCGCCCTGCACGGCCACCGTGCTCACCACCGGCACGCCGAGTTCGGAGGCGAGCGCATCCGGATCCAGTTCGATGCCGCGGCTGGCCGCGAGGTCCGCCATGTTCAGGGCGACGACGCAGGGCAGGCCCATGCGCCGCACGCCCAGCACCAGGCGCAGGCTGCGTCGCAGGTTGGTGGCATCGACGACGCAGACCACGAGGTCGGGGCGCTTCTCGCCGATGGCGGTGCCGAGCAGCACGTCGCAGGTGATGCGTTCGTCGGGGGAGCGTGGATGCAGGCTGTAGGTGCCGGGCAGGTCCAGCACGCGCACCGTCTTGCCGGACGAAAGACGCAGCCGGCCTTCCTTGCGCTCGATGGTGACGCCGGCGTAGTTGGCAACCTTCTGGTTGCTGCCGGTCAGCCGGTTGAAAAGCGCCGTCTTGCCGGCGTTGGGATTGCCCACCAGGGCCGCCAGGCGACCTGACGGGTGCAGGTGGACGACGGCTTCCTTCATGCGCTGCGGGCCAGCCCCTCGACCTGCACGCAAGCGGCTTCGGCACCGCGCAGTGCGAAGGTGGATTGCCCGATGCGCACCACCAGCGGGTCGCCGCCGGGAATGCCGCGCGTCATGATCATCACCCGCTCGCCCGGGCAGAAGCCGATCTCTTCGAGCTGGCGCGCTCGTTCGGGTGCGTGCGGGTCGGCGAGCACCTGGCGCACGGTATAGACCTGTCCCTTGGCGGCTTCATGCAGCGTCTGCGCGCGGCCCGGATTGCCGGCATTCGGCGCAATCGAGATCGCTGGGCTGGACAAGGTCTGGGTGGTCATGAGCGTGGGTCCCCCGGTGGCAAGAGCCTCATTCTAACAAGAATGCCAGCGATTCGCATTTAGATTGAATCGGACTCTTCCGTACTCAGGGCAGGATGGTGCCGGCAAAGGCCGAGCAGGCGCAAGAGCGGGTGACCCGGGTATGACAAGGTCATTGCAAATACGACGGATTCGCATTTATACTCGCCACCAGTTCAACGCACTGCTATCCGCCAAGCCATGATCGTCTGTGTCTGCCGCCGCGTCTCCGACCGTGAAATCGCCCGCCATGCCCGCGCCGGCATGAGCTTCGACGAGGTCCAGATGGAGCTGGGCGTGGCCACCCAATGCGGTCAGTGCGAAGGCTGCGCCCGCGAAGTGCATGCGCAGTGCTGTGGCAGCCACCCTGTGGCAGCCCTGCATCACGAAGGCATGCCCGTGCGGCTCGCCCCCGCGATCACGGAGAACCGCGCATGGCCGGACTCGCGCTCGGCGGCGGCCTGATCCTTGCCCTGCTTGCTGCCTGGTGGGCCTGCAAGGTTCACTAGCGGCCTCACCGGCCCGACAATGTCCGCTTCGCTGACTGTCCGCGATTCGATGTCGCCCTCCCCGCGCAATGCGCTGATCGCCGCGGGCGTCGTGCTGCTGCACCTCGCCGCCCTCTGGGCCCTGCAAAGCGGGCTGCTGCAGCGCGTGGTCGAGGTGGTGGTGCCGGTCGAGGTGCTGGGCGCCATCACCACGCCGCCGCCACCGGTGCCAGCGCCGCCGGCCCCGCCGCCGCCCAAGCCCGTCGAGCGACCGATTGCCCGCCCGGTCGAGCGCAACCCGCTGCCGGCGCCGGCGCCGGCGCCCGCCCCACGCCCGGTAGCACGCCCCGATCCCGCGCCTGCCGCCCCAAGCGCGCCAACAGCGGTGAGCGAGCCGCAGCCGGCGCCGCCTCCCATCAGCGCACCGGTGGCCGCGACGCCCATGCCTGCTCCCGCGCCCGCTCCGACTCCCGCGCCCAAGGTAGAGCAGCCGATCACCAACGCCGATTACCTGCAGAACCCGCCTCCGGACTACCCGCGCGCGAGCCAGCGCCTGCACGAGGAAGGCACCACTGTGGTCCGCGTCCTGATCGGGCCCGACGGCCGGGCGCAGGAAGTGCACACCGCGCGTTCCAGCGGCTTCGTTCGCCTCGACAAGGCGGCCGAGCAGACGGCGCTCGCCTGGCGCTACGTGCCGGGCAAGCGCGGCGGCGTGCCCGAGGCCATGTGGGTGGACGTGCCGATCAAGTGGGCACTCAAGAAAGAAGAAACGACGCCATGAACAACAATGATTTCGGACTTTCCCATCTGTGGGCCCAGGGCGACATCGTCACCCGTGCCGTCGCCATCCTGCTGCTGGTGATGTCGCTCGCTTCCTGGATGGTGATCATCATCAAGGCCCTGGACCTGCGCCGATATGCCTCGCAGGCGCGGCGCATCGAGAGTTTCTGGCATGCCGCCGACTTCGCCGACGGCCTCGGCAAGCTGAGCACCGACCCGGCCAATCCCTTTCGCACGCTGGCCCTGGAAGGGCGGGAAGCGGCAGCGCACCGCAACGCGCAGCCGCAGTTGCACGATTCGCTGGGCGCCAGCGAATGGCTCACGCGGGCCCTGCGCAACTCGATCGACGATTCCACCGCCCGCATGCAGGCGGGGCTGGCCGTGCTGGCCTCGGTCGGATCGACCGCGCCCTTCGTGGGTCTGTTCGGAACGGTGTGGGGCATCTATCACGCCCTGCTCTCCATCAGCGCCGCCGGCCAGGCGACCATCGACAAGGTGGCCGGCCCGATCGGCGAAGCGCTCGTCATGACGGCCCTCGGCCTGGCCGTGGCCATCCCCGCCGTACTGGGTTACAACGCGCTGGTGCGCGGCAACAAGAGCGTGTTGAACCGCCTCAACCGCTTTGCCCATGACCTGCATGCCTACTTCCTCACTGGCGCGCGCGTATCGAGCGGCACCGACCCCAAGGTGGTGCCGATGAAGAAGGGCTCCTGAAATGGCCTTCGGCACCCAGGACGACACCGACGAGGTGATGAACGAAATCAACATGACGCCCCTGGTGGACGTCATGCTGGTGCTGCTGATCGTGTTCATCATCACGGTGCCCGTGATGCAGAACGCGGTGAAGGTCGACCTGCCGCGCGCCACCAGCACCCCGCAGGACGCCAAGCCCGAGACGATCCGCCTCTCGGTCGATGCGCAGGGCCAGTATTTCTGGAATGAGCAGCCGATCGCGGACGCCGAGCTGGTGCCGCGCCTGCAGCAGGCCGCGCTGCGCAACCCGCAGCCCGAACTGCATTTGCGCGGCGACCGGAACGCGCGCTACGAACGGGTGGCGCAGGCGCTGGCGGCGGCGCAGCGCAGCGGCGTGCGCAAGATCGGCTTCGTCACCGAGCCGAACACGCCATGAGCGCCCGCGCCAACGACGCCCCCGCGCCTGGCGCCCCGCGCCTGCAGCAAGGCGCGCAGACGCAGGACAGCGCTGCGCCGCCGCTGGCCAGCGAGGCGCTGCTGCGCGGCCGCCGGCAGGTGGAGATCGCGCACAACGGCGAGGTTTACCGCCTGCAGGCCACGCGCCTGGGCAAGCTGATCCTCACGAAGTGACGCGCAGGGTCACCCCCGCGGCACGCCGCAAGCCAGGCGGTTTACAGTGCCAGCGCCGCGATGCCGGCGCGGGCGATCTGCACGTCCTCGGTCGATTTCACGCCGCTCACGCCCACGGCGCCGATGCACTGGCCGTCCTTCAGAATAGGCACGCCGCCTTCCAGCAGGCCGTGGACGCCGGGCACGCTCAGGAACGAGACGCGGCCAGCATTGATCATCTCCTCGTACACGCGGCTTTCGCGCCGGCCCATGGCGGCGGTGTTGGCCTTGGCCGGCGCGATCTGGGCCGAGATGGGCGCGGCGCCATCGAGGCGCTGCAGCCAGAGCAGGTGGCCACCGTCGTCGACGATGGCGATGCTCACCGCCCATTGGTTGGCCAGGGCTTCCGCTTCGGCGGCGGCGGCAATGGCCTTGACATCGGCAAGTTCGAGGGCAGCTTTGGTCTTCATGGAACGCGTTTCAGGAGAATCTGGGGAGGCCACGAGCATAGCCGCTGCGCAAATCGCTTCCGGCGCCCCCCTGGAACCCACCTAGAATGTGCCCATCTAATGCTGTGACTGCACAGGAGAGCGAGCAATGAGAGACCCCATCCAGACCATTCCTTCCTATGGCTATGGCAGCGCGCTGTCCACGGAGCAGCGCAACAAGGTGATGCGCAACACCTATTGGCTGCTGGCCCTGAGCCTGGTGCCCACGGTGCTGGGCGCGTGGCTTGGCGTGGCCACCGGCATCACCAGCCGCCTGCAAGGCGGGCTGGGCCTGATCGTCTTCATGGGCGGCGCCTTCGGCTTCATGTACGCGATCCAGAAGACCAAGGACTCCGCCGCGGGCGTGGGCGTGCTGCTGGCATTCACCTTCTTCATGGGCCTGATGCTTTCGCGATTGATCGCGATGGTGCTTGGCTTCAAGAACGGCACCGGCCTGGTGATGACGGCCTTCGGCGGGACCGCCGGCGTGTTCTTCGTGATGGCCACGCTGGCCACGGTGATCAAGCGCGATCTGTCGGGCATGAGCAAGTGGCTGTTTGCCGGCGCGCTGGTGATCGTGGTGGGCGGCATCGTCAACGTCTTCGTCGGCTCCACCATGGGCTTCCTGGTGATCAGCACCCTGGCGATCGGCGTCTTCAGCCTGTACATGCTGTACGACCTCAAGCAGATCATCGACGGCGGCGAGACCAACTACATCAACGCCACGCTGATGCTGTACCTGGACCTGTTCAACGTGTTCCAGAGTTTGCTGGCGCTGCTGGGGTTGACGGCGGGCGAGGAATAAGCGCTCCCCCCGGACAAACAAAGGCCCTGCGGGGCCTTTTGCTTTTGGCGGCCGCTTCGAGGCTCCAAGCTTGCGTTGTCCGCGCTGCGCCAGCACGCCGCGATGCTATCGTCGCCGCGTCTGGCGCTTGACGCCATTCGCAGTCGGAACGACTGCCTGCAACCAGATCACCTCGGAAGTCGTTCGCGGTTTCCGGGGGCTCTCCTTTCCAGCCGGGTCACATCGTCCTGTGTGCGCTTTCCCGCGAGAGCGCAGACGGGGCGATGTGCCCGGTTCCAGACAGGAGAGTCCCATGCATGCAAGCAAGGCCAACAGCCGGAAGGGCCCTGCCCTGCTGGCGAAAGCGGGAGTCACCTTGGCCGAGGCCAAGTGGTTCTACCGCCATCAACGAAGCGGCGCGAGCGCAAGCGACCCGGCCCGCCTGGAGGCTATCCGGCGCAAGGTGTCGTCTTTCCTGGCGCAGTAAGCACAGCGGCCGGGCTGCGGCATGGCTGGCCAGGCAAGGCGGCGCGCCGCAGGATGACCGATGAAACGAACGAGTGCAGGCCTCGCGACCTGCACTCGCTTCCGGCGGCATCGCTCCAGAAGCGGGCCTCAGCTCCT
Organism: Ramlibacter sp.; assembly: GCF_028291745.1. Lineage (GTDB taxonomy): Bacteria > Pseudomonadota > Gammaproteobacteria > Burkholderiales > Burkholderiaceae_C > Ramlibacter. The sequence goes on along the minus strand of NZ_JAQGNQ010000106.1, from coordinate 22,246 downwards.
GCGGTTTCCCAGATCGAAGATGGACGTAATCGGGCGCTGCGCCTTGCGAGAGCGTACGGCCGGCCGCTCCGCTGCGTCGGCCTCGAGGCTGCAGACGTTCTCGACCCAGTAAGGGTCGGCCCAGCCCGCCTCTTCCTCTTCCGCGACCAGTTCCCGGTGCACGAGCGCGAGGTCACGATGGCGCGAGAGCCGCTCGCGCGCCGCCCACGCGCGGCGCAGCCACAGCATGCCCGTCCAGGTCAGGCTCACCAGGCTGTTCCTGCCCACCACGTCGTCATCGGGCTCAGGCGCATCGGCGTCTTCCCCGGGAAAATTGACGATGTGGACCAGCAACATGCGCTCCATCGCGCGCAGTGCCTGCCGAAGGTGCTTCTTGCGTTTGGGCAGGCTGGCCAGTCCCGTGATCTTGCGGCTCAATTCCTCGAACCAGTACCGCAAGTGGCGCGACTTCGACATCACGCTGCTCGACCGGTATGCCGCCATCGTCACCAGCAAGCTCGCGGGCCTCGATGCCACCATGCAGCAGACGATCGATCGGCTGCAGAAGCTGCTGGAGCAAAGCGGGCAGCAGGGCGACCTGACGCTGTGGCCCACGAAGTACGTGACGGACGTTCCCATCATCGCCGCCCAGGCGCGAGCGTATCTCGCAGTGCTGCAGAAGATGGATCGCGTGTACACCCTCACGGGCACCGCCAACCTGCTGGGCGTGATCGACTCGACCCAGCGTGCCCAGGCCGAATTGCAGGCGAAGCGCGCTGTGCGCGCCTTCCGCTCCATCCTGCAGACGGAGGTGACGCGCCTCTACCGCGAGGCCGAACGCATCATGGGCCAGCAGCGCCAGCTCGGAAAAGCAGACCCTGCGATCGCCGAGGTCGTGCAACAGCAGCAGCAGGACATCGCAGAATTCGAGCAGGGTAGGCAGCGCGAGGCGCAGGAGGATGCATCTTCCGAACTTGCGAGCACGGCGGGCTCCGACGCTTGCGCCGTGCTGGCGGCCTGAGGGCTGTGCTTCCTCGCCGGCCGCCGGGCGTGCTCAAACCTGCGGCCGGTTCTCCGCCTTGAGGTACGGCCGCCCGAACAAGCGCGCCATCCCGAGCGAGTGCCAGGTCTGGATCGCCGCGGCGGCTGGCGACTGGGCGGCCCAGGTGTTGGTGAGCGCCAGGTACACGGTGGGGGCGTCCAGTGCCTCGTTCAGCAGATACAGCACGGGCATGTACTCCTCGACGCAGAAGATCACGGCAGCGCGGTCGCCCTGCCCCATGGCCAGCATGTTGTTCGCCGTCCAGTCGGCCACGAAGCTGCCGTCGTTGCGCCATGGCTTCCACAAGGACACAGGTGCCGGCTGGCGGGCGATCGCCGTGGCGGTGCGGCCGTCCGGATAGAAGGCGACCGCCGCGTTGAACAGGCGCTTGCCGGGCGCTGGGATGTCCATGCCCACGATGTGCGTGCGCCCCGAGCGACGCGCGTCGCGCAGCAGCTCGAGCTCCAACACGGGGTACATCGCGGGCTCGTACCGACCGATGATGCTCTCGGGCCAGGCCAAGCTGGCACCCTGCTGCTCGTGTGCCATCGCGCCCATGCGCTGCATCCGCATGAGGGCGTCGTCCTGCCCGCGCAGGCGCCCCCACTGCGTACGTTGCGGCTGGATGCCATGTGCAGCCGTGCCGGTTGGCGGCGGTTCGCCCAGCAGCACGCCGGCCGCGCAAAGCAGCGCGAGCAGGCCGACGAAAGCGGTGCTCCGTAACACGGGTGTCGCAATGGCCGTGGCTGCACACAGGGCGAGGCTCGGCAGCGCCAGCGCGAATGCAACGCCGCCCCAGCCCGCTCCGGGCAACAGATAGCCCGCACCAATCACGGGATGCCCGGGCACTGCGATGCCGGCGGCGAGGGCAAGGAGCCAGGCTGCGGTGATCGCGAGGCAGCGCACTGCGATGCGCCGGGATGCGGTCCAACCGAAGGCCCACACACAGCCGCTCAGGAGGCCGTACGCCAGCACCGCCGCCGCCCCGATCACCACCTGGTCGTCGAACCACGCCGCGATGAAGGAGGCGCTGAACCTCAGGACGGCGATCGCATACCCCGCGGCAAAACAGAAGGCCTGCAGGCGACTGCGGCTGAATGCAAGCACCACCGGCAGGACCAGGGCGAGCACAGGCACCCTGCCCTCGCCCCAGGCGGCAACCCCGAGCAGGACGCCCGCCGCACATCCAGCCAAGGCACGCCGCCAGGGCGAGGAGGCCGGTGGCGCGCGGTTCACGGCTGCGCGCGCTTGCCGTCCTCCTTGCGCGCGACCGTGTCGACGCGGCCCTCGACCTGCGCACCCAGGTAGGACCGGATCGCGCCCGCCTTGATGTTGGCGCGTGCGCGCAGGCTCTGCGTCAGGAAGGCTTCTCCCGCCACCTCGAGCTCGCTCGGCTCGTTCGCGCAGCGCGGAGCGATGGTGCCGAACAGGTAGGCTTCGCCGTCGCCGCTGATCCTGCCGGCGATCACGCCCTCGGGCATCAGCACCAGCGGGCCGCCGACGATATCGATCTCACCCTCGATGCGGCCCTCCACCATCAGACCGCCCTGCCAATGAAAGACGCCGGACTGCCGGCACCCGGCTGCCACGCGGTTGACGATGTTCATCGCCTGCGGATCGATCACGATCGTCTCGATGTCGATTTCCTCAGTCAAGGCTGTACTCCCTGCCGGATGTGAAGACCTTCCCCAGGCCGCCGTCGATGGCGCGGATCGTGTCGCCCCCGGGAAGTGGGTCGCCGACGTGGAACTGCTGCGGCAGGCGCGTGCGGGGATCGGTGAACACGGCGAACCTGCTGTCCGGCGTGATCGCAATGAGTCCGCCTCCCGGCGCGGCGGGCGGCTTGGCCCCGTCCTTGCTGGCGGTAGCTCGCGCGAGGGCCGCGGACTGCGTGACGGCAATGAGCGGCCGCGCGGGGGGCGGTGCATCCGCGAGGACGCCGCTTTCCGCGCGCGTGCCTGGCTCGTCGAGGACTACCGCGCGAGGCGCTGAGTCGTCCTGCGCCGGCTGGTTTTGCATTGGCGTTTGCGCCTTCGCCCCGGAGGGGGCGCGTTCCCTGCTGCGCGGCGGGGGCGAGCCACGCGGAGGCGGCGCTGATCGCGTGGCGACAGGCGCCGGCGCTGCAATGATTGCCGGCGGCAAGAACGGCAGCGGCGGGGTGGCCGCATCCGCCTCGGTGGGCAGCACGGCCACTGGTTCGATGGGCATGTCGGCGCTTGCAGCACGCGGCGCGGCGACATAGGCAATCGCCACCATGCGCACCACGGGTGCACTGAATGTGGCGGGGTGAATCGGCAGTCCCACCGACTGCCGTGGCCTGGACTGCAGAAGAGTGCCGGCAAGTACCACGCCCACGAGGAGCGTAGCGACGGCGGCGGCCAAGAGAACTTGCCATTGCCAGGGCCACCGCGCCGCACCCTGAAGCGCCGTCCTCCAAGCTGCGGCATCCGTCCCCGGGACGGCCGTGGACGAAGCAGCGCGCCCTAGTACTACCCGCCGCCCCAGCACGAGCGCTCTCGAGTCGCCCACCACCAGCGGCGTGATGGGAAGGTCCCTGAGACCGTCGTCCTCCATGAAAGGCGAGTGCGGCAATGCTGATGCGTGCGCCATGCGTGTTCTTCCTCCAGCAAGCCTAGCCGGGAGCTGCCCGTATGACGCGCAGTCAACGAAGTGCTCAGGACCTGTTGGCGTGCGGCCGATGAACGGTCAGGAAGCTGGCTTGCGTCAAAGGCGAGGAGCAAGGAAGTGCCGCAACACGCTATCGCGGCGTCGGTTGCCAACCGCTGGGGCCTGGATTCAGGACGCCTTGCGATTCTTCGCAGGTGCGGCCTGGTGGAGGACCTCCTCGAGTTGCTCCCCGATCTGCGGGTGGTACTCGGCAACGTACTTCTGCCCCTCGGTGGCGCGTTTGCGCCAGCCGGCCCCTCGCGACATCAGGTCCTCCGCGGCCGCCTTGAGGGCATTGGGTGAGCGCAGCAGCCCGTATTCGACGAGGGCCGAGACCTGGCCTGCGTCCTTCTGGATCTTGGTGCGGAAGGCCTCTTCACGCTCACCCATGATCACGAGCTTGTGCAAGGCGTAGCGCATGGGCGAGGGGATGTTCACGAGTACCACCTGCTCGTTGGAGAGCAGTGCGGTCTGCGTGGTGTGCTCCAGCGAGAACTCCATGAACTTCAGCGGCTGCAGGCGCACGTTGAGCGGCTCGTACAGGTAGGCGTCGTCCTTGCGGCCTGCCGTGGTGAGGAGGTCGACGCGGATGTCCTTCCTGGCCGTGATGTACGTGGCACCCGGGCCAGAGGCAAGCGACTGCTGCGGCAGCAGGCCCATCTCGAGGGAGGTGATGGCGTCGTGCATGTCGGCCTTGGCGTTTTCCGCCAGCGCCAGGGAGACGTTCTTGCCTGCGTGTGCCACGTCCACGTCGTTGGTGCGCCAGCCACTCTTCCACCGCACACCGAGCATGTTGCCCATCGCGATGAAGGCGTGCGTTCCGATCAGGACCCCGCCAGCGCGGAAGAACCCATGCTCGGCCATCCGGTTGATCACCTCGAAGTGCTGGGGGATCACCGTAGCGCAACCGAGGGCGACGCAGGCGGCGGCGAGCGACGCCTGGTCGGCAGCCAGCGGTGGCGTCCCGTCGCGATGCATCTGCACGAGCTTTCGCACGCGCTCGTCATCAGGCCCGAGGTAGACCTGCCGGTTGACGCCCTGCAGGTCGCGAACCTGCCAGTACCAATACTCCCGGCCCTTGATGACCTTCTTGTTGAAGGAGCCTGGAAGATCCCGGACCGATCGGTCGAATGCGGCAGCCTGGACCTGCTCGAACAGCTCGGCGAAGTTCGTCTGCGCGGAGGCGGACAGGTTGGCGAAGAGGTGGCTTGGCCCGGGCACGGAAAGTTATACTGCGACTGATTACGGCTGCAGTATATCGCGAGTTATACTGCAAATCCAGTCGTTTGCAGTATAGAGGCGCCAGCGGGTGCCGGTGCGGCGCGTTGGGTTGCTCACCGTGCCGCAAAGCCGGTCCGTGATTCATTGAGTGCACCAGTTCACGGAGCCGCAGTGGGACTTGGGCCTTGACAGCATAAGGTCACGCGTGTGCCGCGGCCGGCTGGCGGCATCGCTGCGGGGCATGGGGGGCGGATTGTGGGGCACATCCACGTCGAATCAGGTGAGGTGAGCGCCGGAGCGCCCCCACCCCAGCCCGCCCCCGGAGGGGGAGGGAGCAAGACCCAATGAAAAGCGCCGCGGGTGCGGCGCTTCTTTCACTGGCGAGCAAGCCTCAGTGATGCTGCGGCGGCGTCACTTCCCAGTGCTGCATCACGCGCTCGTGGCCGTCCACGCTCTCCAGCCGCACGCGGAAGCCCCACAGGCGGGCGACGTGCTTCACTACTTCCTCGGCGCCGTTATCCAGCGGTCTGTCCGCGTTGCGGACGTGGCGCAGCGTGAGCGAGCGGTCGCCGCGGGCATTGACGTTCCACACCTGGATGTTCGGCTCGCGCCAGCTCAGGTCGTGCTGCCGCGAGAGCGACTCGCGCAGGCGCCGATAGCCGTTGTCGTCGTGGATGGCGGCGACCTCGAGTTCGGATTGCGCGGCGTCATCGAGCACGGCAAACAGGCGCAGGTCTCGCATCAGCTTGGGCGACAGGTACTGGCCGATGAAGCTTTCGTCCTTGAAGTGCCGCATCGCGTAATCGAGCGTCTTGATCCAGTCGCTGCCCGCGATGTCGGGGAACCACTTGCGGTCTTCGTCCGTCGGCTTCTCGCAGATGCGGCGCAGGTCCGTGAACATCGAAAAGCCCAGCGCGTAGGGATTGATGCCGCTGTAGGCCGGGTGCGTGATCGGCGGCTGGAACACCACGTTGGTGTGCGAGCTCAGGATCTCCATCATGTAGCCGTCGGAGAGCTGGCCCTCGTCGTACATGGCGTTCAGCAGCGTGTAGTGCCAGAACGTGGCCCAGCCCTCGTTCATCACCTGCGTCTGCCGCTGCGGATAGAAGTACTGCGCCACCTTGCGCACGATGCGCACGATCTCGCGTTGCCACGGCTCCAGCAGCGGCGCGTTCTTCTCGATGAAGTACAGGATGTTTTCCTGCGGCTCCTCGGGGAAGCGCCGCGTCTTCTTCTCGGCGGCCTTGCCCGCCTTGGTGGGCAGCGTGCGCCACAGGTCGTTCACCTGCTGCTGCAGGTAGGCCTCGCGGTCCTTGCGGCGGTTTTCTTCCTCCATCATGGAGATCTTCTGCGGCCGGCGATAACGGTCGACGCCGTAATTCATCAGCGCATGGCAGGCGTCCAGCACCTGCTCCACGGCCTCGATGCCATGGCGCTCCTCGCATTCGGAGACGAAGCTCTTGGCGTACACCAGGTAGTCGATGATCGAGCTGGCGTCCGTCCACATGCGGAACAGGTAATTGCCCTTGAAGAAGGAGTTGTGGCCGAAGCAGGCATGCGCTATCACCAGCGCCTGCATCGGCATCGTGTTCTCCTCCATGAGGTAGGCGATGCACGGATCGGAGTTGATCACGATCTCGTAGGCCAGGCCCATGTGGCCGCGGCGGTAGCTCTTCTCGCTCTGGATGAAGTGCTTGCCGTAGGACCAGTGGCGGTAGTTCACCGGCATGCCGACGGAGGCATACGCATCGAGCATCTGCTCCGCGGTGATCAGTTCCAGTTGCGTCGGATAGGTGTCCAGGCCGAAGCGTTCGGCGGTGCGCCGGATCGCCTGGAAGTAGGTTTCGATCAGCTCGAAGTTCCAGTCGGACGGACTGGGCAGGCGCTTGCGCGGCTCCTGCTTCGCATCGGCGGGGGTCAACAATGCTTCCATCATGCGGCCTGCGGAGTTTTCTTGAACAGGTCCCGGAACACCGGGAAGATCTGCGAGGGCGTGACGATCTTCTGCATCGCGAAGTGCTGGTTGGCGTCACGCACGCGCGTGTATTCCTCCCAGAGGTTCTGGTCCTCGTCGGCCACCTGCACGTAGGCGTAGTAGCGCACCAGCGGCAGGATCTTGTGGTCCAGCAACTCGCGGCACTTGGAGGAGTCCTGCTGCCAGTTGTCGCCGTCCGAGGCCTGCGCCCCGTAGATGTTCCACTCGCTGCCCATGTAGCGGGCGCGGATGATCTCGTTCATCAGCGTCAAGGCCGAAGAGACCACGGTGCCGCCGCTTTCGGTGGCATGGAAGAACTCGTCTTCGGTCACTTCCGCGGCCTGCGTGTGGTGGCGGATGAACACCACCTCGGTCTTTTCGTAGTGACGCGATAAAAACAGGTACAGCAGGATGAAGAAGCGCTTGGCCAGGTCCTTGCGCGATTCGTCCATCGAGCCGGAGACGTCCATCAGGCAGAACATCACCGCCTTGCTGGTGGGCATCGGCTCCTTGACGCGATTGCGATAGCGCAGGTCGAACGGGTCGAGGAAGGGAACGCGCTTCATGCGCTGGCGCAATTCGGCGACTTCCTTGCGCAGCAACTCCAGGTCGGACGGTGATGCACTGCCGTCCTTTTCCTTCTCTTCGAGCTGCTCCACGGCACGGCGCAGTTCGATGCGCGAGTCGCCGCCCATGGCAATGCGCCGCGCCAGGCCCGTGCGCATGGAGCGCACGATGTGCAGGCTGGTGGGATTGCCTTGAGAGACATAGCCGGCGCGACGGTACTTCCATTCGGGCACGTCGGCCAGCAGCTGCGTGCGGATCATTCGGGGCAGCGCCAGGTCGTCGAAGAAGTAGTTCATGAACTCTTCGCGGCTGATGCGGAAGACGAAGTCGTCCTCGCCCTGCCCGTCCTGCGAAGCGCCCGGCCCGCCCGAGCCGCCACCGCCCCCACCCTGCGGCCGCTGGATGCGGTCGCCGCGGATGTATTCCTGGTTGCCCGGGTGCACCAGTTCGCGGCTGCCGCCGGGCGCGTGCCCGAAGGTCGGCTCGGACACGTCCCGCTTGGGCAGGGTGATGTCCGCGCCTTCCTCGATGTCGCGGATGCCGCGGTCGCCGACCGCCTTGCGCACCGCCTCCTTGATCTGCTCGCGATAACGGCGCAGAAAGCGCTCGCGATTGCCGATCGACTTGTTCTTGCCCGAGAGGCGGCGGTCTATGACCTGGTGGAGCATGGACCGCTCGCCACCACTTCTGTTGCTCACTGGGCGGTCCTTCCTCTGTTCAAGTGCTGGCCCGGCGCTATCAGGAGCTCTTGCGCACGCGCAGGTACCACTCGCAAAGCAGGCGGACCTGCCGGCGCGTGTAGCCCTTTTCGACCATGCGGTTCACGAAGTCCTCGTGCTTCTTGGCCTCGTCGGCCGAAGCCTTGGCATTGAAGCTGATCACCGGCAGCAGTTCCTCGGTGTTCGAGAACATCTTCTTCTCGATCACCGTGCGCAGCTTCTCGTAGCTCGTCCACACCGGATTCTTGCCCGCGTTGTTGGCCCGCGCCCGCAACACGAAGTTGACGATCTCGTTGCGGAAGTCCTTCGGATTGCTCAGGCCCGCCGGCTTCTCGATCTTTTCCAGTTCGGCGTTCAGCGCCGAGCGGTCGAAGATCTCGCCGGTATCGGTGTCGCGGAACTCCTGGTCCTGGATCCAGAAGTCGGCGTACGTGACATAGCGGTCGAAGATGTTCTGGCCGTATTCCGAATAGGACTCGAGGTACGCCGTCTGGATTTCCTTGCCGATGAATTCCGCGTAGCGGGCGGCCAGGTGTTCCTTGATGTAGGAGAGGTACTTCTGCTCGGTCTCGGCCGGGAACTGCTCGCGCTCGATCTGCTGCTCGAGCACGTACATCAGGTGCACGGGGTTGGCCGCCACTTCGTCGGAGCCGAAGTTGAAGACCTTGGAGATGATCTTGAAGGCGAAGCGCGTCGAGATGCCGTTCATGCCCTCGTCGACGCCGGCGTAGTCGCGGTACTCCTGGTAGCTCTTGGCCTTGGGGTCCGTGTCCTTGAGGTTCTCTCCGTCGTAGATCAGCATCTTGGAGAAGATGCTGGAATTCTCCGGATCCTTCAGGCGGGTAAGCACGGAGAACTGCGCCATCATCTTCAGCGTGCCGGGCGCGCACACGGCGTCCTGCAGCGAGGAGTTCTGGATCAGCTTCTCGTAGATCTTGACTTCTTCGGTGACGCGCAGGCAGTAAGGCACCTTGACCACGTAGATGCGATCGAGGAAAGCCTCGTTGTTCTTGTTGTTCTTGAAAGCCTTCCACTCGCTCTCGTTGGAGTGGGCCATCACGATGCCGTCGAAAGGAATCGCGCCGAAGCCTTCCGTGCCCTTGAAGTTGGCTTCCTGCGTCGCCGTGAGCAATGGGTGCAGCACCTTGATCGGCGCCTTGAACATTTCGACGAATTCGAGCAGACCCTGGTTGGCCAGGCACAGGCCACCGGAATAGCTGTAGGCATCGGGGTCGTCCTGCGCGAAGCTTTCGAGCTTGCGGATGTCGACCTTGCCGACCAGCGAGCTGATGTCCTGGTTGTTCTCGTCGCCCGGCTCGGTCTTGGCGATGCCGATCTGCTTGAGGATCGACGGATAGCGCTTGACGACCCGAAACTTGCGGATGTCGCCGCCGAATTCTTCCAGGCGCTTGACGGCCCACGGCGACATGATGCGCTGAGTGTAGCGCCGCGGAATGCCGAATTGCTGTTCGAGCAGCGGGCCGTCTTCGTCGTTGCTGAACAAACCCAGCGGCGATTCGTTGACCGGCGAGTTCTTCAATGCATAGAAGGGCACCTGCTCCATCAACTGCTTGAGCCTTTCGGCGATGGACGACTTGCCGCCGCCCACCGGGCCCAGCAGATACAGGATCTGCTTCTTTTCTTCCAGGCCCTGCGCGGCATGGCGGAAGTGCGAGACGACCTGTTCGATCGGCTCTTCGAGTCCGTAGAAATCCTTGAATGCGGGGTAGCTGCGAATCACCTTGTTGCCGAAGATCCGCGACAGACGCTGGTCGTGCCGCGTGTCGACCATTTCCGGCTCGCCGATGGCGGCCAGCATGCGCTCGGCGGCCGTCGCATACGTCAGCGGCTCCCGTTTGCAGAGGTCGAGGTATTCCTCGATCGACAACTCTTCCTCTCGCTTGGTTTCATAACGCGTGAGGAAATTGCGGACGACGTCCATGAAGCCTCCTTCGTTTGCGCACTGTCAGCCCCTGTCAGTGCGCTGTCACTGTACTCCGACGACGGCGTTCTGCCTGAACGGTCAATGTAGGCCAAACGCCGACTTCACTGTAGGTGAACGGTAGATAAAAACAAGAGGCGCGAGTTGCTAGGGGAATACGAGATTCGCGTGTAAACGACACCGGCGCGAGGGGGTCAGCGCGTGCGCGTGACCTTCTTCAGGTGCGGGGGGCTGTCAGGGTCGTTGCCTCGTTCGCGTGCAAGCGCTTCGACCATCGGATAGAAGCTCTGGATCGCACACACGGGATCGAGCTCGGCGACCGCGCTTTGCACCAGCGGCAGGTTCGCATCGGGCGTGCCGGCGGGCGCCGCAAGCAAGACGTGCGCACCACGTTCGCGCATGGTGCGTGCGAGCTCCAGCAGGCCTTGCTGCGCCGGCCCCCGCGGCGCGAAAATCAGGAGCGGATAGCCCTCCCCGATCAGCCGCATCGGCCCGTGCTGGATCTCGGCGCCCGAGAAGGCCTCGGCCTGGATGCCGCAGGTCTCCTTGAACTTCAGCGCCGCTTCCATCGCCACCGGCAAGCCGAGGCCGCGGCCGATCACGAAAAGGCGGTCCGCCTCCTGTAGGACGGCAAGTGCAGCTGACCAATCGGCGCGCACCGCTTGCTCCATCGCCTGCGGCAACTCTTGCAAGGCAGCGAACAAGGCTGCATCATCCTGCCAGGCTTGCGTGAAGCGCGCACCCGCGACCAGTTGCGCGATGAAACTCTTGGTCGCGGCCACGCTCTTTTCCGGCCCGCAATGCAGCGGGAACAACCACTCCGCGGCTTGCGCCAGCGGCGATTCAGGGTCGTTGACAAAAGCACAGGTCAGCGCGCCGCAGTTGCGAAAGTATTGCGTCGGGCCGACCAGGTCCGGGCTCTGGCCCGATTGCGAAAAGCCAAGCGATGCCAGGCCGGTGCAGCGGATCTTCGACTGGTACAGGGTGATCAGCGACATCGGCATCGAGGTCACCAGCCGGCCGAGCCGCGCCATCACCAGGTAGGCCGCGTAGTGCGCCGCGTGGTCGGAGCTGCCGCGGGCGATCGTCAGCAGCGAGGCCGGGGGCTGAGCGCGCAGGCGCTCGCCAAAGGCTTGCCAGCGATCGCCGTCCGCGGCCAGCTGGCGGGCGACGGCGGCCGGCGCCTCGCGCGCCTCATCGAGCATGCGCGACATCGGAGACTCCTCCCTGGATGTAGACGTCCTGCACCTGCAGGTCGCGATCGAGCACGGCCACGTCGGCCCACGCGCCCACGGTCAAGCGGCCGCGGTCCGCCAGGCCGAGGAAATCGGCTGCATTCGTGGCGACACGGCGCGCCGCATCCAGCAAAGGCACGCCGATCGCATCGACAAGATTGCGCAGCGCGCGGTCCATGGTGAGCGTGGAGCCGGCCAGCGTGCCGTCGGCCAGCCGCACACCGCCCAGGCACTTGGTGACGGGCTGGCGACCCAGCTTGTATTCGCCATCCGGCATGCCGGTGGCGGCGGTCGAATCGGTGACGCAATAAAGGCAGGGGATGCTGCGCAGCGCGGCGCGGATCGCGCCCGGATGCACGTGCAGCAAATCGGGAATGATCTCGGCGAACTCCGCGTGCGCCAGCGCCGCGCCCACCATGCCGGGCATGCGGTGGTGCAGCGGCGTCATCGCGTTGAACAGGTGCGTGAAGCCGCGCGCGCCGCGTGCCAGCGCCGCCACGCCGTCCTCGTAGGTGCCCAGCGTGTGGCCGATCTGCACGCGAAAGCCGGCGGCCACGAGCTGCGCAATCGCATCGAGGTTGCCGGGCACTTCGGGGGCCAACGTCAGCAGGCGGATCGGCGCCAGCGCATGCAACTCCTGCAATTCGGGCAAGGACACGGGTCGCACGAAATCGGGTTGCGCACCGAGCTTGCCGCGATTGATGTAAGGGCCTTCGAGGTGCATGCCCAGCACGCGCGCAGCGCCGGGCTGCGGACGTTCGCACAAGGCACTCACCGCGGCGAACGCTTCACGCAGGTCCTCGATCGGCGCGGTCATCGTGGTGGCCAGCAGCGCGGTGGTGCCGTGCTCGGCGTGCTTGCGCGCCACCTGCAGCGCGGCGTCGCCGCCTTCCATGATGTCGCGGCCGGCGCCGCCATGCACGTGCAGGTCGATGAAGCCGGGCAACAGCAGCGGCGCGCCGGGTTCGCGGGCGCGTTGCGGAGCTAGCGGCGTGCCTTCGATGCCGGCAATGCGGCCGTCGTCGGCGATGCGCAGCACGCCCTGCAGAAGCCCCTCGGGCGTGACGATGCGGCCGGTCAGCGTACGGCTCACACGGCCTCTTGCGCGGCGGGCTGCGCGAGCCGGCGCGCCAGCATCAGGGCGCCCTCCGCCGCACCGGCTTGCGCGGGGATGATGCGGCTGCGCACGAACGGGCGCATGCGGGCGGCCAACCGCTCGCCGATGCTGCCGCTGATGGCCAGCGGCAGGCGACCACGCGGGTCGATGGCCAGGGCCAGTTCCTCGAGCGCATCGACGGCTTGCTGCAGCAGTCCGGCGGCGGCGGGATCGCGGTCCTCGCATTCGAAGACGGCGCGCGCGAGCTGCGCGAACTCGAATTGACCGGCGTTGCCGCACCATTCCTGCAGGGTCTCGCGGTCGTCGCCGCAATGCATCCACACGCGCCGCGCCAGCGCGCTGGCGTTGACCCGGCCGTCGAAGGCAGCCAGGCCATGCCGCACCGCCAGCAGGCCGAGCCAGCCACCGCTGCCTTCGTCATCCACGCGAAATCCCCATCCGCCCACTGTAGCGCGACTGCCGTCGGCGCGGAGCGCTTCGGCGATGCTGCCGGTGCCGGCGATGAGGATGGCGCCCGGCCGCCCGCCGTGCGCGCCCATGAGCATGGTGAAGGAATCGGTCTCGGCCTCGAGCTGCGCGAAGCCCGGGTCGCCGCAGAGGAAGGCGTCACGCCACGGCCCGTGGCTGACTCCGGAAATACCGGCCGCAACAACACATCGGTTCCACGATGGCGCCGCAATGCCGGCCGCCGCGAAGCCGTCGCGGATCGCGGCAAGCACGTTGTCCCAGGCTTGCGCGACGCCCTGTTGCAGCGCAGACGGACCTGCCTGGCCGGTGGCCACCATGTCGCCGCGGCTGCGGTGGATGAGCGCGCGGGTCCCGCTGCCGCCACCGTCCACGCCGATGAGGTAGTCCACCATCAGATAGGTCCCCTCCCTCCGCTGGCATCAGGCTGCGTCATCCCTGGTTTGAACAAAGGTGCGCCGGGGAGTTGCAGCGCGTGGAGTGCGATTGCGCCCCGTCAGCCTGTCGGAGGCTTCCGACTTCGTGGACTCGGATTCACGCAAGGCCCAGCAGGCGCACTGCGTTGCCCTTCAGGATGCCCGGCATCACCTCCGGCTTGAAGCCGGCCTCCTCGAAATCCTTCATCCAGCGCTCCGGCGTGATCAGCGGATAGTCGCTGCCGAACAGGATGCGGTCCTTCAGCAGCGTGTTGGCGTACTGCACCAGCTGCTTGGGGAAGTACTTCGGGCTCCAGCCCGAGAGGTCGATCCACACGTTGGGTTTGTGCGTCGCGACCGAGAGCGCCTCGTCCTGCCACGGGAAGCTGGGATGCGCCATCACGATCTGCATGTCGGGGAAGTCGATCGCCACGTCGTCCAGGTGCATCGGGTTGCTGTACTCCAGCCGCAGGCCACCGCCGCAACGCATGCCGGAACCGATGCCGCTATGGCCGGTATGGAAGATCGCCGGCAGCTTGTGCGCGTTGATCACCTCGTAGATCGGCCAGGCCATCTTGTCGTACGGGTGGTAGCCCTGCACCGTGGGATGGAACTTGAAACCCTTGACGCCTTCCTTCTCGATCAGGCGCTCGGCCTCGCGCGCGCCCATCTTCCCCTTGTGCGGATCGATGCTGGCGAAGGCGCACATCATGTCGCTGTTCTCGCGCGCCGCCTGGGCGATCTCCTCGTTCGGGATGCGGCGGCGACCGAGCTTGGACTCGCTGTCCACCGTGAACATCACGAGCCCGATCCTGCGCTCGCGGTAATACGCGATGGTCTCGGCAATGGTCGGCCGGCGGCTGGAGCGGAAGTACTTGTCGGCGGCGCGGTCGTACTCCTCGCCGTAGTTGTCGAAGGGATTCCAGCAGCTCACTTCGGCATGCGTGTGGACGTCGATCGCGATCAGGTTGGCGTGGTCCATGGCGGGGCTTGTCTCCTGGCTTGCGCGTGGTACCTAGGGTAAGTCCTAGGGCGGCTTTGGTTGATATCGTTATTGTTTATAACAATAATTCTCCCACTCCGCAAACCTCCATGACCACCCACCCAGACCTCCAGTTGGACATCGACGGCGACCTCGCCGTCGTGCGCCTGAACCGCCCTGCCAAGCGCAACGCGTTGTCCGACGGCCTGGTGCTCGCCGTGCGCGACGCCTTCCAGACCCTGCCTGCCACGGTGCGTGCCGCCGTGCTCGCTGGCGCGGGCGACCACTTCTGCGCGGGGCTCGACCTGTCGGAGTTGAAGGAGCGGGACGCCGGCGCGGGCCTGCATCATTCGCGCATGTGGCACGCGGCGCTGGAACAAGTGCAGTACGGCCCGGTGCCGGTGATTGCGGCGCTGCACGGCGCGGTGGTCGGCGGCGGTCTCGAACTCGCCGCGGCCTGCCACATCCGCGTGGCCGACGACACCACCTTCTACGCGCTGCCCGAGGGCGCGCGCGGCATCTTCGTGGGCGGCGGTGGCGCGGTGCGCATCCCGCGCCTGATCGGCGCCGCGCGCATGGCGGACATGATGATGACCGGCCGCGTCTACCAGGCCGAAGAAGGCGAGCGCGCCGGCTTCGCGCAGTACCTGGTGCCGGCCGGCACGGCGTTCGACAGGGCGGTGGAAATCGCGCGCCGCGTGGCGCAGAACGCGCCGCTGACCAACTACGCGCTGATGCACGCCTTGCCCCGCATCGCCGAACAACCCGCCGACCAGGGGTTCCTCACCGAAGCGTTGATGGCGGCGATCGCGCAGAGCGCACCCGAGGCGAAGCAGCGCGTGCGCGACTTCCTCGAAGGCCGCGCCGCCAAGATCGGCAAGAGCTGAGACGAGGCACACCATGACGGCCCCACAGCCCGCCCGCTATCGCAGCCTGGAGTTTGGTGTCACCCGCGCGCTGGTGCGCGAGGGCGAGGGCGGCATCGCCTACCTGCGCGCCGACCAGCAACTGCAGCCGCACGCGGCGCGCATGACGGATCGCCTCGTGCACTGGGCGGAGACGGCGCCCGATCGCGTGTTCATCGCGCGCCGCCGCAAGCTGGCCGACGGCGGCACCGGCGACTGGATCACGGTCACCTATCGGCAGGCGGTGGAGAACGCGCGCCGCGTCGGCCAGGCGCTGCTCGATCGCGGCCTGGGGCCGGACCGGCCGGTGGCGATCCTGTGCGAGAACGGGCTGGAGCACGCACTGATCGCGCTGGCCTGCCTCTATGTGGGCGTGCCTTATTCGCCCGTGTCCTGCGCCTATTCGACCATCAGCAAGGACTACGACAAGCTGCGCCACGTGCTGCAGACGCTGACGCCGGGCCTCGTCTACGCCACCGACTCGCGCTATGCCCAGGCGATCGCGGCCACCGTGCCGGCGGACACCGAGGTGGTCGTGGGCGAACTGCACCCGGCGCAGCCAGACGATGTGCAGGCCTTCGGCCGCGCGGTGACGCCGCTCACCTCGCTGCTGGCCACCACGCCGACCGAGGCGGTGGAGCGCGCCATGCAGGCGACCGGCCCGGACACCATCACCAAATTTCTCTTCACCTCGGGTTCCACCAAGCTGCCCAAGGCCGTGATCAACACGCACGGCATGTGGTGCGCCAACCAGCAGCAGATGCGGCAGTCGATGCCGGTGCTGGCGCAGGAGCCGCCGGTGCTGGTCGACTGGCTGCCCTGGAACCACACCTTCGGCGGCAACCACAACGTCGGCCTCGTGATCTACAACGGCGGCACCCTCTACGTGGACGATGGCAAGCCGACCCCGGCGCTGATGGCCGAGACGCTGCGCAACCTGCGCGAGATCGCGCCGACGGTGTACTTCAACGTGCCGACCGGCTTCGAGGCCATCGCGCATGCCATGAAGGCCGACCCCATCCTGCGCCGCAACCTGCTCTCGCGACTGCGCATGTTCTTCTACTCGGGCGCCGCGCTGGCGCAGCCGGTGTGGGACCTGCTGCACGAGGTGCAGGAGGCGGAGATCGGCGAGCGCATCGTGATGGGCACGGGCCTGGGCATGACCGAGTCGTCGCCGTTCGCGATCTTCATCACCAGCCCCGACGTGAAGTCCGGCTACCTGGGCCTGCCCTGCGCCGGCATGGAGCTGAAGCTGGTGCCCGTCGACGGCAAGACCGAGGTGCGCTACAAGGGCCCGAACATCACGCCCGGCTACTGGCGCAATCCGCAAGCGACCCAGGAGTGCTTCGACGAGGAAGGCTTCCTGTCCACCGGCGACGCCGTGCTGTGGATCGATGCAGCCAATCCGAATCTCGGCCTGAAATTCGACGGCCGCATTGCCGAAGACTTCAAGCTTGCCACCGGCACCTTCGTCAGCGTCGGCCCGCTGCGCGCGAAGCTCATCGCCGCCGGCGCACCCTACGTGCAGGACGCGGTGATCACCGGCATCAACCGCAACGAGGTCGGCGCCCTGCTGTTCCCCACGCCCAAGATCCGCCAGCTCGCGCCGCACCTGGGCGCCGACGTGCCGCTGAAGGAAGTGCTGGAAAGCGCCGCCGTGGAGGACCACTTCGAGGACCTGCTGGACGCGCTGGCGAAGCAGGCCACGGGCAGCGCCAACCGCGTGGCACGGCTGTACCTGCTGTACGAGCCGCCGTCGATCGACAAGGGCGAAGTCACGGACAAGGGCTCGATCAACCAACGCGCCGTGCTCAAGCACCGCGACGCGCTGGTGCAGGCGTTTCACGACGACCTGCTGCCCTTCACGCTCAAGCCGACCAAGGAGAACGCATGAATATCCAGGGACAGGCCGCGCTGGTCACGGGCGGCGCGTCCGGACTGGGCGAGGCCACCGCGCGCGAACTCGCGCGCCTGGGGGCCAAGGTCGCCGTCCTCGACCTCAATCTCGCACAGGCCGAGAAGGTCGCCGCCGACATCGACGAGCAATATGGAAACGGCTGCGCCGTGGCCTGCCAGTGCGACATCACCAATGCCCAGAGCATGGCCGCGGCCATCGCCAAGGCCGCCGACCAGCACGGGCCCGCCCGCATCCTGATGAACATCGCCGGCATCGGCTCGGCCAAGCGCGTCGTGCAGAAGGACGGCAGCGCCGCGCCGCTGGAAGACTTCGCGCGCGTCGTCAACATCAACCTGGTCGGCACGTACAACGCAAGCCGCCTGTTTGCCGCGGCCTGCGCCAGGCTCGATCCGCTGGAAGACGGCGAGCGCGGCGTCATGATGTTCACCGCCTCGGTGGCCGCCTTCGATGGCCAGGTGGGCCAGCAGGCCTACAGCGCGTCCAAGGGCGGGCTGGTCGGGATGACGCTGCCGATGGCGCGCGACCTGGCCCAGCACGGCATCCGCGTGTGCACGGTGGCTCCCGGCCTGTTCGCCACACCGCTGATGCAGCAATTGCCCGAGGCCGTGCAGGAGTCGCTGGCCAGGTCCATTCCTTTCCCGCAGCGCCTGGGCAAGCCCGAGGAATTCGCGCAGCTCGCTGCCCACATCGTCACCAACTCGCACCTCAATGGCGAAGTGATTCGCCTGGACGGCGCGCTGCGCATGGCGCCGCGCTGAGCTCAATAGTGTTGGGGACAGTGCAGCGCGGCCAGTGGCCGCTTCTGGCCAGTCCCGCAAGGAAATAGTGTTGGGGACAGTGCAGCGCGGCCAGTGGCCGCTTCTGGCCAGTCCCGCAAGGTCATTGGTTTAACCCCGGAGACAACAAAGATGAAAATCGTACGTTCCCTGATCGCCGCCGCGGTGGCCCTGTCGGCCGCCGGCGTGGCGCTTGCCGACATCAACGTCGGCGTGGTGATCTCGCTCACCGGCCCCGGCTCGGGCCTGGGCATCCCCACTCAGAACCAGCTGAAGCTGTTCCCCAAGGAAATCGCCGGCGAGAAGGTCAACCTGATCGTGCTGGACGACGCCTCCGATCCGGGCAAGGGCGTGAGCAACACGCGCCGCCTGATCACCGAGGACCACGTCGACGTGATCTTCGGCTCGGTGCTGACCCCTGTGGCCGGCGCGATGGCACCGGTGGCGGCGGAGAACAAGACGCTGCAGATCGCTGCTTCGCCGGTGGGCGTGCCCCCGGGCCAGGACCACTGGCTGTTCCGCCTGCCGCAGGGCAACGAGGTCATGGCGCATGCCATGTTCCAGCACATGAAGAAGCAGGGCGTCAAGACCATCGGCTTCCTGGGCTACACCGACGCCTACGGCGAGCTGTGGCTCAAGGCGGCAACGGCCCAAGCCGAGAAAGACGGGATGAAGATTGTCGGGGTCGAGCGCTTCGCCCGCACTGATACCAGCGTCACCGCCCAGGCCCTGAAGCTCACCTCCGCCAATCCGGACGCCATGCTGGTGGTCGCTTCCGGCTCCGGCGCGGCCATGCCGGAAAAGGCCATCGTCGAACGCGGGTACAAGGGCAAGATCTACCAGACCCACGCAGCGGCCACGCCGGACCTGATGCGCATCGGCGGCAAGGACGTCGAAGGCACGTATGTGGTTTCGGGTCCCGCATTCGTGGGCGACACCCTGCCGGAGAACCACCCCTCCAAGAAGGTCGCCACGGACTTCGTCACCCGGTACGACAAGGCCTACGGCGCCGGTTCGCGCAGCCAGTTCGCGGGGCATGCCTACGACTTCGCGATC
This sequence comes from Ramlibacter sp., assembly GCF_028291745.1. Taxonomy (GTDB): domain Bacteria; phylum Pseudomonadota; class Gammaproteobacteria; order Burkholderiales; family Burkholderiaceae_C; genus Ramlibacter. The sequence goes on along the minus strand of NZ_JAQGNQ010000106.1, from coordinate 3,264 downwards.
GTCATGGAGAAGATCGTTCCGGTGGCGCTGAAGAAGGCCAAGCCGGGCACGCCCGAGTTCCGCAGCGCCCTGCGCGACGCGATGGAGACCATGGGTCGCACCATCTTCGCCCACGGCGTGATGAACTGGAGCAAGGACGACCACTGGGGCTATACCAACGACACCGGCGTGATGCTGGAAGTGAAGGACGGCAAGTTCGTGGTCGCGAAGTAGTCTCCTGACTACCCCCTCCCCCGGAAGGGGAGGGAGAAAGAACAGATCTTCCATGGACCTCTCCATCGCCGGCATCCTCGCGCTCGACGGCCTGACCAATGGCGCGGTCTATGCGCTGCTGGCCCTGGCCACCGTGCTCGTGTTCGCGGTCACCCGCGTGATCTTCATTCCGCAAGGCGAGTTCGTCGCCTTCGGTGCGCTCACGCTGGCGCTGTTCCAGGCCGGCAAGGTGCCGGGCACGGTGTGGTTCCTGCTGGTGCTGGCCGTGCTTGCGGCCATTGGCGACCTGATCCACGGCGTGCGGCATCACCTGGCGCCCCGGCGCGTTGCGTTGCAGATGCTGCGCACGGTGGCGTGGCCCGTGATCGCCTCGGCCATCGCCATCTGGGCCGCACCACGCGGACTGCCGCTACCGCTGCAGGCGCTGCTGACGCTGGCGCTGGTCACGCCCTTCGGCTCGCTGATCTACCGGCTCGCCTACGAGTCGCTGGCCGATGCGTCCGTGCTGGTGCTGCTGATCGTCTCCGTCGGCGTGCACTTCGCCCTCGTCGGACTGGGACTGTTGTTCTTCGGGGCCGAGGGCTTTCGCAACCCGAGCTTCTGGGACAGCCGCTTTTCCGCCGGGCCGCTCGCGCTGACCGGCCAGACCGTGATCATCTTCGTCGCCTCGATCGCCCTGATCGTTCTGCTGTACCTGTTCTTCGAGCGCACGCTGACCGGCAAGGCCTTGCGCGCCACCGCGGTGAACCGCGCGGGCGCTCGCCTCATGGGTATTTCCTCCAGCGGCGCGGGCCGCCTCGCCTTCATGATGGCGGCGCTGATCGGCGCGCTGTCGGGACTGCTGATCGGCCCGACCACCACGGTCTTCTACGACAGCGGCTTCCTGATCGGGTTGAAGGGCTTCGTCGCCGCGGTGTTCGCGGGCCTTTCGAGCTATCCGCTGGCACTGGTCGGCGCCTTGGGTGTCGGCCTGCTGGAAAGCTTCGGCTCCTACTGGGCCAGCGCCTTCAAGGAGGTGATCGTGTTCTCCGCGATCCTGCCGGTGCTGCTGTGGCGCTCACTCGCGGATCCGCACGCGGAGGAACATTGATGGCACCCGTTCCCACCGCGACGACGCCGGTCGAGACCACCATCACCGAGGTGCGTCCTGCGCCCACGGCATCTTCGCTGCGCCGCTTCGCCTTCCCGCTGTTCGCGCTCGTGATGCTGGTGCTGCCGGCCCTGCCCGTGCCGGACTTCTGGATTTCGCAGAGCAACTACATCGGCCTCTATGCACTGGTCGCCCTCGGCCTCGTGCTGCTGACCGGCGTGGCGGGACTGATCTCCTTCGGCCAGGCGGCCTTCGTCGGCGTCGGTGCCTACACGGCCGCCTACATGACGGTGACGCTGGCCGCCTCGCCCTGGCTGGCACTGGTGGTCGGCATCGCGCTGGCGGTGATCGCGGCGCTGGTGCTGGGCGCAATCACGCTGCGCATGTCCGGCCACTACCTGCCGCTGGCCACCATCGCGTGGGGGCTGGCGCTGTACTACACCATGGGCAACATGGAGTTCCTGGGCAAGTACGACGGCATCCTGGGCGTGCCCACGCTCACCCTCTTCGGCCAGGACCTCGGCACCGGCCGTGGCCTGCACGTGGTGATCTGGGCCTTTGCGCTGCTGGCCGCCTGGGCCTGCAGCAACCTGCTCGACTCGCGACCGGGCCGGGCGATCCGGGCGCTGAAGAGCGGGGCCACCATGGCCGAGGCCATGGGCATCTCCACCTTCCGCTACAAGCTGGTGGCCTTCGTGCTGGCCGCGGTGTTGGCGGCCATCTCGGGCTGGCTGTTCGCCTTCTTCCAGCGCACCGTGAATCCCTCGCCTTTTGCGATCAGCAAGGGCATCGAATACCTGTTCATGGTGGTGCTGGGCGGCGTCTCGCATGTGTGGGGTGCCTTCCTGGGCGCTGGCGTGGTGAAGCTCACCGAAGACCAGTTGCAGGTGCTGCTGCCGCGATGGATCGGCACCAGCGGCAACTTCGAAGGGATCGTGTTCGGCATCGTGCTGATCGCCGTGCTGAAGTACGCGCCCGAGGGCCTGTGGACTTTCGTGCAGCGACGCCTGCCGCGCAGCGACCGCCGGCGCGACTGGGAGGGCGCGGCGCCGCTGCCGGCGCGCGAAAAACCGGCGCGCGGCGAGCCGCTGCTGCAGGTGGAAGCCGTGCGCAAGCAGTTCGGCGGTCTGGTCGCGGTGAACGACGTGAGCTTCTCGATTGCCGCCGGCGACATCGTCGGCCTGATCGGGCCCAACGGCGCTGGCAAGTCGACGACCTTCAACCTGATCACCGGCGTGCTCTCGCTCACCAGCGGCCAGGTGCGCTGGCGCGGCGAGTCGATCGGCGGCCTGCCCTCGCGGCAGATTGCCCGGCGCGGCATTTCGCGCACCTTCCAGCACGTGAAGATGATTCCCGAGATGACCGTGCTGGAGAACGTCGCCCTCGGTGGCTACCTGCGCGGATCCAGCGGCATCGCCCGTGCCATGCTGCGTGCCGATCGCGCCGAAGAAAAGCGCCTGTTCGCCGAGGCCGAGCGCCAGCTCGCGCGTATCGGCATGGCCGACCGCATGCACGAACTCGGGGGCAACCTGGCGCTCGGTCCGCAACGCCTGATGGAAATTGCGCGCGCGCTGTGCACCGACCCCGCGCTGCTGCTGCTGGACGAGCCCGCCGCCGGCCTGCGCCACAAGGAGAAGCAGGCGCTGGCCGCCGTGCTGCGCCAGCTGAAGGGCGAAGGCATGAGCCTGCTGCTGGTCGAACACGACATGGAATTCGTGATGGGCCTGACCGACCGCATCGTGGTGATGGAGTTCGGCACGCGCCTGATGGAAGGCACGCCGGCGCAAGTGCAGGCCAGCCCGCAAGTGCGCGCGGCTTACCTCGGGACGGAACACTAGGGAAGGTCTGAACAACTCGAAATCGCGAGTCGCACGTCCTGGCGCGATTCGCGGAAACTCGATGAATTCATGATCTTGTGAGACGTCCCGCGCCATTTTGAGCGCCTTTCGGCGCCTTTATGC
>NZ_JAQGNQ010000082.1 GCF_028291745.1 Ramlibacter sp. | reverse complement strand
CAGGTCCCGGCCACGCCCTGCACGTCGGCCTGGCCACCCAGCTTGCCTTCGGTACCCACCTCGCGCGCCACGCGGGTCACTTCCGAAGCGAAGGATCGCAGCTGGTCCACCATCGTGTTGATGGTGTTCTTCAGTTCGAGAATTTCACCCTTCACGTCCACGGTGATCTTCTTCGACAGGTCACCGGCCGCCACGGCCTTCGTCACGTCCGCGATGTTGCGCACCTGCGCCGTGAGGTTGCCGGCCATGGAGTTCACCGAGTCGGTCAGGTCCTTCCAGGGCCCTGCCACACCCTGCACGTCGGCCTGGCCACCCAGCTTGCCTTCGGTACCCACCTCGCGCGCGACGCGGGTCACTTCCGAGGCGAACGATCGCAGCTGGTCGACCATCGTGTTGATGGTGTTCTTCAGTTCGAGAATCTCACCCTTCACGTCCACGGTGATCTTCTTGGAGAGGTCACCCGCGGCCACGGCCTTGGTCACCTCCGCGATGTTGCGCACCTGCGCCGTGAGGTTGCCGGCCATCGAGTTGACCGAGTCGGTCAGGTCCTTCCAGGTACCCGCCACGCCCTGCACTTCCGCCTGGCCGCCCAGCTTGCCCTCGGTCCCCACCTCGCGCGCCACGCGCGTCACTTCGGCGGAGAAGGTGCCCAGCTGCTGCACCATCTTGTTGATCGTCATGGCGGTGCGCAGGAATTCGCCTTCGAGCGCGCGGCCGTCGGCCTCGAGCGCCATCGACTTCGACAGGTCGCCCTGCGCCACCGCACCGATCACCCGCGCCACTTCGGAAGTCGGGTGCACCAGGTCGGAGATCAGGGAGTTGATCGATTCGGCCGAGTCGCGCCAGAAGCCGCCCGAGCTGGGCATGGCGGCACGCTCCTTCAGCTTGCCTTCCTTGCCGACCACGCGCGACAGCCGCGCCAGTTCCTGCGACATGCGCACGTTCTCGGAGACCACCTCGTTGAACGCATCGGCCACCTTGCCGAACAGGCCCGTCCAGTCGTGCGGCAGCTCGGTCTGCACGTTGCCCTTCTTCAGCTCGCTCAGGCCGCCCAGCAGGATGCGCGTGCGATCGGCCGAGAGCTCCACTTCGTCGAGCAGCGCGTTGACGCTGGCCACGTTCTCCTGCCAGAAGCCGGTGAGCTTGTCGTCGCCGACGCGGCGCCCCGCGCGCGAGCCGGTGTGCGGCGCGGCTGCCACGGACTTGAGCTTGTGGCTGGTACGCGAAGTCTGCGAGGACAGATCGTTGAACTCGCCGGCGATCTTTCCCAGCAGCCCGTCCCATTCGGTCGGCAGGCTCACCCCTGGCTCGCCCCGCCGGAAGGCCGACAAGGCCTTCAGCACCTGTTTCAACTCGTCCCCGTCGCGGTGCTCGGCTGCAGGCATCTTCGCCAGAACTTCCATGTAATCCCCCATTGGTAAGCAACTGTTGGCACACCAACAGATTGAGGGAGGGTACCGGCTTCGCAACCAGCCTTCAACACGACAGGAAGCATTAGCGGCCCCGAAACTCAGTGCTGGCGCGGGGCGTAGGAACCATCCGACGAAAAGACCTCCGGCTGACCTACACCCCGGTGGCAGGACGGCGACAGCTGCGCCTGCTTGGCGCGGAATGCAAAAGGCCGCCCGGAGGCGGCCTTTTGGGATACAGCAGGTTACCCTGCTCCAGCTGATTACAGCGCCGTCTTCTTGCCGCCCTTGTAGGTGTACAGGGTGGTCGCGGCGTTCTTCAGTTCGCCGTTCGGTTCGAAGGCGATGTTGGCCGTGACGCCCTTGAAGTTGCTCTTTGCCAGGAAGGTCTTGTACTTCTTCGGGTCGGTGGAGTTCGCGCGCTTCATCGCGTCGACCAGCACGAAGGTGGCGTCGTAGGTGTAGGGGCTGTAGATCTGGAACTGGTTCGGGTACTTCTTCTCGTAGCGGTCACGCCACGCCTTGCCGCCAGGCATCTTCTCGAGCGACGCGCCGCCTTCGGCACAGATCACGTTGTCCAGCGGCTTGGCCCCGCCGGACAGCTCGATGATCTTCTGGGTGCAGATGCCGTCGCCGCCGAAGAACTTGACGCTGGTCATGCCCAGCTGCTCCAGCTGGCGCAGCATCGGGCCGCCCTGGGCGTCCATGCCGCCGTAGAAGATCGCGTCGGGGTTCTTGGCCTTGATCGAGGTCAGGATGGCCATGAAGTCGGTGGCCTTGTCGTTCGTGTACTCCTGCGCCACGACCTGCATGCCCTTGGACTTGGCGATCTTCGCGAACACTTCGGCGACGCCCTGGCCGTAGGCCGTGCGGTCGTCGATGATGGCGACCTTCTTCAGCTTCAGCGTGTCCGCCGCGTACAGCGCCAGCGCGGCGCCCAGCGCGTTGTCGTTGGCGATGATGCGGAAGGTGGTGTCGTATTTCGGCTTGGTCAGGTCGGGATTGGTGGCCGCGCCCGTGACGTGCGGGATGCCGCAGTCGTGATAGACCTTGGAGGCCGGGATGGTGGTGCCGGAGTTGAGGTGGCCCACGATGCCATTCACCTTCGCGTCGCACAGCTTCTGTGCGGCGGCGGTGCCCTGCTTCGGATCGGCGGCGTCGTCCTCGGCCTGGATCTCGAACTTGACCTTCTTGCCACCGATGGTGATGTTCTGTCCGTTCAGGTCCTCGATGGCCATGCGGACGCCGTTCTCGTTGTCCTTGCCATAGTGCGCCTGCGGCCCCGACATGGGCGCGACGTGACCGATCTTGACGACCTGCTCCTGCGCAGCGACGGTGCCGCACAGGGCAGCGATCGCCATGACGGCCGTCAATTTCAGTTGGAATTGCATGAAAACCTCCGGTAGGGGGAAAAGTGTGAGACCCGTGCTTCCTCGACGGGCGGGACGTTATCGCAATTTCCACGCCTGGACCAGTAGGGAAAGGTCTAGGTCGTCAGCCAAATGCGAGCTTCGTCCACCACCGAGCAAGTGCGCTGCGCGAAAGCGCTCGCACTAGCACTCAAACGCCCGGCGCGCTGCCGCGTTGACGGGCCTCGATCTCCTCGGCGACAGCCTGCGCGACCAGATCGCGCACCAGCACCTCGATGCGGTCGCGCAGCAGCGGGGCGAGCGCCGCCGTCTGCTCCAGGATCACGGTGGCGATGGTCTCGCGCAGGCGCCGCTCGAGCGCCAGGTCCACGCGCTGCAGCAAGCGCTGCGCGAGCTGGTCCTGCGACACGGCGATTGCCGGAGACAGCGGGGCGGGGCCGGTCTGGACCACCTCGGTCAGCGTCGGCACGAAGCGCGGCGGGGTGCGCGTGGCCATCAGGCGCCCTCCCGCGCGACGATGTCGTGGCGCACGATCGCGTAGCCGCGGTCCTTGTAGTGCTTCCAGCGCGCCCGGGCCTCTATGCGGTCATCCTGCTCCAGCGAGACCAGTTCGATCAGCCGCTCGAACCGCTCGAAGCCCTCGGGCACCGTGCCCCCCAGGTTCACCAGCACCTCGTGGTGCGGAACGCCACGCGGCGCCTCCGCCAGCACCACCGGCGAGGCGGCAAGCACCTGCACATCGGCTTGCGCGGTGTGGCAGTGCGGGATGAATTCGAGCGGCGAGAAGGTCCACAACTCGGTGTCGAGCGATCGCAGCAGCGTGGGCTCGCCCGTCACCACCACCCTCGTTCCCGCGCGGCTGGCCTTGCGCACCAGCCGGCACGCATAGGCCACCTTGTCGGGCATGTTGAAGTGGAAGGCGACCTCGGTCATGCGCGGCGTGCGGTCCTTCAGGCAAGGGCGCGGGTGCGGGCCCTGGCGGCCTTGGCGGCCTTCGCGGGCGCGGCAACGCTGGCCCGCTTGGCGGGGGCAGCGCCGACCGATTCCTGCGACAGCAGGTATTCGAGCAGCAGGCCCACGGGACGCCCGGTGGACCCCTTGGCCGCACCCCCCTTCCAGGCGGTGCCGGCGATGTCCAGGTGGGCCCACGGATAGTTCTGCGTGAAGCGATGCAGGAACTTCGCGGCCACCACCGCGCCGCCGGCCCGACCCGCGACGTTGGCCACGTCGGCGAAGTTGGTCTTCAGGCCTTCGGCGTATTCGTCGTCGAGCGGCATCCGCCAGCAGGGATCGAGCGCCGCGTCGCCCGCGTCCAGCAGTTGCTGCGCCAGTGCGTCGTCGGTGGCGAACAGGCCGCTGCGCACCCCGCCCAGGGCCACCACGCAGGCGCCGGTGAGCGTGGCGATGTCGATCACCGCGCGCGGCTTGAAGCGCTCGGCGTAGGTGAGCGCATCGCACAGGATCAGCCGGCCTTCGGCATCGGTGTTCAGCACCTCGATGGTCTGGCCACTGAGACTGGTGAGGATGTCGCCCGGCTTGTACGAGCCGCCATCGGGCATGTTCTCGCAGCTCGGGATCAGGCCGATCACGTTCAGACGCGGCTTCAGTTCGGCCAGCGCGCGGAAGGTGCCCAGCACGCTGGCGGCACCCCCCATGTCGTACTTCATCTCGTCCATCTCGGCCGAAGGCTTGATCGAGATGCCGCCGGTGTCGAAGGTGATGCCCTTGCCCACCAGCACGATGGGCGCCTCGCCCTTGCCGGCGCCGTCGTAGCGCAGCGTGATGAAGCGCAGCGGCTCGACCGAGCCCTTGGCCACGCCCATGAAGGAGCCCATGCCGATACGCGCGACCTCCTTGGGCCCCAGCACCTCCACCTGCAGGCCGTGCGTCTTGGCCAGCTTGGTGGCCTCCTCGCCCAGGCGCGTCGGCGTCGCGTAGTTCGGCGGCAGGTTGCCCAGTTCGCGGGCGAACTCGATGCCCGCGGCCGCGGCCTTGGCGCGGGCGAAGGCCTGCTTCTGCGCGCCAGCGTCGGCCACGCCGATCACCACCTTTTTCAGCTCGCGCGCTTCGGGCTTCGACTTGGTGGCGACGTAGACGTAACTGCTCTCCGCGATGCCGCACACGGCAGCGCGCACGGCGTCGGCGCCGCTGCCGGCCGGCAGCAGGACCGTGAGCTTGCGAGCCGTCGACGAGCGCAGCGTCGAGGCGGCTGCCTGCACGGCGGTTTGCACGCGCTTGCCCGAGCCGTCGCCGGCCCCGGCGAGCAGCAAGCGGGGCGCGGCGATGCCTTCGGCGCGGTAGGCCTGCAACATCTTGCCGGGCTTGGGTTCGAGATCCCCCGCCGCCAGGGCGGAAGCCACCAGCTTGCCCAGCGGGTCCTTGCCCGCCTGGAAGCCCTCGGTGACCAGGACCAGCAGCACGTCGCTCTTCTCGCCGGCAGCACCTGCAAGGTCGAGGGTCTTGAGTTCGAAGTCCATAATCCCTGTTGTTCACGCGCATCCCGCGCTCGGCCGCCGATGTTATTCCATTCAACCGTTCGCAAGGAGCTGGCCCGCAGTTTCGGGGCCTCGCTGGTGGTGCTGGTCACCATCGTCATGACCATGACCCTGATCCGCACCCTGAGCCTGGCCAACCGCGGCACCGTCAATCCCGAGGAAGTGATGATGGTGATGGGCTACACGGTGCTCGGCTACCTGCCCACCATCCTGTCGCTGTCGCTGTTCATCGCGATCGTGGGCACGCTCTCGCGCATGTACCGCGACAGCGAGATGGTGATCTGGTTCAGCGCCGGCCGCGGCCTGTCCTCGCTGCTGCGGCCGCTGTTCGGCTTTGCCTGGCCGGTGCTGGCCGTCACGGGGCTGCTGGCGCTGGTGATCTGGCCCTGGGCCAACCAGCAGACGCAGGACCTGAAGGACCGCTACGGCAAGCGCGGCGACCTCGAGCGGGTGGCGCCCGGGCAGTTCCAGGAGTCGGCCAGTGGCCGCCGCGTGTTCTTCCTCGACAAGGACAGCCCGGACAACAAGTCGGGCAAGAACATCTTCATCTCCTCGCTCGAGCGTGACCGCGAGACCGTCACCTCGGCCCGCAGCGGCCACGTCGAAACGATCGGCGACGACCAGTTCCTGCTGCTGAACAACGGCCAGCGGCTGGAGAACTCCCTCAAGGGCGAGGGCTTGCGCATCAGCGAATTCCAGGAGCACGGCACCCGGGTGCGCGAAGGCAGTGCGGGCGCCGCCGAGGAAAGCCCGGCCAAGGTGCGATCGACGCTGGCGCTGGTGCGCGCCGCGCGCACGCCGGTCAATCTCGGCGAGCTCGCCTGGCGCCTCGGCCTGGCGCTGGCCGGCATCAACTTCGTGCTGCTGGCGATCACCGTCTCCAGCGTGAACCCGCGCGTGGGACGCAGCGGCAACCTGGTTTTCGCGCTGTTCGCGTTCATCGTGTACTTCAACCTGCTCAACCTCGGCCAGAGCTGGATAGCCAGTCGGCGCATCGGCTTCGTCGCCTTCCTGCTGCTGGTGCACGGCGGCACCTTCCTGCTCGCCTCCCTCTGGCTCGCGCGGCAGCACAACGGCTGGGCCTTCAGCCGGCTGCTGCGGCTCACGCGCAGGCGCGCCGCATGAGGACGATCCGCCGCCTGGTCTACGTCGAGGTCCTCTACGCCGTGGCCTTCGTCAGCCTCGGCTTCCTGGCGCTGTTCTTCTTCTTCGACTTCATCGACGAGATCCCCAGCCTGGGCCGCGCCAGCCAGGCCTACCGCGTGACGCAGGCGCTGCTCTATGTGGGCCTGCGGCTGCCGAGCCATCTCTACGAGCTGATGCCCATCGCGGTGCTGATCGGCACCATCTTCGTGATGGCGCGCTTCGCGCAAAGCTCGGAATACACCATCCTGCGCACCAGCGGGCTCGGCCCCTGGCGAGCGCTGCGCGCGCTCCTGGTGCTGGGTGCCGTCTTCACCGTGCTGACCTTCGCCACCGGCGATTACCTGGCACCGGTCAGCGACCGCACCGCGCAACTGCTGCGCGCGCGCATGGACGGCGGCGTGTCGGTCGGCCTCACCGGGGCCTGGCTGAAAGAGCGCCAGCGCGACTACTCGTACAACGTCAACGTGCTGCGGCTCACGGCCGAGGGCAAGATGCAGCGCGTGCGCATCTTCGAGGCCGATTCGCGCGGCTTCCTGGTGTCGCTCACGCAGGGCTCGTGGGGCCGTTTTGGCGATGGCGCCTGGATGCTCGAAGACGTGGACCGCACGGAATTCACCCAGGTACAAGGCAAGACCCCGCGCGTGCAGCGCGTGAAGCTGCCCACCCTGCGCTGGCCCACGGAGATCACGCAGGAGATGGTGTCGGTGGCGCTGCTCAAGCCGGAGCGCATGAGCACCCTCGACCTGTTCCAGTACATCCGTCACCTCGAGGCGAACGCGCAGACCTCGCAGCGCTACGAGATCGAGTTCTGGCGCAAGGTGTTCTATCCCTTGAGCTGTCTCGTGATGGTGGTGCTGGCCCTGCCCTTCGCCTACCTGCATTTCCGCCAGAGCGGCATCACCAGCTACGTGTTCGGGGGCGTGCTGATCGGCATCAGCTTCTTCCTCCTGAACAACGTGTTCGGCTACATCGGCAACATGCAGAACTGGGTACCCTGGGTGGCAGCGGGGGCGCCCGGCTTTCTCTACACCCTGCTCTCGCTGGGCGCCTTCGTCTGGCTCGTGCTGCGCCGGTGAGCAGCCCCAAGGCGATCGTCCTGTTCGGCCACGGCTCGCGCGACCCGCTGTGGCGCCTGCCGATGGAAACCGTCGCCGCCCGCTTGCGGGTGCTGCAGCCCGACACGCCGGTGCGCTGCGCCTATCTCGAACTCGAGACGCCGGGCCTGCCAGCGGCCGTGGCCGACCTGGTCGCTGGCGGTACGCAGAGCGTCACCATCGTCCCTATGTTTTTGGGTGCGGGCCGCCATGCCCGCGAGGACCTGCCGGTGCTGGTCGCGGCCTTGCGCCTGGCGCACCCCGATGTGGCATTCGTGCTGCAGAAACCCGTGGGCGAGGACGACCGGGTGCTGGAGCTGATCGCCAGAATTGCGCTGGAATAATTGCCGCGGGCATAATGAATTTCTCCCTTAGAAGAAATTCAGCATGAACCTGCATCAGTTTCGCTTCGTGCAGGAAGCGGTGCGGCGCAACTTGAACCTGACGGAAGCCGCCAAGGCGCTGCATACCTCGCAGCCGGGCGTCTCCAAGGCGATCATTGAGCTGGAAGATGAACTTGGCATCGAGATCTTCGCCCGTCATGGCAAGCGCCTGAAGCGCGTGACCGAACCGGGGCAGCACGTCCTCAAGAGCATCGAGCTGATCATGCGCGAGGTGGGCAACCTCAAGCGCATCGGCGAGCAGTTCAGCGCGCAGGACAGCGGCACCCTGTCGATCGCCACCACGCACACGCAGGCGCGCTACGTCCTGCCGCTCCCGGTGGTGAAGCTGCGCGAGGCCTACCCCAAGGTCAACGTGAGCCTGCACCAGGGCTCGCCCGACCAGGTGGCGCGCATGGTGATGGACGAGGTGGCGGAGATCGGCATTGCCACCGAATCGCTGTCCGACTACCCGGACCTGGTCACCCTGCCCTGCTACGAGTGGCAGCACGTGCTGGTGCTGCCGCAGGGGCATCCGCTGGCCCGCAAGGAGCGCCTCACTCTGGAAGACCTGGCCGCCGAAGCGCTGGTCACCTACCATCCCTCCTTCACCGGCCGCACGCGCATCGACACCGCCTTCGCGCAGCGCAAGCTCACGCCCCGCATCGCCCTGGAGGCGATCGACTCCGACGTGATCAAGACTTATGTGCGCCTGGGCCTGGGCATCGGCATCGTCGCGGAGATGGCGGTGCGCGACGACGGCAGCAACTCCGACCTGGCGGTGCGGCCGCTCGGCCACCTGTTCGGGCAGAACCTGGCGCGGGTCGCGTTCAAGCGCGGCGCGTATTTGCGAACCTTCGTGTTCCGCTTCGCCGAACTGCTTTCCGACCGCCTCGACCGCAACCTGATCGCCAAGGCCATGACCGGCCACGGCTCCGACTTCGATATCTGATGAGCACGACAGAACGCACCCCGCCCATCGCCACCAAGTTTCCGGCGATGGGGACCACCATCTTCACGGTGATGTCCGCACTGGCCGCCGAGAAGGGCGCCGTCAACCTGGGCCAGGGCTTCCCGGACTTCGGTTGCGACCCCAAGCTGCTCGAGGCCGTCACCGAGGCCATGGGCAAGGGCCTCAACCAGTACCCGCCCATGACGGGCATCGCGCCGCTGCGCGAAGCGGTGGCCGCCAAGATCGAGGCCTTGTACGGGCGCAAGTACGACCCCGCCAGCGAGATCACCATCACGGCGGGAGCGACGCAGGCGATCATCACCGCGGTGCTGGCGATCGTGAAGCCGGGCGACGAGGTCATCGTGCTGGAGCCCTGCTACGACAGCTACGTGCCCAACATCGAACTCGCCGGCGGCACGGTGGTGCGCGTTCCCCTGACGCCCGGTACTTTCCGTCCCGACTTCGCCAAGATCGCCGGCGCACTGTCGCCGCGCACGCGCGCGATCCTGGTCAACTCGCCGCACAACCCAAGTGCCACCGTGTGGACGCAGGCGGAGATGCTGCAGCTGCAGGACCTGCTCGCCCCCACCGACGTGTTCGTGATCAGCGACGAGGTCTACGAGCACATGGTGTTCGATGGCCAGTTGCACCAGAGCGCCGCCCGCTTTGCGGGGCTGGCCGCGCGTTCGCTGATCGTCTCCAGCTTCGGCAAGACCTATCACGTCACCGGCTGGAAGATCGGCTACGTCGCCGCGCCGGCAGTGTTGTCGGCGGAGTTCCGCAAGGTCCACCAGTTCAACGTCTTCACGGTCAACACGCCGATGCAGTACGGACTGGCGAGCTACATGGCTTCCCCCGAACCGTACCTGCAGCTGCCCGCCTTCTACCAGCGCAAGCGCGACCTGTTCCGCGCGGGCCTGGCGCGCACCCGGCTGAAGCTGCTTCCCAGCGAAGGCACGTACTTCCAGTGCGTCGAGATCGCGCAGGTGAGCGACCTGCGCGAAGCCGAGTTCTGCCAATGGCTCACCAGCGAACTCGGCGTCGCCGCCATCCCGCTGTCGGCCTTCTACGGCGGCGGCTTCGACCAGCGCGTGGTGCGCTTCTGCTTCGCCAAGAAGGACGAGACGCTGCGCAGCGCGCTGGACCGGTTGGCGAAGCTGTGAGCGCCTAGGGCCTGAACAGGCCGCCTAGCACTGGATCGGGTTCTTGCAGAACCGATCCAGTTCCTGCACCACGGCCTGTCCGGCGACGGCCGTGTGCGCCTTCGGTCCGACGTCGAGACTGAGCTTCATCTCGTACTTGTGGAAGAACGCGTCGAACAGTTCGCCGCCCACGGTGGCGTGCGCGGTCAGCGTGTCTGCGTGCGGGTCGTGCGCCAGCAGCACGGCGCTCAGGGGCTGCCTGGCCGGGCCGGAGAGCACTTCGGCGCCGCGGGCCGGGTCGTACTGCGAGTGCTCCGCGCAGCAGTGGATCAGGCCGTCCTGCACGCCACGATGCGCCCGCGTCTTGCGAAAGCTGATGAAGCTCACATCGTGGCTGGGATACGCGAGCTGGTGCGCGCAGATCGCCGAGAAGGCCACGATGCTGCGATGGTGGCCCACGCCGCCCGGCCAGCTGTAGGGACTGCGGTCCTCGGTGGTCAGGATGTGCGGTGTCACCGGCCGGCCCAGGTCCAGCAGGAACACCGGCGTCGCCTCGAACGGATAGTGGAAGATGTAGTTGAACTGCGGCTTCAGCGAGGACGCCTTCAGCGCCTCGCCATGCTCGTGGATCAGCAGCGCCGGCGCGTATTCCCTGGGCTTGGCGTCCGCCGCCCAGGACGACAGGCTGCCAGCGGCGGTCAGCCCCGCCGCGCCGGCCGTGCACGTGCCGATGAAACTGCGTCGATCCATGCCATATCCCCTTGTTGGTCGTGCCAAGGTTGCCTGAGCCTTGGCCGATGCGTATCCGGTTTTGTACCGCAGTCGCAGGTTCTTGCGGGCGCGCGCAAGCGGGTCTCAGCCACTCAGCTGACTCCACGCCTTGTCCAGCCGCTTGACGCTCACCGGCTGCGGCGTGCGCAGTTCCTGCGCGAAGAAGCTGACCCGCAGCTCCTCGAGCAGCCAGCGGAAGTCTTCCATGCGATCGTCCATGGCCCCCTTGCGCTCGGCCAGCAGCCGCCAGAAACGCTGCTCCTGCGGCCTGAGCTCCGCCAGCCGCGTACTGTCGCGCGCGGGGTCGGCCCGCAGCTTGTCCAGCCGCAGCACGATGCCCTTCAGGTAGCGCGGAACATGCTGCAGCCGTGCCCAGGGCGTGGCTGCCAGGAAGCGCTTGGGCACGAGCCGCTGCAGCTGCTGCGCGGCATCGGCGGTGGCCTCCGGCTGGATGCGCGTGTCCTTGATCTTGCGCGCCGCCGCGGCCTGCTCCACGAGGATGGTGCCGGCCAGTCGTGCGACCTCGTTGGCGATCAGCGTGAGCCGGCCGCGTCCCTCGTCCAGCCGCTTGCCGAAGTCGGCTGCATTCCCCGGCAAGGGATCCATCAGGAAGGCGCGGTCCAGCGCCACCTCGACGATCTGCTCGCGCAGTTCCTCCTGGGTGCCCAGCGGCATGTACGCCACCGACATCTTCTGCAGGTCGGGGATGTTCTTCTCCAGGTACTTCAGGGCGTCGCGCAGTTGCAGCGCGAACAGGCGGCGCAGGCCGGCGCGGTGCTTCGCGGCCGCGACCTGCGGCTCGTCAAAGACCTCGATCGTCACGGCATCGGCGCGATCGATCAGCGCCGGAAAGCCGACCAGGCTGGTGCCGCCGCGGCGGATCTCCATCAGCTCGGGCAGCTCGCCGAAAGTCCACGCGGTGTACCGTTTTTCTCCTCCCCCCTCCGCGGGGAGGTTGGGAGGGGGGCGCTTCGCCGTGGGCGCCGTGCTGACCGCCGCGCCCCCACCCTGCCCTCCCCCGGAGGGGGAGGGTGAAGAAGCGACTTTCAAGCCCGCCAGTGCCTGGAACGCCCCGCGCGCCTTCGCGCCCAGTTCGGCCTTCAGCGCTCCGAGGTTGCGGCCAATGCCAAGCTGGCGCCCGTGTTCGTCCACCACGCGGATGTTCATGAACAGGTGCGGCGGCACCATGTCCAGCTTGAAGTCCGTGCGCTTCACGTCCAGGCTGGTCTCGTCGCGCACCAGCTTCAGCAGGACGTCGGTGAGACTGCCATTGGCGTAGCGCTCGGGCGCCGTCAGCAACTGCGCGATGCGCGTGGCCGATTCCGGCAGCGGCACGAAGCGCGAACGCGGCTTTTGCGGCAGGCTTTTCAGCAACGCCTGGATCTTGTCCTTCAGCATGCCCGGCACCAGCCACTCGGTGCGCTCGTCGTTCACCTGGTTCAGCACGAACAGCGGCACGTCCACCGTGAGGCCGTCGCGCGCGTCGCCGGGCGAGTGCAGATAGGTCGAGACACAGTCCACGCCACCCAGGCGCACCGTCTTCGGGAAGGCATTGCTGGTGATGCCGGCGGCTTCGTGCCGCATCAACTCGTCGCGCGTGAGCTTCAACAGGTCGGGTTGCGAGCGGCTCGCCTCCCGGTACCAGCGCTCGAAGGTGGCGCCGCTGAACACGTCCCTGGGCACCTGCTGGTCGTAGAAGGCGTAGATCAATTCCTCGTCGACCAGCACGTCCTGCCGGCGCGACTTGTGCTCCAGCTCCTCGACCTGCTTCACCAGCTTCTGGTTGGCCGCCAGGAAGGGCAGCTTGGCTTCCCACTCGCCCGCCACCAGTCCGGCGCGCAGGAAGATCTCGCGCGCACCCTGCAGGTCGGCCCGCGCGAAGGGCACGCGCCGGCCGCTGTAGATCACCAGCCCGTAGAGGGTGGCCCGCTCCAGGGAAACGACTTCCGCCGCCTTCTTTTCCCAGTGGGGATCGAGCAGCTGCTTTTTCAGCAGGTGACCCGCGACTTCCTCCACCCACTGCGGCTCGATGTTGGCGACGCCACGGCCGAACAGGCGGGTGGTCTCCACCAGTTCGGCGGCGACGATCCAGCGGCCGGGGCGCTTCTTCAGGTGCGCGCCCGGGTGCCGGTAGAACTTGATGCCGCGCGCGCCGAGATAAGCCTCGTCATCTTCCAGCTTGAAGCCGATGTTCCCGAGCAGGCCCGAGAGCATCGCCTTGTGCAATTGCTCGTAGCTGGCGGGCTGGTCGTTCAGTTTCCACTTGTGCTCGGTGACGACGGTCAGCAGCTGGCTGTGCACGTCGCGCCATTCGCGCACCCGCCGCACGTTGACGAAGTTGGCGCGCAGCAGCTGCTCGTACTGGCGGTTGGACAACTTGTGTTCCTTGCCGTGACCGCCCCGCGCTTCGTCCAGCCATTGCCACAAACGCAGGTAGCCCGAGAACTCGCTTTTCTCGTCGTCGAACTTCGCGTGCTGCTGGTCCGCCTGCGCCTGCAGTTCCATCGGCCGGTCGCGCACGTCCTGCAGCGACAGGGCCGCTGCGATCACCAGCACCTCCTCGAGCGCGCCGCGCTCGCGCGCCTCCAGGATCATGCGGCCCACGCGCGGATCGAGCGGCAGCCGGGCGAGCTCCGCGCCCATCGGCGTGAGCGCGTTGTCGTCGTCCACCGCGCCCAGCTCGTTGAGCAGCTGATAACCGTCGGCGATCGCGCGCCGCGCCGGCGGGTCGATGAAGGGAAATTCCTCCACCGTGCCCAGGTGCAGCGACTTCATCCGCAGGATCACGCCGGCGAGCGACGAGCGCAGGATCTCCGGGTCGGTGAAGCGCGGCCGGCCATTGAAATCCTGCTCGTCGTACAGGCGGATGCAGATGCCGTTGGCCACGCGGCCGCAGCGGCCCGCCCGCTGGTTGGCGGCGGCCTGGCTGACCGGCTCCACCAGCAGCTGTTCCACCTTGCTGCGAAAACTGTAGCGCTTGACGCGGGCCGTGCCGGTGTCGATCACATAGCGGATGCCGGGGACGGTGAGCGAGGTCTCGGCCACGTTGGTGGCCAGCACGATGCGCCGGCCGCTGTGGCCGTCGAACACGCGGTCCTGCTCCGCCTGCGACAGGCGCGCGAACAGCGGCAGCACTTCGGCGTTGCGCGTGAGCACGTCGTGCGACAGGTGCTTGCGCAGGTGGTCCGCGGCCTCGCGGATCTCACGCTCGCCGGGCAGGAAGACGAGGATGTCGCCGGGCGCGTTGCCGCGCCACAGTTCGTCCACGCCATCGGCGATCGCGTCGTTCAGGTCGTGATCGCGCGACTCCTCGAAGGCGCGCCAGCGCTGTTCCACCGGGAAGGTGCGCCCCGAGACGTAGATGACAGGCGCCGGTCCGTGCGCGGAGGCAAAGTGCTGGGCGAAGCGCTCCGCATCGATGGTCGCCGAGGTCACCACCACCTTGAGGTCCGGACGCCGCGGCAGCAGCTGCCGCAGGTAGCCCAGGAGGAAGTCGATGTTGAGGCTGCGCTCGTGCGCCTCGTCGATGATGATCGTGTCGTAGGCCTTGAGCAGCGGGTCGGACTGGGTCTCGGCCAGCAGGATGCCGTCGGTCATCAGCTTGACCGAGGCGTCCTTCTGCAGGCGGTCCTGGAAGCGCACCCGGTAGCCGACGACCTCGCCCAGCGGCGTCTGCAGTTCCTGCGCGATGCGCTTGGCGACGCTGGAAGCCGCAATGCGCCGCGGTTGCGTGTGGCCGATCAGCCGGCCCTTGCCGGCCGGCGCATTGAGCTTGCCGCGTCCCATGGCGAGCGCGATCTTGGGCAGCTGCGTGGTCTTGCCGGAGCCGGTCTCGCCGCAGACGATCACCACCTGGTGCGCCGCCATGGCGGCCATGATCTCCTCGCGCCGGGCGGAGACGGGCAGGTTCTCGGGAAAGGTGATGGCGACGGGAGCGGGCAAGGCGGACTTGGAGGGCAACCCGCGATTATCCGACGACGCGGATGGCCTTGTCTTCAGATGGCGGCAGCGGCGGTGGTGGTCTGGGACAAATCGGGGTCCGGCGCGGCGAGTTCCGCGATCTGGCCGGCCTTCTGGTCGAAGAAGGCCATGCGGCTGCCATAGCTCCACGCCGTACGCGCCATCGCCCGCGCGGTCGCCACCGCCTGCGAAGGCCGCACCTGCGTGCTGGTGCCCAGCACGCCCACGCCCAGCTCGGCGATCCACGCGGTGCCGCGCGAGTCGAGCCGGGCCGGATCGGTGCTCGTGCTCAGGGAGACCGGCCGCAGCATGCGGTCGCGGATCTGGCGCGCCAGCTGGCCCAGCCGTTCGACGTCGGGCGTGTTGGGCACCAGCAGCAGGAAGCCGTCCTCGCCCAGCCGCCCCATCTCCACGTTCTGCGGCACGCAGCGGCGCAGCCGGCCCGCGCACACGAACAGCGCGTGGTTGAAGGCGGCGCGGCCATGCAGGTTTTCCAGCGCGTAGAGGTTGGCGATGGAGATCGCGATCACGCCGATCGGCCGCGCCTCGGCATCGCGGCGGAAGAACACATCCCCCACCATCTGCCCGGTCTCGCTGTGCGAGCGCATGCGCGTCACGGGGTCGTAGCTCGGGCCGTGCGCCAGCACCTCGGAGAGCTCCAGCAGGTACGAGTAGCGCGCCCACAGCACGCTGGCGATCACGCACAGGTAGGCCACGCCGGCGCTGGCGCTGATGGCGTGCATCGGCCAGTCGCGCGTGCGATCGAGGGCAATCCAGCTCAGGCCCGCCAGCGCCACCAGCATGAAGAAGATGCCGGCGACCGCGCTCCACCCCGCCCGGTCGCCGCGCATGGCGCCGCGCGCGGCCACCACCAGCATCATCATGCCGACCGCGAAGGCCGCCAGCGAGCTGAGCGCCAGCGACTGCGCCGGCTCCAGCAGCCAGCCGACCACCAGCACCAGCAGGCTGCCGCCCACCAGCCCGCCGATCGCTCGCCGTCCCACCGACGTCTGGCGCAACATGCCCAGCGTCGACATCAGCATCAAGGCCAGCGCCGCGGCGGTGAGCACGGCGACGTGCGCCAGCACGCGGGCCTCGACGGCGCCTTCGAAAGGCAGCCAGCCCAGGTAGGCGACCACGAACGCGGCGGAGAACAGCGAGGTCAGCCCCGCCATCAGGGCCACCCGCCGATGCGAGCGCCGGAAGGCCGCCAGCGAGATGACGAGCATCAGGAAGGCGGTGCAGAAGAAGGCGCCCCAGAAGCCCGCTGCCAAAGAGTCCATTGCGCCGACGATAACAAATCGGTGGCGCGGGCCGCCGGGCAGAGTCAGAAGACGCTCAGCGGCGTCTCGTCGACCGCCAGTTCGGCGATCTGCCCGGCCTCCTGGTCGAACACCGCCACGCGCGTGGGATAGGTCCAGGCGGTGCGCGCCATCGCCCGCACCGTGGCCACCACCTGCGCCGGACGCACCTTGGTGCTGGTCGCCAGCACGCCGATGCCGATGTCCGCCACCCAGTTGGTGCCGGTGGTGCCTATGCGTCCGGGGTCGCGGCTGGTGCTGAGCGACACCGGCCGCGCCAGCCGCTCGCGGATCTGCCGGGCGAGCTGCCCGAGGGCGCGCATGTCCTCCATGCTGCGGGTCAGCAGCAGGAAGCCGTCCTCGCCCAGCCGGCCCATCTCCACCGTCTGCGGCACACAGCGGCGCAAGCGTCCGGCGCAGATGAACAGTGCGTGGTTGAAGGCGGCGCGCCCGTGCAGGTTCTCCAGTGCGTAGAGATTGCCGATGCACACCGCGACGACACCCACCGGCCGCGCCTCCGCATCGCGGTGGAAGAACATGTCGCCCACCATCTGCCCGGTCTCGCTGTGCGAGCGCATGCGCGTCACCGGATCGTAGGCGGGCCCGTGCGCCATCACCTCCGACAGCTCCAGCAGGTAGGAGTAGCGGTCCCAGGCCGCGGCGCCCATCACCGACAGGAATCCCATGCAGGCCAGCGCGCTGACCGCGTGCACCGGCCAGCTCGTGGAATGATCGATGCCGATCCAGCTGAGGCACGAGAGGCCGACCAGCAGCAGGGCCATGCCGACGGCGGCGCCGGCAGCGAGCCGGCTGCCGACCCAGGCCGTGCGGATCGCCACCAGCAGCATCACCACGGCGGCCGTCAACGTTGCCGCCCAGCCGAGGATCAGCGCCTGCCGCGCAGCGAGCATCCAGCCGGCGGCAACGACCGCCAAGGCCAGTGCCATGGTGATGCTCGCCACTCGCAGCGTCGGCCGTCGCTGGCGCAGCAGGCCCAGCAGCGCCAGCAGCATCGGCGACAGCGCTCCGGCGGAGAGCGGCGCGATCAGCGCCACCAGCCGGTCCTGGTGCACACTGTTGGCGGATAACCAGCCCAGGCAGGCGGCGACGAACACGGCGCACACCACCGCACTGAAAGCGGCGCTGAGGGCGACCTGCCGGCGCGTGCGCACGAACACGGCCAGGGAAATGCCAAGCATCAGGGCGGCCGTTCCGAAGAAGGCCCCCCAGAAACCGGCGGCGATGGGATCCATGGGCCGACGATAACGCACGCCGCGCCTTTGCCCTGAAGGGGTGTCCCTTAAACTGTCGCGCTCCCACCACCCGCGCCCATGTCCGCCATCTTCAATTTCACCTTCGTGCCCTGGTTCCGCTCGGTGGCGCCCTACATCCACATGCACCGCGGCAAGACCTTCGTCGTCGGCATGGCGGGCGAGGCGATCGCGGCCGGCAAGCTGCAGCACATCGCGCAGGACCTGGCCCTGATCCAGAGCATGGGCGTGAAGGTGGTGCTGGTCTACGGCTTCCGCCCACAGGTGAACGAGCAGCTGCAGGCCAAGGGCCACGCCGCGCGCTACTCGCACGGCATGCGCATCACCGACGGCGTGGCGCTCGATTGCGCGCAGGAGGCGGCGGGCCAGCTGCGCTACGAAATCGAGGCGGCGTTCAGCCAGGGATTGCCGAACACGCCGATGGCCGGTTCCACCGTGCGCGTGATCTCGGGCAACTTCATCACGGCGCGGCCGGTGGGCATTCTCGACGGCGTCGACTTCCAGCATTCGGGGCTGGTGCGCAAGGTGGACGTCGCGGGCATCAAGCGCACGATCGACCTCGGTGCCATGGTGCTGCTGTCCCCCTTCGGTTTTTCGCCGACCGGGGAGGCCTTCAACCTGACCATGGAGGAAGTCGCGACCAGCGTCGCGACGGCCCTGCAGGCCGACAAGCTGATCTTCCTCACCGAGATCCCCGGCGTGCGGGTCAAGCCGCTGGAAGCCGCGGACGACGAGAACCCGATCGACACCGAACTGCCGCTGGCCGCGGCGGAGCAACTGCTGCGCACGCTGCCGCCGGCGCAGAACCCGTGCGAGACGGGCTTCTACCTGCAGCATTGCGTGAAGGCCTGCAAGGCGGGCGTCGAGCGCAGCCACATCATCCCGTTTGCGGTCGACGGCGCGCTGCTGCTGGAGGTGTACGTGCATGACGGCATCGGCACCATGGTGGTCGACGAAAAGCTGGAGGAGCTGCGCGAGGCGACGGCCGACGACGTCGGCGGCATCCTGCAACTGATCGAGCCCTTCGAGCGCGACGGCACGCTGGTCAAGCGCGATCGCACCGAGATCGAACGCGACATCGCCAACTACACCATCATCGACCACGACGGCGTGATCTTCGCGTGCGCCGCGCTGTACCCCTATCCCGAGGCACGCACGGGCGAGATGGCCGCACTCACCGTGTCGCCACAGAGCCAGGGCCAGGGCGACGGCGAGAAGGTGCTGCGGCGGGTGGAGCAGCGCGCCCGCGCCATGGGGCTGGAAAGCATCTTCGTGCTCACCACGCGCACCATGCACTGGTTCCTCAAGCGCGGCTTCGTGCAGGTCGACCCGGACTGGCTGCCCGACGCGCGCAAGCGCAAGTACAACTGGGACCGCCGCAGCATGGTGTTCGTCAAGAAGCTGGGCTGAGAAGCTGTGAACGAATTGCTCACACCCGCGCGCGGCCGCACATGACCCATCTCTCACGCCAACATCGCGCAGCGGCCTCGCCCTTCGGGGCGGGGCACCTCAGGGCGAGGCGCGCGTTGCTCCCCTTGCTCAGGCGGGCAGCCTGAGCGGCGGGACGCGCCTTCGCCTGCACCCTGAGGCACCCCGTCGCGGGCGCGATCCATTCATTCACAGCTTCTGAGCGCCCGACGCGAAGCGCGTCCTACACCGCTGGCGCAGCCGCCCCGACACGCAGGCCAGGGCCGCGGCGCTAGCTTGCTCGCATGAGCCCTTCCTCGCTACGCAACGAGACCCTGCTGCAGGGCCTGCGCTCGCATCTGCGCGCCCTGCCCGGCGCCGCGCCCGAAGACGATCTCCTGCTGCGCCAGCTGGGACAAGCCA
Source organism: Ramlibacter sp. (assembly GCF_028291745.1). Lineage (GTDB taxonomy): Bacteria > Pseudomonadota > Gammaproteobacteria > Burkholderiales > Burkholderiaceae_C > Ramlibacter. The sequence continues at coordinate 7,503 of NZ_JAQGNQ010000082.1, read as the reverse complement.
GGCTCGCGCTGCTGGGCGAGGCTTCGCACGGGACGCACGAGTTCTATGCCGAGCGGGCCGCATTGAGCCAGCGGCTGATCGAGCAGCATGGCTTCAACGCCGTGGTGGTCGAGGCGGATTGGCCGGACGCCTGGCGCATCAACCGCTACATCCGCAGTCGCTCGGACGATGCGGATGCGGCGGCGGCGCTCTCCGGCTTCGAGCGCTTTCCCACCTGGATGTGGCGCAACACGGTGGTGCGCGACTTCGTCGAGTGGCTGCGCGCGCACAACCGCGAGCGGCCGACCTCGCAGCAGGTCGGCTTCTATGGCATGGACCTGTACAGCCTCTACCGTTCGGTGCGCGCCGTGCTCGATCACCTGGACCGCGTCGATCCCCAGGCAGCCCAGCGCGCCCGCAGCCGCTATACGTGCTTCGACCACTTCGGCGAAGACAGCCAGGCCTATGGCTACGCGGCGAGCTTCGGCCTGCAATCGAGCTGCGAGGACGAGGTGGTGCAGCAGCTGCGCGAGATGAACCGGCGCGCGGCGGACTTGCTGGCCGGCTCCCGGGAGGACCGCGCCGACGTGTTCTTCGCCCAGCAGAACGCCCGGCTGGTGCGCAACGCGGAGGAGTACTACCGGACCATGTTCCATGGCCGCGTCTCCTCGTGGAATCTGCGCGACAGCCACATGGTGGAGACGCTGCAGGCCCTGGACAAGTATCTGCAGACCGTGACCGGCCAGGCCAGGATGATCGTGTGGGCGCACAACTCGCACCTGGGCGATGCCAGTGCCACCGAGATGGGCGACCAGGGCGAATGGAACGTCGGCCAGTTGGCCCGCGACCGCTGGGGCGAGCAGGCCATGCTGGTCGGATTCAGCACGCATCGCGGCACCGTGACCGCTGCCTCGGAATGGGACGGCACGGCGGAACGCAAGCGGGTGCGCCCGGGCCTGGAGGGCAGCTACGAGGACCTGTTCCACCAGGCGGGCGAGGAACGCTTCTGGCTGCCCCTGCGCGGCAACGCCCCGCTGGCCGAACTGCTGCGCGCCAAGCGCCTGCAGCGCGCGATCGGCGTCATCTACCAGCCGCGCACCGAGCGCATGAGTCACTACTTCGAGACCAAGCTGCCAGCGCAATTCGACGCGATGATCCACATCGACGAGACGCGGGCGGTGCAGCCGCTGGTGCCCGAGCCGGTGTGGCATGCGGGCGAGCCCGCGGAGACTTATCCGTCGGGGCTTTGAGGCTTGGTGGGGAACATAGTGGGGTGCGCGATGCGCATCCCGCCCTACAGCGGACCATCCTGGTAGGGTGGGATGCGCGCAGCGCACCCCACCGCCGCGCCTACGCCGCCAGCGGCGCGCTCATTCCCCCTACGGGCCGGCGCCGCGCCTGGCGCGCCAGCAGCAGGACGCCCACCGCGAGGAAGAACACGAAGCACAGGAACGACCAGTTCGCGATCGAACCGCCGAGGAAGGTCCAGTCGACCTTGGTGCAGTCGCCGCTGCCCTTGAAGATCATCGGGATCGCGCGCTTGAGCGGGAAGGTCTCGATCATCCCGTAGAAGTCGCGGCCGCACGAGGCTGTCTCGGGCGGATACCACTGCAGCCAGCTTTGCCGCGCGGCGACGAAGCCGCCGAAGCCCGCCAGCAACACCATCAGCCCGGCGCCCGCGAGGTGCGCACCCCGCGACCTGAAGGCCGCCGTCACGCCGGCGACGATGGCGACCAGCACCAGCGCATAGCGCTGCACGATGCACATGGGGCAAGGCTCCAGGCCCACCACGTGCTGCAGGTAGAGGCCGAAGGCCAGCAATGCGATGCTGATCGCGGCCACCAGGGCCAGGATGCGCCGCGGCGCCGCTTCGAACCAGTTCATGGGATTGCCGTTCATGTCCATCCTTCCTTGCGGTCCGTATGATCTCAGATGCCGGCGCCGGTCTCCAGGAACACCCGCGCGCGCCGTGGTGTCGCCACCAGGGTATCGCCTTCGCGGAAGCCCTTGGCACGGAACTCCTCGGCGCCGATCTGCGCCTCGATCACCGCGTCGCCATCGGTGCGGCCCTGGCCGCCCTCGACCGGCACCAGCTCCAGCCGCGCGATCGGGCCCACGACGATCGCGCGGGCCAGCTTGACCGCGATGCCGCTGGCACCGGGCGTCCAGCGCTGCACCTCCACGTCGTGCGGGCGCACGTACGCCGAGGCCCTGGCGTTCTGCGCATCCGCGTATTCGGGCGAATCGATCTGCAGGCCCTGGAAGCTCACCTCGCCTTGATGCGCGCGGCCATGGAACAGGTTGACGTCGCCGAGGAAGCCATAGACGAACGGGCTGGCCGGATGGTCCCACACCTCCTGCGGCGAGCCGACCTGCTCGATGTTGCCGGCATTCATCAGCACCACGCGGTCGGCGACTTCCAGCGCCTCCTCCTGGTCGTGCGTGACGAAGATCGAGGTGACGTGCAGGTCGTCGTGCAGGCGCCGCAGCCAGCGGCGCAGTTCCTTGCGCACCTTGGCATCGAGGGCGCCGAAGGGCTCGTCGAGCAGCAGCACCTTGGGCTCCACCGCCAGCGCGCGGGCCAAAGCGATGCGCTGGCGCTGGCCGCCGGACAGCTGCGAGGGAAAGCGCTCGGCCAACCAGTCGAGCTGCACCAGGCCGAGCAGCTCGTGCACCTTGGCCTTGATCTGCGCCTCGCCCGGGCGCTGGCCGCGCGGCTTCACGCGCAGGCCGAAGGCGACGTTCTCGAACACGGTCATGTGCCGGAACAAGGCGTAGTGCTGGAACACGAAGCCGACCTGGCGCTCGCGCACGTGCACGCTGGTGGTGTCCTCGCCGGCGAACAGGATGCTGCCGGCGTCGGCCGTCTCCAGGCCCGCGATGATGCGCAGCAGCGTGGTCTTGCCGCAGCCCGAAGGCCCCAGCAGCGCGACCAGCTCGCCCGAAGCGATGGTGAGCGAGACGTCGTTCAGCGCGCGGAAGCCGCCGAAGTTCTTGCTGACGTTGCGGATTTCGATGCTCATGGGGCTAGCGCCTAGGGTATTGCTCCCTCTCCCCTGCGGGGAGAGGGCTGGGGTGAGGGGCGCTGGAGGTGAGGCCGCTGGAGGTGACGCCGCTGGTCTCGAGGCCGCTGGCGGTGAGGGCTGCGGCACTCCCAGGCCGCTCCGGCGGCAAGGCGGCCGCGGCCTTCATCTCCCTCTCCTGCCGCCACTCCGCCGCCGACTTGATCACCAGCGTCACCAGGGCGAGCAGCGCCAGCAGCGACGCAACGGAAAAGGCCGCCGCCGACTGGTACTCGTTGTAGAGGATCTCCACGTGCAGCGGCATGGTGTTGGTCTGGCCGCGGATGTGGCCAGAGACGACCGACACCGCCCCGAACTCGCCCATGGCCCGCGCGTTGCACAGGATCACGCCGTAGATCAGGCCCCACTTGATGTTGGGCAAGGTCACGTGGCGAAAGGTCTGCCAGCCGGTGGCGCCCAGCACGATGGCCGCCTGCTCCTCGTCGGTGCCCTGGGCCTGCATCAGGGGGACCAGCTCGCGCGCGATGAAGGGAAAGGTGACGAAGATCGTCGCCAGCACGATGCCGGGAATGGCAAAGATGATCTTGATGTCGTGCGCGGCCAGCCACGGGCCGAGCCAGCCCTGCGCGCCGAACACCAGCACGTACATCAGGCCGGCCACCACCGGCGACACGGAGAACGGCAGGTCGACCAGCGTGGTCAGGAAGGCCTTGCCGCGGAATTCGTACTTGGCGATCGCCCAGGCCGCGGCAACGCCGAACACCAGGTTCAGCGGCACGGCGATCACGGCCGTGATCAGCGTCAGGCGGATGGCGGCCAGGGCATCCGGTTCCTTCAGTGCTTCGAAGTAGGCGCCCAGACCTTTGCGCAGCGCCTCGGTGAAGACGGCGGCGAGCGGCAGCACCAGGAACAGCAGGACGAACAGCAGCGCGATGCCGATCAGCGTGCGGCGCACCCACGGGGCCTCCGTGGTGCTCACGCGCTTGCGGGTGAGGTCGGTGGCGCTCATCCTCCCGCGCTCCTTCGCTGCCAGACCTGCAGCGCATTGATCACCAGCAGCAGCACGAAGGAAAACAGCAGCATCATGACGGCGACCGCGGTGGCGCCGCCGTAGTCGTACTGCTCCAGCTTGCCGATGATGATCAGGGGCGTGATCTCCGAGACCATCGGCATGTTGCCGGCGATGAAGATCACCGAGCCGTACTCGCCGATCGCGCGGGCGAAGGCCATCGCGAAACCGGTCAGCAGCGCCGGCAGGATGGAGGGCAGGATCACCTTCGTGAAGGTCTGCAGGCGCGTCGCCCCCAGGCACATCGCGGCCTCTTCCAGTTCCTGCTCGAACTCCTCCAGCACCGGCTGCACCGTGCGCACCACGAAGGGCAGGCCGATGAAGATCAGCGCGATCACCACGCCGTTGCGGTTGAAGGCGAGCTTGATCCCGAGCGGCTCCAGGTATTGCCCGATCCAGCCATTGCCTGCCAGCAGGGCGGTCAGCGAGATGCCCGCCACCGCGGTGGGCAGCGCGAACGGCAGGTCGACCAGGGCATGGACAATGCGCTTGCCCGGAAAGCGATAGCGCACCAGCACCCAGGCGACCAGCAGGCCGAACACCACGTTGACCACGGCGGCGATGAAAGACGCGCCGAACGTGAGCCGGTATGCCGCCAGCACGCGAGGCGAACTGACGGCCGTCCAGAACTGGTCCCAGGTGAGCGAGAAAGTCCGCAGCACCAGCGCCGACAGCGGGATCAGCACGATCAGGCACAGGTAGAAGACCGTGTAGCCCAGGGTCAGGCCGAAGCCGGGCAGCACCCGGCGGCTGCCGCGACGTGAAGAAGGCGCCGCTGCCGTTGCCGGCAGCGGCGCCGCGAGTCCGCCACTCATCTCTGGTTTCTTACTTGACGGTGTACAGCTTGTCGAACTGGCCGCCGTCGCTGAAGTGCACCTTCTGCGCCTGCGACAAGGACCCGAAGAGTTCGTCCACGGAAAACAGCTTGATGGCCTTGAACTTGGGGTACTTCTTCAGCACGGCCTCGTTGGTCGGGCGGATGTAGTGCCTGGCCGCGATCTCCTGGCCCTCCTCGGAATACAGGAAGTTCAGGTACGTCTTGGCGAGTTCGCCGGTGCCCTTCTTGGCCACCGTGCGCTCGACGACCGCGACCGGATTCTCGGCGATGATGCTGATCGAGGGATAGACCACGTCGACCTTGTTCGCACCGAACTCCTGGTTGACCGACTCCACCTCGGACTCGAACGTGATCAGCACGTCACCGATGTTCCGTTGCAGGAAGGCCGTGGTGGCGTCGCGTCCGCCGCGGGCGAGCACGGGCACGTTCTTGTACAACTTCGAGACGAACTCCGCGGCCTGCGCGTCGCTGCCACCCTTCTTGCGCACGTAGCCCCACGCGGCCAGGTAGGCGTAGCGGCCATTGCCGCCGGTCTTCGGGTTCACCACCACCACCTGCACGCCCGGCTTGATCAGGTCGTCCCAGTCCTTGATGCCCTTGGGATTGCCGTTGCGCACCAGGAACAGCATGGTCGACGTGGTGGGCGCCGCGTTGTGCGGAAAGCGCTTCTGCCAGTCCTTGGCCACCACGCCGCGGTCGGCAAGGAACTCGATGTCGGTCGTGGTGTTCATGGTCACCACGTCGGCATCGAGGCCGTCGGCCACCGCCCGCGCCTGGGCGCTGGAGCCGGCATGCGACTGCTCGACCTTCACGTCCTTGCCGCTGGTCTTCTTGTACCAGGGCACGAAGGCGGCGTTGATGTCCTTGTAGAACTCGCGCGCGACGTCGTAGGAGACGTTCAGCAGGGTCTGCTGCTGCGCGCAGGCGAGGCCGCTGGCCAGCAGGGCAAGGGAGGCAAGGAGGAGTTTGAAGGTCTTCATGAATTCGCGGGCGTTACAGGACGAGGCCCCGTCAGGGGCCTCGTTTTGTCCATTACTTCGGTTGCGGGGTCAGGCGCAGGTACGGACGCACGGCCTTGAAGCCCTGCGGGAAACGCTCGGCCAGTTCCTTCGGGTCCGTGATGCTGGGCACGATCACCACGTCGTCGCCCTGCTTCCAGTTGGCGGGGGTCGCGACCTTGTGGCTGTCGGTGAGCTTGAGCGAGTCGATCACGCGCAGGATCTCGTCGAAGTTGCGGCCGGTGGACGCAGGATACGTGAGCGTGGCGCGGATCGCCTTCTTGGGGTCGATGATGAACACGCTGCGCACGGTGGCGTTGGCCAGCGAGTTCGGGTGGATCATGTCGTACAGCGTGGCCACCTTGCGGTCGGCATCGGCCAGGATCGGGAAGTTGACCGTGGTGTTCTGGGTCTCGTTGATGTCGTTGACCCACGCGCGGTGCGACTCGATCGGATCGACGCTGACGGCGATGGGCTTCACGCCGCGCTTGCCGAATTCACCGGAAAGCGCCGCGGTCTTGCCCAGTTCGGTGGTGCACACCGGGGTGAAGTCCGCGGGGTGGGAGAACAGCACCACCCAGGAATCGCCCGCCCACTCGTGGAAGCGGATGGTGCCTTCGGTGGAGTCCTGGACGAAATCGGGGGCGGTGTCGCCGAGGCGCAAGGTCATGGTGCGGGCCTTTCTACAGAGCTGGCGATTGTCGGCAGCAGTGCTGGGCACTGCAACGAATATCTCGTTGTATGTATATGCGGACCGGTTCAGAGGAGCGCCCGCAGTTCGCGCGCGGCCTCCAGCAGCAGGGGCAGCAAGTCCCTCTGCAGCGAGCGCGGCTCGACCCGCTGGCGCGTGGTGACCACGTTCAGGGCCGCCACGGTGCGGCCATCCATCATGCGCAGGGGCACCGCCACGGCATGAACGCCGAGTTCGTGCTCCTCGCTGGCGACGCAATAGTCCTGCTGCCGCACCTGCGCGATCAGGGCCCGGAAGTTGCGGTTGTCGGTGGTGGTGTGCGCCGTCAGCCGGGCGAGCTCCCTGCCCTTGAGCCAGGCGCTGAAGTCGCTGCGGCTCTTGGCGGCCAGCAGCACGCGCCCCGTCGAGGTGGCGTGGGCCGGCAGCCGCGCCCCCAGGTGCAGCCCATAGGCCAGTTGCGCCGAGCCGCTGCGCGCCACGATCACGACCTGCTCGCCATCGAGCACCACGGCGGAAAACGACTCGCCGGTCAGGCCGGCCAGCCGGTTGAGCGTCGGCTGGATGGCGCGCGGCAGCCGGGCCGAGGCCAGGTAGCTGCCGGACAGTCGCAGCACCTTGGGCGCCAGCCAGAACCAGCTGCCGTCGGTTTCCAGGTAGCCCAGATGCGCCAGCGTCAGCAGGTGGCGGCGCGCCGCCGCCCGCGTGAGGCCGGCGCGTTCGGCGGCCAGCGTGGCGTTCAGCCTTTGCCGCTGGGTGTCGAAGCTTTCCAGCACGGCCAGGCCCTTGGCCATGCCGGCGATGTAGTCCGCGTGGGCGATCGTCATGGAACAGGCGCAAAGCAGTGCGCGATGATCGCGCAGCGTGCCCGATCATCGCACAGCGGCTGCGCTGCTTGCCGTTCACGC
>NZ_JAQGNQ010000068.1 GCF_028291745.1 Ramlibacter sp. | reverse complement strand
TTCCTCGATCTGCACCGGCGGATCTGGAACGACCTCAAGGCCGAGGTGCTGAAATCCTATGAGCAGGCGCGTCTTGGCTGAGCCGCGCATCGGCCGGACGGCCCTGTTCGCGCTGCGCGCCGGCGTGCTGATCGGCCTGCTGGCGATCTGGCATCTGGGCGGGCGCTTCGGCTTCCTGGACCCCTTCTTCTTCGCCACCCCGATCGATGTGATCGCGCGCACCTGGCACGATCTGGGCACCGGCGACATCTACCGCCACCTGTGGGTGACGACGATCGAGACGCTGCTGGCCTTCGCCATCGGTACGGTCGGCGGCATCGCGGTCGGATTCTGGCTGGGCTTGGCGCCGCTCGCCTCGCTGGTGCTCGATCCCTACATCAAGGCGGCGAACGCCCTGCCCCGCGTGGTGCTGGCGCCGATCTTCGCGCTGTGGCTGGGCCTCGGCATCTGGTCCAAAGTGGCGCTGGGCGTCAGCCTGGTGTTCTTCATCGTGTTCTTCAACGTCTACCAGGGCGTGCGCGAGGTGAGCCCGGTGGTGCTGGCCAACGCGCGCATGCTGGGGGCGGGGCAGCGGCAATTGCTGCGCACGGTGTATCTGCCCAGCGCCACGAGCTGGGTGTTCTCCAGCCTGCACACGTCGGTGGGGCTGGCTTTCGTCGGCGCGGTGGTGGGCGAGTACCTCGGCTCTGCGCGGGGCGTGGGTTACCTGATCCTGCAGGCGGAAGGCACCTTCGACGTCAACACGGTGTTCGCCGGGATCGTGGTGCTCACGGGCTTTGCGCTGGCGCTCGACGGCCTGGTCGGCGTGATCGAGCGCCACCTGATGAAGTGGCAGCCGCGGCAGGGGGAGACCGAGAAGCTGTGAGAGCCGGGATGTAGTCTGGGAGCGGGATGCCATCCCGGCCTCGACCCGGGATCCCAGGATGTCATCCCGGGCTCGACCCGGGATCCATGCGGCGGCTGATCGAGCGCAGTCGTGGATTGCGGATCAAGCACGCAAATGACATCCAAGGCAAAGGCCGGCCGGGCCCTTTGCAACGAAGCGGGATCAGCTGCGGTTCGGATCGCGCGGGAAGCGGTCGAGACGGTCCGGCACGCCGTCGCCGTCGGAGTCGCGGCCGCGCGCCTGGCGGTCATCGAAGCGGCGCTCCCAGCTGTTGCCCACCAGGTACCAGCTGCCGTCACCGCGCTGCACCCAGCGCGGCTCGCGGTACTCGTAGCCGGAGCGCTCGTGCATCCAGCGGCCTTCGTTCCAGGCGTACTGGCCGCCGTTGTACTCGTAGTGACCCGGCGCCCACAGCCAGCCCGCACGCGGGGCAGGGACGACCTCGGTGCGCGGTGCCGGCGGCGCCACCGTGATGACCGTGGTCGTGGTGGTCGTGCGGGTTTGCGCCTGCGCAATCCCGCCCAAGCCGACGAGGGCCACCGTGAAGGCGGTGGCGAGAAGAGTCTTGCGATGCATGGTGATGCTCCTTGCAGTGAATGACATCACTGTCGGGACATCGGCTGTCGCGCGAGATCAGCCCGGGTCGGCGCCCGTCGTCGGACCCGTCCTGCGAGGGATGAAACGAAGGCCGTGTAAACGCCCCTGAAGCACGGCGCAGCGAGTGGCTGGGCTTCGCTTCCGCCCGGGAAGCCTCCAGGGCCTGTTTACAGGCCCTGATCCTCAGTGGCGCTTCTTCGCCGGAACCGGCGCGTGGTGCGGCGCCGCCTTGACCGGCGCCCGTGGTGCAGCCTTGGCCGGTGCGCGCGCGGACTTGGCCACCGAGCGCGCCACCACCGTCTTCACCGCGTTGCCACGGACCACGACGCGCGGCGCCGCTTGGGCGACGTTGTTGCGCACGGTCAGGAACAGCACCACCTGCTGGCCCTTGCGGAAGGCAGCGCTGGTGCCGACGTCGTTCCACTCGGCCACCTGGTGCGGCGTGAGTCTGTAGCGCTGGGCGATGCTGGCCACCGAGTCGTGGCGGCCGGCCCGCACGAAGGTGCGACGGGTGACGATCTCGGGCGCCAGGCTCAATTGCGCGTTGTCGGCGACGTGGCTGGTGACGTCGAGCTGGCCCGCGCCCGTGCGCGGCACGATCAGCACCGAGCCCGCCTTGATCAACATGCGCGGCGGAATGCTGTTGATGGCGCGAATGTCGGCTTCGCTCATGCTGGTGCGGCGCGCCGCCTCGGCGACCGTCATGGTGGCCGGTGCGCTCCAGGCCGTCCAGGTGGCGAACTTGCCTTCGTTGTAGGCGTCGAAGTTGCGCTTGAAGACGGCGGCGTTGTCCCAGGGCAGCAGGATCTGCGGCGTGCCGGCGGCCAGGATCACGGGCCGGTTCAACTGCGGGTTGAGCGCCTTGAAGTCATCGACCTCGATGTCGGCCAGGTGGGCGGCGACGGCCACGTCCATGTCGCGTTCCAGCGTGACGCTCTGGAAGTACGGGTGGTTGTTGATCAGCGGCAGTTCGGCGTTGAACTGCTCCGGGTTGGCGATGATGTTCTTCACCGCCTGCAGCTTTGGCACGTAGTTGCGCGTCTCGTTGGGCAGATTCAGGTCGGCGTAGCCGGTGCCCAGGCCGGCCCTCTGGTTGCGCGCAATGGCCCGCGTGACGTTGCCTTCGCCCCAGTTGTACGCGGCCAGCGCGAGGTGCCAGTCGCCGAACATGCCATACAGCTTCTGCAGGTAATCGAGCGCGGCGCGGGTGGAGTCGAGCACCGAGCGGCGGTCGTCGCGGAAGATGTTCTGCTTCAGGTTGAAGGTGTTGCCGGTGGCGGGCATGAACTGCCACATGCCGGCCGCGCGGGCGCTGGACACCGCCTGCGGATTGAACGCGCTTTCGATGAAGGGCAGCAGCGCCAGCTCGGTCGGCATGTTGCGGCGCTCGAGTTCCTCGACGATGTGGAACAGGTACTTGCGCGAGCGGTCCGTCATGCGCTGCAGGTAGTCGGGCCGCTGCGCGTACCACTGCTCCTGCTGGTGGACGAGATCGTTCTCCAGCGGCGGCATGGCAAAGCCGCGGCGGATGCGCACCCACATGTCGGACGGCGGCTCGAGCGCGGCGACCGACTGCGAGCTCACCTCCGAGGACTTGATCGCCGACATCGGCCCCTGGGGAATCACCGCGGGAGCGTGCGCCTTGGCTTCCAGGCCGGTGCGCGCCTCCCGGGATTCGACGCCGGCGAGCGCTCCGTCGGGACCCGACGTGGTTGCGCAGCCGGCCAGGGCCAGGGCGGAAATCAGGGCGAGTAGCTGGTACTTCATCGGAACTCGTTCTTCCATTGGCGCAACGCCGCGAACACCGCGACGGGATCTGCTGGGTCCGCCGCCGCATCGTGCTGGTGGGCGGCCTGCGCCACGGCCGCTTGCCGCGTGCGCAGGAAAGGATTGACACTGTTCTCCAGCGCCATCGTGGAGGGCAGCGTCGGCTCGCCCTGCGAGCGCCTTTGCGCGCATTGTTGCTGGTAATGGATCAGCTGGGTATTTCCCGGCTCGACAGCTGTGGCAAATTTCAGGTTTCCGAGGGTGTATTCGTGGGTACAGCACACCCGGGTGGTCCCGGGCAGGGCCGCGAGCTTGTCCAGGGAGCCGAGCATCTGCGCCGGCGTGCCCTCGAACACGCGGCCGCAGCCGCCGGAAAACAGGGTGTCGCCGCAGAAGACAAGCGGCGCGCCCTTGAACTCTTCACAGTAATAGGCGATGTGGCCCGCGGTATGGCCGGGGACGTCGAACACCTCGAAGGGCAGTCCGAGCACCTCGATGCGGTCGCCTTCGGCCAATGGGGCGAAGGGCTCCGGGATCTTCTCGCGGGCCGGCCCGAACACGCGCGCGCCGGTCGCCTCGCGCAGCGTGGCCACGCCGCCGATGTGATCCAGGTGATGGTGCGTGACTAGAATCGCGTCCAGTCGCAGGGCGTGCGCGGCCAGGAAGGCCTGCACGGGACCGGCGTCGCCAGGGTCGACGACCAGCGCCCGCTGTCCGTCGTGCAACAGCCAGAGATAGTTGTCCTGGAACGCAGGCAGTGGGGTCAAGTTCATGAGCGACCGGATTATAGGAATGCAGCAGTGGTTCGAAACCCCGCCTGGCAGGTATCTGCTGGCCTGGGAGAAGGCCGAGTTCGACCAGGCGGTCGGCGACATCTTCGGCTACCACGCGCTCCAAATGGGCCTGCCTGAGCTCGATGCCCTCGAGACCAACCGCATGCCGCACAAGTGGCTGGCGCTGCGCGAGGCGGAGGCCGCCACCGGACTGGTCAAGCCGGACCTGGTCACCGACTTCGGCGCGCTGCCCTTCGAGGAGAACAGTCTCGACCTGGTCGTGCTGCCGCACTCGCTGGAGCTCAATCTCGATCCGCACACCACGCTGCGCGAAGTCGAGCGCGTGCTGGTGCCCGAGGGCAAGCTGGTGATCTGCTGCCTCAATCCGGCCAGCCTCTGGGGCCTGCGCCAGCGCCGCGCGCATGTCTATCGACGCCTCGGTTTCGGCGAGCTTTACCTGCCCGATGCCGGCGAGTTCATCGGCTACTGGCGGGTGCGCGACTGGCTGCGGCTTCTGAGTTTCGAAGTCGAGACCAGCAGCTTCGGCTGCTACCGGCCGGCCTTCGGCAGCGAGAAATGGCTGGAGCGCTTTTCCTGGATGGACGCGGTGGGCGAACGCTCGTGGCCGATCTTCGGCGCGGCTTATTTCATCGTCGCCGTCAAACGCGTGCGCGGCATCAAGTTGATCGGGCCTGCGTGGAAGACGGCCAAGCGCCTCGCGCGCGCACCGGTGCCCGTGGCCAACCGCAGCCAGCGCGAAGCAGCGCCCGAGGCGACAAGCATTACTGAATGAACCAGATCGAGATCTACACGGACGGGGCCTGCAAGGGCAATCCCGGTCCGGGGGGCTGGGGCGTGCTGATGCGCTCCGGCACGCACCAGAAGGAGCTGTATGGCGGCGAGGCCAGCACCACCAACAACCGCATGGAGCTGATGGCCGTGATCCAGGCGCTGGAGGCGCTCAAGCGGCCGTGCGCCGTGACGCTCTACCTGGACAGCCAGTACGTGCTGAAGGGCATCACCGAGTGGTTGCCCGGCTGGAAGGCCAAGGGCTGGAAGACCGCCAGCAAGCAACCGGTGAAGAACGCGGAACTGTGGCGGCGTCTGGACGATCTTCTGCTGCAGGGCGGGCACGTCGTGGACTGGCGCTGGGTGCGCGGCCACAACGGCGACCCGGGCAACGAACGGGCCGACGCGCTGGCCAACCTCGGCGTCAACCAGGCACTCGCGCGGCGCTGAACACCGGCATCGCGTAAAGCAGGCGTAAATCCGCAGGCAAGGCCGACTTGCGCCGCCGGACCTGGGGCGGTACCACTTCTTGTTGCGGCAACCCCCTGTTACATTGCGCTTTCAGGGCCCCTGCAGGCCTGCGCGCGAGCGCTCGTTTCAACACGCAAGACGGACCCGTTCATGGCTTCAGCCAAGAGAATCTACACTGCCGCAGCCGCTGCAGTCCTGGCCTGTGCCGTCGGTGGATGGTGGTTCTACGGACGCAGCGCTGCGCAGCCTGCGCCCGGGGGCGAGTCGCGTGCCGCGGGTGCCCCCCGCGCAGGTGCCAGCGGGCAGGCCTCCCTGGTGACGCTGGCCGTGGCCCAGAGCCAGGACGTGCCGGTCACCGTCACGGTCAACGGCAGCGTGGTCTCCCTGAACAGCGTGGACGTGCGGCCGCAGGTGAGCAACATGGTCGCCAAGGTCCACGTGAAGGAGGGCGACACGGTCCATGCGGGCCAGTTGCTGTTCACGCTGGATGCGCGCGCCGACGTCGCCAACCTGGAAAAGGCCAAGGCGCAGCAGCAGAAGGACCAGGCCCAGCTGGCCGACTTCGAGCGGCAGTACAAGCGCAGCGAGGAGTTGCTGGCGCAGAACTTCATCGCCAAGAGCGCGACCGACACCGTGCTCGCGCAGCTCGAAGCGCAGCGCGCCGCCGTCGCGGCCGACCGCGCCGCGGTGCAGTCGGCCCAGGTGCAACTGAGTTACGACGAGATCCGCGCGCCGATCTTCGGGCGCACCGGCACCATTGCCGTCTTCGCCGGCTCGCTCGCGCAACCGGGAACGACCCTCGTCACCGTCACGCAGCTCACTCCGATCGCCGTGCAGTTCCCGGTGCCCGAGGGCCGGCTGCAGGACCTGCTGGATGCCGCGCAGCAGCGCTCGCCGGTGCTGGCCGCGATTCCCGGGCGCGCCGTGCCGCTCAAGGGCACGCTGACCTTCGTCGACAACACGGTGGATCCGCAGGTGGGCACCGTGCGCGCCAAGGCCACCTTCGAGAATCACGAGAATCTGCTGTGGCCCGGGCAGTACGTCAACACCAGCGTCACCGTGCGCACACTCAAGGGCGCCGTGGTGGTGCCGGCGGCAGCGGTGATCACCGGCCCGACCGGCCGCCTGGTGTACGTCATCAAGGGCGACACTGTGCAGCCGCGAGCGGTGGAGATCGCCTATTCCTTCGGTGACCAGGCAGCGCTGACCGGGCTGCAGCCGGGCGAGCGCGTGGTCGTCGAAGGCAAGCAGAACCTGCGACCGGGCTCGCGCGTGCGCCTCGAGCGGTCGCAGACCGGCACCGCCCCTGGGCCCGGCGCCGGCCCTGGCCCCGGCCCGGTGGCTTCGGCCAAGAGGGATCCGACATGAACATTTCCGAGCTGTGCATCCGGCGGCCGGTCATGACCGTGCTGCTGTCGGCAGCCGTCGTGGTCGCGGGCATCCTGGCCTACCTGAAGATCCCGATCTCGGCGCTTCCCAGCTACAACACGCCGGTGATCTCGGTCAACGCGCAGCTGCCCGGGGCCTCGCCCGACACCATGGCCGCCTCGGTGGCGCTGCCGCTGGAAAAGCAGTTCTCGACCATCGCTGGCTTGAAGCTGATCAGCTCGGTCAATACGCTGGGCAACTCGCAGATCACGCTGGAATTCGACCCGTCGCGTGACATCGACGCTGCCGCCGTCGACGTCCAGGCGGCATTGTTGCGCGCGCAACGGCAACTGCCCGCGGAACTGACGCAACTGCCCTCGTACCGCAAGGTCAACCCGGCCGACGCGCCGGTGCTGTTCATCGCGCTGAACTCGCCCTCCATGGGCCTGGCGGAGCTGGACGACTATGCCGAGAACCTGATCGCGCCGACGCTGTCCACCGTCGACGGCGTGGCGCAGGTCAACGTCAACGGGCAGAAGCGCTTTGCCGTGCGCGTGCGGGCGAACTCCGACCTGCTCAATGCCCGCGGCATCACGCTCGAGGACCTGGCCGCGGCCATCAAGTCGGCCAACTCCAACACGCCGATCGGCACCCTCGACGGCCCGCGCCAGACGCTCACCATCCAGGCGAACGCGCAGTTGAAGAGCGCCAAGGAGTTCTCCGACATCATCATCGCCTCCAAGAACGGTGCGCCGGTGCGCCTGTCGGAAGTGGCCACGGTGGAGGACAGCTACGAGTCGGTCAAGACCTCGGCCAGCTACAACGGCGAGCGCTCCATCCTGCTGTCGGTGCAGCGCCAGCCGAACGCCAACACCGTGCAGGTGGTGGACGCGGTGCGCAAGCTGGTGCCGCTGTTCCGCTCGCAGCTGCCGCAGTCGATCAACATCAACGTGGTCAACGACCGCTCGCAGTCGATCCGCGAGGCCATGCACGACGTGAACATCACGCTCGGTCTCACGGTGCTGCTGGTGGTGCTGGTGATCTACCTGTTCCTGCACCGCGTGATGGCGACGCTGATCCCCGCCGTGACCATGCCGATCTCGCTGATCGGGGCCATCGCGCTGCTGTACTGGCTGGGCTACAGCCTCGACAACGTCTCGCTGCTGGGCATCACGCTGGCCGTCGGCCTGGTGGTGGACGATGCCATCGTGGTGCTGGAGAACATCGTGCGCCACATGGAGGAGGGCATGCCGCCGATGCAGGCCGCCCTGAAGGGATCGCGCGAGATGGGCTTCACCATCGTCTCGATCTCGATCTCGCTGGTGGCGGTGTTCATCCCGATCTTCTTCATGCCCGGCGTGATCGGCCTGCTGTTCCACGAATTCGCGGTGGTGGTGTCGCTGGCGGTGCTGGTGTCGGCGGCGGTGTCGCTCACGCTGGTGCCGATGCTGGCCAGCCGCTTCCTCAAGCACGAGGAGAGCGACGGCGGCAACCACGCGGATCGCGACGCCATCGAGCACACGCCCGGCGGCTGGGTGGGGCGCACTTTCGAACGCATGTTCCGCGGCGTGCATGGCTTCTACATGCACACGCTCGACTGGACGCTGAAGCATCGCAACGTGATGCTGCTGCTGGCGGCAGCCACCTTCGTGATCACGGGCTACCTGGCCACGACGATGCCCAAGGGCTTCTTCCCCGAGGAGGACATCGGCCAGATCCAGGTGACCACCGAGGCTTCGGAGGACATCTCCTTCCCGGCGATGCTGGCCCTGCAGGACAAGATCGCCGACGCGATCAAGAAGGACCCGAACGTGCAGGACGTGAGCTCCTTCATCGGCGCCGGCGGCAACAACGGCACGCTCAACACCGGCCGCATCTTCGTTTCCCTGAAGCCGCGCAGCGAGCGCGTGAAGATGCCGCAGGTGATGGAGTCGCTGCGCCGTGCCGTCCGGCAGGTGCCCGGCATGCTGGTCTACCTGCGGCCGATCCAGAACCTGCAGCTCGGTGGCCGGGCCAGCAAGAGCCGCTACCAGTACGCGATGCAGAGCGTCAGCGCCGATGCGCTGTCCGACTGGTCCAACCGCATGATGGAACGCATGCGCAACGACCCGGTCTTCCGCGACGTCACCAGCGACTCGCAGAACCGCGGCCTGCAGGCCTCGCTGCGCATCGACCGCGACAAGGCCAACCTGCTGGGCGTGCAGATCGGCGACGTGCGCAACGCGCTGTACGACGCCTTCGGCGAGCGCCAGGTCTCCACCATCTACAGCTCGGCGAACAGCTACCTGGTGATCCTGGAGGCGGCCAACGAGGACCGGCGCTTCGAGGATGGCGTGTCCAAGATCAACCTGCGCGGGCGCAACGGCTCGCTGGTGCCCTTGTCGGCCCTGGCGCAGGTGGATCGCACCGTGGGGCCGACCGCGGTCAACCACCAGGGTCAGCTGCAGGCCATCACGATCTCGTTCAACCTGGCCCCGGACACTCCGCTGGGCGTGGCCACCGGCAAGATCGACCAGTTCGGGCGCGAGCTGAAGCTGCCGCCCTCGATCATCACCAGCTACGGTGGCGACGCCGCGGTGTTCCAGGATTCGCAGGGCAGCCAGGCCGTGCTGCTGATCTCGGCGGTGCTGGTCATCTACGTGCTGCTGGGTGTGCTCTACGAGAGCTACATCCACCCGCTCACCATCCTCGCCGGGCTGCCCTCGGCCACCGTGGGCGCGCTGCTGTCGCTCAAGCTGTTCGGCTTCGACCTGACGCTGATCGCCACCATCGGCATCCTGATGCTGATCGGCATCGTCAAGAAGAACGCGATCATGATGATCGACTTCGCCCTGCATGCACAGCGCGAGCTGGGCATGACGCCGCGCGAGGCGATCCGCGAGGCCTGCCGCCTGCGCTTCCGCCCGATCCTGATGACGACGCTGGCCGCGCTGATGGGCGCGCTGCCGATCGCCCTGGGCCTGGGCGCGGGCGCCGAACTGCGGCAGCCGCTGGGCCTGGCCGTTTCGGGCGGCCTGATCTTCTCGCAGGTGGTCACGCTGTACATCACGCCGGCGATCTACCTGGCGCTGGAGCGCTACAGCGGCCGCGGACCGGTGCAGGACCTGGACGCGCTCGGCAAGCGCATCTTCTCGCGGCCGGCGCACGCACACGACCTGATCGCCAAGTAGGCAGCGGGGCATTGACCCGGCGGGCCGGCCGGTGTGCAATGGCCCCGCATGCCCACCGTCACCTTCGCGCCGGCGTTGACGCGCCACGTCCCGTGTCCACCGCAGGAGGTGGGCGCCGCCACGCTGCGCAGCGCGCTCGAGGCCGCCTTTGCCGCGGCACCGGCGATGCGCGGCTACGTGCTGGACGAGCAGGGCTGCGTGCGCAAGCACGTGGCGGTGTTCATCAACGGCGAGATGATCGCCAGCCGCAGCGAGCTCGCGGGCCCGCTGCAGGCCGACGATCGCATCCAGGTGATCCAGGCCCTGACGGGAGGTTGAGATGCAGAAGCTGCTGGTCGGGTCGCGCAAGGGCCTGTTCGTGGTCGAGAAGGGCCGCCACGGCTGGCAGCCCGGACGGCCTCATTTCCCCGGCGAGCCGGTCACCCAGGTGCTGCACGATCCGCACGACGGCAGCTGGTATGCCGCGCTGCGGCTCGGCCACTTCGGCGTGAAGATCAAGCGCAGCGACGATGGCGGCGCGAGCTGGCGCGAGGTCGCCGCGCCGGCCTTTCCGCCCAAGCCCACCGAAGGACCGATGAAGGACGACACCACCCCGTGGACCGTCGACCTGCTCTGGGCGCTGGAAGCCGGAGGCGGGCGCTTGTGGGCCGGTGCGATGCCGGCCGGGCTGTTCGTCTCCGACGACCGCGGCGAAAGCTGGCGCCTGATCGACAGCCTGTGGGAGCGCCCCGACCGGCCTGCCTGGTTCGGCGGCGGCTACGACCACGCGGGCATCCATTCGATCGTGATCGATCCGCGCGATCCTGCCGACGTGATGCTGGCGATCTCCTGCGCCGGGGTCTGGCGCACGCGCGACGGCGGGGCGAGCTGGGCCAACACTTCGCAGGGCTTCGACGCCGGGGCCTACATGCCGCCCGAGCGCCGCTTCGAGGGCAACGTGCAGGACGTGCACCGCATCTCCGCCTGCGCGGCGCAGCCCGACGTCCTCTGGGCGCAGCACCACGGCGGCATCTACCGCAGCGAGGACGGCGGCGCGCAGTGGCAGGCGATCGAGGCGCCGATGCCCAGCGGCTTCGGCTTCGCCGTCGCCGCGCATCCCACGGACCCGCAGCGCGCGTGGTTCGTGCCGGCCCATTCGGATGCCCAGCGCGTGCCGGTCGACGGCCGCCTGGTGGTGAACGAAACGCGCGACGGCGGCCGCAGCTTCGAGAGCCTGGGCTACGGCCTGCCACCGCACGATGCCTATCACCTCGTCTACCGCCACGGTCTCGCGTGCACGGACGACGGCAGCACGCTGGCGATCGGCTCGACGACGGGTGGGCTGTGGATCAGTGAAGACGAAGGCGCGGGACCGGGGACGCGGTGGCATTGCATCTCGCGGGACCTGCCGCCGATTGCGGCGGTTCGATTCGTGTAAAGGATTCGGGGCGCAACAGGTAGGCTGGGCTTCGCGCAGCGAACCCCAGCGGGGCGGCTCACGGGCGACATCGCTGGGGTGCCCTTCGGGCAGCCCAGCCTACGAGCCGATCAACCGCCGAACCTCAGATCGCCCCCTCGAACATCATCACATCCACGGCATCTCCCGCGGCCACATGGCCCTGCGCGTGGTGCAGCACGATCAATCCATTCGCCTGCACCATCGAACTGAGCACGCCCGAACCCTGGTTGCCGGTCGTGCGAACCTCCAGCCCGCCATCGGCGCTGCGGCTGACGATGCCGCGCTGGTACTCGGTGCGGCCCGGCTTCTTGCGCATCGCTTCGGCGCTGCGCGCCTTCAGCAGCACGGGCGCGGTCTGCCGCGCGCCCATCATGCGCAGCAGGGCAGGGCGCACGAACGCGAGGAAGGTGACCATCACCGCCACCGGATTGCCCGGCAGCCCGAACAGGACCGCTTCGCCCGCGCCGCTCGCCTCACCCGCCGGGATGCGCCCCACCGCCATCGGCCGACCCGGCCGCATCGCGATGCGCCAGAAGGCCACGTCGCCCAGCTTCTTCATCATGGCCTTGGTGTAGTCGGCCTCGCCGACGCTCACGCCGCCGCTGGTGATGATGGCGTCGGCGCGCGCGGCGGCCCCACGGAAGGCCTGCTCCAGCAGCGCCGGCTGGTCGCGCACGACGCCGAGATCGATGACCTCACAACCGAGTCGCGTGAGCAGTCCATGCACCGTGTAGCGATTGCTGTCGTAGACGGCGCCCTCGCGCGGCGGCTCACCCATGCTCAGGATCTCGTCGCCCGTGGAGAAGTAGGCGACCTTCAGCCGGCGGAACACTTCGACCTGCGCAATGCCCAGGCTTGCGACCAGGCCGCAGGCCGCGGGGCCGAGGCGTTCGCCCGCGCGCAGCGCCGGCTCGCCCGCCATCAGGTCCTCGCCGGCACAGCGACGGTTGTCGCCGGGCTGCAGCACGCCGGCGGGAACGGAGACCACCTCGCCCTCCAGCGACACCAACTCTTGCGGCACGACGGTGTCCAGGCCCGCCGGCATCACGGCGCCGGTCATGATCTTCACGCACTGGCCGGCCTGCACCTGGCCGGGCCAGGCCTTGCCCGCCAGCGCGGTGCCCATCATCTGCAGCCGCAGCGCGCCTTGCGCGAGTTGCGCTCCCGCGAAGGCGTAGCCATCCATCGCGGAGTTGTCGTGCGGCGGCACGCTGATCGGCGAGACCAGGTCGGCGGCAAGCACACGCCCGAGCGCATCGAAGATGCCCACGGACTCCGTCTCGCGCACCGGCGTCACCAGCTGCGCCAGGAACTCGCCGACGGCCTCGGCACTCAGCGCCTGCGGGTCGTAAGCTTGCAGCCGCGCGGCAATCTCGGCGATGCGGGGCATGGGAGTGCCTGCCTCGTGTGCACTCCGGTCGTCGCCCTGGCGGCGGCCCGGCGGGCTCATGAAGACTGCTCGAGCCGATGCAGCTCGGCGACCGTGTTGGCGTTGAAGAACGCGGCTGGATCGTCGCCCTCGCGATCGAAGGGGACCAGCACCGTGCGGTGCTGCGCCGTCCAGGCGTCGATCTTGCGGCCGCCCTCATGGGTGAAGCGCACCAGGCTTTCCATCAGCTCGCGCTTGAGGAGCGAGAACACCGGCTGGGCGCGCACCTGGCCATCTTCCTCGCTGGCTGCGGCCATGGCGATCTCGGCGTCCTCGCGCTCCAGCGCCTCGGCCAGGCGCGCCACCAGGTCGGTGGGGAACAGCGGCGTGTCGCACGGCGTGGTGACCAGGTAGTCGGTCTCGCAGTGTTCCAGCGCGCACAGCATGCCGGCCAGCGGCCCCGCGTAATCGCTCAGGCTGTCCTGCCAGACGGGCACGCCGAATGATTCGTACGCGGCCAGGTTGCGGTTGGCATTGATCATGATCTCGCCCACCTGGGGCGCCAGCCGCAGCAGCGTGAACATCGCCATCGGCATGCCGCGGAAGTTCTGCAGTCCCTTGTCCGCCCCGCCCATGCGCGAGCCGCGGCCGCCGGCGAGGATCACGCCGGTGATCTGGTCCTTGTCCATGGCGGGCGATTATCCGCCGATGTAACTCATCTCCACGCGGCGGCCACCGCCGGCGCTGTCGGCGGGCAAGCTGCCGCGCAGTTCGGAATAGCGGTCGTCGCGGCCCTGCCAGATGTGGCCGATGGCGGACGCCAGGTCGGCATCGCTGGCGCCCTCACGCAGCAGCGAGCGCAGGTCGTAGCCGTTGCTGGCGAACAGGCACAGGTAGAGCTTGCCTTCGGTGGAGAGGCGCGCGCGATTGCAGTCACCGCAGAAGGCCTGCGTGACACTGCTGATGAAGCCGACCTCGCCGGCGCCGTCCGCATAGGCCCAGCGCTGCGCCGTCTCGCCCGGGGTGGCCGGGGACAGCGGCTGCAGGGGGAACTCGGACGCGATCCGCTGGCGCACTTCGTCCGAGGGCATCACTTCGTCCATGCGCCAGCCGTTGGTGGCGCCCACGTCCATGTACTCGATAAAGCGCAGCACGACGCCGGTGCCGCGGAAGTGGCGCGCCATGGCCAGGATCTCGTGGTCGTTGGTGCCGCGCTTGACCACCATGTTCACCTTGATCGGCCCGAGCCCCGCCGCGCGCGCCGCCGCGATGCCATCCAGCACTTCGGCCACGGGGAAGTCCACGTCGTTCATGGATCGGAACACGGTGTCGTCGAGGCCGTCGAGGCTGACCGTCACGCGTTGCAGCCCCGCCTCCTTCAGCGCCTGGGCCTTGCGCGCCAGCAGCGAGCCATTGGTGGTGAGCGTCAGTTCCGGCGGCATACCTTCGACGGTGCGCAGTTGCGCGAGTTGCGCGACCAGCACCTCGAGGTTCTTGCGCAGCAGCGGCTCGCCGCCCGTGAGACGGATCTTGTGCACGCCATGGGCCAGGAACTGGCCGGCCAGCCGCGTGATTTCCTCGAAGCTCAGCAGCGACGCATGCGGCAGGTACTGGTAGTTCTTGTCGAACACCTCCTTGGGCATGCAGTAGCTGCAGCGGAAGTTGCAGCGATCGGTGACGCTGATGCGCAGGTCGCGCAGCGGCCGCCCCAGGGCGTCGGCGACCAGGCCGCTGGCGGCCAGCGGCTGTGCGGGCAGGGTGGCGCGCAGCGCCCTCAGGCGCTGGTCGACCAGCGGGATCACGCGTTCTGCCATCCGGCGATTGTGCGGCCGGCCGCAAGACCTGCCAACCCGCGGGGCTGGCGCGACGCCGGGGCAAGCCTGTTGTTCAAAGCGAACGGCCCTGTGAATACTACGCGCGCCGGCGTTGAATTCGCCCTGACGCACGCCAGAGGCTGGACCGCGCCGTGCCTCTGCATAAAGTGCTTGCTTCCCCGAACCGGTCCCAGAGGCAGGAGTCCCACATGCCCCCGTTCGCATCCCGCGGCAGCCTGGCGCTGCTGCTCGCCATGCTCTTGGCCGCCGCGGCCCCGGCGCAAGCCGAAGAACCGCCCGAACACCTGGCCCCCGGCTTCACGGCGCGCACCGCCGGCTCGCGGCTGGTGGTGCTGCCCGCCGACATGGAGCTGTTCTCGATGAGCGCCGGCGGCGTGATCGAGCCGCGGGCCGACTGGACGGATGCGGCGCAGAAGAACTTCGTCAGCGCCCTGGGCACGCAGGGCAAGCGCCTGGGCGCCCAGGTCACGGTGCTGGACGCGGCGCAAGGTGACGAGTTCGCCGACATCATCAACCTGCACCGCGCGGTCGCCGAGGCGATCAACATGCACCATCGCAGCGGCCTGATGGAACTGGCCACCAAGGGCAAGGCGCTGGACTGGTCGCTGGGCGACGCGGTGCGGCCGCTCAAGGAACGCACGGGTGCCGACTACGCGCTCTTCACCTGGATGCGCGACAGCTATGCCAGCAACGAGCGCAAGGCGGCGATGCTGGCGCTGGCGATGGTCGGCGCGCTCAGCCTCGGCGGCGAGCAGGAGGGCTACGCTTCGCTGGTGGACCTGAACACCGGGCGCGTTCTCTGGTTCAACCGCATCGACCGGATGTCCGGCGACCTGCGCGAGCCGCATCCCGCCGTCGAGACGGTGGAGACGCTGCTCAAGGACTTTCCCGGGATGCAATGAGGACGCCATGAACAAGCACGATTCCAGCCGCCGCAACTTCCTGCGCTCCGCCTGCGGCCATTGCGCGGGCATTGGCGCGCTGGCGGCACTGCCGGCGTTTGCCCAGGACCTCTCGTCGATCCAGGTGCCGCCGCGCTTCACCCGTCCTGCGGCCGACACTGACGAAGGCGGCCTCTGGGGCATGATGGACCGCGAGGAGTCGCGCCTGCGGCGCAGCCCGCTGACCATCAAGGACCAGGCGCTGCAGACCTATCTCACGGACCTGGTCTGCCGCCTGACCGAAGGGCACTGCCCGGACATCCGCATCTACCCGGTGCGGCAGCCGCACTTCAACGCCATGATGGCACCCAACGGCATGCTGATCGTGTGGAGCGGCCTGATGCTGCGCGCCGAGAACGAGGCGCAGCTGGCCGCCGTGCTGGGGCACGAGCTCGGTCACTACCTGGAGCGCCACACGGTGGAACAGCTGCGCGCCGCCGAGCAGACGGCAGTGCTTTCCACGATGGTGGGGCTGGTCGGCGGGCTGGGCACCATGGTCGGCCAGATCGGCCTGGCCGCCGGCATGTACTCGTTCTCGCGCGAGCACGAGTCGCGTGCCGACCGCATGGGCATGCGCCTGATGCGGCATGCCGGCTACGACGGCCGCGAGGCCGCGACCATCTGGGACAACCTGCTGACGGAGATGAAGATCACCGGCGGCAAGGACGCGGGCAAGACCGGCGACATCTTCGAGACCCACCCGGCCACCGAGGGCCGGCGCGACGAACTGCTGCAGCTCGCCGGCACCGCGGGCGGCATCGTCGGCGAGGAAAGCTATGGCAAGGCGATCGCGCCGCTGCGCCTGGGCTGGCTGCAGGACGAGATCAAGCGCGGCCAGTACGAGGAGAGCCTGGTGCTGTTCGACCGCATGCTGAAGAAGGACCCGCGCGACGTGCAGGTGCTGTACGCGCGCGGCGAGGTCTATCGGCTGCGTGATGACGGCGGCGATACCGAGCGCGCGCTGGCCGACCTGAACGTGGCCAGCGGCATCATCAAGGCACCGCCCGAGACCTTTCGCTCGCTGGGCCTGATCCACCAGCAGCGCCGCGACCCGGCCGCGGCGGTGCGTGCCTTCGAAAGCTATCTGGCCCAGGCGCCGCAGGCACCCGATGCCGCCATGGTGCGCAGCTACCTCACGGAAATGAAGCCATGAAGCGGCTCGCATCGCTGTTGCTGGCCCTGCTGCTGGCTGCCTGCGCGAACGTCAGCCGCATGGAGGGCGACCAGGTGGTCAACGGCCGCCTGACCGTGCACCTCACCGAAGCGTGGAACCGGGTGAGCGATCCCTGGGACGTGGATCCCTACGACACGTGGACGCAGGACGGCATTCCGCTCGATCACCTGCGCTTCTGGGGCGGCGTGCGTCCGGGCCAGGCGCTGATGACCAAGCCGGCGCTGTTCTCGCGCGAGGCCGATGCCAAGGCGCCGCGCGTGCCCACGTTCCGCCAGGGCCTGACGCCCGAGAAGCTGGTGAGCCTGTTCGAGGAGCTCTATGCGACGGCCGGCACGGTGAACATCACGAAGATGGAGCCGACCGTCTTTGCCGGCCAGAGGGGCGTGCGCTTCGAATTCACGCTGGCCCGCCGCCGCGACGACCTGGACATGCAGGGCGTAGGCTGGGTCGCGGTGCGGCCGGACGCCATGTACGGCGAGGAACTGTATGCGGCGACCTTCGTGGCACCGAAGCTGTCGTTCTTCCGCCGGCTGCTGCCGATGGCGGAGGCGGTGGTGAAGACGGCGCGGGTGAAGGAAGCGGCGAAGGGGTGAGGTGGCGTAAGCGGGACGGCGCCTGAGCCACGCTTTCTTGAACGCAGAAGGCGCAGAAGCACGCAGAAGGCGCAGAAAACTTCCAAGGCTTTTTCTGCGTGTTCTGCGTCACTTCTGCGCCTTCTGCGTTGGCCGGGCGCAGCCCACCGGCCTGTGCGACCTCATGGCCCTACGCATCGGCCCCGCGGCGATCACCCGTGCCTGATCGCCACCGTCTTCAGCGTCGTGAATCCGTACAGCGCCTCGAAGCCCTTTTCGCGCCCGTGGCCCGAGGACTTCACGCCGCCGAAAGGCAATTCGACGCCGCCGCCGGCGCCATAGTTGTTGATGAAGACCTGGCCGCTGCGCACGCGCCTGGCCATGCGCAACATGCGTCCACCATCGCGTGTCCAGACGCCGGCGACCAGGCCGAAGCGCGTGGCGTTCGCGAGTTCCACCGCGTGATCCTCGTCGCGAAAGCGCATGGCCGCCAGCACCGGGCCGAACACTTCCTCCTGCGCGAGACGGTGCGCCACCGGCACGTCACGCAACAGGGTCGGCGCCTGGTAGAAGCCGGACTGCGGCGCTTCGTCCACCACCGTGCCCTGCGCCACCAGGCTGATGCCCGCGTGCTGCGCGTCGGAGAGGAAGTCCCACACGCGCTGCTGCTGCGACTGGCGGATCAAGGGGCCGACGTCCAGGTCCATCGCAGCGGGGCCCACGCGCAGCCGGGTGAAGGCCTCGCCGAGGCGCTCCAGCAGCGGTTCGTAGACGCTGTCCTCCACCAGCAGGCGCGAGCCCGCGGAGCAGGTCTGGCCGGCGTTCTGCACGATGGCGTTCACCACCGTCGGCAGCACCTGCTCCAGGTCCGCATCGGCAAACACGATCTGCGGGCTCTTGCCACCGAGCTCCAGCGTCACGGGGCAGTGCCGCTCCGCCGCCGCCTGCTGGATCAGCGTGCCCACCCGCGGACTGCCCGTGAAGCTGATGTGGTCCACGCCGGCGTGGCGCGCCAGCGCGTCGCCCACCTCGTGGCCCAGGCCGGTGACGATGTTGATCGCACCGGCGGGAAAGCCCACCTCCGCGGCCAGTTGCGCCACGCGGATCAGCGACACGCAGGCGTCCTCGGAAGGCTTCACCACGCAGGCATTGCCCGCGGCCAGCGCGCCACCCACGCTGCGGCCGAAGATCTGCATCGGGTAGTTCCAGGGAATGACGTGCCCGGTGACGCCGTGCGGCTCGCGCCACGTCAGCACCGTGTAGCCTTCCTGGTAAGGCAGGGTCTCGCCATGCAGCTTGTCGCAGGCGCCGGCATAGAACTCGAAGTAGCGGGCCAGTGCCAGCGCATCGGCGCGCGCCTGCTTGGTGGGCTTGCCGCAATCGCGTTGCTCGATGGCCGCCAGTTCCTCGCTGCACGCCGAGACCTTGAGCGACAGGCGCATCAGGAGCCGGCCGCGCTCTGCCGCGCTCAGCTTGCCCCACGGCCCTTCGAAGCACTGGCGCGCCGCGCGCACGGCGGCATCGATGTCTTCGGGCGTGCCGCGCTGGATCGTGTCGTAGGGCTGGCCGTCCGACGGGTCGATGACGGGCAGGGTGCGCTCGGACGAGGACCGCACCGGCGCGTTGGCGATGAAGTGGAGCTGCATGGCGCGATTGTGCGCCAGCGCGTCTACGCGCCGACCGGCACGAACTGGTCGCGGTGCTCGGTGAGCCAGCGCACGGCGGCGCTCGAGTCCTGCTGGTTCGGATGGAAGTCCGCGCGGAAGTAGTCGCGCCACGGCCGGTACGTGAGCGTGATCAGGCCGCGCTTGCCGAACAGAAACTGCGCGCCGCTCTTCCACGTGCTCCATTTCCACAGCGTGCCGTCGCAGCGCAGGTTGGTGATGGTCTGCCGCAGGGCGTCGGTAAGAAAGAACAGCGTGGTGCGACGCATCCACTTCAGGCGCCACTCTTCGCCGCCGCCCAGGGCCTGGTACAGGTCGAAGGCGACGGTCTTGTGCTCCGACTCCTCCGAGCTGTGCCACAGCCAGAGCGTGGCCAGCCGCGCGTCCTGCTCGCCCAGCAGGTCGGCGTTGTGCAGCAGGTAGTCCGCGAAGATGGCGGTGAAGTGCTCGTTGGCGGCCGTGATGCCCAGCCAGTGGCGCACGTCCTGGCCTTCCAGCAGCTTCAGGCGATTGCGCGCGCGCGGCTCCCAGTCGTTGCGCAGGCCCAGCTTTTCGAGGTGGCCGTTGTACAGCGCGTGCAGGCGGCGGTGCGTGGCCTCCTGGCCGACGAAGCCCTGCACTTCGGCGCGGAAGCGCTCCTGCTGTTCGGGCGACAGCTCCTTGAAGCCGTTGCGCACCGAGTCGATGAAGAACTGCTCGCCGAAGGGAAAGCTCATCGACAGCGCATTGAACAGCGCGCTGCGGAAAGCGTCGCCCGCACACCAGTGGCGGGCGACCGGGGCCTCCATGTCGACGAGGAGGCGGCGGACGACGAGATCGGTCATGGGGCCTGGCAAAAGAATGGCGTACGCCATTGGTACGCACTGGTACCATGTTCGCATGAAGCACTGGGACCTGTCAATCACGCAGGAACACCGTGGCCGCCTGCTGCACGGCATGGCGCAGTCGGTGGCCGACAAGGGCTATGCCGAGACCACCATCGCGGATGTCGTGCGCGAGGCGAGCGTGTCGCGCCGCACGTTTTACGAGCAGTTCAGCGACAAGGCGGAATGCTTCATCGCGCTGTACGAGGCCGCGTCGCACAACGTGCTGCAGGTGCTGCGCGATGCGATCGACCCTTCGCACGGCTGGGAGGAGCAACTGGAGCGCGCGCTGGGCGCCTATCTCGGCGCGATGGCAAGCAGTCCGGTGCTGATGCGCACGCTGTTCACCGAAATCCTCGCCTTGGGTGCGCAGGGCCTGGAAGCGCGGCGGCGCGTGAACCGCGAGCTGGCCGAGTTCATGCTGGCCGTGGTCAACGAAGGCGGTGCGAAGAGGGTGAGCGCGCAGCTGGCCATGGCGGTGGTCGGCGGCATCCACGAGCTGGTGCTGCAGGCGATCGAAGAGGGCCGGGTCGCGCAGTTGCCCGCACTGACGGGGACTGCGGCCGAACTGGTGAAGGCGGTGGTGCACCGCGCCGGGTGAGGCGCGGACCAGTGGAGAAGGATGTCATCCCGGGCTTCATGGATGTCATCCCGGGCTTGACCCGGGATCCACGACAGCGCATGCACAAGCGCCGCGTGGATTGCGGGTCAAGCCCGCAATGACATCCGCGACCTCAGGAGTGGAACTTCACCACCAGCGGCACGATCAGCAGCGCCACGATGTTGATGATCTTGATCAGCGGGTTCACCGCGGGACCCGCCGTGTCCTTGTAAGGGTCGCCGACGGTGTCGCCCGTGACGGCCGCCTTGTGCGCGTCCGAGCCCTTGCCGCCGTGGTGGCCGTCTTCGATGTACTTCTTGGCGTTGTCCCAGGCGCCGCCGCCCGTGCACATCGAGATCGCCACGAACAGGCCGGTGACGATCGTTCCCATCAACAGGCCGCCGAGTGCCTTCGGTCCGAGCACCAGGCCGACGACGATGGGCACCACCACCGGCAGCAGCGACGGGATCATCATTTCCTTGATCGCCGCCTTGGTGAGCATGTCGACCGCCACGCCGTATTCGGGCTTGGCCGTGCCTTCCATGATGCCCTTGATCTCGCGGAACTGGCGGCGCACTTCGACCACCACCGCGCCGGCCGCGCGGCCCACGGCCTCCATCGCCATCGCCCCGAACAGGTAAGGGATCAGGCCGCCGATGAACAGGCCGATGATCACCATCGGGTCCGACAGGTCGAAGCTCACGTGGCGGCCATAGCTCTCCAGCTTGTGCGTGTAGTCGGCGAACAGCACCAGCGCGGCCAGACCGGCCGAACCGATCGCATAGCCCTTGGTGACCGCCTTGGTGGTGTTGCCCACCGCGTCCAGTGGGTCGGTGATCTCGCGCACCGAGGCGGGCATCTCCGCCATCTCGGCGATGCCGCCGGCGTTGTCCGTGATCGGGCCGTAGGCGTCCAGCGCCACGACGATGCCGGCCATCGACAGCATGGCGGTCGCCGCGATCGCGATGCCGTACAGGCCGGCCAGCCAGTACGAGGTGAAGATGGCCAGGCAGACGCAGACCACCGGCCACGCCGTCGACTTCATCGACACGCCAAGACCCGCGATGATGTTGGTGCCGTGCCCGGTGGTGGAGGCCTGCGCCACGTGCTGCACGGGGGCGTACTGCGTGCCCGTGTAGTACTCGGTGATCCACACCAGCAGGCCGGTGAGGGCAAGGCCGACCACGCAGGCGCCGAACAGCTTCATCTGGCTGCCGGGGACGCCGAGCGCGTTGTCCGGCATCAGCCACTTGGTGACGAAGAAGAAGGCGATCAGCGACAGCACGCCGGCCACGATCAGGCCCTTGTACAGCGCGGGCATCACGTTCTTCATGCCGGGCGAGGCCTTCACGAAGAAGCAGCCGACGATGGAGGCGATGATCGACACCGCGCCCAGGGCCAGCGGGTACATCACGGCATTGGTCGGTGCCGCCGAGATCAGCAGCGCGCCCAGGACCATGGTGGCGATCAGCGTCACCGCGTAAGTCTCGAACAGGTCGGCGGCCATGCCGGCGCAGTCGCCGACGTTGTCGCCCACGTTGTCGGCGATCACCGCGGGGTTGCGCGGATCGTCCTCGGGGATGCCTGCTTCGACCTTGCCCACCAGGTCGGCGCCGACGTCGGCACCCTTGGTGAAGATGCCGCCGCCCAGCCGCGCGAAGATGGAGATCAGCGAGGAGCCGAAGGCAAACCCGATCAGCGGATTGAGCAGCGTGGCGAGCGGCTGGTCTGGCGCCGGGTTGCCGTTGCCGGCGAGGAACCAGTAGAAGCCGGTCACCCCCAGCAGGCCCAGCCCCACCACCAGCATGCCGGTGATGGCGCCGCCGCGGAAGGCGACGTCCAGTGCCGGGCCGATGCCTCGGGTGGCGGCCTGCGCGGTGCGCACGTTGGCGCGCACCGAGACGTTCATGCCGATGAAGCCGCAGGCCCCCGAAAGCACCGCGCCGATGATGAAGCCGACCGCGGTCTGCACGTCGAGGAAGAGGCCGATGAGGATTGCGAGCACGACGCCGACGATGGCGATCGTGCGGTACTGCCGTGCCAGGTAGGCGGCGGCGCCGGCCTGCACGGCGGCGGCGATTTCCTGCATGCGGGCGTTGCCAGCGTCCTGGGCCAGGATCCAGCTGCGGGCCCAGAAGCCGTAGCCCACCGCGGCGAGCGCACACACGAGAGCCAATAACAGCGGCGAATTGCCAGTCATCAAGTTTTCTCCTGTCGTTTCAGTGTCTTTGCGAGGGGGCCAACGCTGCGGAACCCCCGCTGCGTTGCTTCCTCGTGACTCCGTATGGCAGGAGACGATTGGCCAACGGGCGCACTCTAGCAGCAAAGGGTTTACACAGAAACGACAGGCGCCGCGAGATGCGGGGCGCATTGACTAAAATCAGGGTTTCTCCCGATCGCTCAACCAGGCTCCAGACCGAACCCATGTCCCTCGACCTCGTCACCCCCGGCAAGAACGTCCCCGATGCCTTCAACGTGATCATCGAGATCCCGATGAACGCCGACCCCGTGAAGTACGAGGTGGACAAGGAGACCGGCGCGATCTTCGTGGACCGCTTCATGAGCACCGCGATGCACTACCCGACCAACTACGGCTACGTGCCCAGGACGATCAGCGGCGACGGCGACCCGGTGGACGTGCTCGTGATCACGCCGGTGCCGCTGATTCCCGGCGTCGTGGTGCCCTGCCGGCCGATCGGCATCCTGAAGATGGAAGACGAGGCGGGCGAAGACGGCAAGGTGCTGGCCGTGCCGATCGACAAGATCCTGGCGATCTACACGCAGTGGCAGAAGCCGGAAGATCTCAACCCGCTGCGGCTGAAGACCATCGCCCACTTCTTCGAACACTACAAGGACCTGGAGCCCGGCAAGTGGGTGAAGGTGCTGGGCTGGGAAGGGCCCGAGTCCGCACGGCAGGAAGTGCTTCGCGGCATCGAGGCGTACAACAAGGCGAATCCGCAGCAGGGGTGAGTCGGATCCGGCGCTGCCACTTAGGGTTCATGTAGGGTGGATTGCGCGTAGCGCACTCCACCGTCCCCGCGCACGGTGGGATGCCCTGCGGGCAGCCCACCCTACGGATGCCGGAATGGCGAACGTTCCTCGAGGTGTTCCAGGTAGCCCTCGATCCCCCGGTCCTCGCGCGCCAGGAATTTCTCCACCGCGTCGGCAAACGCGGGATGCGCGAGCCAGTGCGCGCTGGTGGTCTTCACCGGCATCAGGGCGCGCGCCATCTTGTGCTCGCCCTGCGCGCCACCCTCGAAGCGCTCGATGCCGTTGGCGATGCACCATTCCAGCGGCTGGTAGTAGCACGCCTCGAAGTGCAGGCAGTCCACGCGCTCCAGCGCACCCCAGTAGCGACCGTAGGCGACCTCGCCGCCGATTCCGATCAGGCTGCTGGCGATCGCCTGGCCCGCGCGTTCGGCGATGAAGAGAAGCCAGTTCTCCGGCATCGTGCCGGCCATGCGCCGGAAGAAGTCGCGGCTCAGGTAGGGCGCGTTGCCGTGCTCCAGGTAGGTGCGCTCGTAGCAGCGGTAGAAGAAATCCCAATCGCGCTCGCCGATCTCCGTGCCCCGCGCATGGCGGAACACCACGCCGGCCTCGGCCACCTTGCGCCGCTCCTGCCGGATCTTCTTGCGCTTGTCCTGGGTGAGGCTGGCGAGGAAGGCGTCGAAGTCCGCGTAAGCGGTGTTCATCCAGTGGAACTGCACCGTGTGCCGCAGCATCAGGCCTGCCTCGCTGCAGGCCTGCACGTCCTCGTCGCTGGCGAACAGCAGGTGCCAGGACGACACCTTCTTCTGCTTGCACCAGGCCAGCAGCGACCGCACCAGGGCCGCACGCGCTGGCGCATCGCGGGCCAGCAGGCGCGGCCCCGGTACCGGCGTGAAGGGCACCGCCGTCAGCGCCTTGGGGTAATAGCGCAGCCCATGCTGTTCGTAGGCATTGGCCCAGGCCCAGTCGAACACGTATTCGCCGTAGGAATGGCTCTTCAGGTACAGCGGGCACGCGGCCTCGAGCTCGCCCTCGCGCCAGAGCGTGAGGAACTGCGGTGTCCACCCCGTGGTGCGCACCGCGCTGCCGCTGTCCTGCATGGCGGCGAGATACTCGTGGCGCATGAAGGGCGAGCCGCCCGCATGCGCGAGCAGCGCGTTCCATCGGCCGGCATCGATCTCCGACGGAAGCAGCACCCGGGTACCATAATCGTTCGAGAGGTCTGGCACGTCTGAAATGGCACTCACAATCTGTACCGCCCAGCTCAATGTCATCGTCGGTGACATGACGGGCAATGCGCAAAAAATCATCGCCGCGGCGCGCACGGCCTACGAGAACGGGGCGCGCCTGGTGCTCACCCCCGAGCTCTCCATCTGCGGTTATCCGGCGGAGGACCTGCTGCTGCGCCCGGCCTTCATCGCTGCCTGCGATGATGCCGTGAAAATGGTGGCCCGCGAGCTCGCGGGGTTGAAGGGGCTGCACGTGGTGGTCGGCCACCCGCGCGGCGGCTCGCTGCGGCGCAAGTCGGTCGAAGTGCAGATGCGCTACAACGCCGCCAGCGTGCTGTGCGAAGGCAAGGTGCTGGAGTCCTATGCCAAGCGCGAACTGCCGAATTACAAGGTGTTCGACGAGTACCGCTACTTCACCCGCGGCCAGGGCACCTGCGTGTTCCAGGTGGAGGACGTGAGCGTCGGCCTGCTGATCTGCGAAGACGCCTGGTTCGAGGAGCCGGCGGAGCTCGCGCGGGTCTCCGGCGCGCAGCTGCTGGTGGTGCCCAACGCGTCCCCCATGCACGTGGGCAAGGTCACCGAGCGCATCGCGCAGATGGCCGAGCGCGCCAAGGCGGTGAACCTGCCCCTGATCTACGCGCACCTCGTGGGCGGACAGGACGAGGTGATCTTCGACGGCGGCTCGTTCGCGGTCAACGCCGACGGCTCGCTGGCGGCGCGGGCGCCGGCCTTCTGCGAGGACCTGTTCTACGTGCAGGCGACGCCCGGTCCGCAGTGCTTCCAGCTGTCCGGTCCGATTGCGCCCGACCTCTCCGACGAGGAGGAGATCTGGCACGCGCTGGTGATGGGCGTGCGCGACTACATCGGCAAGAACGGCTTCCCCGGTGTGCTGCTGGGCCTCTCGGGCGGCATCGATTCCGCGCTGGTGCTGGCCGTCGCGGTCGATGCGCTCGGTGCCGACCGGGTCCGCGCGGTGATGATGCCTTCGCCCTACACGCAGGACATCTCGTGGATCGATGCGCGCGACATGTCCGAGCGCCTGGGCGTGCGCTACGACGAGATCTCGATCAAGCCGGAGTTCGAGGCCTTCAAGCAGTCGCTCGCCAAGGAGTTCGAAGGGCGCGCCGAGGACACCACCGAGGAGAACATCCAGGCGCGCATCCGCGGCGTGCTGCTGATGGCGCTGTCCAACAAGTTCGGCAGCATCGTGCTGACCACCGGCAACAAGAGCGAGATGGCCACCGGCTACTGCACGCTGTACGGCGACATGGCCGGCGGCTTCGCGGTGATCAAGGACCTGCTGAAGACCACCGTGTTCAAGCTCGCGCGCTGGCGCAACGAGAACGATCCCTTCGGCACCGGGCTCAATCCGATCCCCGATCGCATCATCACCCGTCCGCCCAGCGCCGAACTGCGGGCCGACCAGGTGGACCAGGACAGCCTGCCGCCCTACGAGATCCTGGACGCCATCCTCACGCGCTACATGGAGAACGACCAGGGCATCGAGGAGGTCGTGGCCGCCGGCTTTGAACGCGAGGTGGTGGAGCGCGTGGCGCGTCTGGTGCGCATCAACGAATACAAGCGGCGGCAGGCGCCGGTGGGCATCCGTGTCACCCACCGCGGCTTCGGCAAGGATTGGCGCTATCCTATAACCGGCAAGTTCCTGGCTTGAACACTTCGAAAAGTCGCAAGCGACTTTTCGAAGTGGCTAGTCAGTGCAAGGAAGCCTGGCATTTTCAAAACGATCCTGGAGAAGAGTCCCATGAAGCAGATCACCGCCGTCGTCAAACCCTTCAAGCTGGAGGAGGTCCGCGAGGCGTTGGCGGACTGCGGGGTCACGGGGCTGACGGTCACCGAGGTCAAGGGCTTCGGCCGGCAGAAGGGGCACACCGAGCTTTATCGCGGCGCCGAATACGTCGTGGACTTCCTGCCCAAGGTGAAGGTCGAAGTGGTGGTGAAGGACGACGACGTCGACCGCTGCGTCGACGCCATCATCAAGGCCGCGCGCACCGGCAAGATCGGCGACGGCAAGATCTTCATCACCTCGGTCGAGCGCGTGGTGCGCATCCGCACCGGCGAACTCGACGAGTCCGCCGTCTAGATTCGAGACACGTCGGCAGGCCGTGGATCCGCGGCCTGCGCCAGCTTGGCCAGCAGCGCATCCGGATCGCTGCCTACGGTGAGCATGTCGATCTGCCAGTCGTTCATGAAGCCCCTGCGCACGCTGTGCTGCAAAAACTGTAGCAGGCCCTGGTAGTAGCCATCCAGGTCGAGCAGGCCCACCGGCTTGCGGTGGAAATCCAGCACGCGCCAGGTCCACACCTCGAAGAACTCCTCGAAGGTGCCTATGCCTCCGGGCAGCGCCAGGAAGGCGTCGGCGCGCTCGGCCATCATGCTCTTGCGCTGGTGCATGTTGTCCACCACATGCAGCTCGGTGCAATCGCGCTTGGCCCATTCGCGCTGCACCATCGATTGCGGAATCACGCCCACGACCCGCGCGCCGGCGGCCAGTGCCGCATCGGCCAGTGCACCCATGGTGCCGTTGTTGCCGCCGCCGTAGACGAGCTGGCCGCCGTGCTCGCCGATCCAGCGGCCAACCTGCCGGGCGACCTCGATGAAGCGCGGCTCGGCGCCGGGACGCGAGCCGCAATAGACGCAAAGCGAGAAGCTGGGATTCATGCAAAAAAGAAGTTGCGCAGCGCCGCGACCCAGATGCCGCCCGCGAGCAGCAGCGAGAGGAAGACGGCGGCACTGCCCATGTCCTTGGCGCGCTTGGACAAGGGATGGCGTTCGAGACTGATGCGGTCGATGGCCGCCTCGACGCCGGTGTTGAGCAGTTCGACCATCATCACCAGCAGCACCGAGCCGGCCAGCAGGGCGACCTCCACCCAGCTGCGCCCGACCCAGAAGGCCAGCGGCACCAGCACGAAGGACAGGCAGGCTTCCAGCCGGAAGGCGGCCTCCTGCCAGCCGGCACGCAGGCCGGCCATCGAATAGCCGGTGGCGTGCCACACACGGTTGAAGCCGGTGCGGCCTTTCTGCGGGTTGACCGGCTCGTTCAGGGCTTCGTCGCTGCTGGGCATGGGCCCGGATTGTCGCTCAGGGCCGGGCCGCGTCGACCAGCCGGGTGCCGGCCCAGGCGTCGTGCCAGAACTGCCGCTGCGGATGCAAGAGGCTCAGGACCGCCCAGAAGCCGATCCAGCCGAAGAAGATCGCGCCCAGCTGCCACAGCGTGAAGTGGCGCGCGGCCACGCTCGCCAGCGGCGGCAGCACCCAGATCGCGCAAAAGGCGTAGCGCAGCAGCGCGCGGCCCTGCGTGAGCGCGCGCCCCTGGCGGTCGACCACGGCGATGCGCCAGGTCTTCATCGGCAGCGTCTGCCCCTGCGACCAGAAAAAAGAGAAGTAGATGGCGAACACCACCGCCAGGAAACCCTGCAGCAGCCAGCGCCGGCTGTCGATGCCGCTGCGCATCTGGATGGCGACGGAGAACAGCAGGGTGGCGATCAGGCCGACGGCGAACGCCAGGGTGGCCTCGTAGAACCAGCAGGCCATGCGGCGGCGCAGGCTGGGCGCGGCCAGGAGGGAAGGAGAAGTCAAGGGTGGACGGGAGCGACCGGCTGCGGCAGCAGGGTGTTGTTGTCGACCTGGCCGGGCAGGACGGCAATGCGGGCCGCACTGCTGGCCCGGCGCGGCTTGGGGATCCGCGCCAGCTTCTGCTGCGGCCCCGGCTTGACGGCGATCGCGGTGGGCGGGGGCGGCTTGGTCGCGGCCGCCCCGGCGGCGAACTTGCGCTTTTCCTCGGGCGGAAGCGCCTGGTAGGCCTCCCATTTGGCGCGCTTGTCGTTGGGCGACACCGTTTGCGCCTGGGCAAAGTTCAGCCGGGCCAGCGTGCGCTGCTGCGGCGAAAGCGCCGCCCACTCGGTCATGCGGCTATGCAGGAGGGCCTGCTCCGCGGGCGGAAGGCTCGGGTAATTCGCGGACAGCGCCAGCCACTTGCGCTTGTGCGCTTCACCCAGCACCTTCCAGGTGCCGGCCAGGGGGGCAAGCGATTGCTGCTGCAGCGGCGTGAGCTCGGCCCAGGTGGGCTTGGCATCCGTACGTGGGGCGGACGCCGGGCGCACCGCCGCCGTGCGGGCGGGCACCTGCGCCGAGGCCGCGGGCTTGACGGGTTGCGCCACCGTGGTGCCGGCCGGCGCAGTTGCGGCCGCTGGCCCGCTAGGCGTGCCGGGCTGGACCGGGGTGGCTGCCGCGGGCTGCACGGGCGGCGGCAGCGCCGGTTGCGCATGCGCGAGGGCGACTGCCAGCAGGCCGGTGGCGATCAGGGACAGCAGCCGCGCGCGCAAGGTCATCGCCGGACGCGACTCAATCCGCGCCGCCGGCGGACTTCAGGTACTGCGCGAAACCGGGGTCGGCGTAGGCGGCCGGCGGGAGAGCGTCGGTGAGCAGGGCAGCGTCGACTTCGGCCAGCTCGCTGGCGCGGCGGTCCTTCTGCACCGCATGGATCGTCACGAGGCCGGCGGCAAGCACGACCAGCGGCAGCACCGAGGCGATGCGGTTGAACCAGGTGCGCTCGCCGAGGGCGAGCGTGGCGGAGGCGCCGCGGCCGACGACCAGGGGCGCGACCTCGGGCTTCCTGCGGGCGGCAATGGCGCGCACGCGGGCGGCACGCAGGCGCTCGCGCGCCTCGTAGGGGAGCTCGCCCGCGCCGCCGGACAGCCGCAGGGCGACCGCCTGGCCGAACTGGTCGGCCCGGCTCTGGACATGCAGTAGATCCGTGGTGGTCATAATTGGATTCCCTTCGCCTTCAGTGCTTTGCTGAGGGCCGCAACCGCTCGCGAGCAGTGGGTTTTGACACTGCCTTCCGAGCAGCCCATGGCCGCCGCCGTCTCGGCAACGTCCATGTCCTCCCAGTAACGCATCAAAAACGCTTCGCGTTGACGGGCGGGCAGCTCCATGATCTCCGATTCGATCTCGCGCAAGATCTGGGCCCGACGGGTCGAGTCTTCCGCACTTTCGACCTGTTGAGATGGATCGGAGGACGAATAAGTTTCCAGAAGGTCGAAATCGCCGTCCTCGGAGGCCGATTCGAAGTCGCTCAGGTTCGAGAACAGGGCATTGCGGGTCTTCTGCCGGCGAAACCAGTCCAGCGTGCAGTTGGACAGGATGCGCTGGAACAGCATGGGCAGCTCGTTGGGCGGCTTGTCCCCATAGTGCTCGGCCAGCTTCATCATGCTGTCCTGCACGATATCGAGGGCTGCCTCATTGTCGCGTACGTGGTAGACGGTGCGCTTGAAGGCACGCCTCTCGACGCTGAGCAGGAAGTCGGAAAGTTCGCGTTCGGTGGCCAAGGGCGGCGGTTCTGGGCTGGTGTTCTGTCGCGCACAGGCCGCAGCAGCGTCCGGGCAGCCGGAAATTATGGCACTCCTGCAGTCGGGCTTGGGGGCCGTGCGGTCGTGGTGCAATAATGGCGACTGCAAGTCACAGGCAAACGAGTCCTGGTCCGGCGGTGCGACGTGCCCGCCCATGGCCTGGTGCTCTAAGTCCCGACGCGGCCCCACAAGGGCAGGCGAAGGGGCACCCCAAGGTTCGTAGTGCGAAACCCTAAAGGTTGATCATGGAAATCTCCAAGGCGGAGCTCAGCTCCGCGGCCGCCGCCTCGGCGGGCCAGTCCGAAGACCTCCGCGGTGCCGAAATCCTCGTCAAGTGCCTCCAGGCCGAAGGCGTGAAGTACGTCTGGGGTTACCCGGGCGGCGCGGTGCTGCACATCTACGACGCCTTCTACAAGCAGGACACCATCCAGCACGTGCTGGTGCGCCACGAGCAGGCGGCGGTGCATGCGGCCGACGGCTATGCGCGGGCGACCGGCGACGTCGGCGTGGCCCTGGTGACCTCCGGCCCCGGCGTGACCAATGCGGTCACCGGCATCGCCACCGCGTACATGGATTCCACCCCGATGGTGATCGTCACCGGGCAGGTGCCGACGGCCGCGATCGGCCTCGATGCCTTCCAGGAATGCGACACGGTCGGCATCACCCGCCCCATCGTCAAGCACAACTTCCTGGTCAAGGACGTGCGCGACCTCGCCGACGTGATGAAGAAGGCCTTCCACATCGCCCGCAGCGGCCGCCCCGGCCCGGTGGTGGTGGACATCCCCAAGGACGTCTCCTTCAACAAGACCGCCTGGACCGGCTACCCGGACAAGGTGGAGATGCGCTCGTACAAGCCGGTGCACAAGGGCCACGGCGGCCAGATCCGCAAGGCGCTGCAACTGCTGCTGGCGGCCAAGCGCCCGTACATCTATTCCGGTGGCGGCGTGATCCTGGGCAATGCCAGCGAGGAACTGCGCACGCTGGCCAACATGCTGGGCTATCCCTGCACGAACACGCTGATGGGGCTGGGCGCGATTTCCGGCACCGATCCCAAGTTCCTCGGCATGCTGGGCATGCACGGCACGATCGAGGCGAACAACGCGATGCAGAACTGCGACGTGTTGCTGGCCGTGGGTGCGCGTTTCGACGACCGCGTGATCGGCAACCCGAAGCACTTCGCGGCCAGCGACCGCAAGATCATCCACATCGACGTGGATCCTTCCAGCATCTCCAAGCGCGTGAAGGTCGACATCCCGATCGTCGGCGACGTGAAGGAAGTGCTGGCCGAACTGATTTCGCAGATCCGCGAATCGGGCACCAAGCCCGATGCCGCCGCCCTGGGCGGCTGGTGGGAGACCATAGCCGGCTGGCGCAAGAAGGACTGCCTGCGCTACGACCGCGACAACCGCGACGTGATCAAGCCGCAGTACGTGATCGACACGCTGTGGAACATGACCAAGGACGTCGATACCTACATCACGTCCGATGTCGGCCAGCACCAGATGTGGGCCGCGCAGTTCTACAAGTTCCAGGAGCCGCGCCGCTGGATCAACTCCGGCGGCCTGGGCACCATGGGCGTGGGCATTCCGTATGCCATGGGCATCAAGCTGGCCAAGCCGGACTCGGAGGTGTACTGCGTGACGGGCGAAGGCTCGGTGCAGATGTGCATCCAGGAGCTCTCGACCTGCCTGCAGTACAAGACGCCGATCAAGATCGTGTCGCTGAACAACCGCTACCTGGGCATGGTGCGCCAGTGGCAGCAGGTCGATTACGAGGGCCGCTACAGCCACAGCTACATGGACGCGCTGCCCGACTTCGTGAAGCTGGCCGAGGCCTATGGCCACGTCGGCATGCTGATCGAAAAGCCGCAGGACGTGGAACCGGCGCTGCGCGAAGCCCGCAAGCTCAAGGACCGGACGGTCTTCATGGACTTCCGCACCGATCCGACCGAAAACGTCTGGCCGATGGTGAAGGCCGGACAGGGCATCACGCAGATGCTGCTGGGTAGCGAAGACCTCTAATTCAAAACCCAGTATCCGGACGCAGAAGACGCAGAAGTTGCGCAGAAGACGCAAAAGAGACGAGAAGAAATCTCAATGTTTTCTTCTGCGCCTTCTGCGCAACTTCTGCGATTTCTGCGTCCGGTTGTTTGAAGTTTCCCCCCCGCAATCCAAGACGAATCTATTGCCCGCCAAGCCTGCCACTTACCGGTGACAGGGGAGGGCGGCGAAAAGAGGAATCCTCATGAAGCACATCATTGCCGTGCTGCTCGAAAACGAGCCCGGCGCACTTTCCCGCGTGGTGGGCCTGTTCTCGGCCCGCGGCTACAACATCGAATCGCTGACCGTGGCGCCGACGGAAGATCCGTCGCTGTCGCGCATGACGATACAGACCGCGGGTTCCGAGGACGTGATCGAGCAGATCACCAAGCACCTGAACCGCCTGATCGAGGTGGTCAAGGTGGTCGACCTCACCGAAGGCAGCTACACCGAGCGCGAGCTGATGATGGTGAAGGTGCGCGCCGTCGGCAAGGAGCGCGAGGAGATGAAGCGCATGGCGGACATCTTCCGCGGCCGCGTCATCGACGTCACCGACAAGAGCTACACCATCGAACTCACGGGCGACCAGTCCAAGAACGACGCGTTCCTGCAGGCGATCGACCGCAGCGCGATCCTCGAAACCGTCCGCACCGGTGCCAGCGGCATCGGCCGCGGCGAACGCATCCTCCGGGTGTGACCCACCCCCGCATCAACCCATTTTTCTGGAGAGACTCATGAAGGTTTATTACGACAAGGACTGTGACCTGAGCCTGATCAAGGGCAAGACGGTTGCCATCATCGGCTACGGCTCGCAAGGCCACGCGCACGCGCAGAACCTGAACGACAGCGGCGTCAAGGTGATCGTCGGCCTGCGCAAGGGCGGCGCCAGCTGGCCGAAGGTGGAGAAGGCCGGCCTGAAGGTCGCCGAAGTGGGCGAGGCCGTGAAGTCCGCCGACGTCGTGATGATCCTGCTGCCCGACGAGCAGATCGCCACCGTGTACAAGAACGACGTCGAGCCGAACATCAAGCAAGGCGCTTCGCTCGCCTTCGCGCACGGTTTCAACGTGCACTACGGCCAGGTCGTGCCCCGCGCCGACCTCGACGTGTGGATGGTCGCGCCGAAGGCGCCGGGCCACACGGTGCGCAGCACCTACACCCAAGGCGGCGGCGTGCCCCACCTGGTGGCCGTGCAGGCCGACAAGAGCGGCAAGGCCCGTGACCTCGCCCTGTCGTACGCGATGGCCAACGGTGGCGGCAAGGCCGGCATCATCGAGACCAACTTCCGCGAAGAGACCGAGACCGACCTGTTCGGCGAGCAGGCCGTGCTGTGCGGCGGCACCGTCGAACTGATCAAGGCCGGCTACGAGACGCTGGTGGAAGCCGGCTACGCGCCCGAGATGGCCTACTTCGAGTGCCTGCACGAGCTGAAGCTGATCGTGGACCTGATCTACGAAGGCGGCATCGCGAACATGAACTATTCGATCTCCAACAACGCGGAGTACGGCGAGTACGTCACGGGCCCGCGCATCATCACCGAGGAGACCAGGAAGGTGATGAAGCAGGTGCTCAAGGACATCCAGACC
This sequence comes from Ramlibacter sp., assembly GCF_028291745.1. Classification (GTDB taxonomy): domain Bacteria; phylum Pseudomonadota; class Gammaproteobacteria; order Burkholderiales; family Burkholderiaceae_C; genus Ramlibacter. The sequence goes on along the minus strand of NZ_JAQGNQ010000068.1, from coordinate 157,164 downwards.
GGCGAGTACGCCAAGAGCTTCATCCTCGAGAACCGCGCCGGCGCCCCGACGCTGCAGTCGCGCCGCCGCCTGAACGCGGAGAGCTCGATCGAAGTGGTGGGCGAGCAGCTGCGCGCGATGATGCCCTGGATCAAGAAGAACAAGCTGGTCGACCAGACCCGCAACTGACATCGAAAGGGCGGCCACGGCCGCCGTTCGATGTCATCCCGGCGCAGGCCGGGATCCATGCGAACTGACAAGGCGGCCACGGCCCCCTTTGGATGTCATCCCGGCGCAGGCCGAGATCCATGCGTCCGCACCAAGCCGCCTCCGGGCGGCTTCTGTTTTCGGGCTTCGGCGTCCCTATACACTTGCCGAATGCACGATGGACATGAGGACGAGATGCCGGAGGAGGGCGTGGTGGTGCGCAAGCGCCGCAAGGGCATCTACATCCTGCCCAACCTTTTCACGCTGGCCGCCTTGTTCGGCGGCTTCTATGCCGTGGTGATGGCCATGAACGGCCGCTTCGACCTGGCCGCCACCGGCGTCTTCTGCGCCATGGTGCTCGATGCGCTCGATGGCCGCGTCGCCCGCATGACCAACACGCAGAGCGCCTTCGGCGAGCAGATGGATTCGCTCTCCGACATGGTGTCCTTCGGCGCCGCGCCCGCACTGATCGCCTACGAATGGGCGCTCAAGGGGCTGGGCCGCTGGGGCTGGATCGCCGCCTTCGTCTATTGCGCGTGCGCCGCGTTGCGCCTGGCACGCTTCAACGTCAACACCGGCGTGGTGGACAAGCGCTACTTCCAGGGCCTGCCTTCGCCGGCGGGGGCCGCGCTGGTCACGGGGTTCATCTGGCTGATGACGGAATATGAAGTCAAGCCCTACGACGTCGCGTGGGTGATGTTCGCGGTGGCGCTGTACGCGGGCCTCACGATGGTGACCAACGTGCCGTTCTACAGCTTCAAGGACATCCACATGAAGAAGAGCGTGCCCTTCGCGGTGATCGTGCTGATCGCGCTGGGCATCGCCGTGATCAACATCTATCCGCCCGCCGTGCTGTTCGCGATCTTCGTGGTGTATGGCCTGTCCGGCTACGGCGTCTACTTCTGGCGCAAGTCGCGCGGCGAACGCGCCAGCATGATCAGCACGTCGACCGACGAGCCCGAAGAGTCGGGTTTGCATCGCTAGAAAACCCTGATGCGGAGCGCTGGATGCCCTGTGCTACAGTTGATGCCATGAACCGCATTGCGCTGGCCCTACTGCTATCCCCCCACGGGCGGAGACGGTAGAGCGCGCGCGCTTCAATTCCATTTCACGGCCCGTTTGCACCAGCAGCGGGCCGTTTTCATTGGGGCTGCCGGTACCACCATCCTTGACAGCGAGACCACCATGCCCATGTTGCCCAACCCCGCCAGCAAGTACCGCCCGTTCGCACCGGTGCGCCTGACCGACCGCACCTGGCCGGACGCGGTGCTGACCAGGCCGCCCGTGTGGTGCAGCGTCGACCTGCGTGACGGCAACCAGGCGCTGATCGAGCCCATGGACATTCCGCGCAAGCTGCGCATGTTCCAGGCGCTGGTGGCCATCGGCTTCAAGGAGATCGAGGTCGGCTTCCCCTCGGCCTCACAGGTCGAATTCGATTTCCTGCGCAAGCTGATCGACGAGGACCTGATCCCGGCGGACGTCACCATCCAGGTGCTGACGCAGGCGCGCGAGCCCTTGATCCGCCGCACCTTCGAGGCGCTGCAGGGTGCGCGCCGCGCGATCGTCCACCTGTACAACGCCACTGCGCCGGTGATGCGCAAGGTGGTGCTGGGGCTGGACGAGGACGGCATCGTCGAACTCGCCAGCTCGCAGGCCCGGCTGTTCAAGGAACTGGCGGCGCTGCAGCCGAAGACAGAGTGGATCTTCCAGTATTCGCCCGAGATGTTCTCAGGCACCGAGCTCGCCTTCGCCAGGCGGGTGGTCGATGCGGTGACCGAGGTCTGGCAGCCCACGCCCGAGCGCAAGTGCATCGTCAACCTGCCTTCGACGGTGGAGCACTCCACGCCGAACATCTTCGCGGACATGATCGAGTGGATGCACCGGCACCTCGCGCGCCGCGACAGCATCGTGCTGTCGGTGCACCCGCACAACGACCGCGGCACCGGCACGGCCGCCGGTGAGTTCGCGGTGATGGCGGGCGCCGATCGCCTTGAAGGGTGCCTCTTCGGCAATGGCGAGCGCACCGGCAACCTCGACCTCGTCAACGTGGCGCTGAACCTCTATAGCCAGGGTGTGCATCCGGGCCTGGACTTCTCCGACATCGACGAGATCCGCCGCACCGTGGAGCACTGCAACCAGTTGCCCGTGCATCCGCGCCATCCCTATGTGGGCGACCTGGTCTACACCTCCTTCTCCGGCTCGCACCAGGACGCGATCAAGAAAGCCTTCGCGGCGCGCAAAGCGGAGGACCTCTGGGACATGCCCTACCTGCCGATCGACCCCAAGGACCTGGGCCGCAGCTACGAGGCCGTGATCCGCGTCAACAGCCAGTCGGGCAAGGGCGGCATCTCCTATCTGCTCGAGGCGGAGTACGGCCTCGAGCTGCCGCGCCGCCTGCAGATCGAATTCAGCCAGATCGTGCAGGCCGTGATGGACGCCAGCGGCAAGGAGCTTTCGGCGCAAGACCTGTGGTCGCTGTTCCAGCGCGAGTACCGCGTCGACCAGGCTACCGTGGTGCACCAGGTGCTGGAGTCCGAGGCGGACGACGTGGTGGCACTCACCGCCGACGTGCGCCTGGGCGAGCGGACGCTGGTCGTGCGCGGCGGCGGCAACGGCCCCATCGATGCCTTCGTCGAGGGCCTGAGCCACGCCACGGGCGAAACCATCCGCGTGCTCGATTACCATGAGCATGCGATCGCCTCCGGGGCCGACGCGCGTGCCGTCGCCTACCTCGAGCTGCGCTTCGGCGAGCGGACGCTGTTCGGCGTCGGCATGGATGCCAACATCGTGTCCGCCTCGCTCAAGGCGATCGTCTCCGGGCTGCAGCGCGCCGGCCTGGCCACCGAACATCAGGAATCGACATGGCAGACCAACTGATCATCTTCGACACCACCTTGCGCGACGGCGAGCAGTCGCCCGGCGCCTCGATGACCAAGGACGAGAAGCTGCGCATCGCGCGCCAGCTCGAACGCCTCAAGGTGGACGTGATCGAGGCGGGTTTCGCTGCCAGCTCCAATGGCGACTTCGAGGCCGTGCAGGCGATCGCTCAGGCGATCAAGGACTCCACGATCTGCTCGCTGTCGCGCGCCAACGATCGCGACATCACCCGCGCCGCCGAAGCGCTCAAGGGCGCCAATCGCGCGCGCATCCACACCTTCATCGCCACCTCGCCGCTGCACATGGAGAAGAAGCTGCGGATGACGCCCGAGCAGGTGCTGGAGCAGTCTCGGCTGTCCGTGCGCTTCGCGCGCAATCTGTGCGAGGACGTCGAGTTCTCGCCGGAGGACGGTTATCGCAGCGAACCCGATTTCCTGTGTCGCGTGCTCGAGGCGGTGATCGCCGAGGGCGCGACCACCATCAACGTGCCCGATACGGTGGGCTACGCGGTGCCCGAGCTGTACGGCACCTTCCTGAAGAACCTGCGCGAACGCATCCCGAACTCGGACAAGGCGATCTGGTCGGTGCACTGCCACAACGACCTCGGCATGGCCGTGGCCAACTCGCTGGCCGGCGTGAAGATCGGTGGCGCCCGGCAGGTCGAATGCACGATCAACGGCCTGGGCGAGCGGGCGGGCAACTGCTCGCTCGAGGAGGTCGTGATGGCCGTGAAGACGCGCAAGGACTACTTCGGCCTGGACATCAACATCGACACGCAGCACATCCTGGCGGCCAGCCGCATGGTCAGCCAGACCACGGGCTTCGTGGTGCAGCCGAACAAGGCCGTGGTCGGCGCCAATGCCTTCGCCCATGCGAGCGGCATCCACCAGGACGGCGTGCTCAAGGCGCGCGACACCTACGAGATCATGCGGGCCGAGGACGTGGGCTGGTCGGCCAACAAGATCGTGCTGGGCAAGCTGTCGGGACGCAACGCCTTCAAGCAGCGGCTGCTGGAGCTGGGCGCGCAACTCGAGAGCGAGGCCGAGATCAACCTGGCTTTCACCCGGTTCAAGGAGCTGGCCGATCGCAAGAGCGAGATCTTCGACGAGGACATCCTGGCGCTGGTCAGCGTCGACGTTGCGCACGAACAGGAGAGCTACCGGCTCGTGTCGCTGCGCCAGCACAGCGAGACCGGCGAGCGCCCGCACGCCGAGGTGATCTTCACGGCCGAGGGCAGGGAGGTCCGGGGCGAGGCCGACGGCAACGGCCCGGTGGACGCCTCGCTCAAGGCCATCGAAAGCCAGGTGAACAGTGGCGCCGAGATGGTGCTGTATTCCGTCAACGCGATCAGCGGCTCGACCGAAAGCCAGGGCGAAGTGACGGTGCGGCTGCAGAACTCGGGCCGAGTGGTCAATGGCGTGGGCGCCGATCCGGACATCGTGGTCGCCTCGGCCAAGGCCTACCTCAGCGCCTTGAACAAGCTCCGCAGCAAGGTCGAACGGGTCGCCGCGCAGGGCGGCGGCAATGTCTAGGGATTTCCCCCAAGCTTCGCCTCAGCCATTAACTACGCCTCCTAAGTCATTGATTTTTTGTAAATACTGCACGTGACGGTACACGGCAGACGTACACTCGCGGCTGAGGGTGTCAGTCGTTTCCTACACCCCGGACGTCGTTCCAGGAGTACCGAGCTTGAACCGAATCGTGCACACCGCCGCGCTTGCCGCCCTGGCCCTGGCTCTGCTGCCTGCGGGCGCGCACGCGACCGTCAAGAAGGTCGCCCACAAGGAAATCACCAGCATCGTCAAGCGCCACCACGGCGGCCGGGTGTATGCGGTGGTGCGGCCCAGCTCCCGGCATGTGCACGCCTCCGTGGTGCGCATCGTCCCCGCCAGGCCCTCCTTCGGCCAGCTCGCCGGCCTGCATGCCACGCAGGATGAGCTCGACCTGAAGTCCAGCGTCGCGCTCGTGATCGACCAGGACACCCGCGAGGTACTGCTGCGCAAGAACGACTCGGCGGTGCTGCCGATCGCGTCGATCACCAAGCTCATGACCGGCCTGATCCTGAGCGAGGCCAAGCTGCCGATGGACGAGCGGATTACCATCACCGAAGACGACGTCGACACCGAGAAGTTCAGCAGCTCCCGCCTGAAAGTCGGCACCACGCTGGCGCGGGGCGAACTGATGCACCTGGCGTTGATGTCCAGCGAGAACCGCGCCGCGCACGCGCTGGGCCGCACCTATCCCGGTGGCCTGAGCGCCTTCGTCGAGGCCATGAACCAGCGCGCCAAGCTGCTGGGCATGAACGACACGCACTATGTCGAACCGACCGGCCTGTCCAGCCGCAACCAGTCCAGCGCGCAAGACTTGGCGCGCCTAGTGGCGACGGCCTCGCAGGACAAGTTGCTCAGCGAACTGACCACCTCGCCCGAACACGACGTCGAGATCGGCAACCGCACTCTCGCGTTCCACACGACCAACCGCCTGGTGCGCAGCCCGGCCTGGGACATCCTGGTGCAGAAAACCGGCTACATCAACGAGGCTGGCCAGTGCCTGGTGATGTCGGCGAGGGTCGCGGGCCGCAAGCTGATCATGGTATTCCTCGACTCCGCCGGCAAACTCAGCCGCATCGCTGACGCCGAACGCGTGCGCAGATGGGTCGAAACCCACGCGCCTTCCGGTGTGCCGCTGCCCGCCGCGGGTGGGAATACGGTGGTCCGGCAAGTGAGCAGCTGAGGGGCCGCGAAGAAAACCAGATATCCGGACGCAGAAGGCGCGGAAGTTTCGCAGAAGGCGCAAAAAAAACCTCCAATGGATTCGTCCTTGGAGGTTTTCTCTTTTGCGCCTTCTGCGTGACTTCTGCGTCTTCTGCGTCCGGTGGCTGCTTGTTGCCGGCGCTCGACTCTCAGGCAGCCAGTCGCTGCGTCGGCGGCTTGTAGCCAAGAGCCGCGGAGATCTGCTCCGCGGTCGTCTGCAGCTTGGCCAGCCAGTTCTCGTCCAGGCGATCGGCCGGGGCGGAGATCGACAGGCCGGCCACCAGCTTGGCCTGGTCGTCGTAGATGCCGGCCGCCATGCAGCGCACACCCAGTTCCAGTTCCTCGTTGTCGCGCGCGATCCCGTACTGCCGCGCCTTCGCAAGCTCTCGCTCCAGCAGGGGCAATTGCGTGATGCTGTTCTTCGTGTGGCCGGCGAGCCCGGTGCGCGTGGCATAGGCACGCACGCGCGTGGCTTCGTCGGCCGCGAGGAACAGCTTGCCGGTGGAGGTGAGGTGCAAGGGCGCGCGGCCACCGATGGCACGCACCACCTGCATGCCCGAGCGCTCGCTGTAGGCGCGCTCGACGTAGATGATCTCGTCGCCCTGCCGCACGCTCAGGTTCACCGGCTGCTGGATCTCCTTGTGCAACTCGCGCATGGGCAGCAGCGCCGCGTCGCGCACGTTCAGGCGTCCCTTGACCATGTTGCCCAGTTCGAGCAGCCGCATGCCCAGGCGATAGCTGCCGGCCTCGGGCCGATCGACGAAGCGGCCGGTGGCCAGGTCGTTCAGGATGCGGTGCGTGGTGGAGGGGTGCAGGCCCGTCTTCGCGCTGATCTCCTTCAGGGAGATCGCTTCCTCGCGCGAGGCCAGCACATCGATCAACGCGAACATGCGCTCGATCACCTGGATGGTCGGCGTGGCCTGGCCTTGGGAGTCTTTGTTTCGCATGGGCGTTACCTTTTTGCCCATTTTATCTTGTGAAACGCTGGCGCGGGCGCGGCGTTCAGGAAGCGTTGCTTTGCCCCCGCTTCCACTCGCCATCGAGCAGCACTTCGTTCGGCTCGAAGCGTGCCTTGTAGTTCATCTTCGGGCTCTCGGAGATCCAGTAGCCCAGGTAGACGTGCGGCAGCTTCAGCCGCTTGGCCTGGTCGATCTGCCACAGCACGCTGTACGTGCCGTAGCTCGCGGCGTCGTCGGGTTCGTAGAAGGTATAGACCGCGGAGATGCCGTCGTTCAGCACGTCGAGGATGGACACCATGCGCAGCGCTCCCGGGCTGCCGTCGGGGTTCTTCTCGCGGAATTCGACCAGCCGCGAGTTCACCCGGCTTTGCAGCAGGAACTGGGTGTACTGGTCGATGCTGTCGTGGTCCATCCCGCCGCCGGCGTGCCGGCCGGTCTGGTAGCGCAGATAGAGGTGGTAGTGCTCGGGCACGAAGCACAGCTTGAGCACGCGCGCCTGCAGGTTGCCGTGGCGCGTCCAGGCGCGGCGCTGGCTGCGGTTGGGATGAAAGCCGTCGACCACCACGCGCAGCGGCACGCAGGCGCGGCAACCGTCGCAGTACGGCCGGTATGTGAACATGCCACTGCGGCGAAAGCCGCCGGTGACGAGGTCCGAATACGCGTCGTTGTGGATCAGGTGGCTGGGCGTGGCTACCTGCGAACGGGCCTGCTTGCCCGGCAGGTAGCTGCAGGGGTAGGGCGCCGTTGCGTAGAACTGCAGCGTCTGGAGCGGAAGATCCTTGAGGTGCGTCACGCAGATGTGGAAAGCGGCAGGACTGAATTCCAGTATACGGGTTCGAATTGCCACGCAGCAGGGGGTCGCCGTCCCTGCACGGCCACTTGTTGTACAAATTCCGCCCTCGGGACCTCGTGGGCACCCAGGGAGGCGAGATGGCGGGTGTTCTGCTGGCAGTCCACCACCGGCACCTGCGCCTGCCGGCACCAAGCCACCAGCGCCGCCAGTGCGATCTTGGAGCCGTCCGGCACGCGGGTGAACATCGACTCGCCAAAGACCGCGCGGCCGATCACCACGCAATAGAGGCCGCCGACCAGCCGGCCGTCGATCCAGGTCTCGACGCTGTGCGCGAAGCCGGCGCGATGGAAAGCCTGGTAGGCCGAGACCATGGCCGGGACGATCCAGGTGCCGGATTGCCCCGGGCGGTCGCTGGTGGCGCAGGCGCGGATCACCGCGTCGAAGTCGGAGTCGAAGCGGATCTCGCAGCGCGGGTCTGCCGCGAAGCGGGCAACGGTCTTGCGCAGCGACCGGTGCAGCCGGAATTCGTCGGTGAACAGCACCATGCGGGGATCGGTGCTCCACCACAGGATCGGCTGGCCTTCGCTGAACCAGGGAAAGATCGCGCTGGCATAGGCGCGCTGCAGGCTGTCGACGTCCAGTGCACCGCCGGCCGCGAGCAGGCCGGGGGCGGGTTGCCTGGCGTCCCAGGCCTGGGAGGGATCGGGAAAGGGGTCGCCGGGATGGAGCCAGGGCAGGTGCATCTTGGAAGCGGGGGCGTCAACGCCTGCCCATTGTGCCGCCGTCGAGGGGCGGACGGTCGCACGCGTACGCCGGCCCCGACGCGCCGCCGCCGGCATCCGCCTACACGGCGGGCTCAGGCCGATCGTCTACTGTCTGGGCAGCTCGACTCCGCAAGCATGATGCGCCACAGCAGTGCCAGCGACCCGCGTGACCAGCGTGGCGCCGCCCGCTTCGACACCACCCTGCCGGTGTACATCGCCGGCGACGCCGGCTCGACCCAGAACATCAGCGCGCATGGCGTCTACTTCGAGACGGATGTGGCGCCGCCGCTGGGGTCGCTGGTGAATTTCTCGCTGGAGTTCACCCTGCACGGAGCGCGGCAGCGCCTGTTGTGCGAAGGCAAGGTGGTGCGCACCGAAAGGCGGGGCGGTCGCTTCGGCGTGGCTGCGCGCCTGGTGGCACCGATCTTCGACGGCGAGGAGCGGGTCGCGCTCAGTCCACGGGGCGCAGCCTTGCCCGCATGACGCCGCTACCCGGCATCACGGCGTCGGCATCGGCGACCGGCACGCCAGTGGTATCCGCTCGCGCGGCCAGGCGCGCCCCTATCGTGTAGCCGTCGTCGCAGGGCGTGCTGCGCACCACTTCCGCCTCGCAGCGCAAGGGGTAGTTGTGGCCGTCCAGCAGGTACTCGATCACGACCTCCACCCGCGTGCCGAGTGCATAGGGGCGGTCCGCCGTGAACGAGAGGCCGCTGGCGCTGAGGTCCTGCGTCGTGCCTTCGCGGCCGTCCACGCTCACCGGCATGGCAGCGACGAAGCGCTCCGCCCGGCGGCGATCGTCTCGCGTCTGCAGGGGAACGGGAATGGTGAAGGGGGCGCCGGACATGCAGTTCCTTCCAGGGAAGCTCCACCTTACCGTTGAGGCGCGCCTTCCTTGTAGGCGGGCTTCCAGCCGGCGCGTGGGACACCGCCTATTGGGATGCCCGGCTGCCGCCAGACTACGGCCTGCGAAGATCTATTCCGACAAATGTATCGCGCGGCGCCTTCCAGCATGCCTGCTCCCACAGCGTGAAGGAGTCGCGATGCAGGACGACACCCATGAACGACGCGCGGAAGCCACGACGGTCTTCCTGGCCTGGGGCATTCCCTCGGTCGAAGCACCCGATGGCGTGTTCGACAACGCGGCGCTGTGGCTCGCAGGAGGCGCCGTCCTGCTGCTGTGGACGGGCATCTCGCTGTTGCTGACCTCTGCCTGAGCGCAATCGCGGCGTGCGGCCCGGGCGGACCGGGGCGGCACCCTGGCATGAATCTGTGGTCCTGGGACGCGGCCTGTGCCAAACTCGTGGCTGAACCGCCCCATGCCCACGACTCCTTCTTTCGAGCTTGGTAACCGCCTGCTGCCTGAGGGCCGCCGGTGGGGCTTCGGTGCGCACAGCGTCGTGCCTTACCTCACGAACGCTCTTCAGGCGCGCCCGGGAGACAACGAAGCCGTGCTCGCCTCCATCCGGAATCCGGTGTTTCCGCAGATGGAAAATTGCTTAAGGGCGTTGCCGCCGCGGCACTAGGTCGTTCTATCTAGCACGAAGCTGACGGCCGCATCACAAAGGGCTGCGCTTCTCTGTAACTCTGCTTGCTACAGTCTTCCTCCAGAAGTAACGTGCTGTTACTAGATCAGGAGGAATTCATGAAGCGTGCCTTGTTTGCGGCCCTTGTCACGGCTGTGTTCTCGGTCCCTGCACTGGCCCAGGCGCCAGCCCAGCCGTCCGTGCAGCCGATCCGTATCGGGCTCATCGTTCCCCTCACCGGCGGCTCGGCCGACATGGGCAACAGCGCCCGGATCGGCGCGCAGGTGGCGATTGCCGAGATCAATCAAGTCGGCGGCTACCTCGGGCGGCCGCTGGAACTGCTGATCCGCGACGACCAGGCCGACAACGACACGGGCCTGAAGTGGGCGCAGGAGCTGGTGCTCAAGGACAAGGTCACCGCCACGATCGGCTTTTGCAACACCGGCGTTGCGATGAAGGCGCTGGACGTGTTCCAGAAGAACCAGAGCGTCCTGATCGTGACCTGTGCGACGGGCACCGCGATCACCGCGAAGTACCCGGCCGCCGACAGCTACATCTTCCGCACCTCGCCGCGCGACCAGCTGCAGACGCAGTTCCTGGTCGACGAGATCGTCAAGCGCGGCCTGAGCAAGGTGGCGCTGCTGGTCGACGACTCGGGCTACGGCGAGGCCGGCCTCAAGGACCTGCAGGGCGCGCTGGCTCGCGCCGGCCTGAAGCCCGCAGGGGTGGCACGCTTCAAGGTGGGCGTGAAGAACCTGGAAGCGGAGATGAAGCAGCTGCAGGCCTCCGGCGCCGATTCCCTGATCGGCTGGACGGTGGGCCCGGAAGAAGGCGTGATCTCCGCCGCCCGCGCGGCGGTGGGCTGGAAGGTGCCGCAACTCGGTCCGTGGGGCCTGTCGCACGCTTCGGCGTTCGTTGCTTCCGGCGGCAAGGTGGACGGAACGGCCATGGTGCAGACCGTGCTGCCCAACGTCTTCCTGGAGCGCAACAGCGCTTTCCTGCGCGCCTACGGCAAGGCCAGCAAGGAGACTCCGATCGGCTCCATGATGTCGGCGGCGCAGAGCTATGACAGTGTCCACCTGCTGCTGCGCGCGATGTTCGATTCCAAGACCGGCCTCAGCGGCAAGGACCTGAAGAAGGCGCTGGAGAATCCCTCCAACACCTACCGCGGCGTGGTCTCCACCTACGAGCGGGCGTTCTCGCCCACCGACCACGACGCCATCTCCGGCAACATGCTGTGGCTGGGCACCTGGCGCAACGGCGAGCGCGGCTACTACTACAAGGACGACGAGCGCAAGGCGAGCATCATCCGCCGCAAGGAATCGACGGCGGCCAAGTAAGCCGCTCGCCGCAACCGGCGCATCATCGGGGGACATCGCAAGGAGGCCGGCATGACTCAATGGCGCAAGCGCTCCCCCGAGGAGGTCTGGTCCGAGCAGGACATCCGCGAGCGGCTGCAGGCGGAATTGCCCGCCTGGTACTTCGAGGATGGCTGGATCCGCCGCAAGTACAAGACCAGCGGCTGGAAGGCCACCTTGATGGTGGTCAACACCGTGGGCCATCTCGCGGAGGCGGCCTGGCACCATCCGGACCTGGCGGTCTCGTATGCCTTCGTGATCGTGAAGCTGGTGAACCACGCGGCCAAGGGCGTGACCGAGAAGGACTTCGCGCTGGCCCGCAAGATCGAGGACGTGATCATGTGGCAGCCCGGCGGGGAAGCGGACTCCGCCCTCGAGGGCACGCCCGACGATCCACGCTTCAAGTACCTGAAATACGACTGAGGCGGGCACGCTCGCGGCGCAGCGCGCCGGGCCGGAAATGCAGGGCAAGCAGCAGCAATGCCAATGCGGCGGGAAGGGCCCGCAGGTCCGTCGGCACTTCGGTCGGGCGCGCGAGTGCCGGATCGCGCAACAAGGAGGGCAGGGCGGCCGGATCGCGCAGGCTTGCATAGCCCAGCCCGGTGCGCTGCGCCAGTGCCCGCAGGTGCGGCTCGCGCAGTTCCGACAGATGTTCGTGCGAGCGCGACGGACCATCGCCCTCGGCACGCTGCAGGACATCGGTGGCGCGCCACCAGCCGATCCGATGGCCATCGGCATCGGTGCGGGGGATCGGCCGGGGCACGCTGCCCCCCACGCCCAGCAGCCAGCCGTGCACCTGCCCGGGCTGGACGTCGTCGAACATGGGAAAGGCGTTCAGCGGTGGCGCTTCCTGGCCGTCGGTGAGGAAGACAATCGCGGGATGCGAGGGCAACTCCTTGGCGGCACGCACCGCCCAGAACACGCCCTTGGCCACTTCGCTGGCATTGCCCCAGCGGATGCGCCCGTCGATGCCGGCCAGCGTGGCCAGCAGGTCGTCGTAGTTCTCGCAGACTTCGATCGGCGCCAGCAACAGCAGCGTCCGGTATTCGGTGAAAGCCGCCCAGCCGATGCGCGAGCCGCAGGGCAGCTCGCGCAGTGCTCGCCGCGCGGCCTCGCGCGCGAACACGAGCCGGCTGACCGGCGCCTCATCGAGCTGCGCGTCCTCCACGTCCATGCTTTGCGTGATGTCGAACACCACGACCGCCTCCGGGCGCGGCAGCGACAGCGGCAGCGGCGGCAGCACGAGCGCGAGCACCAGCAGCAGGATCGCCGCCACCAGCAGTGAAGCATCGGGCAGGGCCGCGCGGCCGGCGGACCACCAGCGCCTCCAGCGTGTCACGGCAGGTCGCTCCGGATCGAAGGCGCGGTGGTGACGGCGCGTTCGCGCTGCACCGGCGGCTCGTTGTCGGCGGCCGCCTGGTCGTCCAGTTCCGGTGCGAGCCACAGCGCCTGTTCGAGGTTGTAGCGCGCATCCCAGGCCAGCGGATCGGCCCGCAGCGCGTCGCGATAGGCCTGCTTGGCCAGCTCCAGCAAGGGCAGCGACTCCGCGGCCTGCCCGGCGCCGTTCCTGAGGGCTGTGCGCAGGTGCAGATTGCCCAGGTTGTAGAACGCCGCGGCGCGCAAAGGTCCGCGCTCGGCCTGCGCAAAGGTCTTGTACGCGTTCTGCGCCGCCTCGTTGCGGCCGGCGCGCGCCAGGGCCAGCGCGTGCGCGAAGCGCGCCTGCGCGAAATCGCCAGCCGTGCCGGCGGGATCGGCGGCCTGCGCGATGGCCTCGTTCACGCGCTGCGCCTGCGCCAGGCGCAGGCCCTGCAGCGACGCGGGCACGGCGAGAGCGACCGCGAGGGCCGCAAACACCAGATGCACGACCAGCCGCCGCCTCACGACCAGGACCTCAGACTGACGGCCCGCAGCGCCAGCACCAGCGCGCAACACGCGAGCGCCACCGCCAGCGCCACCCCGCTGTAGTCGCGGCGCGGCACGCGCTGCAGGTCTTCCAGCGGGAAGTTCTGCTCGCGGCCGATGTCGGCCACGGCGCGCGCGAGGCCCGCGGGGTCGTCGGCCTCGTAGGCGCGGTAGCTGCCCGGCAAGCTCTGGAAGAAGCGGTGCAGCGCGATCTCGGGCACCGCTTCGCTGGCCTCGGTGGAGCCGGCGAGCGTGGGGCTGTTGACCGATCGCAGGTAGATCCAGCGCACCGACACCCGATTGCGCAGCGCCGCGGCGTAGAGGCGTCGCTTGGTCACGGTGTCCAGGCGCGCGCCGCCGTCGGAGACCAGCAGCACGACGCGGTTGCCGGTGTACGCACGCCGGTCGAACTCCGCGATGGCAGCGGCGAGGGCGCGACCCACGTCGGTGTCGGCGAGCCCGCGGCCGATGCCGCCGGCGGCGATGCCCGCCTGCACCACGGCGTCGTGGTTGGTGAAGCGCACGACCTGGATCGGATTGGTGCTGAAGAACAGCAAGGCGAAGCGATCGTCCGCGCGCTCGCGCACGAACCGCGACAGCAGTTCGCCCGCCACCTTGCCCTTCGGCTCTCCGCGCGATTGCGCCTGGTAGCGCAGGTTGAGCGGATCGATGGTGCGCCAGTCGGCCGGCAGCATGCGCTCGTCCATGCTGCGGCTGCGGTCGATCAGCAACACGATCTCGGCGCCGCGCCCGGTGCGCGGCACGAAGGCGTCCGGCCGCACCGGCTGCGCGATGGCCAGCACGATCGCCAGCATCGCGGCCGACGCCAGCAGCCGCCACGCCCACCCGAGCACGGCGCCGGCGCGATCCGCCGGCAGCCATGCGAGCTGCGGCACCACCAGCGCGTGGCGACGCTGTCGCACCAGGGGCAGCACGGCCAGCGGCAGCAGCAGCAAGGCCCACGCATGCACGAACGCGAGCTGCGGATTCATGCGCCGTGCCTGCGTTCGAGCCGGCGCAGTTGCCGGCACAGCGCCAGCGGCGACTCGGCTTGCGCCGGCGGACCCGCGCCGAAAAAGAGGCTCGCCGAGTCGGCATAGAAGCGCTCGACCTGCGCCTGCACTGGCCGCAGCCAGGGCGCCCGGTCGAACAAGATGGCCAGTGTGCCGGTATGCAGCACGCGGCCGGCGGTCCCGTCGAACGCGTGATGCAAGGCGACCCGTGCCGCGGCGGGTGCCGTGCCCCTGGCGCGCAACTGGCGCAGTGCGCGGGCAAAAGGCAGGCGGCTGCGCGCCCGCCAGACCGTCCAGGCCACGAAGGCCAGCCAGGCGACGAGCGTCGCGGCCAGGGCGGCCAGCCACTGCCACAGGCGGCGCTGCATCGCACCGGTCGCAATGAACGGTGCCGGATGATCGGCGCGCAGCGAGACGGCTTCACCGGCTGCCGGTGGCGCGGTCAAAGGGCCGACGCTGATCGTCGCAGCAGGCACGCGCAAGGTCGGCGTGCCCGCGGCACCGGCCAGCTCCCAGCCGGGGATGGCGACCCTTGCCAGCGTGCGTGGGGCGGTGATGACCTGGTAATCCACGGCCAGCCAGCGGCGGCCGTCCGCATCGCGCTCGATGCGCGCGGTGCGGCGCTCCAGCCAGCTGTTGGCGCGGCCGGCTTCGGGCAGCGTCGAAGGCGCGATGGCACGGCCGTCGCGCGCCAGCAGCACGCGCTGCGTAGCGATGTCGCCCACGCTGTAGCCGAAGGGGCGCGGCTGCATCACCACGGCGTCGGCCGGTGCCGGTGCCTGCGCGCCTGCGGTCCCCGACATCGCGCCGGCGAGTACCGCGACGATCACGGCGATGCGCTTCACGCCTGCCCCTCGAGCAGATGACTGCTCAGCGCCTGCGCATCGAAAGCGCCCTGCAGGTAGAACGGTCGCAGCCCACGGGCGCCAAACAGGGCATCGAGCTCCGCGCGCCGGCGCGCCAGGGCATCGCGCCAGCGCGCGCGCAGCGCCGGTCGCAGCCAGAAACTGCGCGTGCTCCCGCTCTCGGCGTCGGCCAGCATCGCCAGTCCATCGCGTGCCGGCGGCTCGACTTCCGCAGGGTCCCACACGACCAGGGGCACCACGTGGGCGGGTGCCAGCAGGTCGAGCACGGCAGGCAGGCCGGCCAGTGGCCAATGGAAATCCGAGACCAGGAAGACGATGCCGCTGCGCCCGGCCAGCAGGGTCGCCGCCTCGCGCAGGCCCTCGATCCCGCCGGCGCCGCCTTGCGATTGCAGCAGCATCGTCGCGAGCAGTTCCCCCATGCCGCGATGCCGCCAGCCGGGAATGCGCAGCTCGGGCCGCTCGCGGCGGTCGAAGGCCACCATGCCGACGGCATCGCCCACCCGAAATGCGCTGTGGCCGAGCGCTTCGACAAACTCGGCCACCGCCTGCATCT
Organism: Ramlibacter sp.; assembly: GCF_028291745.1. Classification (GTDB taxonomy): domain Bacteria; phylum Pseudomonadota; class Gammaproteobacteria; order Burkholderiales; family Burkholderiaceae_C; genus Ramlibacter. The sequence goes on along the minus strand of NZ_JAQGNQ010000068.1, from coordinate 141,617 downwards.
TGCCGGGCGAACCGAAACGCATGGACGCCGAGACGTCGACCAGCAGGCGCACGGTCATCGCCACGCGCTCGCGCTGCACCCGCACCAGCCACTGCGGCGGCACGCTGGCGACGCTCGCCCGCAGGTCGAGCCGGCGGGCGTCCGGGCGCGCGAACAGGCTCTGGTGTCCCACGAATTCGAGGCCGTGGCCCAGCGCCATGCCGGCATGGCTGCCGGTGCGCTGCCCGCCCACCCGCGCCGGCGATCGATAGTGGAACTCCTGCACGGTCGCCATGGCGCGCACGCTCAGCGCGGGGTGGGCACGCGCTGCAGCAGTTGCGCGGTGAGCGCGTCGGCGATCTGCGCGTGGCGCATCTCGTACAGGGGCGTAAAGAACACGCGATGGCCCATGACCGCCGGGAAGACGGTGGCCACGTCGTCAGGCAGCACGTGGTCGCGCCCGGCCAGCCAGGCGGCCACGCGCGCGGCGCGCACGAGCGCCATGGCGCCGCGCGGGCTGGCCCCGGCCAGCATCAGGCGGTCGATCTCGACGCCCTCGATGCACACCTCGAAGCGCTGCGGCGCCTGCGTCGCATCCCACAGGTCCATCACGTAGCGTTGCAGCGATTCGCTGGCCACCACGCTGGCCTGGATGGCGGCGCCGATGTCGTTCAGGTCGCTCGCCGCGACGATCGCGGGCTCCACCCGTTCGAGCAAGGCCTCGGGATCGTGGAACGCGGGGTCGAACACGATGGCGTGCCGCGCGCCAGGGTCGGTCGGCGCGGCCATCCGCAGCTCGAACATGAAACGGTCGCGCGCCGCGGCGGGCAGTTCGAAGGTCTCTTCGCGCTCCAGCCGGTTGCGGTCGGCGAACACCGTCAGGTGCGGAAAGCTGAACTCGCGGTTGAACGCCGAGACGCGCCGCTCCGCCATCGCCCGCAGCAGCAGCGCCTGCACCTGGGGCCGCGCCCGGTTGATCTCGTTGAAGAAGAAGGTGGCGAGCGCATCGCCATGCCGCAGCAGCGGGCCGGGCTCGATGCGCGGCTTGCCGTGCTCGTCGACGAAGGTGTGATAGACGAGGTCGCCCGGCATGAGGTCGACGGTGCCCTCGATGCGTTCGAAGGCACCGCCCACGGCCCGCGCGAAGGCGCGCAGCACGGTCGTCTTGCCGACCCCCACGTCCCCTTCGAGCAGCACGTGCCCGCGCGCGAACAGCGCCACGTTGATCATGCGCAGCGTCTCGGGCTGGCCGATCACCGCGCGCGCGACGTTCTCCTCGATGCGCAGCGCGCGCTGGCGCCAGTCCTGCAGCAGTTCGTCAGCGCGCCGCATCGGGCGCCAGGAGGCAGCTCTTGCGCGCAGCCACCTGCAACTGCCGGAACCTGCGGATCTGCACCTGCAGCGGTTCGACGTCGCGGATGTACGAGCCGCGCTCGCCGCCTATGCTGTTGGCGTTGGTTGCCGTGCTCATGGTCACGTAGTCGTCGAACGGCACCTCGCGCGCTATCGTGTCCAGCACGCAGGAACACTTGTTCAGCATCTCGTAGTGCCCGCCCGGGTGATCGTGCATGCAGGCCTCGACGTAGATCACCCGTTCGGACGTGGGGTAGTCGTGGGCCCGGGCCGCCATCGGTGCCGCCAGCAGGGCCGCGGCGATCCAGCAAACGCTTGTCGGTGATGCGCGCATCGTTGCTGCTCCTCGCTGTGGGCTACTTCGTTTCCTGGATCGTGAGGCTGCGCCGTGCGAGCGCACCCGCACCGGCGGCCCTGGCGGGCACCGTGGCACTCATCGCGTACACGCCGCCGGGCACCGCATCGGCCAGCACGAAGGCGTATTCGGTGGCGGCCTGCTCCTCGAAGCGGGCCCGGTACGGGTCGTCGAGGTAAGGCGCGACCCGCACCGTCTTGGCGGGCACGCTGCGGCCGCCCCACTGCACGGTGCCGCTGGTGACCGTGGCGCTATCGGCGAGAGCCTGCCGGATGCGCCGGCGGAAGTGCGCGGCCTCGCCGCTGGTGGTCCGCTGCAGCAGCCGCACCTCGCCTTCGAGGAAATACAGCAGCATCGGATTGGCGCGGGCGTCGGGGATGTCCGGCAGGCTCACCGCGAGCCGCCCCGAGAGATAGTCGCCGTGCACCTGGCAGCAGCGGCCCGACGCGTCGGGGCCCAGCGTCAGCACGGCGCGATCGGTCACCTGCGGCTGGCCCGCGGCGTCGGCGACATAGGCATAGCGAATCACCTGCGGCTGGCGTTGCGCCGCGAGGTGCTCGTGGATGAAAACGAGCTGCTCCGCCTCGGAGGGCGCGGAGCTGCCTGCCGTGGGGGCTTGCGGGGTCGGCGCCTGCGCGTAGGCTGCGCCCACCAGGGCGATGACCAGCACGAGCGCGCGCATGGTGCGCCGCCTCACCTGGAAGCGCTCGCGGCCTGCTCGGCCACGAGGGGCACGCCGTACTCGCGCAGGATGGCGAGGATCTCTTCGCGATGCTTCACGAGCAGCCCCTCGATCTGCTGCTTCCACTTCGGCTCGCCGTAGCGCACGCCCATCGCGATCGCGTACTCGAGCGGCAGGCCGGGTTCGGAGCGCATCAGCGCCACCTGCAACTCGGGCGAGCGCACGCGCCTGGCGAAGAAGCCGGCGATCGGCCCCCAGACGATGGCGGCGTCGATCTTGCCCTGGGCGAGGTCGCGCTCGATGATCTGCCCCGGGTACTGCTCCGGGTCGGGTTGCATGATCGAATAAGGCACGCCGCGGTCCACCAGCCCGTGCCGCACCAGCCACAGCGAGCCGGGCGAGCGGTCGTACAGGCCGATGCGCAGCGTGCGCAGTTGCTCCGGGGGCAGGGCGAGCAGGTCGTCGGAGGTGTGCACGCCGTCCAGGCCCTTGCCCTTGGGAAACACCAGCGCGTACGAGGAAGTGAAATACGGCTTGGTGGCGGAGACCTGGTCGAAGCCGGCCGGCACGTCCATCACCAGGTCGCAGGGATAGTCCTGGTCGGGCAGCTTGTAGCGCAGGGTGTTGCGGATGAAGGCCAGCCGGTTGGGAAACGAGTAATACACGACCGGCAGGCCGAGGTCGCGCGCGAACAGTTCGGCGATCCGGTTTTCGAAACCTTCGCCGCGCAGGTTGGAATAAGGCAGGTTGTTGGGGTCCTGGCAGACCTTGAGGGCCGTGCGTGGCACGTCTTCGGGCGCCGGCTGCGCGTGGGCCGCAACGCAGGCCCAGGCCAGTGCCACGGCCGCCAGCGCGCGCCACGGGCGCGCTTTCATGTTGGCGCGCCGCGTCCGCGGGTTCATGATCCCGACCCCGGCGCGTCCATCGGCTCGACCCGCGCGCGCGTGATGGCGCCATCGGAGCGGCCCTTGAGATAGGCGTACAGCGCATCGATGTTGGTCATCACCGTGGTGTTGGTCGCGAAGCTGATCATCCCCTTTTCCTGGCGCCCGTCCCGCACGGTCTTGATGAAGTCGTCCTTGCTCAGGACCTTCAGGCTGTTGACCAGGGAGGGGCCGACCAGGCCTTCCTGGTTCGCCCCGTGGCAGCGGTCGCAGGCGGCGGCGCGCCAGGTGCGAAAGCCGGTCATGGTGAAGGCATCGACCTTGTAGCCGTCGACCACCTTGTACGGTGTGGCCTGGGCGGGAGCCGGGCCCTGGGCGGCGACACTGGCCGCGGCAATGGGCAAGGCGGTCAACACGAGACGCACTAGCTTGGACATCATGTTCGGATACCGCTTTCGAAAAACTGCTGTTCAAGCCGAAGCGATGGCGCGCGGAGAGCGCGCCATCGCCAGGCAGCTGCGGGGTGTCCTCAGTTGGGCAGGGCAAAGACGGTCAGCGATCCGCCCAGTTCGGTGTACTGGTTCAGTTCGCGGTAGCCACCCACGGCGCCCAGGCCGTCGGTGTCCTTCTCCAGGCCCGCGGCCATGCCGATGCCGGCCCAGCCGCCGATGCCGGAGAAGACACCGATGTACTGCTTGCCCCGGTGCTCATACGTGAACACGTTGCCGATGATCCCGGAGGGCGTCTTGAACTTGAACAGTTCCTTGTTGATGTCCTTGGCGTCGACGCACTTGAGGTAACCCTCGAGCGTGCCGAAGCAGGACATCCCGCCGGCGGTGTTGAGCGCGCCGCTCCAGACGGAGAACTTCTCCGGATGGCTCTGCACGACCTTGCCGGTGCCCGCGTCCCAGGCGATGTAGTTGCCCATGCCGCCATGGCTGTTCGGCGCCGGGAACATCGAGAGCGTGGCGCCGACGTAGGGCTGGCCTGCCGTGTATTCGACCTTGAACGGCTCGTAGTCCATGCACACGTGGTTGGTGGGCACGTAGAACAGCTTGGTGTTCGGGTCGAACGAAGCGGGTTGCTGGTCCTTCGAGCCGAGCGCCGCCGGGCAGACACCCTTGGTATTCACGTCGGGTCCGTTGGCCGCGGTCGAATACTTCTTCACGCCCATCGGCCGGCCGGACTTCATGTCGACACCGGTGGCCCAGTTCACTTGCGGGTCGTACTTTTCGGCGACCAGCAGTTCGCCGGTGACCCGGTCGAGCGTGTAGCCGAAGCCGTTGCGATCGAAGTGCACCAGGGCCTTGCGCGGCTGGCCCTTGACGTTGATGTCCGCGAGGATCATCTCGTTGATGCCGTCGAAGTCCCACTCGTCATAGGGCGTCATCTGGTACACCCACTTGGCCATGCCGGTGTCGACGTCGCGGGCCATGATGGTCATCGACCACTTGTTGTCGCCCGGACGCTGCGCCGGATTCCAGGTGGATGGATTCCCGGTGCCGTAGTACATGGTGTTGGTGGCCTTGTCGTAGCTGTACCAGCCCCACGTCGTGCCGCCACCGATCTTCCACTGATCGCCCTGCCAGGTCTTGAGCGAGGAGTTCGCGCCGACCGGTGCCATGCGGCCGTCCGTCCACGTCATCGTCTTCTGCGGATCCATCAGCATCTCGGCATCCGGGCCGACGCTGTAGGCGCGCCAGACCTGCTTGCCGCTGTTGATGTCATACGCGCTGATGTAGCCGCGCACGCCCCACTCGCCGCCGCTGATGCCGGTGATCACCTTGTCCTTGTAGACGTGCGGTGCGTTGGTGTTGACCGCGCCCAGCTTGGGGTCGCCGTTCTTCACCGACCACACCACCTTGCCGGTCTTGCTGTCGAGGGCGACCAGGGTGCTGTCGGCCTGCTGCAGGAACACCTTGCCCTCGGCATAGGCGAGGCCGCGGTTGACGGTGTCGCAGCACATCTGCGGGATCACCGCCGGGTCCTGCCGCGGCTCGTATTTCCAGACGATCTTCTGCGTGTTCAGGTCCATCGCGAACACCTTGTTCGGGAAGGGCGAGTGCAGGTACATCATGTCGCCGATCACCAGCGGCGAGCCTTCGTGGCCGCGCAGCACGCCGGTGGAGAAGGTCCACGCGACCTGCATCTTGCCGACGTTGTTGGTATTGATCTGGTTGAGCTTGCTGTAGCGCTGGTTGAACATGTCGCCAGCTTGTACCGCCCAGTTCTTCGGGTCGGCGATGTTCTTCTCGACGTCCGCGTTGGCGTGGGCCAGCACGGGCACGGCGGCGAACAGGGTGGTGGCGGTCCATTGCCGCCAGGAAATGCGTCCTCGGGTCATCTCGGGTCTCCTTCCTTATGCAGACAGCGGAACTCAGGCAGCAGCCTGGAACGGGTGGGCGGCGCGCCCCTTCATTTCCACCACCTGGGCGGGCGAAGGTTCGCGGTTGACGGCGCGCTTGATCGATTCCTTGACCGCGCGGTAGTTGTATTCCTGGATCTTCTTGTCGTCTTCGGCCAGCCAGTGGATGAACACGCCGACGCAGATGAAGATGTCGTCGGCTTCCTCCAGCGGGATGGTGCCGTCCTCGACGCAGTCGGCCACCGCCATGGCCACCGCATGCTGCGCGGGCCCGAACATCTGCACGGCCTGCTTGGCGCCCTTGATCGTCACCTTGTTGAACATGACGGTGGCGGGTTTGGCCACCAGGTTGGGCGCCACCACCGCCAGCAGCGAGGTGAAGCCGTCCTTGTTGTTGGTCAAGGCATTGGCGAACGCGGTCTCCGCGGGGGAACCGCGTGGCCCGATGAGAAGGTCGATGTGGGCGACTTCGTTGCCCTCTCCGACAAGCGACTCTCCAATCAGCAGGCGGTCGATCTTGGCCATGTGTGCTCCTGTCCGGTCCGGGTTTGCGTTGGTTTGCGCGCGGGCGACGCCCGGTGCGCACAAGGTCGCTCACATATTCCGTGCCGCCCGGGCTCAGTAGAAACGCGGGGTGGTGCGCGCCGGCGATCAAGCGACCAGTGCGGCGAGCAGCGCAACTGCCACGCACAGGTCGGCGCTGGTGCCGGGATTGAGCCGCCTCGCCTTGAGGTCTTCGTCCCAGCGGGCGAAAGCGGGATCGCTGTCCAGCGGCTCGCCGCGGCGCGCGCGCGTGCGCCACTGCGCCGCCTCACCGATGACACACTGCGCCATCGCGGCTCCGTGTTTTCGCACAATGTGTGAGTCGGGCAGCGCGGCCACGAACTCCAGGAAGGTGACTTGCATCGCCCGCGCGTCAGCCGCTTGCAGAGCCTCGCCGGTGGCCAAGGCGGTGGCGTGCGCGGTCAGGAACGCGGGCAGCCCGAGCTCGAACACGTCGGCGAATGCGTGGGTGTACTGCCAGGCAATGCGGTCGCGCTCGGCGGCCAGAGCCATCGCCGAGCGCAGGTCCACGGTGGGTGGGTCCGCCACGTCCTGCCGCGGCGCATGGCCGAGCCCGCCGGGCTGGGCCAGCGCGATGGCGCGGTAGGTGGCACGCGCGTCGTCGACGGTGAGCGACTGCAGCACGCTTGCCAGCGCGACGCGCAGGGCATCCGCGCCTTCGCGGTCCCGCTGTTCGAACGCGGCCAGCAAGGGCGCGCACAGCAGCACGATGCCAAGGTTCGTATTGCAGCCTGCCGCCTGCCAGGAGGCGCGCACGGCCGCTTCGATGCGTTCGCCTACGGGGCAGCCGGGCGCGGTGATCGCGTCGGCGGCGGCAGTCGCGCTCGCGAGGAACTGCGCGGCGTCCATGCCGTGGCCGGGCGAGGCCAGGCTCACGTTGCCGGGTTTGCGCGCCTGCACGTCCAGCCGGCAGGCGCGCAGGAAGGCCGCGCGTGCCCGGCTGTCGTCGCTCACGCCTGCAGCCGCTGCGCACCGGCCGCGCATCGGCGATCCAGCAGGTCGTCGACCAGGGCCTGGGCGATGTTGAAAGGCGTGACACCCTGCAGCCCCTGCCACGCCGCCACGCCGTTGACTTCGAGCACCTGCGCGCCATCGCCCGTGGGGACCAGGTCGACGCCCGCATAGTCCATGGAGAGCGCGCGCGCGGCGGCCTCGGACAGGCGTGCCAGCTCGGGGCCGATGTCCTCGGCCAGCGACTGCGGCTCGCAGCGGGCGCCGCGCGCGACGTTGTGCACCCAGTCGACGCTGACGCGGCGCATGGCGGCCAGGGCGACGCCGCCCACCACCAGCACGCGGAAATCGTGGCCCGGCGCGCTGCGGGCCTCCACGAAGCGCTGCAGGTAGGCCAGGCCGCCATACGCGCCCTCGAGCGCCGACAAGGGGACGTGCGCGCCATCGACCCAGCCGACGCGCTGCAATCCCTGTCCTTGCGAGCCGAACAGCGGCTTGAGCACGAGCGCGCGGCCGGCCGCGCTTTCGCGCGTGACCAGTTGCTGGGCCGTGGCGCTCGACTCCATCGCCCAGGTCGCTGGGGTTGCGACCCCGGCCGCATGCAGCAGCAGGCTCGTCATCGACTTGTCGACGCTGCGCTCGATCGCCCGCGCGTCGTTGTAGACCGGCACGCCGAACTCGCGCAGCGCGTGCAGCACGCCCAGCCGCTTGGTCACCTGCTCGAAGCTGCCGCCGGCGATGCCGCGCACGAGCACGGCATCCGGCAGATCCTGGCCGTAGCCCGGCAGTACGAGCCCGTGCCAGGCGTGCGTGGTGGCTATGCGGCATTGCGCCAGGTCGAGACAGCGGCCGGTGCAGCCGCGCGCACGCAGGGCACGCAGCAGTTCGCGCGTGTGCCAGCCGGTCTCGTCGGTCATGATGGCCACGCGTAGGCCGGGGCGCACGGGCTTCATGCCTCCTGCCACAGGCTGCGCAACAGGTCCATGTGCAAGGCGCCGGCGTGCCAGGTGCGGCCGCTGCCGACGTGCGTGACCCAGGCCTCGGCCGGCGCGAACAGTCCCGCATCCAGCTGGTAGAAATCGCGGCCGGCCGCCTCGAACAGTTCGCCGAAGGACCGGCCGTGGTCCGGCGAATTTTCCGACGGCAGCTTGCGCGCGAGCTCGCGCGCGGCGTCCGCCGAGCCGGTGACGCTCAGGTGCACCTGGCCGCCATAGAGGATCGCATCGTTGGTGCGGGCCATCGCCTGCAAGGCGTCGGCGCCACGCGCCGGCAGCGGCGCGCAGCCGGAGCCCTCGACGATGTCGTGCAAGGCGAATCCCAGCGCATGCGCGCGATGCAGCGCCACCTCGAGCATGCGCGCGACGATCTGCGTGGTGCCCGCCAGGCTGGCCGTGGGCGTGAGCACGATGGCCAGCCCCGCGGGCTGCAGCGCGCAATCGCGCAGGACCTTGGCGATCACGCTGGGCGGCGGTGGGCGGTCGACCTCCATCACCAGCACGCCGGTGTCGCCGCGGTCGCGGTAATCGAGCTCGGCGAACAGCGGCTCCTTGGCAGCCAGCGCCCGCGCCGGGCCTGAGCCGAGCGCGAAGAACTTCTTGCCGCCCGTTTCTTCCGCGCTGGCGGCCAGGCTCCAGCCGGCGTACTGGCTGCCCAGGCACGCGAGGACGGGCTGCGAGGTCCGCACCTGCAGCCAGGTCGGCCAGCCCTCGCGCGGCAGCGCGGCCAGCCGCACTTCGCCGAGCCCGCCCATGCACAGCTCGGCGATCTGCAGGCCGGCCTGGATGCTGCCCGGCACCGTGATGCCGGCATCGACCAGCGCCACGCCCTCGGCGTTGCGGCTGACCGCGATGCGCAGGCGCCCGGCGTCGCGCAGCAGGGTCTCGAGCAGCGGGGCCGCCAGTGCGTTGACGCTGGGAGGGGTGTTCATGCAGCGAATTCCTCGGGAGAGAGCAGGGCGTGACACACCTCGGCGGCACGGCGCTCGAGCGCGGCGAGCAGCGCGTCGGCGTGGTCCGCGCTCGCCGAAACATTGCACACCGGCTCGCCGGCGGCGAAGCGCGTGTGGGGTGCCGGCAGGTCGTGGCAGTCCGGGGAGCGGGCGAGTGCGGCAGCAAGGGCCGGCGTGACCTGGCAGTCCTCGGGCGCATACACGGTGAGGCAGCCTCGCAAGCCCGGGGCATGGGCCGGCGGTGCGTCCGGCAGCGCGCCGCCGACCGCGCGGACGTGCGCCTGCAGCAGGCCGCCCGGCCAGGCCTGCGCATGCAGCAGCATGGTGGCCGAGGGACGCGGATTGATTTCGAGCAGCCAGGCGCGGCCCTCGTGCGCCATGAAGTCGAGGCTGGCGAGGCCGCGCAGTGCCAAGGCCGGCACCAGCTGCTCGAGCGCGTGCTGGAGCTGCGCCCGCAGTGCATCGTCGGCGATCGGCCCGAGCGCGCCGTGATAGACGAAGGGCAGTTGGCCCAGCGGCCGCACGATCAGCCGGTTGAGGCCGACCAGGCGAAAGCCCTGCCCATCGGCCAGGAAGAGAGCGGACATCGGCACGCCCGGCTGCAGGCGCTGGTAATAGTCCGCCGCGCCTGCGGGCTCGGCCGCGCTGGCTGCCCGGATATGCCAGCCGCCCGATCCACTCGCATTCTTGTGCAGCCAGCCATGCAGCTGCGCGGGCCGCTCGAAGGTGACCTCGGGGTGCTGCAGGCCGAGCTGGTCCAGCAGCAAAAAGAACGAGCGCGGCTCGCGCACGCGCCGCACCGCAGCGGCGCTCATCCCCAGCAAGGGCAGCCCGGGAATGCCAAGCTCCAGCAATTCGGGATGCGCCTCGATACCGCCGCCCGCGATCCAGCCGATCACGCCCGGCCGGCCCGCGGCCCGCTGCAATGCAGGCGCGACCAGCGCAGGGACGATCGTGAATGAGCTCGCATCGCCGATGCTTTCCCAATGGATGCTGGCGCGCCGGGTATCCGCATCGCCGAACAGGTCGAGCGCAATCACGCGCCAGCCGGCCTGGCGCGCGGACTCCGCCAGCGGCCGCGCCCACAGCCCGGCGACGACCACAGTCGAATCGCTCATGGCCGGCCGCTCAGCGACCCTTTTCCGCCACGACCGCCCGGGCTTGCGCAAAGGCCTCGTCGAAGCCGAACACCACCGGCTGCCCGGACTCGCGCATGCGGGTGAGCAGGCGGTGCTGCACCTGGTACTTCACGTTGCCGACGGCCAGTGCGCCGATCGCAACGGCGTCCGTTCCTGCCAGCGGCTGCGCATCGTCCTTGGCGCCCACACCGGCCAGGCCGGAGGGCGGCACGGCGTTGATATCGACCGCGACTTTCAGCTGCCGCGCAGCGGCGAGGTCTTCCTGGCCGGCGACCTGCACGCCCGGCGCGGCAACGGCCATCACCACGTCGGCCTCGGCCAGTGCGGCTCGCAGCTCTTGCGGACTTCCCGTCGCAGCGCCTTGCAGCGACACGCCAAAGCGCGCAGCGGTGGCGGCCGCTTCGTCTTTCGCCGACGCTTCCTTGCGGCTGCCCAGGATGGCGCGCGCGCCATGCCGCGCACAGAGCACCGCCGCCACCCGCCCGACTGGCCCGGTGCCGCCCAGCAGCAGCACCTGCTTGCCTGCGAGGCCGCCCTCCTGGCGCAGCGCCGCCTCGGTGCAGGCCACCATCGCCGCAGCTGTCGTGTAGGCCCCACTCGGGTCCGCGCACAGCGACACCGCGAACGGCGGCATCATCGCCTTGCGCGCGAGCTGCAGCATCTCGTCGGCCAGCAGCACGTCGCGCCCGCCGATGAAGAGACCGGTGCGCGCCGCCCCCTTGGGCCCGCGCGAGAAGATCGCGTCCTGCACGAGCGACGTGATGCCTTCGCGCGTGACGTGGCAGTAAGGCGTGATCACCTGGTAGCCGGCGTCGGCGGCCATGTTGACGTCGAACGGGCTCATCTGCGGCCCGGGCGTGAACATGTGCAGGATGTAAGGGCGTTCCATCTTCATCCTCCGGCGGCGCGCAGGTCGCAGACCGTGGCGCCGCGGTTGCGTGGGCGAACCGTCGTGATCTCGAGCGCCGGGTCGACCACCCCGGCTTCGCGGGCGGCGGCAAGCACGGCTTGCGCTTGTGCCTGGTCGGGCAGGAAGGCAAAAGCGGCCGGGCCCCAGGAGCTCTGGCCGATGCCAGCCGGGGTGCGTGCGGCGATCCACTGCAGCAGCCGGCCGGCGGCGGGGCTGGTGAAGGCGCGACCCTGCTGTGCCGGCGCGAAGTGCTCGCCCAGCACCTGCTGCATCCGGGTGAGCCCCTCCGCGAAGGGGATGAACTCGCCGCCCGCGGCTCCGGGCAGCACGCGCATCAGCACCTCGTGGCAGATCTCGGCCGCGGCCGCTCGCGGCAGCGGCGGCAGCGTGGCGAGGGTGCTCTTCTCGGCCGGGCCGAACAGGCCCTGCACCCGCGGATCCAGCACGAGGAGGGAGCGCCAGGCGGCCGGCAGTGCGACCCGGGTGAGGATGGCGCCGGGCGAGCCATCCGCGCGGGGCCCGCCATCGAGCAGCAGTCCGCCCTGGTCGAAGCCGGCGATGCCGATGCCGGAACGCGCGCCGCGCCCGAGCAGGGCTGCAAGCTCCATGCTGTCCATGTTCAGGTCGAAGTTGGCGCAGAACGCGCGGCCGACGGCCAGGGCCAGCTGCGTCCCCGAGCCGAGGCCGATGTGCGCGGGCAGGGCGTTGCGCAAGCGCAGCCGCACCGGGTCGCCGCAGCCGGTGGCGCGGCGCAGCGTTGCGAGATGGCCTTGCGCTTTGGCCAGTGGTGCCGTGCCGCCGGCAAAGGTATCGAAGCGGTCGCTGGCGGCGCGGCCGATTTCGACGATCGTCTCCGGCCCGTCGAAGACGATCCCGAGACTGCCGAACGGCCGCCCGAGCGTGCCGGCCGGATCGAGAAAGCCCAGGTGCAGCCGCGCGGGCGCATGCACGCGCACCCGGCCCGCCGGCCATGGCCTTTCGGGGACCACCAACTCGGGTTCGCATTCGCCTTGCATGAAGGAATCCGTGCTGTTCATCGGCTGCCCGGCACCAGCCCGTGGCCGATCAGGCGCAGCGTGGCGACGCGCGCCGCGGCGGCTGGCGGCAGGGTGCGGCGGCGCTCTATCGTCACGCCCACGGCCGCCGTGTCCGCGAACTTGCGCGGCTTGGCGATGCGCACGCGCACCCAGTGCGCCTTGAATTCGTCGAGAACGATGCGCGCCACCTGCTCGGCCAGCGCTTCGAGCAACTGCACGCGATGTTCGCGCAACAGGCGAAGCAGGCGCGCGTGCAGCTCGCCGTAGTCGAGCGTGTGGGCAATGCAATCGCTCTCGCAGGCGCGCCCGCGCGGCAAGCCGGCACAGACGTCCAGGGTGATGGGCTGTGGCACATGCAGCTCGCTGTCGTGGATTCCGATCACCGTCTCGGCCGTGAAGCCTTCGAGGAAGACCAGGTCGAGCGGCTCGCTTTCGGCGGGCGTCCAGGCGCGCGCTTCGGCCGGATCGGCAAGGGCATGGAACATCGCTGAATCCCCTCGGCAGTGGATCTGCCGAGGGCACTCGCAGCAACTCCTGCGCCATCCGCTGCCTTGCGGGCCTCGGGATATACGGAAGTTCACAAATTCGTGAGCACGGCAGGACACACTGCTCCAGAATGGCAGCGCACTGCCCGGACGCGTCCGCGCGGTGCGGTGAGCGAGGGGGAGACAAAAATGCCGATATCCGATCCGCTGGAGCACGCGCATCGCGTGCTCGACGTGGTCCGTGGCGGGATCCAGCACGTGACGAGCGATGCCGTCGCGCACTCGTGGGCGCGTTGCGTCAACGAGCACGGGCTCGATCCGAGCCAGCCACGCCGGCCCCCCGTGCTGGGCCGGTCGGACCTGCCTTCGCGCCAGAGCCGCATGGCTTCGGTGATCGACTGCGCGCGCTACGAGATGACCACTCTGTACCAGCAGCTCGGCGACCCCGAGCTGGCCGTGGTGCTCACCGACACCGACGGCGTGATCCTGCACATGGTCACCTCCCAGGAATTCGAGCGCCAGGCCCAGCCGCTCGGCCTGGAGGTCGGCGCCGTCTGGAGCGAAGCCGAGGCCGGCACCAATGGCATGGGCACCTGCGTGGTCGAGGCCGGGCCGGTGGTAGTGCAGCAGACCGATCACTTCCTCAGCCAGTACACGGGCCTGACCTGCTCCGCCGTCCCCATCTACGACCCGGCCGGGCAGATGACCGCGGTGCTGGACGTCAGCAGCCGCTCGGTGCACGCGCAGCGCCACTTGCTGGTCCTGCTGGGCATGACGGCCCGGATGATCGAGAACCGGCTGATCGACACGCGCTTTCGCGACGCGCACCCGGTGCACTTCCACAGCCGGCCCGAGTTCGTCTACACGCTGCACGAGGGCAAGCTGGTGGTCGACGACGAAGGGCGCATCCTCGCGGCCAACCACAGCGCGCTGATGCAGCTGGAGATCACGCACCGCGAACTGCGCAGCTCGCGCCTGGAGCAGATCTTCCAGACCACCCTGGACGACATGCTGGAACGCAGCCACCGCGCGTCCTTCCGGCCCATCGTCACCTATCGCGCCAATGCGGCCCACCGCTTCTTCGCGGTCGCGCGCCAGCCGGCCCGCGACGAGAACCCGGGCGTCGCGCGGACTTTCACGCCGGCACGCATGCGCCTGCCCGCGCTGCCGGCGACGCCGGTGCCGCCGCGCGCCCGTCCGGCCACCGAACGCCACGCTGCGGCACCGACCTTCGGCGACGCCCGCCTGCTGGCGCACCTGGCCACCGCCGGACGCGTGGTCGCCAGCGGCACGCCGCTGCTGCTGCGGGCCGAGACCGGCGCCGGCAAGGAGGTCTTCGCCCGCGCCGTGCACACGGGGGGCAGCCGCTGCGGCGGGCCCTTCGTTGCGATCAACTGCGCGAGCCTGCCGGAGATGCTGATCGAAGCCGAGCTGTTCGGCTATCGCGCCGGCGCCTTCACGGGCGCGGAGAAGAGCGGGCGCCGGGGCAAGATCGTGCAGGCCGATGGCGGCACGCTGTTCCTCGACGAGATCGGCGACATGCCGCTGCCCCTGCAGGCGCGGCTGCTGCGCGTGCTGGACGAGCGCATGGTCACGCCACTGGGCACCGACGAGGCGCGGCCGGTCGACTTCCTTCTGATCAGCGCGAGCCACTGCAACCTGGCGGAGATGGTGGGCGAGGGCACCTTCCGCGAGGATCTCTATTACCGGCTCGCCGGGATCGAGCTGCAGCTGCCGCCCCTGCGGGAGCGCAGCGATCGCGCCGAGATCATCCGCAACCTGCTGCTCGACGAGGGCCGAACCGATACCGCGATCAGCCCCGCGGCCTGGGACTTGCTGTTGCGTCACCCATGGCCGGGCAACTTGAGACAACTGCACCACGTGCTGCGCAGCGCCGCGGCCCTGGCGGGCGGAGCGCCCCTGGGCCTGGAGCATTTCCCCTCGCTGGGCGCACCGCCGTTGCCGTCACCGGCCAGCCGGGCAGCGGCCGTGCCCGCCGAAGCGGTGGAGGCGACGCTGTCGCCGCAGCTGGCTCAGGAGCGCGAATCCCTGCTGCGCGTGCTTCAGACGCAGCGCTGGAACGTGAGCCAGGTGGCCAAGGATCTCGGCGTGAGCCGCAACACTCTGTACCGTCGCATGCACAAGCTGCGCATCCCGGTGACGCACAACGCTTGAGTTCTCCGGGCGGCCGCTTCGCCTGGGCGATCACCGGCTCGGGGCATGAGCTGCTCGAGTCGCTGGCGCTCGCGCGGCGACTGCCCGCCGTCGACCTCTTTCTCTCGGCCGCCGCCGAGGAAGTGCTGCCCATGTACGGGATCACGCTGCCCTCCTTGCGCGAGGGCTTCCGACTGTTTCGCGACAAGACGCACAGCGCCGTGCCGGTGGGCACCTTGTACGAGGAGCACTACCACACGGTGGTCGTCGCCCCGGCCACCAGCAACACGGTGGCCAAGTGCGCGCTGGGCATCAGCGACACCCTGCCCACCAACATGTTCGCGCAGGCTGGCAAGCTGGGCATTCCCAGCCTGGTATTTGCGTGCGACACCGAGCCGGTGGTGCTGACGCGCGCTCCGCACGACTGGGTGACGCTGCGGCCGCGGCGCATCGAGTTCGAGAACGTCGAGCGGCTGCGGGCGATCGAGCACTGCAGCGTCGTGTGCTCCGTGGCGCAACTCGAGGCCGCTCTCGCCGCGCGCCTGCAGGCGCTGTCGCTCGCATGGAACACATCGTCTTCCTGACCGGCCGGCTGGCCGAGCCGGCGCTGCGCCGGGTGCTGTCGCAAATCGCGCCGCCCGATGGCGACGCGCCTTTTCGCTGGGAAGTGCGCGAAATCGGACTGCAGGTGGCGGCGCTGATGACGGCCGACATGATCCGCCGCCGGGTTGTGCTGCCCCTGGCCGCCGACCGCATCCTCGTGCCCGGACGCTGCCGCGGCGACGTCGCCGCGCTGTCCGAACACTTCGGCATCCCGGTGCAGCGCGGCCCGGAAGAATTGAAGGACCTGCCGCAGTTCTTCCGCCGCAAGGCGCAGCCCGTCTCGCTCGACGCCTACGGCATCGCCATCTTTGCCGAGATCGTCGATGCGCCCCGGCTCACCGTCGCTGCCATCGTGCAACGAGCGCTGGCCTATGCCGCCGACGGGGCGAACGTGATCGATCTCGGTGGCCTGCCCGATACGCCTTTCCTGCACCTCGAGGAGAGCGTGCGGGCACTGAAGCAAGAGGGCCTGCAGGTCAGCGTCGATTCGCTGGACAGCGACGAACTGCTGCGCGGCGGACGCGCCGGCGCCGACTACCTCCTGAGCCTGACGCTCGACACGCTCTGGATCGCGCAGGAGGTCGCGTCCACCCCCGTGCTCATCGCCCGCACGCCGCAGGACGAAGCCTCGCTCTGGAGCGCCGTCGAAAGCATGCAGGCGAGCGGCCGCCCCTTCCTGGCCGATGCCATCCTCGACCCGATCCCCTACGGCCTGCTTGCCTCACTGGTGCGCTATCACCGGCTGCGCGAGCGCTTCCCCGACGTGGCCATCATGATGGGCGTGGGCAACCTCACCGAGCTGGTCGAGGCGGACACGACCGGCATCAACGCCTTGTTGCTGGGCATCGCCGCCGAACTTGGCGCCGCTGCCGTGCTGACGACGCAGGTCAGTCCGCACACCCGCCGCGCCGTGCGCGAGGCCGACTGGGCGCGGCGCATCATGCATGCGGCGGTCTCGCAGCAGATGCTGCCCAAGGGCCTGAGCGACCAGCTGATGACGGTGCACGCCCGCAGTCCGTTTCCCGACGCGCCGGAGGAGATCGCCGCGCTCGCCCGTGAGGTGCGCGATCCCAATTTCCGCGTGCAGGTGTCGCAGCAGGGCGTACATGTCTACAACCGGGAGGGCTTGCGGATCGCGCAGGACCCTTTCGAGCTCTGGCCGCAGTTGCGGCTGGAGAACGATGCCGGCCATGCCTTCTATCTCGGCGTGGAAACGGCGCGGGCGCAGATCGCCTGGCAGCTCGGCAAGCGCTATGTGCAGGACCAGCCGCTCGACTGGGGCTGCGCCGCCGACGCGCAGGCGCAGGACCTGCAACGCTGGCAGGCGCCCGGCACGACGATGGCCAAGCCCGGGCCGCAATGATCGCGAGCAATCGCAGGGGTCCCTCATGAGCGAACGCATCTTCGAGACCGTCATCACCACCTGTTCACTGCTGGGCGCCGTGCACATCGCGCCCATGGGCGTGCGCTACGAGGCAGACGACGTGGTTCTCAAGCCCTTCCGGCCCTCGCAGACCCTGGACAACCTGGTCGCGACGCGCACGGCCGTGCTCAACGTGATCACCGATGTGCGCGTGTTCGCCGGCTGCGTGACCGGGCGCCGCACCTGGCCGACGCTGCCGGTGCCGGCTGCCAACGGCGCGTTCGCGGCGCGACTCGCCGGGGCCCACAGCCACGTGCTGCTGCACGTCGGCGAGATCCGCGACGACGCGCAGCGGCCCACGCTGCGGCTGCTGCGCGTGCACGAGGCGCAGCACTCGGCCTTCCCCGGTTTCAATCGCGCGCAGGCGGCGGTGATCGAAGGCGCCGTGCTGGCCAGCCGCCTGCACCTGCTGCCGCGCGAAAAGATCGAAAGCGAAATGGCCTACCTGCAGATCGCGATCGACAAGACCGCCGGGCCGCATGAGCGCGAGGCCTGGGCCTGGCTGCAGGAAGCGGTGGCGCACCACCACGCGCTGGCCGTGGGAGCGGCCTGATGGTGCGCCTGCTGGTGAGCGTGCGCGACGTGGAGGAGGCCCGGTGCGCCGCCCAGGCGGGCGCCGACCTGATCGACCTCAAGGAGCCGGCCGAAGGCGCGCTCGGTGCATTGCCCGCCGAGCGGATCGCGGCGATCGTCGCCGTGCTGCGGGCGGAGCATCCGCGGGCGCGCATTAGTGCGACCGTCGGCGACCTGCCACCGGGCGAGTGCGCCGAGATCCTGGCGCGCGTGCAGCGGATCGCCGCCTGCGGCGTGGACGACGTGAAAGTCGGGGTGTGGCCCGGCACGCACGTACAGACCGCCGCGCTGCTGGAGGCGCTGGCGGCGTGCCGCGCCAGCATCGTGCCGGTGCTCGTGGCCGATGACGGTGTCGACGCGGCGCTGGTCGAGAAGATCTTGCGCCGCCGTGCCTTCCCGGCGCTGATGCTCGACACGGCCGACAAGCAGCGCGGCAGCCTGTTGCAGCGCGTCCCGCTGGCGACGCTCGCCAACTTCGTCGCTGCCGTGCGCTTGCATGGTGCGCTGGCGGGGCTCGCGGGATCGCTGCGGATCGAAGACGCCCAGGCCTTGCGGGCACTGGCCCCCGACTTCGCCGGCTTTCGCGGCGCACTCACGGTGGGCGCGCGCGCCGCGGCGCTCGATGCGCGGCTGGTGCGGCAGCTAAGGCGCCGGCTTGCGCCGCGCGCGGAAATGCATGCCCCCTTGCCGGCCGGCGCGTAAGGCCAGGGCAGCGTCGATCGCGAGCGCCGGTGGCAAGGGCGGGATCAGGGGCGAGTCGCCCAGCAAGGCATCGCGCACGCGGTCGACTTCGTCGGCCTGGACGACCTCGATGGGGAAGGGCGCGTCGCGCGACCATTGCTCGAAGCGGCGGTCGATCACGCCCTCGGCGCCGAGGTCCCCGAGCGTGATGCCCGGGGCCACCTTGCAGGCCTTGACCAGCACCAGCCGCTCGGCATTGAGCAGCCGCGCGAGCCACAAGGCGAGGCTGTCGCTGCTCACCTCCCAGGTGGTCAACAGGTCGGGCGCATCGCGCAGCAGCATCAAGGGCAGCCACAGCGCCGGCTGGCCCGCGTGCAGCGTGCGGCGGATGCCGGCCTCGTCGTCGGCCAGCGTGAGGCGCGGCTCCAGCGCGTGGAACAGGTGCGCGGTCTGGGCCATGCCGAGCACCGCCATGTTGTGTGCCGGCAGGTCGTCGAAGTGCCAGTGCCGCTGCGAGGCGCGCACGGCATCCGCGAAGATGCCACCGCCCGGGACGACGGTGACGCGCCCGCCGCCCAGCTCGGCCAGCATGGCGAGCCAGCGCAGCAGGCGCAGGTCGTGCGCCAGGCTGCCTCCGAGCTTGACGATCCACATGACGGTCAGTCGCGGGCGCAGGCCAGCAGCGCCACCGAGACGGCCGGCGCGCAGACGTCGGCCCACGCGGCCAAGGCGCGATCGGCCGGCAGGGCGGGCAGCGCCACTTCCGCATAGCGCCGGAAGGGACGACCGCAGCGTTGCGCCAGTTGCGCCGCCAGGAAAGAGCCGCAGCCGGCGCCTATGACAGGCGCGTCGTCGGGCAGGCGGGCGTCGGCGCACACGCGTTGCAGCTGGCCCTGGATCTCGGCCAGCTGCGCGTCCTTCCAGCATCGCGCCAGCGCCAGCCATTCGTCGGAATCGGCGTCGGCGGCGTCGCGGCCGACCATCCGGGCCAGCCGCGCGTGCGTGCCGCGCTGGTCCTTGCCGCCGTTGTCGGCGGCCGGCGACTGGTCGTGCGCGGCCGTGAGTTCGCCGGTGAGGCGGTAGACATCGGCGGTCGTGGCGAAGAACTCGTTCATCAGGTTGACGCTGCGACCGCGCCAGGAAACGCGCGGCCCCAGTGCGCACAAGGGCGTGCGCACCACGCCCTGGTAGACCAGCTCGCCGGACTGCAGCCGTTCGGCGTCGCTGCTGCCCCGCGCGGCCACGTGGCCGCCGCGCAGCGCGATCAGGTCCGTGGTGGTGCTGCCGATGTCCACCAGCACGGCGTTGCCGACGCGCCCGGCCAGCACTTGCGCAGTGGCCTGCCAGTTGGCCGAGGCGATGCCGCGCCACGCGCGCGCCGCCTCGTGCGGGGCGCGCCAGGCGCCGTCGCCGTCGAACAGCCGCAGCGACGGACCGAGCGACTCCGCCAGCTGCGTGGCAATGCGCGCCACGCCTTGCGCGCGGTCGGGGAACAGGTCGACCATCTCGCCGGTCATGGTCGCCGCGTGGTGCATGCCTGCATGCCAATCCGAGGACCAGCGCGCGCGCGCCAGGCCCAGCGCGCCTTCGAGATGTTCCATGCCTTGCCACAGCGGGCAGGGCCACTGGGCGACGTCGCGCAGCGCGCCGTCGGCGAGCAGGCAGGCCTTGACGTGGGCGCCGCCTATGTCCCAGCCGACCTGCAGCCGCGCGGAGTCAGGCCCAGCCACTGCTTGCCACCCAGCGCGCGGCCTCGGGCGCGTGCGTGCCGAGGATCTCGGCGGCCACGTTGCGCCGCAGGAGTGCGGAGAGGCCCACGTAGGCACAGGTCACGCGGGGATTGACTTCGATCACCACGGGTCCTTCCCTTTCCTTCCATACCAGGTCGATGCCGACGAAGCCGCGCAGCCCCGGGATGGCGGCTGCCACCTTCAGCGCCAGCGCCCGCAGGGCCGGCACGCGCGGATCGCCCGGCGCGACTGCCGCCACCTGCACGCCCAGGTCGTGCAGGCGGCCGTCGTTCGCCCGGGCCAGCCGCTGCCGGTTGAATGCCAGCGGCCGTGCAAGATCCGGACCGACGACCAGCGAGATCGACAGCGGCTCGCCGGGGACGAAGGGCTGCGCCAGCGCCTCCTGCCCGGCCCAGGCGCGCTGCCGCAGGTCCGCTTCGGCGGCGGCGCGGCTCGGGTGCCAGCGTGTTTCGGTGCAGCCGGCACCGTCGTCCGGCTTGACGATCCAGGCGCCGCGATGGCCCTGCGCAAAAGCCAGCGGCGTGGCGATGCCGGCGCGCTGCAAGGCGGCGCAAGTGGCGCTCTTGCTGCCGGCCACGCGGATCGCCTCGGCGCTGCAGCCGATCCACCGCTGCGGGCCCACCGCCTGCGCAAGCCTGAGCAGGAGCCCGTCGCACTCGGGCGCCACGACCCAGCACAGCTCGTGCGAAGTCGCCTGGCGGCGCACCAGGTCCACCGCGTCCTCCTCGGGCAGCGCCGTGACGGTGCGCACGTGCACGGGCCAGTCGGCATGGCGTGCCTCTTGCTCGCGCACGGCGACGGTGATGCGCGTCCCGGAGATCCGTGCCAGGTCGGCGACAATGGCGTCGCGCATCGCCAGCCCGGCCGCCAGCATTTCGCGCTGCGCCGGGCTGCCGGGGCCCAGCGCCTCGGTGCAGACCGGATCGCCCGCGCTCAAGGGCTCATAAACCAGAATGTTGCGCATGCCCCTTCCCCTCAAGGTCATTCCCGTCATCGATCTCCTGCGCGGCCAGGTGGTGCGCGGCGTGCGCGGCGAGCGCAGCGCCTACCAGCCCATCGTGTCACGGCTGGCCGACGGCAGTGCGCCGCGCGACGTGGCCCGTGGCCTGCTGGCTGCGGCACCGCCGGCCGCCGGGCGCGAGGCCGTGCTGTACGTCGCGGACCTCGACGCGATCCAGGGCGGCGCGGCCCAGGTGGGCATCCTGCGCGAACTGCTGGCCGCTTTTCCACAGGTGTGCCTCTGGCTGGATGCCGGCTTTGCCGAACCGCTCGCGGTGCGCGCATTGCGGCGCGAGTTCGGCCCGTTCGCTGCGCGCGTGCGTCCGGTGTACGGCAGCGAGTCACTGGCCAGCGCCGCCGCGCTCGACGAGATGGCGCAGGACCCGCATGCCATCCTCTCGCTCGACTCGCGCCTGGAGCGGCCGATCGATCCCTCGGGTTGCTGGCAGCGCCCGGATGCCTGGCCGCACACGGTGATCGTCATGACGCTCGATCGCGTGGGCGCGGCGAGCGGCCCCGACCTCTCGACCTTCACGCGCCTGCGTGAACTGGCGCCGGACCGCGTGTGGATAGGCGCGGGCGGCGTGCGCGATGCCCGGGACCTGCGCGCGGCCGCGGCCAGCGGCGCGGCGGGTTGGCTGGTCGCCAGCGCGCTGCACGACGGCACCCTCGACGCGCAGTGATCCGCTTGCCGGCGGACGGCTGAAGGGGAAAAGTGCCCGGCCATGGGAACGGCAGATCAGGAACCGTGCCATGCGTCCTGGCCCGCTGCAGGGATCGCGGTGGGTGAGCGCGGTGGCAGCGGGCGCGACACAGTGTTTCACCGCGACGGGTCAGAGTGCGCTCTGCTTCACCAGTGCGCCGGCACAGGCGGCCACTTCCCGGCTGCGCCCCGCCGCAGGAGCGCCCGCTTGGCACACCCCTTGCGCATTGCCCGCCCAGCATGCAAGGCGCGCCCCTGGAACCCGACTGGACCTGTCCCTTTTGTTCGCTGCTGTGCGACGGCTTCGCGCTGGCCGGCACGACCCTGCAGGGAACGGATTGCCCGCGCGCGCTGGCCGGACTCGCCGCGCATCCCCCTGGCGAAGTTCCGCTTGCCTTGATCGACGGCGACACGGTCCCGGCCGAGGGCGCGCTCGCCGAGGCCGCGCAGCGCCTCGCGAGTTGGCAGCAGCCGCTGTTCGGCGGACTCGGCACCGACGTAGCGGGTGGCCGGGCGTTGTTCCGCCTGGCCGCGGCGACCGGCGCGATCTGCGACCACGCGGACGGCGATGGCCTGATGCACGGCCTGCGTGCGCTGCAGGATCGCGGGCAATTCCACACCACGCTGGCCGAGGTGCGGCAGCGCGCCGACCTGGTGGTCTGCGTCGGCACGCAGGCGGTGCCGCACTATCCGGAGTTCTTCCGCCGCTGCGGGATGGACAGGACTGACACGGCCTTGCGCCAGCTCGTCTTCCTGGGCGTGGCGCCCCCGAGCGAGGTGCCGGCCCAGGTGCCGTGCGAGACCATCGCCGGATCGGGCGACCTGATGCTCGACCTGCAGCAATTGGCCGCGCTGGTCGCGGCGATCCCTTGCGGTGAGGCCGACGCGCAGCTTGTGAGCCTGGCGAGCCGCCTGCGCGAAGCCCGCTACGCCGTGCTCGTCTGGGAATCCGCGACGCTGCCACTGCACGGCGCGCTCTGGGTCGAGATGCTGAACCGCATCGTGGCGACGCTCAATCGCAGCACGCGGGCGGCGAGCTTCGGTCTCGGTGGCAGCGACGGCGCTTATGCGATGCAGCAGGTGTTCACCTGGCTCTCGGGATTGCCGCTGCGCACGCGCGCCGGCCCGGCCGGACTGGAGCACGAGCCATTGCGCTTCGCCGCGGCGCGCCTGCTGGAGGATCACGCCGTCGACGGCCTGCTGTGGGTCTGGAGCTTCGCGCCCGATCGGCTGCCGGCCGCCAATGACCTGCCGCGCATCGTGCTCGGCCCGCCAGGCATGGGGCCGCGGCTGCGAGAGGCCGGCATCGCGCGCGACTGCGTGTTCCTGCCCGTGGCCACACCGGGCCTGCATGCGCCAGGCCACCTGTTCCGCACCGATGGCGTCGTGGTGCCGCTGGTGGCCAAGCGCGACGAGACGCTGCCTGCCGTCGCGCACGTGCTGACGCGCATGCAGGCGCACCTGGAGCTGCCCGCATGACGACCCGGCGCCTGCGCGGCGGCCGCGTCTTCGATCCGGTGAACGCCATCGACGGCGCGGTGCGCGACCTGGTGATGCGCGACGGTCGCATCGTGAGCCTCGACGCGCTCGATCCCGTCGACGAGGAGATTGATGCCTCCGGCTGCATCGTGCTGGCCGGCGGCATCGACCTGCACAGCCATATCGGCGGCGGCAAGGTGAACCTCGCGCGGCTGCTGTTGCCGGAAGACCATCGGCGCGGCATGGATCCGTTTCCGCCTGCAGACAACCCGCTGGAACTGGCCTCCTGCGGCCAGTGCGCGCCGGGCACGCTGGCCACCGGCTACCGCTATGCCGAGATGGGCTACACCGCGGTGTTCGAGCCCGCGATGGCCGCCAGCAATGCGCGCCATGCGCACATGGAAATGGGCGACGTGCCCATCGTCGACCACGGCGCCTACGTGATGATGGGCAACGACGAACTGTTCCTCGAGTTGCTCGCCAAGGGAACCGATCCGCAGCGCCTGCGCGATTACGTCGGCTGGGTGGTGCACGCGACCAAGTCCATGGGCGTCAAGGTGGTGAATCCCGCCGGTATCTCCGCCTTCAAGTTCAACCAGCGCAAGCTCGATGTCGACGAGCGCCACGTGCACTGGGGCGTGAGCCCGCGCCAGGTGATTGCCACGCTGGCGCGCGCGGTGCACGAACTCGGGTTGCCGCATCCCTTGCACATCCACGCCAGCAACCTCGGCGTGCCGGGCAACATCGCGTCGACGCTGGCCACGATCGCAGCGCTGGAGGGTTTGCCGGGGCACCTGACGCACGTGCAATTCCACTGCTATGGCGCCGAGGGGCCGCGCAAGTTCTCGTCGGCGGCGCAGGCGCTGGTGCAGGCGCTGGAGGCGCATCCCAACTGCTCGATCGACATCGGCCAGGTGCTGTTCGGCCAGACCGTCACCGCTTCGGCTGACACGATGCGCCAGCACGCGAACGCGGACCTGGCGAGCCCGCGCAAGTGGCTGGGCGCGGACCTGGAGTGCGAGGCCGGCTGCGGCGTGCTGCCCTTCCGCTATCGCGAGCAAAGCTACGTCAATGCGCTGCAGTGGACCATCGGCCTCGAGCTGTTCCTGCAGATGCGCGATCCGTGGCGCGTGGTGCTGACCACCGACCATCCCAACGGCGGGCCTTTCACCAGCTATCCACACCTGATCCGGCTGCTGATGGACAAGCCTTTCCGCGACGAGCAGCTCGCGCGCCTGCACCCGGACGTTGCCGCGCAGTCCGCGCTGAAGGACATCAAGCGCGAGCTGTCGCTATCGGAGATCGCGATCATGACGCGCGCGGCGCCGGCGCGCCTGCTGGGACTGCGCGACCGCGGCCATTTGGGCATTGGTGCGGTCGCGGATGTCGCCGTGTACCGCGAGCAGGGCGATGCCGAGGCCATGTTCACGCGCGCCGCCTGGGTCTTCAAGGACGGCACGCCGGTGGTGCGCGATGGCCGCATCGTCGCCGTGCCTGTGGGCGGAACGCACTTCGCCACGCCGGCGTTCGGTGCGGGCGTGCAGAGCCTGGTCGACGAATACACCGACCGGCCCCTGGGCGTGCACAAGCGCTACACCGTGATGGGACGCGACGAGCTCTGTGCCTGCGCCAATGGCACGCGGCTGCTGTCGTCGCTGTGCGAGCCGCGGAGCGTGTGATGCGCAGCAACGGGGTCCTCATCGACGACACCTTTGCCGAGGCGTTTGCCATGAAGGCGACGCGCCTGGTCATCACGGCGCACGACCTCGTATGGGCGCGGCACGCGGCGGTCAGCGCCACCGGCGTGGCCACCTCGGTGATCGCCTGTGGCTGCGAAGCGGGCATCGAGCGCGAACTGGCGCGCGAGGAAACGCCGGACGGCCGCCCCGGCATCGCCATCCTGCTGTTTGCTGTCTCCGGCAAGGAACTGGCCAAACAGGTGGAGCGGCGCGTCGGCCAGTGCGTGATGACGTGTCCGACCACCGCCGTGTTTGCCGGCCTGGCGGAGGGCGAGCCGATCGCCCTCGGTCGCAACCTGCGCTTCTTCGGCGACGGCTGGCAAATGGCCAAGGTGATCGCAGGCGTGCGCTACTGGCGCGTGCCGGTGATGGACGGCGAATTCGTGGCGCAGGAAAGCACGCCCGTGACCAAGGGCGTGGGCGGCGGCAACCTGCTGTTCCTGGCGCGCGCCACCGAGTCCGCGCTGGATGGCGCGAGCGCTGCCGTGCAGGCGATGCGCGTAGTGCCCGGGGTGATCATGCCTTTCCCCGGCGGTGTGGTCCGCTCCGGGTCGAAGGTGGGCAGCAAGTACGCGGCGGTGGTGGCGTCCACCAACGATGCCTTCTGTCCGTCGCTGGCCGGACTGAGTCCGCGCAGCGAGCTCGATGCGCAAACGCGCTGCGTGCTGGAGATCGTCATCGATGGCTTGACCGAAGCCGCCGTCGCGGCCGCCATGCGGGCGGGGATCGCGGCGGTGGTCGAACGCGGTGCCGAGGCCGGCGTGACGCGCATCAGCGCGGGCAACTATGGCGGCAAGCTCGGGCCCTTTCATTTCCGGCTGCATGAGCTTGCGCCTGCAAGGCCGACGGCATGAGGCACACGCTCTCCTTGCGGACGCAACCGCGGCTGCGTGTGGACGCCAGGGCCTGGTCGCCGGTGCGGCTCGCGGCAATGACGCGTGAGGAAATCCTGCGCCTGCCGCTCCAGCACGGCCGTGCGAGCTTGCCGCTGGCCGAGTTGTTCGCAGTGCGTTCGGAATCGATCGATGAACCGGCACCGCAACTGCGCGTCGAGGGCGACCTGTCACGCTTCGACTGCCTGGGCGCCGGCCTGGCCGCGGGCACGATGGAGATCGATGGCAAGGTCGGCGACTGCCTGGGTCTGGGCATGTCGGCCGGTGAACTGCGGGTGAGCGGGACGGCGCGCGACCTCGCGGGCTGCGCGATGTCGGGCGGCTGGCTGGAGGTGCGAGGCGACGTCGGCGACTTCGCGGGCGGGCCGCTGCCGGGCGCCATGGAAGGCATGAGCGGCGGCACCTTGCTCGTGCATGGGCGCGCCGGCGCGCGGCTCGGCGACCGCATGCGCCGCGGCACGGTCGTGGTCCATGGCGATGCCGGCGACTTCCTGGCTTCGCGCCTCGTGGCCGGCACCATCGCCCTGGGCGGCCGCTGCGGCGCGCACCCGGGCTGGGCCATGCGGCGCGGCAGCATCGTGTTCGCGGGCGAACAAGCGCCGGTGCCCGCCGCCACTTTCGTGCCGGTGCATGCGGATCTCGAAGTGATCTGGCAACTGCTGGCGCGCGACCTGGCGCGCTTCGGCGGCCGCTTCCAGGGGCTGGCCGGGCGGAGCGTCACGCGCTGGGCGGGTGACCTCGCGGTGCAAGGGCGCGGCGAGTGGCTGCTGCCGCGCTGAGACCCCATGGACATCGCGCTCTTCGACCTCGACCACACCCTGATTCCCTTCGACAGCGGCTCGGCCTTCACCCGCTACCTGGCGTCGCTGGGCGCGCTGCCGCCGGAGTTCGAGCCGCAGTACCTGGAGTACTGCCGCCGCTATGCGCAGGGCACGGTCGACATGGTCCAGATGCATCGCTTCACGGTGGGCGCGCTGGCCGGGCACGACCCGGCGATCCTGGCGCGGTGGTTGCGCGAGTTTCGCGACGTGATCGCGCGGAGCATTCCGGCGGCATCGCAGCAGCTGGTCGACCGGCACCGCGCCGCCGGGCAGGTCTGCGCACTCGTCACGGCGACCACGCGCTTCGTCGCCGAGCCCTTCGGCGCTGCGCTCGGTTTGGCCGACGTGCTGGCGACCGAGCCGGAGCGGGACGCGCACGGCCGCTACACCGGCGAGATCGTCGGCCATGCCTGCTTTCGCGAACACAAGCTCACGCACGTGCAGGCCTGGCTCGCGCGCCGCGGTATCGCGTGGTCCGACCTGGGACGCAGCTGGTTCTATTCGGATTCGATCAATGACCTGCCGCTGCTGCAGGCCGTGAGCGATCCGGTGGCGGTGGATCCGGATGCTCGGCTGCGGGTGCATGCCGAGCAGCAGGGCTGGCCCGTCATGTCATTGCGGGCCTGACCCGGAGCCCCCTCAGCGCCGGGGATCGGCGTCCTCGGCCCGGTCGCAATGCACATCCATCATCGCCGTCCCTACCGGCAGATACGCACCGTAGCGCAGGATGTACTCGCGCTGCACCCCATAGGCCTCGCGTTCCCAGCTGACCGATTGTTCGCACGAGGGCGCCACGCTGAAGGCGGCGCCGGCCGCGAGCGCGTCGTCGCCGCGCGCCACACCCTGGAGGTAATGCACCATCTCGTGCACCACGATCGAGCTGGCGAACAGGCTGGTCTGGGCGTCCAGCGACTCGTCGACGTACACGTTCCGGCCGCCCGCATACCAGCCCAGCACCTTGCATTCCTGTCCGTGGCAGGCGTGCTCGACGAAGTAGGCGTGCGGCTCGATGACCACCGTCGGCGGCTCGGCGGGAGCAGGGTACCCGGACAGCGTGACGGCCCAGGAAAGCAGTGAGGCATAAAGGTCAGTCATGGGGCACTCTAGCCGGCACCATCCGGTCGAGGGCCCGGTTTCCTGTCGTCCAAACGGGACAGACAAGGCCGGACAACACCGCGAGCCATCGTGGGGCGGGCGCAGCACGATTTGCTGCGACACGCCGGCCCGCTGCGCACAAATTGAGGGCGCCGACCCGTGCCCTTGCTTGCGTCGCGGCTTCGGCGGGTGTACAAGCACGACGGCACTGTCGCGGCAAACCGCGGCAGCCTGTGCAGACGCATCGGCGGTTCACCCGTCGCTGCCGCGGGCGCGGCCTGAGGGCCCACCCCGACAACGGCCTGTCGAACCGCCCCTGCGCGCTGTGCGCGCACGAGGGAGGTGGGCATGCAAGCTCTCCTGGCTTTGCGATCCTGGCACTGGCGGGCCCCCGACTGGGCGGCCGCGGGCGTGGCCGGCTTTGCCGCCGGCGCGGTACTGATGGTGCTGGACCTGCTCTGGTCCAGCCTCTTCAATGCCGACGGGCCCTGGCGAACCTCGCACATGATCGCGCCGCTGTTCCTCGGCACCGAGCCGCTGCGAACGACGGGCTACGGCTTCCACGCCGGCGTGGTCTCCGTGGCACTGGCCGTCCACTACGTGCTGGGCGTCGTCTTCGGGCTGGTGATGGGCGCGATCATGGCCCAGCTCCATGCCGACGCGCGGCCGGGCCGCGCGCTCGCGACGGGTGGCATCCTGGGCATTGCGCTCTACCTGGTCAACTTCCACGGCCTGCCCGCCTTCTTCCCCTGGCTCGCGGAACTGCGCGGCGGGGACACGCTGGCGGCGCACGTGGTGTTCGGCTGCGTGGCCGGCCTGCTGTACTTCCGGCTCAAGCGCACGCGGGGGGAAAGCTGAGCATGGCCATCGCGATCGCCTTGATCCTGCTGGCCTTCGGCTCGGTGCTGTTCCACTTCCTGAGCCCCTGGTACTTCACGCCGATCGCCTCCAACTGGAGCACGATCGACAACACGATCTCCATCACGTTCTGGGTCACCGGGATTGTTTTCGTGGCGATCAGCGTCTTCACGGCGTGGGCCGTGCTGCGCTATCGCCATCGCCCCGGAGCCCGGGCGAGCTACCAGCCGGAAAACAAGAAGCTCGAAGTGTGGCTGCTGGTCGTCACCGCCGGCGGCGTGGCCGCCATGTTGGCGCCCGGGCTGGTGGTGTGGGCGGACATCGTGCATCCGCCCGCCGACGCACAGGTGGTCGAGGCCGTCGCGCAGCAGTGGAGCTGGGCCTACCGGCTTCCGGGCAAGGACGGCAAGCTGGGCAAGGTCGACTCGCGCTTCGTGAACGACGACAACCCCTTCGGCATGAATCCCGCGGACACCAATGGCAGCGACGACGTGCTGCTCGTGGGCCCGGAGATCCACGTGCCCCTCGGCCAGCCGGTGAAATTGCTGCTGCGATCGAAGGACGTGCTGCACGACTTCGCCGTGGCGCAGCTGCGCGTGAAGATGGACCTGGTGCCGGGCCTCGTGACCTACACCTGGTTCACGCCCACCCGAACCGGCTCGTTCGACCTGCTGTGCGAGGAGCTGTGCGGCATCGGCCACTTCGCGATGCGCGGCCGCATCGTGGTGGACGAACCGGCCGCCTACCAGGAGTGGCTGGCCCGGCAACCGACCTTCGCACAGATCCAGGCGCGCGCGCATGGCGATGTCGTCGCCGGCAAGACGGCCTACGCGCTGTGCAGCGCCTGCCACGGCCCGGGGGGCGAGGGCAACGTCGCGATGAACGCGCCCAAGCTCAGTGGCCAGGGTGGGTGGTACCTGGAGCGGCAGCTGCGCCAGTTCAAGCAGGGCACCCGCGGCGTGCACGACAAGGACACCTTCGGCAAGGTGATGGCGCCCATGGCCGCCACGCTGCCCGACGAGGCGGCGATCGCCAACGTGGTGGCCTACATCGCCAGCCTGCCGGACACCGCGGCATCGCCCACCATCAAAGGCGACGTCGACCGGGGCCGCCAGCGCTATGCGACCTGTGCCGCCTGCCATGGCGGCGAGGGCCGGGGGATCGCGGCGACCCACGCACCCAGACTCAAGGGCATGAGCGACTGGTATCTCGCTCGCCAACTCAAGAACTTCAGGGATGGCGTGCGCGGCGCGCATCCCCAGGATCTGTACGGAGCGCAGATGGCGCTGGTGGCGGGGATGCTGGCCGACGACGCAGCCATCGGCGACGTCCTGGCCTACATCAACGTCCCTGCCCGCTGATCCCAGTCCATTGAGAGGGGCCCCCGCGATGAGCACCCATGTTGCGCACGACGAATCGGATTTCGCACCGCCGGCGGAGGTGGCGGAGGTCCACCTCCACCACCCGAAAACCTTCGTCGGCAAATACATCTGGAGCCAGGACGCGAAGGTGATAGCGATCCAGTACGCGCTCACGGCCATCGCCATCGGCCTGGTCGCACTGGTGTTCTCGTGGCTGATGCGCCTGCAACTCGGTTTTCCCAATCGCATCGCCTTCATCACGCCAAGCAGCTACCTGCAACTGGTGAGCATGCACGGGATGATCATGGTGATCTACCTGCTGACCGCACTGTTCCTCGGCGGCTTCGGCAACTACCTGATCCCCTTGATGGTCGGTGCGCGCGACATGGTGTTCCCGTACGTCAACATGCTCAGTTACTGGCTCTACCTGCTGGCGGTGCTGCTGCTGGTGGCCAGCTTCTTCGTGCCCGGCGGGCCGACCGGCGCGGGCTGGACGCTCTATCCGCCGCAGGCCATCCTCGACGGAACCCCGGGAGCGCACGGGGGGATCATCCTCATGCTGGTGTCGCTGATCGTCTTCGTGATCGGCTTCACCATGGGTGGCCTGAACTACGTGGTCACCGTGCTGCAAGGGCGCACGCGCGGCATGACGATGATGCGGCTGCCGCTGACGGTGTGGGGCATCTTCATGGCCACCGTCCTGGCGCTGCTGGCTTTTCCCGCGCTGTTCGTCAGCGCGATCATGATGCTGCTGGACCTGACGCTGGGCACCAGCTTCTTCATGCCGGCGCTGGTCTCCAAGGGCCAGCAACTCAATTATTCGGGCGGCAACCCGCTGCTGTTCCAGCACCTGTTCTGGTTCTTCGGGCACCCCGAGGTCTACATCGTGGCGCTGCCCGCGTTCGGCATCGTGTCGGACCTGATCAGCACCCACGCGCGCAAGAACATCTTCGGCTACCGCATGATGGTCTGGGCCATCCTGATCATCGCCGGCCTGAGCTTCGTCGTGTGGGCGCACCACATGTACGTGAGCGGCATGAATCCGTACTTCGGTTTCTTCTTCGCCACCACCACCCTGATCATCGCGGTCCCCACGGCCATCAAGGTCTACAACTGGGTGCTGACGCTGTGGCGCGGCAACATACGCCTGACGATCCCGATGCTGTTCGCCATAGCGTTCATCTTCACCTTCGTGAACGGCGGACTGACCGGCCTGTTCCTGGGCAACGTGGTGGTCGACCTGCCGCTGTCGGACACGATGTTCGTGGTGGCGCATTTCCACATGGTCATGGGCATCGCGCCGGTGCTGGTGGTGTTCGGCGCCATCTATCACTGGTATCCCAAGGTCACCGGCCGCCTGCTCGACGAGACGCTGGGCCGCATCCACTTCTGGTTCACGTTCATCGGCACCTACGCGATCTTCTATCCGATGCACTACCTGGGCTTCATGGGGGTGCCGCGCCGCTACTACGCAATCGGCGGCACCAACTTCATCCCGGACTCCGCGCACTCGCTCAATGCCGCCATCTCGATCGCGGCCTTTGTCGTGGGCGCGGCACAGATGGCGTTCTTCTACAACCTGGTCAGCAGCTATTTCCGCGGTCGTCCCGCGGGCGGTAACCCCTGGGGCGCGACCACGCTGGAGTGGCAGACGCCGGAGACGCCGCCGCGGCACGGCAACTTCGGCGAGCACTTGCCGGTGGTGTATCGCTGGGCCTATGACTACGGCGTGCCGGGGGTGAAGAGCGACTTCATTCCGCAGAACGTACCGCCCGCGGAGGTCGCCGCCGAGGCCTGGGACCGCACGCAGCTGGGCGTGCAAGGGGCGGCGGCATGACGATAGGCCTGGTGTTCCTGTCGCTGCTGATGGCCATCATCGTCGGCTGGCTGTTCCGGCAGACGATCCACGTGCAGCCCTGGGTGGCGCAGGCCGGGGTGCCGGGGGTGAGCGTGGCGTTCGCGCGCCCGGTGGGCCGCACCGCGCTGTGGGTGTTTCTCGGGGTCGCGAGTTCGCTGTTCGTCCTGTTCGTCAGCGCCTACGCAATGCGACTCGGATGGACCGACTGGAGCCCGCTGCCACGGCCGCGACTGCTGGCCGTCAACACCGCGATGCTGGTTGCTGCCAGCGTGACGATGCAGTGGACGGTCTTTGCGGCACGCCGCGCGAACGACACGGGCGTGCGGCGCGGCCTGGCCGCCAGCGGCGGGCTCACCATCGCCTTCATCGTCGGGCAACTCGTCGTGTGGAAACAGCTGGCCGACGCCGGTTTCTACGTTTCCACCAGCGCGGCCAGCTCCTTCTTCTATCTCCTGACGGCGGTGCACGGGCTGCATGTGATCGGCGGGCTGGTGGCGTGGGCACGCGCTTGCGCCAAGGCATGGCGGGGCGCGGATCGCTCGCGGCTGAGGGCCGGCGTCGAGCTGTGCGCCACCTACTGGCACTACCTGCTTGCCGTGTGGGCGCTGCTCTACGCCCTGCTGGTGTCGAGCGACCTCGGGCTGGCGATCTGCTCGTCGGCCTCCTTGTGACCGAGCCCCAGCCAGCCACCAGGGAAGCGCAACCATGACCACCAACCAGGCGATCGCCATCGACAACGTACAGCCCCTGCCGGCCGGCTGGGACAGCATCGTCGCCGACGTGTCGTCGGACCAGCGGGTGTTCAAGGACGTCCCCTGGGGCAAGCCGATGATGTGGATCTTCCTGCTGAGCGACACCTTCATCTTCGGCACCTTCCTGATCTCGTACATGACGGTGCGCATGTCCACCGTCGTACCGTGGCCGAATCCAAGCGAAGTCTTCTCGCTGACGCTCTTCGGCCGCAGCGTGCCCTTGCTGCTGATCGCGATCATGACCTTCGTGTTGATCAGCAGCAGCGGCACCATGGCGCTGGCGGTGAACTTCGGCTACCGACGCAACCGTCGCATGACCTTCGGGCTGCTGCTGGCCACGGCGGCGCTCGGGGCGACCTTTGTCGGCATGCAGGCTTTCGAGTGGTCGAAGCTGATTGCCGAAGGCGTGCGGCCCTGGGGCAACCCCTGGGGGGCGGCGCAGTTCGGCTCCGCGTTCTTCATGATCACCGGCTTCCACGGCACGCACGTGACGATCGGCGTGATCTTCCTGCTGATCGTCTCGGCCAAGGTCCTGCGCGGCGACCTGGCGGCGGAGCGCCCCGGCTTCCTGACCGGGCGCAGCGGCAACTACAGCATCGTCGAGATCGTCGGTCTGTACTGGCACTTCGTCGACCTGGTATGGGTCTTCATCTTCGCGTTCTTCTATCTCTGGTGAGCGGGAGGCAACCATGGAACACGTAGAGCACATGCACATTCCGGTGGCCAGCGAGCCGGGCGAAACGCATGCACCTGCACCTGCGCCTGCACGTGCGCATTCGCAGGCGCACGGCGAGGGGCAACAGCATCCGCTGGGCATCTACTTCAAGATCTGGGGCCTGCTGTTCGTGCTGAGCGCGGCCTCCTACATGGTCGACTACTTCCACTTCCACGGCATGCTGCGCTGGTCGCTGATCATCCTCTTCATGCTGCTGAAGGCGGGCCTGATCGTTTCCGTCTTCATGCACATGGTGTGGGAGCGCCTCGCACTGCTCTATGCGATCGTGGTTCCTCCCGTGCTGTTGGTGACGCTGGTGGGAATCGGCGCGCTGGAGGCCGACTACACCTTCTTCACCCGGGGCACTTTCTTCGCGCCTGCGACGACCCAGCCCGCGGCGCACTGACGACGGTTGTTCATCGGGGCATCGCCCCAGGGAGGTTGACATGAGCCGACGCATTTACTGGCTGCTCCCCGATCTGGAGAGTGCGCGCAGAACCATGGGTGATCTGCTGCGCACCGGCATCGAGGCGCGCCACATCCACTTCGTCGCCCGCGAGGGCAGCGACATGTCGGGCCTGAACGAAGCCAACGTGCTGCAGACCTCCGACGTCATCCGCGCCGCCGAGCGTGGCCTGCTGATCGGCGGCGGCGTCGGGGCGCTGCTGGGCGGCTTGGTCGCCGTGCACTATCCCATCGTCGGCGACGAGCCGCAGTGGGGCATCGCCGCGGTGCTGGCCATTGCCGGCGCGCTGTTCGGCAGCTGGTCGTCCAGCATGATCGGCGTGTCGACCCCCAGCAAGCGGCTCGAACGCTTCACGCCCCAGATCGAGCAGGGGCGGATCTTGCTGATGGTCGACGTGGCGATGACGCGGGTCGAACAGGTGGAGGCGCGGCTGCAGGCGCAGCACCCGGAGGCGCACCTGGAGGGCACGGAGCCGGACATCCCAGCGTTCCCTTAAGCCTGCGATCTGCGTGGTCGTTCATTTGAGAGGTTCTTGAACGCAGAATTCGCAGAAGTGACGCAGAAGGCGCAGAAAAACCTTCAAGGAGTCTTCCGCGTGTTCTGCGTACTTCTGCGCCTTCGGCGTTCAAGAAATTCCTGATCACTACGCCGACAAAAGTCGAGACGCCTTCGGGTCGCGAAAAATCAGTGGCCGCGCCGGCGCCTCGCCGGCCTCCGCGCGCCGCAGCGCCTCGAGCACCACGCCATGGTGCGGGCTCTTCGGGCACACCGGGTCCGCCGTCTGCGCATCGCCTGCCAGCATGTAGGCCTGGCAGCGGCAGCCGCCGAGATCCTCTTCCCGTTGCGGGCAGGAGCTGCAGGGCTCCTTCATCCAGCCCGTGCCGCGAAAGCGGTTGAAGCCGTCGGAGTCCAGCCAGGCGCTGGCCACGCTGGTCTCGCGCAGGTTGGGAAAGCGCAGGCCCGGCAGCATCTTTGCCGTGTGGCAGGGCAGGGCGGTGCCGTCGGGCGCCACGGTGAGGAACATGCTGCCCCACCCGTTCACGCATTTCTTCGGCTTGGCATCGTGGTAGTCGGGCGCCACGAAGAACAGGCGCATGCGCCCGGCCAGCCGCACCCGCCATTCGTTGGCCACCGCCTCGGCGTGCTGCAGTTGCGCGCGCGTGGGCAGCAGGTGGTCACGGTTCTCCAGCGCCCAGGAGTAGTACTGCGTGTTGGCCAGTTCCAGGTATTCCGCACCGAGATCCTCGGCCATC
Source organism: Ramlibacter sp. (assembly GCF_028291745.1). Taxonomy (GTDB): domain Bacteria; phylum Pseudomonadota; class Gammaproteobacteria; order Burkholderiales; family Burkholderiaceae_C; genus Ramlibacter. The sequence continues at coordinate 106,788 of NZ_JAQGNQ010000068.1, read as the reverse complement.
GCGATGATGCGGTCCATGTGGGCTATGTTCATCCGGTGGATCACCACGTTCAGCACCATCGGCCAGCCGTTCGCCTTGATCGAGCGGGCGACACGCTGCTTCAACTCGAAGGTGCGGGTGTGCGAGAGGAAGTCGTTCATCTCGCGCGTGGAATCCTGGAACGAGAGCTGCACGTGGTCCAGCCCCGCCGCCTTCAGCGCCGCCGCGCGCTCCTCGGTGAAGCCCACCCCGGAGGTCAGCAGGTTGGTGTAGTAGCCCAGGCGGTGCGCATGTTCGACCAGCACCTCGAGGTCATCGCGCAGCATCGGCTCGCCGCCGGAGAAGCCGCACTGCACGGCGCCCAGCGCGCGCGCTTCGGAGAGCACGCGCAGCCAATCCTCCGTGCCCAGTTCGTCGGTCTGCGTCGCGAAGTCGACCGGGTTGTAGCAGAAGGCGCAGTGCAGCGGGCAGCGGTACGTCAGTTCCGCCAGCAGCCACAGCGGCGGTCCCGGTGGCGCGCTGTGGTTCATGCCAGCTCCACCCAGCGCTGTTGCACGGCGATGTCGAGGAAGGCCAGCACTTCGGGCTCCAGCCCGGTGGTGGCGAAGGCCTGCTGCAATTCGTCGACCAGCGCGCTCACCTCGCGGCCGTCGCAGCGCTTCAAGATTTCGCCGGCGCTCTGGTTCAACTTCACCATGCCTTCCGGATAGAGCAGCACGTGGGCCTGCTGCACCTCTTCCCATTGCAGGCGAAAGCCCGGTGCGATGCGCGGGCGGCTGGCCGGTCCGGGGGCGTTCATGGCCATAGTCCGTAGTGCTGCGCGAGCGCATCGTTCATCGCCCACAGGATGTCGAGCTTGAACTGCAGGATGTCGAGCGCCCGCTCCTGCTGCGGACGGGTGGAGAAGTGGTCGAGCGTGAGCGCCAGGCCCTGTTCGACGTCGCGCCGCGCCTGGGTCACGCGGCTGCGAAAGTACTGCAGGCCCTCGCTGGCGATCCAGGGATAGTGCTCGGGCCAGCCGGCCAGGCGCTGCTTGTGGATCTCGGGCGCGAACAGCTCGGTGAGCGAGGAGCAGACCGCCTCCTGCCATGGCGCCCGCCGGGCGAAATTCACGTAGGCATCGACGGCGAAGCGGATGGCCGGCAGCACGTGCCGCAGGTCCGTGATCTCCTCGCGCGCCAGCCCCGTGGCCATGCCGAGGCGGATCCAGGCTTCGATGCCGCCGGGGTCGTCGCCCTGGCCATCGTGATCCAGGATGCGCTGCACCCAGCCGCGCCGCACCTCGCGGTCCGGGCAGTTGGAGAGCACCGCCGCGTCCTTCACCGGGATGGCGATCTGGTAGTAGAAGCGGTTGGCCACCCAGCCGCGGATCTGGGCCGGCGTCGCGCGGCCCTCGTTGAGCATCCGGTTGAAGGGATGGTGGATGTGATAGGCCTTGCCGCGCTCGCGCAACTGCGCCTCGAACTCCTTGCGGCTCCAGGGGGCAGCGGCGCTGGCGGGCAGCGGCGGTGCGAGGGAGGGGTCGATCAGGGCGATGATGCTTCTCCGTCGCTCACAGGGCAATCTGCAAGCCGTCGTGGGCCACCTCCACCCCATGGCGCGTGAGCAGCGCCCGCTCGGCGCTCTCTTCGTCAAGGATGGGATTGGTGTTGTTGATGTGGATCAGCACCTTGCGCGTGGCGGCGGGCAGCGAACCCAGCCACTCGAGCGTGCCGCCCGGTCCCGAGATGGGAAGATGGCCGATGCTGCGCCCGGTCTTGCGGCTGAAACCGAGGGCGATCATCTCGTCGTCGGTCCAGAAGGTGCCGTCGACCAGGACGCAGTGCGCGGCGCGCATGGCTGCATCGACATCACCATTGCGCTCACCCAGGCCGGGGGCATAGAAGACGCGCTGTCCGCTCGCGGCGTCGATGATGGTCAGGCCGATGTTGTCGCCCGGCACCGGCGCGTCCCGATGCGGCGAATAAGGCGCGGCCTTGCTGGCCAGGGGCAGCGCCGCGAAGCGCAGGCCGGGCACGCCCGCCATGGTGAATTCGCTGCCGTCGAGCGGGATCGGATGGCGCTCCACGCCGCAGTAATGTTCGAGTACGCGCAGGATCGGGTTGCCGCGCGTGAGGTCCTCGTGCACCGGGTCCGCGCACCACAGGGGCAGCGGCGTGCCGCGTTCGCGCAGCATGTAGAGGCCGGTGGTGTGGTCGACCTGGCCATCCATCAGCAGCACGGTGGCAATGCCGCTGTCGCGCGGCGCCCGTGCCGGCTGCAGCGCCGCGTGGGCGCGGATCTGCGCCAGGAGGTCGGGCGAGGCGTTAACCAGCGCCCAGTCTGCGCTGGCGTCACCGCGGACGCAGATCGACGATTGGGTGCGCGCCCGTGTGCGCAGCGTCCCGGCGCGTACGCCGGCGCAATTGCGGCAATTGCAATTCCATTGCGGAAAGCCGCCGCCGGCAGCCGAGCCCAGGACGTGGAGCAGCATGTGCGGTACGGGCCGGAGGCGGACCGCCCGCCGGGCGACCCGTCCCCGGCGGCGTGCTTCAGCGAGCGGCCACGTACATCGTGATTTCGAAGCCGAAACGGAAGTCGCAGGCTTGCGGGGTCGTCCAGGTCATGGTGCTGTCCTCTCTTGGTGGGGAGCGCGGTCTGCGCCCGAAGACGCGAAAGCATCTTCGCTGTGCAGGGTAGAGCGACGCGGGACGCAGCGCAGCGTCCCGATCTGGAAAGAAGACTCATGATTTTCATGAATCGGATGCCGGCAGGCCGGCGCCGGGTGCGCAACATTGCGCTTGCGCAATCCCGCGGAGTCTCCCAGCATGTCTTCCATGGAGACTCGCGCCTGCATCGATTCGCCGTGTCGCACGGGCAGGCTTGCCGTGGGAGGCGGCCATGCGATCGCGTGGCAGGAATTCGGGGCGGCGCAGGGCGTGCCGGCGCTGGTGCTGCATGGCGGGCCGGGCTCCGCGCTGACGCCGGGGCTGGTGCGCTTCTTCGACCTGGCGCGCTGGCGGGTCATCGGCTTCGACCAGCGGGGCTGCGGTGCGAGCACGCCGCGCGGCCGGATCGCGGACAACACCACGCACCACCTGTTGCAGGACATCGAAGCGCTCCGGCGGTCCTTGGGCGTGGCCCGCTGGTGCGTCGTGGGGGGCTCCTGGGGCGCGACGCTGGCCCTGGCGTATGCCGGGCGACATCCTCATGCCGTCAGCGGGCTGCTGCTGCGCGGCCTGTTCGTGCCGGATGCGCAGGAGCTGCGCTGGTTCTTCCACGGCGCCCGGGCACTGGCGCCGCACGCCTGGGAGGACCTGGCCGCCCTGGCGCCACCGGCCGCGCGGGAGCACCTGCTGCCTTGGCTGACCGCAGTGTTCGACCATGGCGCGCCCGCCTTGCAGGAACGCGTCACGCTCGCGTGGCTGGCCTGGGAGCAGGCGCTGGCCGGGAGCAGTGCGCCGGCCCCTGCGGATCTGCAGCCGGCCATCGACCGCTACCGCGTCCAGTCGCACTATCTCGCGCACGGCTGCTGGCTCGGCGACTGGGCGCTGCATGCGGCAGCCCGCAACTTGCCCCGCGTGCCGGTCCGCTTCCTGCATGGTCAAGCGGATGTCGTCTGCCGGCCGGCCGCCGCGCGTGCCGTGCAGGCGCTGATCCCGGGCAGCCACTTCGACCTGGTGCCGCACGCCGGCCACGATCCCATGCATCCGGCCATGTCCGCGGCCATGCAGGAGGCGTTGCGCTCCCTGTCGCAGCGGCAAGAGGAGAACGCGTGAGCCTGCGCCTGAAGATCAACCTGATCGTCGCCAGCGTGATCGCGCTGCTGGTGCTCTCCACCATCGCGCTGCAGCTCGACGGCGTGCGGCGTTCGGTGCGCGAGGAGATCGTCGCCACCAACCGCGTCACCGTGCAGTTGCTGCAGCGCCTGGCCCTGCAGTACCCGATGGACATGGAGAGCCTGCTGCGCTTCTTCCAGCAGCTCGGCCGCGTGCGCGCCAACAACATTACGCTCACCGACGAAGCCGGCCACGTGCTGTACCGCTCGCCCCCGGCGACGTACAAGCTGGGGCGCGAGGCGCCCGCCTGGTTCTCCGCGCTGATGCTGCCCCAGCCTTCGCGCCAGGTGCTGGTGCTGCCGATCGGGCGGCTGGTGGTGGAGGCCGAGCCCTCGCGCGCGGTGCTGGATGGCTGGGACGACATCGTGACGCTGGCCGCCGCCGGTGCCGCGGGGCTGGTCGTGATCAATGTGCTGGTGTTCTGGGCGGTGGGGCGTGCGGTGCGGCCGTTCCCGCTGATCGTGGGCGGCCTCAACCGGCTGCAGAGCGGCGACTTCGACACCGTGCTGCCACCGCTGGCCGGCGCCGAGGCCGCGGCGATCGGTACGGCGTTCAACGGCATGGTGGCGGTGCTGCGGGACAACCTGGCCAGCCGGCAGCGCGCCTTCGAGGCGGAACGGCGCCTCTCGGATGCGCGCGAGCTGGCCGGCCGCATCGAGGAACACGTCGATGCGCAGCGGCGCGAGATCGCGCGGGCCCTGCACGACGAACTGGGCCAGTCGGTCACGGCGATCCGCAGCCTGGCGATGTCGATCGCGCTGCGCAGCGACGGCGCGGATCCGCAGTCAGCCCAGGCCGCCCACCTGATCGAAGAGGAAGCGGCGCGCCTGTACGACCACATGCACGGCATGATCCCGCGCATCGCGCCCATGCCGCTCGACCACCTCGGCCTCGCCGAAGCGCTGGGTGACCTGGTCGATCGCGTGCGCGCCAGCCACGCCGGAACGCGCATCGAGCTGGACACGCAAGGCGTGCCCGAGCCGGTGCAGGAGGCCACGGCGCTGGTCGCCTATCGCGTGGTGCAGGAGGGACTGACCAATGCCTTGCGCCACGCACACGCGCGGCAAGTGCGCGTGGCGGTGGCCGGCGATCAGGGCAGCCTGCAGGTCAGCGTGACCGACGACGGCGCCGGCCTGCCCGAAGACTGGCGCGCCAAGGGCCACTTCGGCCTGCGCTGGCTGACCGAACGCGCCGAGTCGCTCGGGGGCACGCTGGCGGTGGAACGGCGCGCCGAGGGCGGCACCGAGGTGAGGGCGGCGCTGCCGCTGGCCGCATGATCCGCGTGATGCTGGTGGACGACCATGCGGTGGTGCGCATGGGCTTTCGCATGCTGCTCGGCACCGCCGGCATCGAGGTGGTGGCCGAGGCCGAGAGCGGCGAGCAGGCCTGCCGCGACTATCCCGAAGCCGCGCCCGACGTGGTGGTGATGGACATCTCGATGCCCGGCATGGGCGGCCTCGAGGCGATCCGCCGGCTGCTGGCGCACGATCCGGCCGCGCGCATCCTGGCGCTCTCCGCGCTGGAGGCCACGGCCTATCCGCAGCGCGTGTTCAAGGCGGGCGCGCTCGGCTACCTGTCCAAGCGCGGCGCGCCCGAGGCGCTGATGGATGCGGTGCGCACCGTCGCTTCCGGTCACCGCTATCTCGATGCGCAGCTCGGGCAGAAGCTGGCCTTGGCGCAGATCCAGGGGGGAGCGAGTCCGGCCGACGTGTTGACCGCCCGCGAATTCGCCGTCTTCCTGCAACTGGCCCAAGGCCTCACCGTCTCGCAGATCGCCGACAACCTGAAGCTGGCACCGAGCACGGTCGGCACGCATCTCTACAACATCAAGCAGAAGCTGGCCGCGGGCAACCAGGCGGAGTTGACGCTGGTGGCCTTGCGGTGGGGCTTGATGGAGGCGTAAGGCCTTGGATGGCACCGGCGTTCCCCCATTCGAATGACATGGATGCTCCCCGCGCCTTGACGGCGCCGGGCGCACGTCGCCAGACTCGCGAGCCGCGATCAGCGTGCCGAAAAGCTTCGAGATAACAAACAGGAGACCCATGGCCATGAGAGCTTCCCTGGTGTTGATTTCCTCCGTTGCCGCCCTGTGTGCGGCCGGCCTTTCCGGTTGTGGCGGCGCTTCGGCGCAGAACACGGCCTTCACCCTGAGCAGCACGGACCTCGCCTCCGGCACATTTGCCAACCAGTTCATCGCGAACGGCTTCGGGTGTACCGGCGGCAACGTATCGCCATCGGTGCAATGGGCCTTCCCGCCGGCGGGAACGCAGTCGTTCTCGCTGCAGGTGCTGGACCTCGATGCGCCGACCGGCAGCGGCTTCTGGCACTGGGCCGTCTACAACATGCCGGCGAACGTCACGGGCCTGCCGCAAGGTGCCGGCAATTCCGCCGCCTCGCTGCCTGCACCCGCGCATGGCGGCAACACCGACTTCTTCGATACCGGCCTCCTGGGCAGCAACGGCAGCTTCTCGAACGGCAACGGCAACTACGGCGGCCCGTGCCCGCCGGTGGGCGATCCGCCTCACCGCTACGTGTTCACCCTCTACGCGCTTTCGGTGCCCGACCTGGAAGCGGCCGCGGGGATTCCGCCGACCGGCACGGCGGGGCTGCACAGCTTCGCGCTGAACAAGGGGATCGGCCCGGTCTTGCTGGGCAAGGCGACTTTCACGGCGACGTTCAGCCGCTGATTCCGGTGGGGATGCCGCAGGCATCCTCCGGGTCGGCCTGCGCGGCGACCGCGCCAAGCTTTTGTTCCAGCGCCGGCCGGTCGGGCAGGAGTTCGCCGTTCCAGCGGATGGCAGGAAGGGTCGCGGTCTTCATCTTTGCGGTGTGGCGCATTTACGATGCACATGCAGCCTCGACGCAGTGGCCAACGGCTTCGATCGAGGCGGGTCGCGCATGGTCGGCCGATGCCGGTCCGCGCGGCTCCAGCGGCTCGATCATCCGCGTCGCCCGAACTGCAATGGCGAGTCGGCGCAGGAGCGCATTCAAGTCCAGACGGAAGTGGCGACCGAGCTGAAGATTCCTCTGCTCGATGCGGGCGGATTGATACCGAACCCATGCCTCGCCGAGGTCCGCATAGGCACAGGTCGGGATCACGTCGATCGACAACATGACAAGCTCCTGGTGAAAGTGACAGAGGCCCTCCTCCGCGAGCACGGAGCACGGCCCCTCGCGGTCAGGCCTTGGTCTTGACAAGGCCTAGCTGGGTGAGCGCCTTGACGCCATCGTCCAGGCCGATCTCTTCGACGATCTTGCCGTCGTTGAGACGCAGCACTGTGGTGCCAGTGAAGTGCATCCGCCGACCTGATGCTGCCGGCAGGCCTCCCACCAGGAAGTCGTCGAATGCCGGTCCGGTGTGCGTTCCACCACCTTCCCAACGGCCGACCACGTAGTCACCTTCGCCAATGAGATCGGCAGCGCCCCAGAAGTGGAGATCGGGAAAGGCCTTGCGGAAGGCCGCCATGAAGGCCTTGATGTCCTCGCGACCGCGGCGCGGCTCGTGCAGCGAATAGTGCAAGAGCATGTCGGGCGCAGCGATCTCATCGACGATGCCGAGATCGCAGGTCTTGCCCCAGAAGTTGGTGAACCATCGGCCGACGATGGCCTTGTTGTTGGCGGTGGACATGAGATGTTCTTTCTGCGTTGACGCGGAGTGGTCCGAGAGAGGAAGCAGTTCGTGCATCCGTCTGCCGCAGATTAGTGGTCAAGCTCCTGGAGAACGCTCCGTTTCTTGACCTCGAATGGCTATGGCGTGGTCGCGCCTTGATCGGGCGCGAGCTTCCTCAACGCCGCAAGAGCGCGCGCCGAAACGTCAGGTTGAAGCGCACGCTGCCGGTAAGCGCGTGATAGCTCTCGCGCAGCGTGTCGACGCCATGGAAGTTCAGGCGGGCAGGGCCGCCCCAGACGACGATGTCTCCATGTTCGACGCGGACTCGGCGCGGCCGATCCGCGCGCGTTGCGCCGCCCCACAGAAACGTCGCCGGCACACCCAGCGAAACCGACACGATCGGTGCGTCGAAGTCCAGTTCGTTCCGATCCTGATGAAGCGCCAGCCGAGCACCAGGCGCATACCGATTGACGAGGCAGGCATCAGGTTCGAAGTGCGCAAAGCCCGCCTCCCGGGCGGCGCGGGCGGCAAGGTCGGCAAAAAGTTCGGGCAGTGCAGGCCATTGCCGGCCTGTCTCAGGATCGATTGCGTCGTAGCGATACCCACTGCGATCGCTCAACCACCCAGCATCCCCGCAGTTCGTCGTCGCGACCGACATCCGCCACCCTCGGGCAGTCGTCATGTGACGCAACGGCGCAGCGTCTGCGATACGCTCGATCGCAACCAGCAAAGCGGCTGCGTCTTCGAGCGCAAAACCGCGCAGGATGGTCGCGCCGGATTCGAGTTCGATGGCCTCGACGCCAGCGGTCGACGGGTCGGCCGTGTCGAACAGGGTCTGCTGAACGGGCATCTCAACTCGCGTCATGGAAGATGATGCCGAGCGTGCGCCGATGCCCTGCGATGATCTTGCTGACACCGTGGCGCAGCTTCACGCGATAGTCACCGCGCGTGCCATGCACTGGCCGGCTGTTGACCGCGAAGACGACGGCATCGCCCTTCGTCAGGGGGACCACCGCGGCGCGTGTCTGCATGCGCGGGCGTTGCTCCGTCAACACGAACTCGCCGCCGGTGAAGTCCGCCCCAGGCCCGGAGAGCAGCACCGCCACCTGCAGTGGAAAGACCTGCTCGCCGTAGAGGTCCTGGTGCAGGCAGTTGTAGTCACCGGCACCGTAGTTCAGCAGCAAAGGCGTCGGCCGGCACTGGCCGGATGCAGCGCATCGCGCGATGAATTCGTCATGTGCGGCGGGGAAGCGCGCCGCCATTCCCATGCGCGCGTGCCACTGGTTGGCGATGGGTGCGAGCTGCGGATACAACAGCTTTCGCAGGTGCTGGACCAGCGGCGGCAGCGGGTAGGAAAAGTATCGGTACTCACCCCGCCCGAATCCGTGGCGCGCCATGACGACATGGCTGCGGAACCCCGCTTCCTGGTCATAGAGGCAAGCGATGTCATCGCACTCTGGCCCTTTGAGGAGGCCGCGCAGCACGGACCAGCCCTGCGCTTCGAGATCGTTTTCCAGGGCGGCGACATCGATGCGGTGGATGCGCGCAGTGACGTCGTCGCCTGGCAGGTCGTCCCGCCTCACGCCGCCTTCTCCTGATAGCGATCTTCGCGTTCGTTCGACTCGCGAGCGAGCAATTCACGCTTTCGCTCCACACCCCAGCGATAGCCGGAGAGCCCGCCGTCCTGTCGCACGACCCGATGGCAGGGGATGGCTACTGCGATCGCGTTGGCAGCACAGGCTCCGGCGACTGCGCGCACGGACTGCGGCGATCCGATCTTCTCCGCGATGCTCGAGTAAGTCGCTGTTTCACCGGCGGGGATGGCACGCAGCGCCAGCCAGACACGCTGCTGAAACGCTGTGCCCCGCACATCCAGAGGCAAGGCGAGCCCGCGCGCAGGAGCTTCCACGAGTCCCACCACCTGCGCCACCAGCTGCTCGTATGCGGCGTCTGCGCCAACGAGTTGCGCCTTGGGAAACCGGTCCTCGAGATCGCGCACCAGCCCGCCCGGATCGTCGCCCAGCAAGATTGCGGCAACGCCCTTGCCGCTGGATGCAACAAGGATGGCCCCGAGGGAGCATTGGCCGACGGCAAAGGTCAGCACCTCGTGCGCGCCGCCGGACCGGTATCGGGTCGGGCTCATGCCGAGTACACCCGAGGAGGCTTCGTAAAAGCGGCCGTTCGACCCGAACCCTGCTTCGTGGAACGCTGCGGTGACCGTAGTCGCCTTGGGCAGGCCCGCTCGCAATCGCGCCGAACGGCCGGCTGCCGCATAGGCCTTTGGCGTCAGGCCGGTGATCTTCTTGAAAAGGCGATGGAAGTAGTGGGGACTGAGCTCCACGGAGTCTGCGAGTTGCGCCAGCGAGAGCGGCTCGGTCGCTTCGTCGAGGAGCCTGCAGGCCTTCGTCACGATGGCCGTGTTCGCCGCATCGATGGAGATCCCACCCGGGTTGCAGCGGCGGCAGGCCCGAAAGCCCGCGGCCTCGGCGGCGGCAACGCTGTCATGCAATTGCACGTTTCTCGGATTTGGGAGGCGAGACGGGCACGAGGGCCGGCAGTAGACACCCGTCGTGGCGACCGAATACCAGAACGCGCCATCGGCGGTCTTGTCACGTGCCGCGACTCGCGCCCAGCGTGGATCCAGCGTGATGTCGGAGGTGTGCGCGTTCATGATGGGCTGCTTGAAGTGGGGATCTACCCAGTGTCATGAAAGACATCGTACGGCGCACTCCGGGTCTTGCTTTTGAATCGAGAGGCAACGAAGTGCAGTTTGCGCTATCGCGGCGCCGAGGCAAAGTGCTTCAGTAGTCCCAATTCTCGGAACCCAAAACGGACCGCTGCAGTTCTGCACGGCGGGTTGACCAGTCCGGAAGAAGCCGATCCATGAGGCGGGCGAACTGGTCCCCGTGGTTTCGCTCCAAGAGATGCACCATTTCATGCACGACGATGTATTCCAGGCACCGCATGGGCTTCTTGGCAAGTTCCAGGTTCACCCAGATGCGTCCCGCGTCGATGCTGCAGGTGCCCCATTTGGTCTTCATCCTCTTGACGCCCCAATCGCGGACCCGTACTCGCATCACGGGCTGCCATTTCTCCAGCAAGGGCGGGATCAGTGCCTTGAGCTGTTCGCGATACCAACGCAGGAGAACATCCTCTCGTTGCTCGATCGTTGCACCCGGACGCACGAAAAGGTCGAGCATGCGAAGACCGCGAATCGCAACCCGCTGTGGCCCGTCCTGCTCGTGCACCCGCAGCCGGTAACGCCGCCCCATGAAGTAGTGGCTTTCGCCGCTGACCATCTCGCGCGGTGATTGGCGTGGCTGCCCGGCAAAGAGCACGCGCTGCCGCTTGATCCACGCGAGCTTCTCGATGACAGCCAGGCGGACCGCGTCGTCGCTGATCGCGATCGGAGCAGCAACCCGGACGCGACCGGCCGGCGGATATACGCCGAGATGAAGGTTCTTGATGTCCTTGCGCACCACTTCGACGGCGATACCGCTGACCGTGATGCGCCGAGCGCTAGTAGTCATTCTGGTTTTTCACCAGCGCCAGGATGCGGTCCGTTTCGGTCTCGAGGTCCAGCGGCGGGGGCGAGGGCGCGTTGCCTGGATCATGCGCGCCCTGATGCAGGTCCGCCGGCATGTCCGTCCCAAGGGCGAAGCGGATCGCCAGCCGCACCCGCTTCGTCTTCATTGCGCTTTCCCGCCAGCCAGCCTGAAGGCTCGCCTTCACTGCAGCGTCCACCTTCATGGCCAAGGCAGCGTTCTGGCCCAGGTTGTTGTACAACGCGCGTTGCGCCGCAGAGGTCACTTGCGCCGGATACCCACCGGGCCCGCCTCCCGGCTGCGTCGCCTGGACGGTCAGCGCCGCGATCTTCTCCAGATATTCCTTGTAGCTGACAACGCCCTTTCGGCGTTGCTCGATCAGAGCGTCGAGCAGTTTCGACATCTTGTCGTAGTAGGCCGGATCGACAGGTGACTCGTTGACGATCAGTCGGCGTACGTTGTTCTCGATGGTCTCGGCAACGGCCTGCTCGTTCTTGCGGATCCCGCCCGGCAGCGAGTCCACCGCCGCCGGGCCGCGCTCGACGATCAGTTGAATCAGGCTCATGTCGTCGAAGGCGGAAATCTTCTCGCTCTCCTCGGCCCTGATATACGTGTCGATCAGGTACCGCATCGCCGGCTCGTAGGCCTTCAGGTCGATGTAGTCGCCGCTGGCGAGCTTGACTTCATCGCGCACCTTCGTGAAGTGGTCCACCTCGCCCTTGATCTGCTCGATTTGCGCTGGCGTATAGCCCGCTTCGGCAAGCTCACTGGCCAGTGCAGCATATGCACGCAACAGCGTGGCGGTGAACTTGTACAGCTTCAGGCGTTTGGGCTCGTTGTCCTTGAGCTGGGCCGCATTGCCAGAGTCGCTGGCGCAGAAGTAGGTCAGATACGCTGCCGAATCGTGCGGAGGAAGAACAGGCTCGCACAAGGCCTTCACCGCTTCGCGCGCCTCCTCCAGATCCTCGCGAGCTTTCTCGATGCGGTCTTCCAGCAGGCCCTTGACGTCTTCCTTGTCGTAGCCATCGAGCGCGCCGCTGGTGTAGTCATTGACTGCACCTTCGAGGCTCTTGAACAGGTCCTTGTAGTCGACGATGTAGCCGTATTCCTTGTCCTCGCCGTCGAGCCGGTTGACGCGGCAGATGGCCTGGAACAGCCCATGATCGCGCATCTGTTTGTCGATGTAGAGGTAGGTGGCCGACGGCGCGTCGAAGCCGGTGAGCAGCTTGTCGACCACGATCAGCAACTTCATCTGCCCCGGCTCGTCGACGAACTTCTTCTTGACAGCCAGCTCGAACTTTTCGGCCTTGCCCATCGCGGACTCCGCGGGCTCGTGGAACCAGTCCGCCAGCATCTTGCGGTACACGCCGTACTTGGCGAGGTTGTCGGTCTCGCCCTCGCCAGTCGTCTCGCCCTTGGTGTCCGCCACCTTGGGCACATAGCTGCTGACAACGGCGCACTTGCCCTTCAGTTCCGTCTGGTCGAACAGTTCGAAGTACTTGCAGGCCTCGTAGATGCTGCCGGCCACCAGCATCGCATTGCCGTGACCGTCTGCCAAGCGCGCCTTCGTGTTCATGTCCATCATGACGTCGGCGACGATCTTCTGCAGCCGCGACTTGCTGGAGAGCACTCGCTGCATGGTCCCCCACTTCTGCTTGAGCTGGGCCTTGGCGAGGTCGTTCAATCCCTTGGTCTTGACCTCGAACCACTCGTCGATCTTCTTTTGCGAAGTGATGGACTGGTCCACGTCGCGCGCCTCGTAGCGCAGGTCCAGCACCACGCCTTCGCGCACCGCCTGGTCGAATTTGTAGGTGTGGATGTAGCGCCCGAAGATCTCAATGCTCTTGCGCTTGTCGGCCTTGAGCAATGGGGTACCGGTAAAGCCGATGAACACCGCATTGGGCAGCAACACCTTCATCGCCTCGTGCATGTCACCGCTCTGGGTGCGGTGGCACTCGTCCACGAACACGTGGAGATCGCCCTTGGCCTTGAAGTCGGGCGGCAGCCGCTTCAGCGACTCGATGAACTCCTTGGCGCCCTGGTCATCGTCGCCGTCGTCAGCGTCCTTGCCGCCGAACTTGTGCACCAGCGAACAGAGCAGGGACTCGTCCGTGCGATTCAGCTTGTCGATCAGGTCGGCACCGCTCCGGGTCCTGTAGATCGTCTCGCTGACGCCCGTGAACACCTTCTCGATCTGCTCGTCCAGCTCGGTGCGGTCGGTGATGATCAGCACCCGCGCCCCGGTGCGGTTGGCCAGGATCCACTTGGCCAGCCACACCATGGTCAGGCTCTTGCCGCTGCCCTGGGTGTGCCAGATGACGCCCCCCTCGCGCCGCGCAACGAACTCCTGCGCTGCCTTCACGCCGAAGTACTGGTTCTGCCGGCACAGCTTCTTGGTGCCGGCATCGAACACGACGAAGTCGTGGATCAATTCCAGCAGGCGCACCGGCTGGCAGACCTGAAGTACGTGGCGGTCCAGCAGGTTGGGCTCGGCAGCGAACTCGCCGGAGTCCTCGACCCACTTGAGGTAGTACTTCTCCTTGGTTTCGGTCGTGCCGTAGCGCAGGCCCTCCGTGTCGTTGCCCGCCATCACCCACTGCATGGTGGAGAAGAAGGGCTCGATGAACTCCTTCTTCTGGTTGTCCAGGTTCTGGCGAATGCCTTCAGCGACTGACACGGTGGAGCGCTTGAGCTCCAGGACACCGAGCGCCATGCCATTGACATACAGAACGATGTCCGGCCGCTTGCCGGAGGCCTTCGCATTCGCGGCATTCACCGTGACTTCTTCGGCGAAGGCGAAATGATTGGCCTGAGGCTGCGCCCAATCGATCAACCAGACGGTGACCGTGTTCTCGCCGATCTCCGGCTTGACGTGGACGCCGTAACGCAGGAGCCGATAAACCTCGGCGTTGCGGTCGTACAGGCTCTTGCTAGCGTCCCCTGAGACTTTCTGCAGTTCATGCAGCGCGCGGCTGACCAGCAGTTCACTCACGCGCTGCTTGAGAAGCCAGGCCCGCACGAGCGCAGGCTCGATGTTGCGGTTGTCGGCGCGAGCTATCCAGTTGCCCAGATGGTCATAGCGCAGGCGGTCACGCAGCAGCGCGACGATCCGGTCCTGGGTGCGCTTTTCGATCTGGCCGACATTGCTCATGGACTAAATGGGTTCATCAGTTGCACGCCCGTGCCGGCGAAGTCGGTCACGTTGCGCGTCACCACTGCCATCCCGTGCTCCAGGGCCGTAGCGGCGATCATCGCGTCCCGGTCCGGGCGCGGCTTGGGCACGTGCATGGCTGCGCACAGGGTTGCAGTGCTGTCGGTGAACGGCAGGATGCGGCCGGCAAAAGTAGCCCGGACGCCGGTCAACCAGACCCGTAGCGCCTGGCCTTGCGGCGGCGTCTTTCGCTCCAGCGCCATCACGCCTTTTTCCAACTCGAGAATGCTGATGGCCGAGAGAAAGAACTGGCTGGTTGGCAAGCTTGCGGCCCACGCTCGCACCGCAGGAGATTGATTGGGCTTGCCGTGGCGCAACTCCGAAATCACATTGGTGTCGAGGACGTACATCGCTGCGCGAGTCAATCCAGATCGGCGGCCCGGAAGCGAGCCCCTAGGAGCGGCGCTTCGAACTCAATGCCTGACCCGCCTGGAATGGCATCCATGGCCTCCAGCAAGGAACCTTCGTGCTGGCCTGCCAGCTCGTAGTAGTCCTCGATCTTCAGCAATGCAAAGGCGGGGCGGCCGCGGTCGGTAATGAACACCGGCCCCTTGGCGGCAGCGCGCTTGGCTGCGCCCACGTCGCGCGTGAAGTCCCGGCTGGAAAAGGTGTGAACAGGCATTCTTTTCTCCCGCGTCCGGCCTGCGCGGGCAGGCGTTCGGCTTCAATGTTTGTATGTTATGACATTGAAAAACGCGTGTCAATGAGGGCTCAGTTCAGTCCCATCGATCAGTCGAATCCGCCCTGTCAGCAGTTCCTGCATCATCCCTTGCTTCAGGGCACGCGTCTTGTCGCGGCGCCCTTCGAGGGCGGTGAGTTCAGCGTCCATGTCTGAGAGAACGGTTCCGATGGCGGCTTGCTCGGTGATCGGCGGCATGGAAAAACTGAACTTCTTCATGTCGGAGCCATAGAGATGAAAGACCGTTGAACCAGAAACCAGTTGGAGCACTTGATGCTCTTCGCGGCGAATGACGTAACTCAAGAAAGATCCATCGAGGCGCTGTTTATCCGCGCGAATGACAAGGATGTCGCCTCCAAGAATTACGTTGTCGAATGGGACGCAGCTCGCCTTGGCCAAGCCCCTTGGCGTGACGTCCGATGTCGGCATCAATACGTCGTTCGAAAGTGAGCGAAACGAGTCTCCTAAACCGTTTGTACGGCTTATGATCGCCCCAATCGTTTCTCGATATCGTGTGAACAGCTCGCCGTAATGGATGCATGGATCTACGCCTGAAGCGAAGAGGGCGCTTTTTGGGAGGCCCTTTCCTTTGTGGAAAGTTGCAACGTCCCCCAACCGCTTCACCTCCCACTTCCGGCTAAACCCCGGCAGGCGGGTCTGGCCCGTGAGGAGTTGCTGCATGGCGGCCTGTTTGAGGTCGCGCTTCTTGGCGATAAGCGCATCTAGCTCGGCCAGCAAGGCATCCACATCCGAGAGCGCAGCAGCGATGGCGCATTGTTCGGGGAACGTCGGCCAAGCAATCTGAATGCTATAGATGCTCTTGCTTGAGGTGTGACGGACCGTGGAGCCAGTCGCTTTCTCTCTGATCCGATGTAGGTATTGCCCTGAAAGAAGGGTGAAATACAAGAATCGAAGATCGATGCTCTTGGCCTTTAATTCGACTTTGCCAATACGCTGATTGTGGAGAATCGCTTCGTCGCTCTCAATAAAAGCGGGCTTGCCGAGTAGATGGCATCCCGGCGTCAAATCCGTCATAACGATCAGCAGGTCGCCCTTACGAAACCTCGTCGCCAATGAATAGTTGCCGGCGTACCGCTTCGTGTTTCGCGGTTCGAAATACAGGCCCCCGTCGAGCCGAAAATTGCCAGGCGTGAGAACTATCGGTCCAGAAGCAGAAAAATGCTCGCTGCTGAATGCGAAGCCATGTTTAAGGGTGAATACGTTACCCAACGGTTTCACTTCCCAATCGGCAGGAACCACCCCTACGGCGCTCTTCTGGAATCCCTCAGACATTGCCGCGCTCACGTGCGATTTGCCGCTGAGTGATGCCACTGACGCATTCAGGCCCGCTATTACCACGCGAACCCCATCTTCTTCAAATGCCCTTCCACCCGGGCCGACAGTGCTTCCAACTCGGCGCTGAATTGCGGGAGCGGCGTCGCGTAGCGCTCAGCCAACTGCTTCATTCGGCCAGTGAGGGTCTGACTGACGCGGTCCAGTTCGCCGTGTACTTGTTGTGCGACGGCGGCTAGCCACTTGTCGTGCACCACCAACTGCTTGATGTCCTGTTGGTCGAGTTCGCTGTACTTCGCCGACACCTTCGCCTCGATCGCCTTGACAGTGTCCTTCACGCCTTTGCTGGCGGTGGCCTCGCGGTCCGCCAGATCGGCATACGTTTCCAGCAGCTTGCGTTCCTCGGCCGCGTTCTTCTCTCGCTTGATCTCCGCGAGCCTCACCTTGGCACTCGCCTTCGTCAGCTTACCCTTGTCATTGCGCGCGTCGGCCAGCAGCCCTTCTTCGCCGCCATGCTCCTCTTCCAGTTCCTCCATCTCGCGCGTCAGTGCGTCGCGATCGGCTTCCAATTGCTCGATGGCCCTTTGCTCCTTGGCGAAGTAGCGTGCCACGATCAACGCCGGCGGAATCAGGTCCTTGTTCGGCTTGCCATCCTGCACGGCCCGCCAGCCGTCACTCGCGATGATCCAGACGTCGTCCTGCATCGTTTCGGCCCAGTAATCCATCAGGTGCTGGTACACGCCGTAGGGGTCGATCAGTGATGCGATGGCGGCGTCGGCGCGAAAGGCTGCAAGGAGGCTCTCCGACAGGTCTTCGATCAGCGCATTGGGCCGCTGGCCTTTCTGGATGCCGGTGAGCGATGGCGTGATGGCGACTTCCCATTTCCCGAACAGCGCTGTCACCCGCGTGTTGAACGCCGTGAATTCCGGGTGGCCGAAGATAACGGACTTGACCTGCGCAGCCTCCACCTTCGGCTGGCAGTACCCGGGCCGGTCTGCATCGGCGAACAGGTCCTTGCGCACATTCGGGAACACCTGCCAGTAAGCGGCCAAGCCATCAATATCTGCATTGGGAATGCCGCCCAGCAGATGCGCCGCGATGTCTTGCAGGTCTTCGGCTTCAGTGCTGTCGATGTAGCGCGGAAGGTTCAGGTTGAAGTCGTGGGCCTGCACCTCGGCCAGCGGCACCAGGCGGGCGTATTTCGGTGTTTCGATCTGCCGGGTGAAGGTGTCCACGACCTTGTGGATGTCCTGCGCGCGCAGGCGGTTCTTGTTGCCGTCCTTGATGAAGCCCCTGCTGGCGTCCACCATGAAGATGCCCTTGCGGCCGGCGACGCCTTCCTTGTCCAGCACGATGATGCAGGCCGGGATGCCGGTGCCGTAGAACAGGTTTGGCGGCAGGCCGATGATGCCCTTGATGAAACCGTGCTTGAGGATGCGGGCGCGGATGGCGCCCTCTGCCCCGCCCCGGAACAGCACCCCGTGCGGCAGGATGATCGCCGCCTTGCCGGTGCTCTTGAGGCTCTTGAGCATGTGCAGCAGAAAGGCGTAGTCGCCGTTCTTCTCGGGCGGCGTGCCGTATTCGAAGCGGTCGTACAGATCGTTCGCGGGGTCCAGGCCGCTGGTCCAGGCCTTGGTGGAGAACGGCGGATTCGCGACGATGAAGTCGAAGGTCCGCAGCCCGCCGTTTGCGTTCTTGAAGTGCGGGCTGGACAAGGTGTTGGCCTGCCAGATCTCGGCGGTCGGGCAGTCGTGCAGCACCATGTTCATGCGCGCCAGCGCCGAGGTGGCGTTGTCCATCTCCTGCCCATACAGCGCCAGGTCCAGCCCGGTGCGGTGCCTGGCTTCGTCGTGGGCTTTGAGCAGTAGCGAGCCGGAGCCGCAGGTGGGGTCGTAGATGCTCTGGCCCGCGTTGGATGCCTTGCCCAGGTCGAGCACCAGCGCCATCGTGCGGGAGACTTCCGCGGGGGTGTAGAACTGGCCCTTGCTCTTGCCCGACTCGGTGGCGAAGTGCCGCATCAGGTACTCGTAGGCATCGCCCAGCAGGTCGTCGCCGCCGGCGCGGTTGCCGCCGAAGTCCAGCCCTTCGAAGATGGCGACCAGCTTGGTGAGCCGGTCCACCATCTCCTTGCCCTTGCCCAACTTCTCCTCGTCATTGAAGTCGGCGACGTTGATGGCGCCCTTCAGGCTTTCATTGGCATCGGCGAGCCGCCCAATCAGCTTGTTGATCTTGTCGCCGATCTCCTTGTCGTTCTTGAGCTTCACCATGTCGGCAAAGCTGCCGCCTGCGGGGATCTCCAGCAGCGCGTTGCGGTCGCCGGCGTACTTGTCCGAGACGTACTTGACGAACAGCAGGACCAGCACGTAGTCCTTGTACTGGCTCGCATCCATGCCGCCACGCAGTTCGTCGCAGGACTTCCAGAGGGAGGAATAGAGTTCGGATTTCTTCAGGGCCATTGGTGGTCATCGGCAAGCTGGCACCAGTGGATGCCAGAAAGCAAAAAAGCCAGCAGGCGCAAACCTGCTGACTCTTGTCTTTCTTTGGCTCCCCGACCTGGGCTCGAACCAGGGACCTACGGATTAACAGTCCGGCGCTCTACCAACTGAGCTATCGGGGAACAAGCCTTCGATTATAAGGTGGTTTTTTCACCTTTCCGGCAGCTCGTCAGCGATTTCAGAAAACCGTCAGTCGAACACCGGCGTCTCCACGCCCAGCACCTTGTGCAGCTTCGGGCTGGTGGTCGTGTACTGCAGGTGGATCTTGCCCTTCTCGGGGAAGATGATCGGCGCGGCGCCAAACGCCGCCAGCGCGCACTCGTGGAAGCCCGAGAGGATCAGCTTCTTCTTGCCCGGATAGGTGTTGATGTCGCCCACCGCAAAGATGCCCGGCACGCTGGTCGCGAACTTCTCGGTGTCCACCTTCAGCTGCTTGCGCTCGATGTCCAGGCCCCACTCGGCGATCGGGCCGAGCTTGGGTGAGAGGCCGAAGAAGACCAGCAGCATGTCGGCGGGCACCACGCGCGTGACGCCGTCGGAGCCGGTGACCTTGGCGCCGGTGAGCTGGCCGTCCTTTTCTTCGTAGCCGGTCACCTGGCCAACCACGAATTGCATCTCCATCTGATCGCACAGCTCGTGCATCCGCGCGACCGATGCCGGGGCGGCACGGAAGCCGTCGCGGCGGTGCAGCAGGATCACGCTCTCGGCCTTGTGCGGGTTGCCGTCTTCATTGCCCGCGCAGAAGTTCAGCGACCAGTCGAGCGCGGAGTCGCCGCCGCCCACCACCAGCAGGTTCTTGCCGGCGAAGTCGGCGGGGTTGCGCACGCGGTAGAACAGCTGGGTGCCGTCGAACTTGGCAAGGCCCTCGACCTTCAGCGTGCGCGGCTCGAAGGCGCCCACGCCGGCGGCGATGAAGATGGTCTTGGTCAGGAACTTGGTGCCCTTCGATGTTTCGACGAAGAAGCGGCCGTCCTCCTGCTTCTGAACCACGGTGACCGTCTGCCCCAGGTGGAAGGTGGCGCCGAAGGGCTCGATCTGCTTGAGCAGCGCGTCCGTCAGTTCCTTGCCCGTGCACACCGGGATCGCGGGGATGTCATAGATCGGCTTGTCCGGGTACAGCTCGATCGGCTGGCCACCGGGATAGGCGAGCGAGTCGATGACATGCGCCTTGATCTCCAGCAGGCCGAGTTCGAACACCTGGAACAGGCCCACGGGCCCCGCCCCGATGATGACCGCGTCGGTCTCGATCGGGCCGTCGTGCGCGGCGGCGGTCTTGATCACTTCTTGGTTCAGTTGAGGTTCCATGATTCCTAGCGGACAAGCTCCTTCAGCTTGCCTTCCTTGTCTTTCCAGTCATCGGCATCCGGCAGGGCCGGCTTGCGTTTGGTGATGCTCTTCCAGCCCGGGGCGTGGGAGAGCTCCGTGTTCAGCTTGATGAACGACACCTGGTCCGCGGGTACGTCCTCCTCGGCGTAGATCGCATTGACCGGGCATTCCGGGATGCAGACCGCGCAGTCGATGCACTCGTCGGGGTCGATCACCAGGAAGTTCGGCCCCTCGCGGAAGCAGTCCACAGGGCAGACATCCACGCAATCGGTGTACTTGCAGCGGATACAGGATTCGGTGACGACGTGGGTCATTGTGGCTTCGTGGGGCGGGGGAAACCCTCGATTTTATTTGGTTTTGTGCGCGTGCCTCGGATGGCCGTCCCAAAAGGGGGATTTGCCCTGCCTCAGCGTACCAGCACCGCCCCTGCGGTCTTGTGGCTGGCCGTGTCCACCAGCACCAGCGCGCCCAGCGCCCGCGAGCGCGCATAGGGCAGCGTGGCCAGGGGTTCCTGCAGCGCCAGTTCGACGTGGCCGATGCCGTTGGCCTCGATGCGATCCGCATCGCGTTCGGCAAGAGTATTCACATCCAGGCTGTGCACGATGCGCTTGACCTTGGCCTTGACCCAGCGGTGGCCATGCAGCGCCCAATAGGCACGGCCTGCCACCAGCGGCTCGTCGTCGAGCCAGGCGATGGTGGCCGACACCTCGCGCGAGGCCGCAAAGGCGTCGGGCGCCAGCAGCCAGTCGCCGCGCGAGACGTCCACCTCGCGGTCCAGCACGATGCCGGCGCTGTGGCGCGCCGCCACGCTGGCGGGTTGCCGTGCGTGATCGAGCACCTGCGCCACCTTGGCCATCTGCCCGCCGGGCAGCACCGTGACTTCCTGCCCCGGCTGCACGCTGCCCGTGGCCACACGGCCCCAGAACACGCGGCGGCCTTGCGAGGTGTCCGAGGAGGACGAGAATTTCTCGACCCACTGCACCGGGAAGGCGAAGGCCTCGGTGGTCTCCGCCGGCGTCACGTCGAGTTGTTCCAGCAGCGCCAGCAGAGCCGGGCCCCGATAGCCGCACCAGCCCGCCTTGGCTTCGACCACGTTGTGGCCCTTGAGCGCGGAGATCGGCACGACGGCGCGGGCGTGGATGCCAGCCGCTTCGGTGAATTTCTGCAGCGCGGCGCGGATGTTTGTGAACGCAACCGTCGCGTCTTCCACCGCGTCGAGCTTGTTCACCGCGAAGACGATGGCGGGCACGCGCAGCAGGTTGCACAGCAGCGTGTGGCGGCGCGTCTGCGGCAGCAGTTCGAGCACCGGGTTCTGCCACTTCAGCTTGGTGGCATCGACCAGCACCACGGCGGCATCGGCGCTGGAGGCGGCGGTCACCATGTTCCGGGTGTACTGCTCGTGGCCGGGCGCATCGCCGATGATGAACTTGCGCGCCGGCGTGGCGAAGTAGCGGTAGGCCACGTCGATGGTGATGCCCTGTTCGCGCTCGGCGGAGAGGCCGTCGGTCAGCAGCGCCAGGTCGGTCTCGCCGGAGCGGGAGACGGAGGCCAATTGGTCCTGCAGCACGGCGCGGCTGTCCACCAGCAGGCGGCCGATCAGCGTGCTCTTGCCGTCGTCGACGCTGCCGCAGGTGATGAAACGAAGGGCGGCGGCGTGATCGCCGCCGTCCCGCGTTTCGTCATCCCGGCGCAGGCCGGGATCTCGCCGATCGCGCAGGGCGTTGATCGAAGCATCCATCAGAAATACCCGTCCTTCTTGCGCTTCTCCATCGAAGCCTCCGAGGTCTTGTCGTCCATGCGCGTGGCGCCGCGCTCGCTGACCACCACGGTCAGCGTCTCGGCCACGACATCACTGGCGTCGGCCGCATCGCTCTCCACCGGGCAGGTGCAGGTGATGTCGCCGACAGTGCGAAAGCGCACGGTGCGCGTTTCGACCTGCTCACCGTCTTTCGGCGGGGTCAGTTCGGTCACGGGCACCAGCAGGCCGCGGCGCTCGATCACCTGGCGCTGGTGCGCGTAGTAGAGGGCGGGCAGCTCGATTTGCTCGCGCTCGATGTATTGCCACACGTCCAGCTCGGTCCAGTTCGAGATCGGGAACACGCGGAAGTGCTCGCCCGGGTGCAGCCGCGTGTTGAACAGCGTCCACAGCTCGGGCCGCTGCGCCTTGGGTTGCCACTGGCCGAAGCTGTCGCGGTGGGAAAAGATGCGCTCCTTGGCGCGCGCCTTTTCCTCGTCGCGGCGGGCGCCACCGATCAGTGCGTCGAAGCGGAATTCCTCGATCGCCTCGAGCAGCGTCACCGACTGGTGCGCATTGCGGCTCTCGTCGGGGCGCGCCAGGCGCACCGTGCCGCGCTTCATCGAGTCCTCGACGCTGCGCACGATCAGTTCGGCCCCGAGCTGCTTTGCGCGGAAATCGCGGAAGGCGGTGACCTCGGGGAAGTTGTGGCCGGTGTCGATCATCAACAGCGGATAAGGGATGCGCCCCGTGCCGAAGGCTTTCTCGGCGCACTTGAGCAGCACCAGCGAATCCTTGCCGCCGGAGAACAGCAGCGTCGGCCGCTCGAAGGCGCCGGCCACCTCGCGCAGGATGAAGATCGCTTCTTCTTCCAGCGCGTCGAGGTGCTTGTTGCTGATGGACCGCAGCAGCTGCGGCTCGGTTCTGGCGTTCATGCGACGACCTTCTCTTCGTTCTTCACGTGCAGGCCGCATTCCTTGGCAGCCTCATCTTCCCACCACCACCGGCCCGCGCGGAAGTCCTCGCCCAGGCTGATCGCCCGCGTGCACGGAGCACAGCCGATGCTCGGGAAGAACTGGTCGTGCAGCGGGTTGTAGTCGACCCCATTGGCCTGGATGTAGTGCCAGACGTCGCCCCAGGTCCAGTTGGCCAGGGGATTGATCTTGGTGCGGCCATCGGGCCGCGCCAGCTCGCTGGTGTCGACCAGCGGAACCTCCGCACGGGCCGACGATTGCTCGCGGCGCAGCCCGGTGATCCACGCCTTCTGGCCGGCCAGCGCACGCGCCAGCGGCTCGAGCTTGCGGATGCCGCAGCAGGCCTTGCGCAGTTCGATGCTGCGGTACATCGCTTCCTTGCCTTCGCGCGCCACGAACTGCATGACCTGCTCGTTCACCGGCCGATAGACCTCCACCGGCGCGCGCGACATCGTCCGCGTGCGTTCCAGCAGGTCCAGCGTCTCCTGGTGCAGCGCGCCGGTTTCCAGCACGAACACCGGGATCGGCAACTCCAGCGCGTTGATCAGGTGCGTGATCACCACGTCCTCGGCGCCCAGGCTGGAGGCCTGCTTGAGCGGCGCGAACTCCGCGGCCGCCCGCACCAGGAGCTGCTGGGTTTCGGCAAGCTTGGCCTCGTAGTCCTTCGAGGCGCGGGCGTGCAGGTCGATGGCGCTCATGTCAGCCCCGCGCAAACAGGGGTTCGGGTTGCACGACGTCGCCCTGGTAGAAGGCGGCGTAGCGGTCGAACTGGCGCTGCGCCTCGGCGACGTCCTTGCCTTCCTTGAGCACGGCGCTGGAAAAACCGGTGCGCTGCATCTGCACCAGCTGGTCGATCAGCACGTCGCCGGTGGCGCGGATGTCGCCCGTGAACTTGCGGCGGCGGCGCAGCAGGTAGGCCTGGCTGAAGGCGCGGCCGTCGGTGAACTTGGGGAAGTTCAGTTCGATACGGTCGACGCCTTCCAGCGCCACTTCCTGCACGTCGGCGTCGTTGGCGAGCACCACCACGTTCTGGTTCCCGGCCGGCGCGACGTCGGCAGGGTGGAGGATTTCGATCAGGCGCTGGATCACGCGATTTCTCTCTCGATGAAGCGGGCCGCATTGGCTGCCGCCTTGAAGGGGTCGTGGCCGACGCGACGCAGCGTGGCGATGAAGGGCTCGAGCTTGCCGTCGCCAGCCGGTTGGCGCAGCTGCCGATAGGTGTCGATCAGCGCTTCGATCACGGTCGGCACTTCCTCCTTGGCGAAGGACGGGCCGACGATCTTGCCGGGCGTGGCGGGGCCGGACAGGTGCGTGCCGTTGGAGCCGCCCAGCGTGATCTGGTACCACTCCTTGCCGTCCTTGTCGACGCCCAGGATGCCGATGTGGCCGGCGTGGTGGTGGCCGCAGGAATTGATGCAACCCGAGAAGTTCAGGTCGATCTCGCCGATGTCGTGTTCCTCGTCCAGGTCCTGGAAGCGCTCGGTGATCGCCTCGGCGATCGGCAGCGAGCGCGCGTTGGCCAGCGAGCAGAAGTCGCCGCCCGGGCAGGCGATCATGTCGGTGATCAGGCCGATGTTGGAGCGTGCCAGGCCCAGCTTGCGGGCGGCCGCATACAGCTCGGGCAGGTCGTCCTGGTGCACCCAGGGCAGCAGCAGGTTCTGCTGGTGCGTCACGCGCGCTTCGCCCGCGGAGAAGCGGTCGGCGAGTTCCGCCACGGCATCGAACTGGTCGGCCGTGCAGTCGCCGGGGTTCTGGCCCAGGCGCTTGAACGACAGCACCACGGCACGCAGCTGCGGGTTGCGATGCGGCAGCACGTTGCGCTGCAGCCAGCGGTCGTACTGCGGGTCGGCCTCGGCGTCGGTGCGGATGATCGCGTGCACCTGCGTGCCGGCCGCGTCACGCGCCGCGCGCTTGATTTCCGGTGCGACGAACTGCGCCGCGATGCGGTCGTATTCGGCCTGCGTGATCGTGTGCGGGGCGCCGTCGATCTCGAGGATCTGGCGGAATTCCTCTTCCACCTTGTCGATGTAGCGCTGGCCCTCGGCCTTCACCAGGATCTTGATGCGGGCCTTCCAGACGTTGTCGCGCCGGCCGTACTGGTTGTAGACGCGGATGCAGGCCTCGAGGTAACTCAGGAGGTGTTGCCACTCGATGAACTCGCGCACCACGGTGCCGATCACGGGCGTGCGGCCCATGCCGCCGCCGACCAGCACCTTGAAGCCCAGCGTGCCGGCTTCGTTCTTCGCCAGCTGCAGGCTGATGTCGTACCAGCCCAGGGCGGCACGGTCTTCCCTGGCGCCGTTCAGGGCGATCTTGAACGTGCGCGGCAGGACCACGAATTCCGGGTGCAGCGCCGCCCACTGGCGGATGATTTCCGCGAAGGGACGCGGATCGGCGATCTCGTCGACCGCGATGCCGGCAAGCGCCTCCGTCGTGATGTTGCGGATCGCGTTGCCGCTGGTCTGGATGCCGTGCATGCTGACGCTGGCCAGCAGTTCCATCACGTCGGCCGCCCTGGTGATCGGGATCCAGTTGAACTGCACGTTGGTGCGCGTGCTGAAGTGGCCATAGCCGTACTCCAGTTTGGACACCACGGTGCGATCGGTGCCGGGGATGGGCACGGGGCCCAGCGCCAGCTGCTTTTCCTGCGCTTCCTGCAGCAGCTCCGGCGCGGGCCGGTCGTAGTCGCGCGCGACGATGGCCAGCGTGCGCAGCTGCTTGCTCGAGAGCTCGCCATACGGCACGGAGATGCGCGCCATGGGCGCATAGCGCTGGATGTACCAGCCGTTCTGCAGGCGCAGCGGGCGCAGTTCCTCGTCGCTCAGGGTCCCGGCCTGCCAGCGTTCGAGCTGGTCGCGGAACTGGGCGGCGCGGGCGCGCACGAATTGCCGGTCGAAATCTGTGTATTGGTACATGGGCTTGCTGCGGCTCCCATTGGAAGGAGCGGAGACGAGAATGTAGTGATGGTCCTTATGGATCCGAACTATTTTTTAATTCGGGTCTTATGCGGATAAGCTTATGCGCCAGTATTGACGCGACCTTCCCGCCCATCGCCGCGCCGATCCCGGTAAGGCGGCGTGGCGGGCGACAAGGACGAGGCAGCGGGCTGGCGCAGCGAATCTACAGCATGGCGGACCGAATCTACATCAAGGTGGTCGGCTTCTCGGAGGAGGAGCGGCATGCCCTCAATACCGTGTTCCGCTTGTCGGAGCAGTGCCGCACCACCTACCAGCTGTGGACCCCGGCCGCCGCCGAGCCGCCGCGGGTCGCCTTGCTCGATGGCCAGAGCTGGGAGGCGCGGGTCGAGGCCGAGTCGCGCGTGGCCCGCGACCTGCGCCTGCTGTGGGTGGGCAGCCAGCCGCCGCCCGCGGTCTGGCAGGCCTTTTCGCGCCCGCTTGGCTGGGGCCGCGTGATCGAGACCCTGGACGCGATGTTCGCGCCCGAGGACGACCGTGACCTGGAGCCGGATACCGGCCCGGATTCGGTGATGTCGCAGAAGCAGGCGCTGATCGTCAGCGCCGACCGCGACGAGCGCCTGTACCTGCGCGCCCGCCTCGCGCTGGCCCGGCTCACGCTGGCCGACGAGGCCGAAACCGGCGCCCACGCCACGCAACTCGCGAGCGAGAAACAGTACGACGTGGCCCTGGTTGCCAGCAGCCTGGCCGACACCGATGCCTGGACGCTGGTGCGCCAGTTGCGCAGCGGCCCGCGTGCCATCCGCCATCTCGCGCTGACCCGCGCGTCGCGCTCGGCGCCCGAACGCCTGCGCGCCTGGCTGGGCGGGACCGTGCTGCTGGAAGATCCGCCGCATCCCGAGCGGCTGGATGCCTGGCTCAGCCGGATCGAGGTCGGGCCAGTCGGCTGACCGCCAGCGCCTGCGCCAGCCGCGCCTCGATCGGCAGCGGCTCGCCATGCAGCCGGGCGGCAATCAGCTCGCCGCACAGCGCGGCAAAGGTGAGGCCGCGCGATCCCATCGCGGTGCTGACCCACAAGCCGGGCGCCACTTCCCCCACCAGCGGCCGGCGGTCGGCCGAGGCACAGCGCACGCCGGCCCAGGAGCGCGTCTCGCCGCGGGCCATGGCCGCTTCCATCACCTGGGCGGCGCGCGGCATGCGCTCGCGCACCCGCTGCAGGTTGGCCAGATCGTCCGCGGGGCGCAATGTGGTCTCCGTGTCGCCGCGGCCGTAGCTCGAGCCGGTGATCCAGGCGCCGCGTTCCACCAGCGGAACGCGCGGCAGGAAATGGCCGTTGCCGTTGACCGGGAAGGAGGGAAGGGCAGCGGCATCTTCGTGATGCGGTCCCCACGTGATCTGGCCACGCACGGGGTGCAAGGGCAGGGGCGGATCCAGCAGCTCTGCGCTGGCCAGCGCCGCCGCGACCACCACCAGCGGCGCGGCCGCGATGCGCGTGCCGGCCGCGTCCTCGACGGCCCATCCTGTTTCGATCGCCCGGATGCGCGCGACAGCGTGGCCACCGCTGAAGCCCACGCCCTTCTCACGCAGCCACAGGCGTACCAGCGCGGCGGGTGCTATCCAGGCTGCGTTGGCATGCCACCAGGCAGGCAGCTCTGGGGCGAGCCCGCCCGCGCGCTTCTGCGCTTCGGAGGCCTCGCGGCTCCAGGGCTGCAGGGCCTCGCCCAGATCGGGCAAGGGTCGCGCATCGTCGCCCCGCGATTCGAGGGCGCCGGTACGCTCCCATTCGATCCCTGCGGCCAGGCGAGCCGACTGCTGCAGGGTCATGCGCACGCCGGCGCGGGATAGGCGCGAGAGCAGGTTGTCGTCGGGTGACTGATGCGGCGCCAGCAGGCCCGCCGGGAGGGCGGAGGCACCGGCAGCCGGCTGGCTGGCCGCATCCAGCACCTGCACCGACCAGCCGCGCCTTGCCAGGCTGGCCGCCACGGCCGCACCGGCAATGCCGGCACCGATCACGGTGCACTCCGCGGGCTGCAGTGCGGGCAGGTCCGGCGCGCCTTTCGGTTCCCACGAAGGGGCATGGCGGCCCCGCAGGCAGGCGCGCTCAGGCGGCAGGCCGGCCACCGGGTCCAATTGCCAGCCGCAGGTTTGCAGCGCGCTTCGCACCGGCTCGGCGACGGTCCATGTGCTCAGCGTGGCGCCGCGCCGGGCCAGGCGCGTCACGGCCTTGAGCGTCTGCGCTTCCCACAGCCGCGGATCGCGCTGCGGACCCAGGCCGCCGAGGAACACCGCATCGGCGCGGAAGGCCTGCTCGCGCAACATGGCCTGCACGTCGCCGAGGCACAGGGTCAGCAGCACGCGGCCGTTCTCGAAGGAAAGGCGGTGGAAGCCCGGCACCAGGCCCTGCCACTGCGCGGCGAGGGACTCGGCCAGCGGCTGCAGTGCGGGATCGCTCGCGACGCCGCGCAGCAGGTCGTCCACCGGCACGGGGCACGCTTCGATGGCGCAGAAATGCAGCAGCCCAGGCCGCAGCGGATCGCTGCGCCAGGCATGCCAGGTGGCCAGGAAGTTCAGCCCGAGGCCGAAGCCCGTCTCCAGCACCCGCCATTGCGGCTGGCCGGCCCAGGCCTCTTGGGACATGGAATCAGTTCGTGGGAGGGACGTAACCCGCCGCGGCGTCGGCGCCGCCGCCGAAGAAGTGGTTCTCCATCTGGCGCTTGAGGTACTCGCGGGCACGCTGGTCCGCCAGGTTCAACCGGTTCTCGTTGACCAGCATGGTCTGGTGCTTCAGCCAGCCTTGCCAGGCTTCCTTGCTGACGTTTTCGTAGATGCGCTTGCCCAGCTCGCCGGGGTAGGGCGGGAAGTCGAGGCCCTCGGCGTCCTGGCCGAGCTTGATGCAATGGACGGTGCGTGGCATTTCACGCTCTCCTGTGGAACGGTGATTAGCTTATGGGGATATGGATGCGACATCTCTGTCGTTCCACTTCGGCGGGTCGGCTTCCAGAATGCGCCGACCACAACAAGGAAGCTCCATGAGCCTTCGCCGCGACTTTATCAAGATTCCGCTCGCCATCGCCGCCGCTGGCGTGCTCGGCCTCACGGGCCTGCCTTCCATCGCGCAGCCGCTGCAGTTGCTGAACGTCTCGTACGACCCCACGCGCGAGCTGTACGTGGACTTCAACGCCGCGTTCGAGAAGTACTGGAAGGCCAAGACCGGGCAGGACGTATCGATCAAGCAATCGCATGGCGGCTCGGGCAAGCAGGCGCGCTCCATCATCGATGGCCTCGACGCCGACGTCGCGACGCTCGGCCTGGGCGGCGATACCGATTCGCTGGTGAAGCACGGCGGCTGGGTCGCGCCCGACTGGCAGAAGCGCCTGCCGAACAATTCCTCGCCGTACACGTCGACCATCGTGCTGGTGGTGCGCAAGGGCAATCCCAAGGGCATCAAGGACTGGGACGACCTGGCCAGGCCCGGCGTCAGCGTGATCACGCCGAACCCGAAGACCTCGGGCGGCGCGCGCTGGAACTACCTGGCCGCGTGGGAATTCGCCAAGCGCAAGTACGGCGGCGATGCCAAGGCCAAGGAGTTCGTGGCCAAGGTGTATGGCAACGTGCCGGTGCTCGATACGGGCGCCCGCGGTTCCACGATCACCTTCGCGCAGCGCGGCCAGGGCGACGTGCTGATCGCCTGGGAGAACGAGGCCTTCCTGCTGGAAAAGGAATTCGGCGCCAAGTTCGACGTGATCGCGCCTTCGCTCAGCATCCTGGCCGAGCCTGCGGTGGCCGTGGTCGACAAGAACGTCGACCGCAAGCACACGCGTGCAGTGGCCGAGGAGTACCTGAAGTACCTTTACAGCGAGGAAGGGCAGGACATCATCGGCCGCAATTTCTACCGGCCCGCCGTTTCGCAGAAAGCGCAGGCGAAGTACGCCAAGCAGTTTGCCAAGCTGAACCTGTTCACCATCGACCAGGCCTTCGGCGGCTGGGCGAAGGCGGACCAGCAGCACTTTGCCGACGGCGGCAGCTTCGACCAGATTTTCGCGCGCAAGTAGACGGGCGGCTACAGCGCGCCGAGCGCGATGCGGCGAACATCGGCCTCCCCGTTTGAATCACCGGAGACCCAGATGACCTACCGCATCGCCGTGCTCGTCGGCAGCCTGCGCCGTGAGTCCTTCAACCGACAGCTGGCGCAGGCGCTGGTGAAACTCGGCCAGCACCAGCTCGAGTTCGTGACCGTGCGCATGGACGACCTGCCGCTGTACAACCAGGACAACGAGGGCAACCCGCCCGAGCCGGTGCGGCGCTTCAAGACCGAGATCGCCCAGTCGCAGGGCGTGCTGTTCGTCACCCCCGAATACAACCGCTCGATTCCGGGCGTGCTGAAGAACGCAATCGACCATGCCTCGCGGCCCTATGGGCAAAGCGTGTGGGGCGACAAGCCGGCGGGGATCATCGGCGTGTCGGTAGGCGCCGTCGGCACGGCGCTGGCGCAGCAGCACTTGCGCAACGTGCTGGCCTACCTGGACATGCCCACGCTGGGACAGCCGGAGATGTTCATCCAGAACAAGCCGGGGCTGTTCGCGGCGGACGGCAGCATAGGCAACGAGGACACCAAGCTGTTCCTGCAGAAATTCATGGACCGGTTCGCGGATTGGGTGAAGCACCACGCGGATCGGGCGGCGAACAGATAAAAACAAAGGCCGGGGCAGTGCCCGGCCTTTGTTTTTGGAAGTCTACGGATGTCATTGCGGGCTTGACCCGCAATCCATGCGGCGCTGCTGCAAGCGCCGCCGTGGATCCCGGGTCAAGCCCGGGATGACATCCGCGCGTCCGGGATGACATCGTCGCATCCCGCGATGACATCGCATCCGCGATGACATCCGGAAATCGCTCAGGCCCGCAGCGCCGTCTTCGCCTCGTTCGCTGCATCGCCGACGTGCACACTGATCGCCACGTCCGCATCCGCCAGCGCCTTTGCCTTCGCGGCTTCGCCCATTGCAACCCCCTCGGCCCGCACGAAGCGCACGTTGGTGATGCCGAAGAAGCCGAATACCGCCTGCAGGTAGGACTCCTGGTGGTCCAGGAAGGACAGCGCCGGGTTGGTCGAGTAGGCGCCGCCGCGGGTCGAGGCCACGATCACGGTCTTGCCGCCGGCCAGGCCCTTGGGACCCTGCTCGGTGTACGTGAAGGTGCGGCCGGCTTGCGCGACGCGGTCGATCCACGCCTTCAGCTGGCTAGGCACCGAGAAGTTGTACATGGGCGCGCCGACGACGATCACGTCCGCGGCGACGAACTGGCTCACCAGCCGCTCGGAAATCGCGTTCTCGCGCTGCTGCGCAGCGCTCAGGCCAACGGCTTCCAAGCCGAGGCGAAAGCCCAGCGAATCCATGTTGAGGTGGGTGGGTGCGTCCGTGACGAGGTCGAGATGCTCCACCACCGTGCCGGGATGCGCCGCCTGCCACTTCGCCACGATGCGGCGGGTGAGTTCGCGGGATACGGAAGCGCCGGCCAGCGGGCTGGAATCGATGTGCAGCAGTTTCAAGGTTCTTCTCCTGGGTGGGACTGGGGCCGGAATCGGCCTCGCATGCGTCAAGTATGCAGACGCGACGCCCTGGCGATAAGCCGCCAATTTCGGGTTTCACCGTTCCACCAGTAGGACAATGCGGGCATGCAGGACCTGAACGACATGCTGTTCTTCGCCGAGGTGGTGGACCGCGGCGGCTTTGCCGCGGCCGGCCGCGCCTTGCACGTTCCCAAGTCGCGCCTGTCGCGGCGCATCGCGGAGCTGGAGGGGCGGCTGGGCGTGCGGCTGCTCCAGCGCACCACGCGCAAGCTCTCGCTCACCGAGGCCGGCGAGATCTACCACCGCCACTGCGTTGCCATGCGCGAGCAGGCCGAAGCCGCGGACGAAGCGGTCGCGCGGGTGCAGAACGAGCCGCGCGGCACCGTGCGCCTGACCTGTCCCGTCACGCTCGCGCAGACCACCATCGGCCCGATCCTGCCGCGCTTCCTGGCGGCACATCCGCAGGTGCGCGTCGACATGCAGGTGACCAACCGCGTGGTGGACCTGGTGCAGGAGAGCGTGGACGTCGCCCTGCGCGTGCGCGCCACGCTCGAAGACAGCGGCACCCTGGTGATCAAGAACCTGGGGCCGACCAAAGGCCTGCTGGTCGCCAGCCCGCAACTGCTGCAGCGCTTCGGCCAGCCCGAGCAGCCCGAGATGCTGCGCCATCTGCCGACGGTGGCGATGTCCGCGGCCGATGCACGTGCCAGCTGGAACCTGCTCGGGCCGCGTGCCGCCTCCTTCGAACTGGAGCACCGCCCCGTGTACACGGCCGACGACCTGCTGACGCTGAAGTTCGCCGTGCTGCAAGGCACCGGCATGTCGACGCTGCCGGACTACATGTGCAGCGAGGAACTGCGCAGCGGCGAGCTCGTGCCGGTGCTGCCCGGATGGGCGCCCCGCGCCTCGCTGGTGCTGGCGGTGTTTCCGTCGCGGCGCGGCATGGTGCCGGCGGTGCGGCGCTTCCTCGACTTCCTGGGCGAGAACATCGTCGGCGAGCGGATCGTCGGAGCGCTTGCGCCCTGAATGCCGGGGTCGTCGCTGCGCACCGCCGCAGCATCGCCGCGCATGGCACACGGCGGCGGTGCAGAATCGGTGGCGACGCTGCCCGGGCGTCCGCCGCCCTCCACTCCCGCCTGAAGCCATGTCCCAAGCCGTCGCGGTCATCGTCGAAGACGAGCCGCAGATCCGCCGATTCGTGCGCAGCGCCCTCGAAGCCGAGGGCTGGCAGGTGCACGAGGCGGACACCTTCAAGCGCGGACTTGCGGAGGCGGGCACGCGCAAGCCCGACCTGCTGGTGCTGGACCTCGGCCTGCCCGATGGCGACGGCGTCGACCTGATCCGCGACGTGCGCGGCTGGTCCTCGGTGCCCATCATCGTGCTGTCGGCGCGCGGGGACGAGCTGGACAAGATCGCGGCCCTCGATGCGGGCGCCGACGACTACCTCACGAAGCCCTTCGGGGTGGGCGAATTGCTCGCCCGGGTGCGGGCCAACCTGCGCCGCCCGCGTCCCGGGGGCGAATCGGCGCAGGAGAGCGTGTTCCGCTTCGGCGAGATCGAGATCGACCGGCAGGCGCGACTCGTGCGCCGCACCGGCACCGAGGTGCACCTCACGCCGATCGAGTACCGGCTGCTCACGGTGCTGGTGGCCAACGCGGGGCGCGTTCTCACGCACCGCCAGCTGCTGCGCGAGGTGTGGGGGCCCTCGCACGGCGAGCAGAACCACTACCTGCGCATCTACATGGGCCACCTGCGGGCCAAGCTGGAGGCCGACCCGGCGCAGCCGCGCCACCTGCTGACGGAGACCGCGGTCGGCTACCGCCTGCTGCCCTGAGGCCGTGCCGGGTCGGCGGCCAGCACCGGCGGCAGCGCGGGCTCGCCGTCGGCCAGCCGCCGCGCGCGCTCGTACACCTCCAGGTATTGCATGGCGCTGTCTTCCCAGCCGAAGTGGCGGGCCATGCCGTTGGCCTGCAGGCGCTTCCACTTCACCGGCTCGCGGAACAGGCGGGTGGCGCGCGCGATCGCGTCGTCGAGTCCGGCCGGATCGCAGCCGGTCATGATGAAGCCGGTGCCGTGCTGCGGGTCGGCGCTGGCATCGGTCACCGAATCCAGCAGGCCGCCGACCGGCGCCACGATGGGCACCGTGCCGTAGGCCTGGCTGTACATCTGGTTCAGGCCGCAGGGCTCGAAGCGCGAAGGCATCAGGAACACGTCGGCGCCGCCTTCGACCAGGTGCGCCAGGCCTTCATCGAAGCCGAGGGTCACGGAGACCTGGCGCGGCTGCTTGATCGCCGCGTCCTTCAGCGCCTGTTGCAGGCCAGGATCGCCTTGTCCCAGCACGATCAGCTGCGCGCCCGCGGCCAGCAGGCGCGGCAACGCGCCCAGCACCAGGTCGATGCCCTTCTGCGGCGTGAGGCGGCTGACCACGGCATACACCATCGCCTTGCGATCCTGCGGCAAGCCGAGCCTGGCCTGCAGCGCGGTCTTGCACAGCGCCTTGCCATCGAGCTTGTCGGGTGCGAAGTGGCGTGGCAGCAGGGGGTCGGTCGCCGGATTCCACAGCGTCGTGTCGATGCCGTTCAGGATGCCGCGCAGGCGCGCCGAACGTGCGCGCAGGATGCCGTCGAAGCCGACGCCATGCGCCGGCGTCTGGATCTCGCGCGCATAGCTCGGGCTGACGGTGGTGATCACGTCGGCGCACTGGATGCCGGCCTTCAGCATCGAGAGCTGGCCCCAGAACTCGACGCCGTCCATGCCGCGCCGATCGTGCGACACGCCCAGCAGGTCGGCGGTCTCCATGCCGAACACGCCCTGGAAGGCGAGGTTGTGGATGGTGATCACGCTGCTGGCGGTGGGCTCGCGCGTGGGGATCGTGCGGGCCTGCGCCAGGTACAGCGGCGCCAGGCCGCAGGGCCAGTCGTTGGCATGCACCACGTCGGCCATCCAGCCCTTCAGCGGCGAGCGCACGGTACCCAGGTCCGCGGCCACGCGCGAGAGCAGGCCGAAGCGCAGCGCGTTGTCGGGATAGTCGCGACCGCTGGCATCCACGTACGGGCCGCCGGCACGCTGGTACAAGGCGGGGCACGTGAGCAGCAGCAGCGTCACGCCATTGGCGATCTTCACCGGCACCAGCTGCGCCGCGGGCCAGGGGCCCCAGGGCGGCAGGTCGACGCCGTCGCCGATCTCGCCGCTGACCTTCATGCCGCGATACGCGGGCAGCAGCAGGTGCACGTCGTGGCCCAGGGCCGCGAGCGTGGCGGGCAGGGCGGCGCTGACATCGCCGAGGCCACCGGTCTTGACGTAAGGCGCGCACTCGGGAGTGACGAACAGGATCTTCATGATGGGTCCGGTGGACTAGCCTTCCGCTTCGCCCACGAGCACGGCAATGGGCAGGCCGCCCGCGCCGGCAAACAGGGCCTGCAGGTCCATGGTGGGTTCTTCCTCGTTGGCCAGCGTGATCGTCTCACCGGTCAGCCAGTTGCGCCAGCGGCGCAGGCGCCTGGCCGTGCCCTCCAGCCCGCAGCGCACTTGCGTGCCTTGCCAGAGCGCGGGCTGCCAGGCGGCACTGTCACCCTCGCACAGCGTGCAGGTCAGTCGCGCCACCACGACAATCACGGCCTCGCGCTCGTGGCTGCGCGCGAAGGCGACGGCGTGTTCGGCCGCGGCGCCTTCGACGGCCAGCGACTGGTAGCCGCCGTTGCGGAACAGCGCACTGCGTTCGCGGCGCAGTTGCAACAGGCGCCAGGTCACCAGCTGCTTGATGCGGCCGTCGGCGGCTGCGCGGTTCAGGGCCTGCCACTGCGGCTCGCCGGGCCAGCCCCGCTCGTACAGGGCGGAGAGCTCCTGCAGGCTGCGGGTGAGCGCGGGGTAATCGACGGGCCGGCGGTTGTCGGGGTCGACCAGGCTGAAGTTCCACTGCTCGCAGCCCTGGTACACGTCGGGCACGCCCGGGGCGGTGAACTTCAGCGCGAGCTGCGCCAGGCTGTTGTGGAAGCCGAAGGGCGCGATGCGCGCGGTGAACTTCTGCAGTTCGTCGGCGAACGGGCTCTGGCCCACGCGCAGCACGCCGTCGACGTAGCGCTGCACCGCATCCTCGTAGCCGCTGTCCGGGCAGACCCACGTGGTCTTGAGCTTGGCCTCGCGCATCGCCTTCTGCATGTAGGCCTGCACGCGCTGGCGCAGGTCTTCGCGGCCCGCTTCATCGGGCGCCTGCGCCGGCCAGATGCCCACCAGCGTCTGGAACAGCAGCCAGATGTCGTTGTTGCCCGGCCAGGTCTCCTTCGTGCCGCGCGTCAGGTACAGGTGCGCCCAGCCGGACAGGCGCAGCAGGCAGTCCTCCCATTGCGCCGGGATCTCCGAGAGCACGTTGATGCGCGCGCGCAGGTCCTCGCCGCGCTTGCTGTCGTGGGTCGAGCTTCCCAGCAGGCAATGCGGCCGGTGCCGCTGCCGGTTGAGGTTGGCGAAGTGGAAGGCCGACACCGAGACGCCGAAGCTGCGCGGCTCGCCGCCCACTTCATTGAGCGAGAGCAGCGGGATGTAGCGGTAGAAGGCCGTGTCTTCCATCGACTTGGCCATCACCGGCGCGGTGAACTGCTGCCAGCGCGCCAGGAAGCGGCGGCGCTGGTCCTGCGGCAGGTGCTCCGCCTCGCCTTCGCCCAGCAGCACCTCGCGCAGGTGCTGCAGCACGGTCGCTTCCGATTTGCCCAGGCGCCGCTCGGCGGCGGCGATCGCCCAATCGAGGTGGCGCCGGTCCATCTCGCTGGCTTGCTCGCCCACGCGCAGATAGGTGCGGTACACGGGGAAAGCCGCGGCCACCTCGGCCAGCGCCCAGCGCAGGCGGTTGCGCGTGAAGTCGCAGCGGCGGCGATTGACGCGCGTGAGGCGGTGCAGCGAATGCGCCAGCCAGTTCAATTCCGAATACAGCGAGGTCTCGATGATCAGCTTCTTGCACTCGTACAGGACCTCCTCGAAGCCGCTCGTCTCGCCGGTGAAGGCCTGCCACGCCGCGATGATCGCGTTCTCGTGCCGGCTCTCCACGAACAGGCCGTTGACCAGGCTGCCGAAGCGGTAGCCGGTGTCGCCGTGCACCGGCCAGCTTTCCGGCAGCGACTCGTGTTCGGCGAGGATCTTCTCCACCACCAGGTACAGCGCGCGCGGATCGCGGCCGACCACCTCGGCCTGCGCGGCATAGCGGGCCTGCAAGTGCTCGAAGTAGGCCAGCGGATCGCTCAGGCCGTCGGGATGGTCGATGCGCAGGCCCGAGAGCAGGCCGTCCTGCAGCCAGTGCAGCACCTTGCGGTGGGTGGCGTCGAACACCTCAGTCCGCTCCATGCGCAGGCCGGCCAGGGTGTTGACGTCGAAGAAGCGGCGATAGTTGACGTCGTCGCTGGCCACGTGCCAGTCGGCCAGGCGATAGGCTTGCGAGGAGATCAATTGCTCCAGCGCGTCGAAGCTGGCGGCCTCGGCCGGCTGGCCGTTGAGGCGCTGCACGCAGGCCTCGATCCAGCGCGCCAGCCATTCGTGGCGCGACGCCAGGCGGGCCAGCTGGCGCTTGTAGACGGCGGCGTCGCGCACGCGGCTGCGGCGCGCGTCTTCGTCGCTGTCGTCGCGTGACGGCAGGCGGCCGAAGGAATCGAGCAGCGCGCCCACCACGGCATGGCTGTCGCCTTCGCTGTCGTCGCGTGCCGGCGGCGCGGGCAGGGCGGAGAGGATCGCGGGATAGCTGCTCGGGTCGATCGGGAAGCGGTGGTCCCAGTAGCGCAGGCCGAACTCGCCGGTCTCGCCCTCGAAATGCAGCTTCAGCTCGCCGGCCTCCAGCACCTTGCCGAAATGGTCGCCCAGCACCGGCAGCAGCACGCGGCCGGCCATCTCGGGCTGTGCCGGCTTCCATTCGATGTCGAAGGTCTCGGCGTGGCTGGAGGCGCGCCCGTGTTCCAGCACGTCGAGCCACCAGGCGTTGTCGGCCTCGAGCACCCCCATGTGATTGGGCACGACGTCGAGGATCTGGCCCATGCCGCTGCGCCGCAGCGCCTGGCACATGCGGGCGTGCGCCTGCTCGTCGCCCACTTCGGGATTGAGCTGCCCGTGGTCGACGATGTCGTAGCCATGGGTGCTGCCCGGGCGCGCGCGCAGGTAGGGCGAGCTATAGAGGTGGCTGACGCCCAGCGCCTTGAGGTACGGGACGACCTGCGTGACCTGTTCGAAGGTGAAGTCCTTGTGGAACTGCACGCGGTAGGTGCCGCAGGGCACGCTCGCGCTGTCCATGGGCGGCAGTTCCCGCGGGGAACTCGCCAGCGTGCTCGGGCCGTCGCGCTCGGCGCGCAGCACGGCCGCCAGCGAGGCCCAGCGCGCATCGCTCCCCAGTGCTTCGACCGTGATCGACAGCTTGCGCCGCCAATTGGGGAAGCGGTCCTCGGTCGTGCCGGGCACGTTCACCTGCAGCAGCTGCCCGCTCACGTCCTCCAGTTGCACGCCCACGAGCCAGCACGGCGTGCGGGCGAGATAGGCATAGACCGCATCGACGAAGGGCTGGGTGGCGTCCTGCACCGAGGTGGGCTGCACGTTGCTGCCTTCGGGCAGCAGGTCTTCGCGCTGCAACGCGAGCAGCAACCGGGCGCGGTCCTGCGCGCGATTCAGGACCTGCTGCTCGTGCGCAGCCTCGTCGGGGTAGAGCGACAGCCTGGCCGACAGCTCGATGTCCTCGCCCAGCCAGAAGCCGCGCAGCGTCGGCAGGTCGTGCGTGCTGACCACGGCCAGCGCCTTGGGCAGCCAGTGCGGCGGATGCTTGAAGCCGCCGTCTTCCTCGCGCTCGAACAGCAGCGGTCGATAGGACAGCAGGTTGCCATCGCGCATGGCGTCGCGCATGCGCGGGGCGACGTTGCCCAGGTCCTCGCCGATCACCATGCATTGGTGGCGCAGGCTTTCCAGCGCCAGCACGCCCATCAGCTCGTCGAGCGGATAGTCGACATAGGTGCCGCCATCGGGGCCGGTCCAGTACAGGCGCATCAGCGCCATCACGTGGTCCAGCCGCAGCGCGCCGCTGTGCCGCATGTTGGCGCGCAGCGTGTCGATGAAGGGCTGCAGCCGCGCCTGCTTCAGGCGTTGCGGGCTCCAGGGCGGCAGGCCCCAGTCCTGCCCCGTGGGCGCCAGCGGATCGGGCGGCGCGCCCGCATGCATGCCGAGCGCGAACAGCTCGTGCTCCATCCAGGTCTCGGCGCCACCGCCGTTGACGCCGACGGCCAGGTCGCAATACAGGCCGATGCCCATGCCGCGCGTGCGTGCGTAGCGCTGGCAGGACTCCAGCTGCACCTCGGCCAGCCACTGCACCCAGAAGCGGTACTTGATCGCCGAGGCGTGTTCTTGCCGAAAGGCCTGCACCGCGGCGCCGTCCGGGTCCTTGTATTCCTCGGGCCAGGCGGGCCAGCCCCACACGTGCACGTCGGCGGCATGCAGGTGCTCCTGCAGCGCCTCGAACAACGCGTGGCGACCGAGCGTCTGCTCGCGCTCGCGCATGAAGGCAAGGAAGTGCGCGCCGCGGGACCGGTCCTTGTCCAGTTCGCGCTGCTCGAAGTGGCGCCACAGGATGCGCAGCACTTCCTCCTTGGCCGCGGCGACTCCGGGGTAGTCCACCATCTCCGCGTCGCGCAGCTGCTGCACCCTTTCCTGGAAGTGCTCGGACTGCACCTTCTGCACCGCCTCGTCGCAGCCGCTCAGGTCCACCAGCGTCTGCACGTCCAGGTAGATCGGATTGAGCGCCTTGCGGCTCGAGGGGCTGTAGGGACTGGCGGCCGCGGGGTTGTGCGGGAACAGGGCGTGCATCGGACTCAGGCCGATGAAGGACGCACCCTGGTGCGCCGCCAGGTCGCACAGGCGCCGCAGGTCGCCGAAATCGCCGATGCCCCAGTTGCGCGAGGAGCGCAGCGCATAGAGCTGGATCGTGCAGCCCCACCAGCGCTCGCCCTGCTGCAGGGCGGCCGGCACGTAGCACTGGCGCGGCGCCACCACCACGCGGCAGTGGTCCGGCGCCGGCGCACCTTCGAGTGTCAGGCGGTAGTAGCCGGGGGCCAGCTCGGGCAGCGTGATCGCCGCTTGCTGGTAGCTGCGTTGCAGGTCGCCGCTGGCGACTTCGCCGGCGCGGTCTTCGTGTGCGAGTTGCCAGCGGGCCGGCGTGCTCTCGTGGCTGGTCCAGCAGACAACCAGCGGCTCGCCCTCGCGCACCACGTACAGCGGCGGCAGGCCCAGGGCCTGCGCTGCGGCCTGGCGGCCGTCGCCTGCCATGGCGGAGACGGCGCGTTGCAGCACCGCCTCCGGCACGATTTCTTCCTTGCCCCAGAAGCCGTGATAGCGGTCGGCAACGCCCAGCCGGCGTGCCTGTTCCGCGAGCGAGATCGCG
Organism: Ramlibacter sp.; assembly: GCF_028291745.1. Classification (GTDB taxonomy): domain Bacteria; phylum Pseudomonadota; class Gammaproteobacteria; order Burkholderiales; family Burkholderiaceae_C; genus Ramlibacter. Next base: position 67,253 of record NZ_JAQGNQ010000068.1, on the reverse strand, counting down.
GCATGTTCCGACGGAGCGCTCACAACGTGATCTCCTCGCCCAGCGTCCAGCGCGCGCCGAAGGCGGGCCAGGTGCCGCGCGGCGTGTCGGCCGGCCAGCGATGGCTGAAGACCGCCTGCGCCTCGACCGGGCCGAGGTGTTGCGCTTCCACGGGCAGCGGCTGGTCACCCAGATTCAACTCCAGGCACAGCATGCGGCCGTCCTCGTAGCGCCATTGCACGGCGATGCCGCGCTCGCCAAGCCGCTGCGCCGAGTGGCGCCCGGTAAGCAGCTGCTTTTGCCGCGGCGTGATCCACTGCCGGCGCGCCGCCAGTGCGGCGCGCACTTCCTGCCGCCAGGCGCGCCCGGCCTGGGTCTCGGCCGCCTTCGGATCGGGCCTGCTGGCCTGGAAGGTCGAATCGCTGCACGGGTCGGGCAGGTCGGCTGCATCCATGTGGCCGAACTCGCGCTTGCGGCCGGCCCGCACCGCGTCGCGCAGCTCGCCCTGCCAGTCGGCGAAATAGAGGAAGGGCTCGGTCGCGCCCCACTCCTCGCCGAAGAACAGCATCGGAATGGCGGGAGTCAGCAGCGCGAGCAGCGTCGGCAGCATGGCTGCATCGGCGGGCACCAGGCTGCGCAGGCGCTCGCCGCGCGCGCGGTTGCCAATCTGGTCGTGGTTGTGCGCGAAGTTCACCAGGGCCGACAGCGGCTGCGCCGGCGCGGGCGCGACGACTTCGCGGGCGCCGCCTTCCTTGCGCCTGGCGCCCTCGAAGATCATGCCGTGCGTGAGGCAGCGCTCCAGCAGATCCATCGTGTCCTGGCCGTAGTCGTGGTAATAGCGCTGGGTCTCGCCCGTCAGCGCCACGTGCAGGATGTGGTGGAAATCGTCGTTCCACTGGCCGTCGTAGCGGCCGGCCAGCGGCTCGGGCGCGAGGTGCTCGTAGCCGTTGTCCTCGTTCTCCAGCACCAGGTGCACCGGGCGGCCGTGGGCGGTGCTGCGCACGCGCTGCGACAACTGCTGCAGCACGTGCACCTCGCTGTCATCGCTGATCGCGTGGACGGCATCCAGGCGCAGGCCGTCGAAGCGGTACTCCTGGATCCAGTAGACGGCGTTGTGGATGAAGAACTCGCGCACCGGAGCGCTGCCCGGGCCGTCGAAGTTGATCGCGGCGCCCCAGGGACTGCTCTTGGTCTTCGAAAAGAACTCCGGCGCATAGGCGCCCAGGTAGTTGCCTTCGGGCCCGAAGTGGTTGTAGACCACGTCGAGGAAGACCATCAGCCCCAGCTTGTGCGCGTGCTGCACGAAGCGCTTGAGATCGTCGGGCGTGCCGTAGGCCGGGTGCGGGGCGAACGGCAGCACGCCGTCGTAGCCCCAGCCGAAGCGGCCGCCGAAGGTGGCCACGGGCATCAGTTCCACCGCGGTGATGCCCACCTCGACCAGCGACTGCAGCCGCTGCGCCGCGGCGGCAAATGTGCCTTCGGGCGTGAAGCTGCCCACATGCAATTCGTACAGCACCGTCTCATGCCAGGGGCGGCCGCTCCAGGCGCTGTCCCATTCGAACTGCTTCGGGTCGACCACGCAGCTCGGCCCGTTCGGCCCTTCCGGGTTCTGGCGCGAGGCCGGGTCGGGCACCATCAGCTTGCCGTCGATGCGCCAGCGGTACAGGGTGCCGGCAGTTGCGTGCGCCACCGTGCATTCCCACCAGCCCTGCGCATCGGCCTCCGCCGGATGCAGTTCAGGCCGGGCCGCCCCTTCGATCGCGAGTTCGGCGCTGTTGGCGCCCGGCGCCCACAGTCGGAAGGTGACGCCGCCCGCGGCATCGAGGCGGGCGCCGAAAGGCATGTCATGCTGGCAGCGCACAGATTACTCCTGGGGCTCCTGCGTCAGCAGGGCCATCGAATGCGAAAGCAGGTCGAGCTTGGCGGCGGGCGGATAGCGCCGTGCCTGCGCCTCGTCGAAATAGCCCTCCGCGGTATAGATGCGCAGCGCCCATTCGCCCTCGTGGGCGGGCAGGCGCGGCAGGGTGAAGGTGGCGCCGACGCTCTTGGCGTTGAACACCAGCAGCACCGATTGGTTCGATCGGGCTTCGGGATGCGCCGGCGCGAAGCGCGCGTCCAGCACCGCGGCCACGCCGCGCACGGCGGGGTTGCTCCATTCCTCCGCCGTCATCTCCAGGCCCCAGACGCTGTACCAGCCGATGTCGCGGCGGCCGTCGCCATCGCGCTTGCCAGAGAGCCAGGCGTTGTGGCGCAGCACCGGCAATTCGCGCCGCAGCCGCAGCATGGCGCTGGTGAAGGCGATCAGCGGATCCTGGCGCCGCGCCTCGCTCCAGTCGAACCAGCTGACCGGGTTGTCCTGGCAATAGGCGTTGTTGTTGCCGCCCTGGGTGCGGCTCATCTCGTCGCCGCCCAGCAGCAGCGGCACGCCGCGCGAGGCAAACAGCGTGGTGAGGAAGTTGCGCTTCTGCCGTTCGCGGAAGGCCAGGATCTCGGGGTCGTCGGTCGGGCCTTCGGCGCCGCAGTTCCAGCTGCGGTTGTGGCTTTCGCCGTCGCGGTTGTCCTCGGCGTTGGCCTCGTTGTGCTTGTCGTTGTAGCTGACCAGGTCGTGCAGCGTGAAGCCGTCGTGCACGGTCACCAGGTTGACGCTCGCGCGCGGCCCGCGACGTGACGGCCCGTAGATGTCCGAGCTGCCGCACAAGGCGGCCGCAAAGTCGCCGAGGCTGCCCTCCACGCCGCGCCAGTAGTCGCGCACGCGGTCGCGGTACTGGCCGTTCCATTCGCTCCAGCCGGAGGGAAAGCCGCCCACCTGGTAGCCGTGGTCGCCCAGGTCCCAGGGTTCGGCGATCAGCTTGACCTTCCTGAGCACCGCGTCCTGCGCGATCGCCGAGAGAAAAGGGCCGCGATGGTCGAAGCCGCCATGGCCGTTGCGGGCGATCGCCGGCGCCAGGTCGAAGCGGAAGCCGTCGACATGCATCTCTTCGACCCAGTAGCGCAGGCTGTCCATGATCAGCCGCAGCATCGCCGGGTGGCTGGCATTGAGCGTGTTGCCCGTGCCGGTGAAGTCCAGGTAGTGGCGGAAGTCCTCGGTCAACCGGTAGTAGGCGCGGTTGTCGATGCCCTTGAAGGACAGCGTGGGGCCGAGATGGTTGCCCTCGCAACTGTGGTTGTAGGCCACGTCGAGGATCACTTCCAGGCCGGCCCCATGCAGTGCCTTGACCATGCGGCGGAATTCGTTGGGGTCGCCGTTGCGCAGGTAACGCGGATCGGGGGCGAAGAAGCCGATCGAGTTGTAGCCCCAGTAGTTGGCCAGGCCCAGGTCGATCAGCCGGCGCTCGTCGTTGAAGGCCTGCACCGGCAGCAGTTCGACCGCCGTGACGCCCAGCTGCTTGAGGTGCGCGATCGCCGGCTCGCTGGCCAGGCCGGCAAAGCTGCCGCGCAGTTCCTGCGGCACGTCCGGCATCTGCTGCGTGAAGCCGCGCACGTGCACTTCGTAGAACACGCTGTCCTCCATCGGGATCAGCGGATGCCGGTCGTCGCCCCAGTCGAAATGCGGATCGACGACGATGCCCTTGGCCGCTTCGGCCGCGTTGTCGTGCGCATCGATGTGCAGGTCGCGCCGGTCGTGCCCCAGCGGATAGGCGTACTGCCAGGGCGCGCCGCGCAGCGGCCGGTCGAGCGCGCGCGCGTACGGGTCGAGCATCAGCTTGTGCGCGTTGCAGCGCCAGCCGTGGTGCGGGTCGTAGGGGCCGTGCACGCGCAGGCCGTAACGGGTGCCGGCGCCCAGGCCGGGCACGAAGCCGTGCCACACCTCGTCGGTGCGGCAGGGTAGGGGAATGCGCTGGAGTTCGTGCTGCCCCTGCGCATCGAACACGCAGACCTCCACGCGATCGGCGGAACTGGCGTAGACGGCGAAGTTCACGCCGCCCTCGCCGAGGGTGGCCCCCAGCGGCCAGGCGCGGCCGGGAGGGCAGGCAACCGCCGGGGCGGTGAGCGCGGGCGGGCTGCTGGTGCGAAGGGCGGGGGACGGTCCGACGGCTTGCGCCGTCATGCAAGCACCTCCATCCGGGGCACGGCCTCGCCCAGGTGGGCTTCCTCGTTGATCGGCGCGCGGAACGGGGAGGTGGTCGTCTTGCGCGCCGGGAAGTGGCCGGCCGGCACCACCACGATGCCCGAGGGCGTGACGTGGAAGCGCTTGCGGTCCTGCTCCAGGTCGAAGCCGATGCGCTCGTCCGCCGGGATGTGGTTGTCCTGATCGATGATGCAGCGGCGCACCTGGGCGCCGCGGCCGATGCGCGAGCGCTCCATGATGATGCAGTGCTCCAGCTGGGCGCCGCGCTCCACCAGCACCGAGCGGCGCAGCATGGCGTGGTCCAGCGTGGCGCCGTCGACGATGCTGCCGGAGCCGACCACCGAGCGGTTGATCACGCCGTTCTCGATCTGCGCCGACTCCGCCTGGTCGGGGCTCGCATAGATCGGCCACTGCCGGTTGGTCATGCGGAACTTGGGTTGCGCGCCCAGCGTGTCGAAGTGCGCCTGGTAGTAGGCGTCGATGGTGCCGACATCGCGCCAGTAGGCGTGCTCTTCGTAGGGCTCGGTGCCCGGGATCACGTTGGTGGCGAAGTCGTAGGCCACCAGCTTGTGGCTCTTCACCATCGACGGCAGGATGTGCTTGCCGAAGTCGGTCTCGCCGCTTTCATGCATGCGCTTCAATTGCTGCAGCAGGACGTCGGCGTCGAAGATGTAGTTGCCCATGGAGGCCAGCGCGTGGCTGCGGCTGCCCGGCATCGGCTTGGCGCTCTTGGGCTTTTCCTTGAAGTCGACGATGCGGTGATCGGCATCGACGTCGACGATGCCGAACTGGTCGCACTCGCGCAGTTCCACCGGGATGGTGGCAACGCTGGCATGCGCGCGGCTCGCCACGTGGAATTCGATCATCTGCCGCACGTCCATGCGATAGATGTGGTCGGCACCGAACACGGCCACGATGTCGGGCTGCATGCTCTCGATCAGGTGGATGTTCTGGTACACCGCATCGGCCGTGCCCTGGAACCACGCCGGCCCGTGGCGCATCTGCGGCGGCACCACGGTGATGAAGTGCTGCGGCATGAAGCGCGCCATCGTCCAGGACTGCCGCACGTGCTCGATCAGCGACTGCGATTTGTACTGCACCAGCAGGTAGGTCGAGTAGATCTCGGAGTTGACCAGGTTGGACAACACGAAGTCGACGATGCGGTGCTTGCCGTTGAAAGGCACTGCGGGCTTGCAGCGGTTGGCGGTCAGCGGGTGAAGGCGCGAGCCTTCGCCGCCGGCCATCACGAAGGCCAAAACGTTCTTATTGGCGGGCATGAGGTGCTCCCTGTTCGGTATCGGACGTGGCTATGGGGCGGTTGGAGAGCATCACGGTGCCCAGCGGCGGCACGGTGACGAGGGCGCTGGCCGGCCAGCCGCCCACAGCATGGGCGGTGGCTTGCACGCGCCCCAGGTTGCCGACGCCGCTGCCTCCATAGAAGACGGCGTCGCTGTTCAGGATCTCGTGCCAGGTCCCCGCCTCCGGCATCGCCACCCGCAGGGCCTGGCGCGGTTCGGGGGTCATGTTGCAGATCACGACCACCTCGCCCTCGCCGGGACGGCCGCGCCGCACGAACGTGAGGATGGTGGATTCGTGGTGCTCGCACGGGAGCCAGCTGAAGCCCTCGGCGTCGAAGTCGTGCCCGTGCAGCGCCGGCAGCTGGCGGTAGGCCGCGTTCAGGTCGGAGATCCAGCGCGCGATGCCCGCGTGATTGGGCCGCGCCCACAGGTGCCAGTCGAGCGTGCGTTCGTGGTGCCACTCTTCCAGCTGCGCGAACTCGCAGCCCATGAACAGCAGCTTCTTGCCCGGGTGCCCCCACATGTAGCCATACAGGTTGCGCAGGCCCGCAAACCGCTGCCAGTCGTCACCCGGCTGCTTGGCGACCAGGCTGCCCTTGCCGTAGACCACCTCGTCGTGCGAGAACGGCAGGATGAAGTTTTCGTGGAAGGCATAGACGGCGGAGAAGCGCGCGTCGTCGCCATGCCAGTGCCGGTAGAAGTGCGGCCGCAGCATGTAGCGCAGCGTGTCGTTCATCCAGCCCATGTTCCACTTCATGCCAAAGCCCAGGCCGCCCCAGTCGACCGGGCGCGACACGGCGGGCCAGGCAGTGGACTCCTCGGCGATCATGTGCACGTCGGGGAACTGGCCGTAGACCGACGTGTTCAGGTCCTGCAGGAAGCCCACGGCGTCGTGGTTCTGGTTGCCGCCTTGCTCGTTGGGGATCCACTCGCCATGGCGGCGCGCGTAATCCAGGTACAGCATCGAGGCGACCGCATCCACGCGCAGGCCGTCGAAGTGGTACTTCTCCAGCCAGAAGATCGCGTTGGAGATCAGGAAGTCGCGGACCTCGAAGCGGCCGTAGTTGAAGATCAGGCTGTTCCACTCCGGGTGGAAGCCGCGCCGCGGATCCTCGTGCTCGTACAGCGCGGTGCCGTCGAAGCGCGCCAGCGCATGCGGGTCCGCCGGGAAGTGCGAGGGCACCCAGTCGAGGAACACGCCGATGCCTTGCTGGTGCAGCGTGTCGACGAAGGCCATCAGGTCCTGTGGCGTGCCGTAGCGCGAGGTGGCCGCGAAGTAGCCGGTGGTCTGGTAGCCCCAGGAACCGTAGAACGGATGCTCGGTGATCGGCATCAGCTCCACGTGCGTGAAGCCCATGTTGTGGCAGTGCGTGGCCAGCCGGTGGGCCATCTCGCGGTAGTTGAGAAAGCGGCCGTCCTCCTCGCGTTGCCACGAGCCGAGGTGCACCTCGTAGATGGAGATCGCCGTGTGGTGCCCCTGCCGCGCGCCGCGCGTGCGCATCCACTCCTGGTCACCCCATTCGTAGGAGAGATCCCAGATCTGCGAAGCGGTGTTGGGCGGCAGTTCCATGCGATAGCCGTAGGGGTCCGCCTTGTCCATCCAGTGGCCGTGCGCGTCCTGGATGCGGAACTTGTAGCACTGGCCGGAATGCGCGCCTTCGACGAAGCCGCTCCACTGGCCGGAGCCGTCGTCGAGCCGGAATAGCGGCTCGCAGTGCCAGTGATTGAAGCTGCCGATCACGCCGACCGCGCGCGCGTTCGGTGCCCAGACCGTGAACCAGGTGCCCCGATCTGTCGGGTGGGCACCCATCACTTCGAACTGGCGATGGTGGTGGCTCGCACGCCGAGGCGTCGGCTCCGTCCGGGGTGTGGCCTCCAGGGTTTTCTCCTCTTGGGGCAAATGGGGCTTCATGGCCTTCATCGTTGTGTTCGGCCATTCTGTTGGGGGAGGCGCGCGGCGCTTGCAGGAAGCGCAGATCAAGCGGCGTAGTCCGGAACCTACATTCGCGCGGGGTGTGGGCGCTCAGTCCACCGTCCGCGGAGCGCTGACGTCGAGGTGGAAGTTGTCAGACGTTGAGCAGGTGCTCAGACACCGAGATAACGGTCGAGCAGATGGGGTTGCGAACGCAACTGTGCCGAGCTGCCTTCGAAGGCAATCTCGCCCTTGACCAGGATGACGTTGCGGTCGCTGACCTGGGTGACCTGCTTCCAGGCCTTGTCGACGATGACGCTGGAAATGCCGCTCTCGCGGATCAGCGCACAGATCCGCCAGATCTCGCGCGCGACGAGCGGAGCCAAACCCTCCGTGGCCTCGTCCAGGATCAGCAGGTCCGGATTGGTCATCAGCGCCCGGCCGATGGTGAGCATCTGCTGCTCGCCGCCGGAGAGTTGCTGGCCGCCATGGACGAGTCTTTCCTGCAGCCGCGGGAAGGTGGCGAGCACGCGCTCGTACGTCCAGTCGCGCTGCCCCTGCGCGCCCGGCCTTGCGGCCATCAGCAGGTTTTCCTGCACGCTCAGGTTGCCGAAGATGCCGCGGCCCTCGGGGACGTAGGCAATGCCGAGTCGGGCGACTTCGTAAGAAGGCCGGCCCACCATCGCGCGGCCCTTGACTTCGACGCTGCCGGCATGCGGACGCAGCAGCCCCATCAGCGTTTTCAGCAGCGTGCTCTTGCCCATGCCGTTGCGGCCCATGAGCCCGATCGTCTCGCCGCGATCGACATGGAAGTCGACGCCGCGCAGCACGTGGCTGGCGCCGTAGTACGTGTGCAGCCCGCGGGCCTGGAGCAGGCGGTCAGGCATCGCAATCTTCTCCGAGGTAGGCGGACTGCACGCTCGCATCCGCGCGCACCTGCGCTGGCGTCCCGCTGGCAATCACCTGGCCGTTGACCATCACGGTGAGGTGATCGGCCAGCGCGAACACCGCATCCATGTCGTGCTCCACCAGCAGCATCGCGTGCTCCTTCTTCAGGCGCAGCAGCAGGTCCACCATGCGTTCGGCTTCGGCGCTGCCCATGCCGGCCAGCGGCTCGTCGAGCAGCAGCACCTGCGGATCGGTCGCGAGCGTCATCGCGATTTCGAGCTGGCGCTGTTCGCCATGGCTGGCCGCGCCCGCGATGTGCTCGCGTCGCCCCTGCAGGCCGGCGAGTTCCAGCGCGCGCTCGGCTCGCACGTTGGCCTCGCGCAGCGCGTTGGCGGATTTCAGCCAGCGCGCGGCCTGCGGCGTGCGCGATTGCGCGGCCAGGCGGATGTTCTCCCAGACCGTGAAGGGCGGGAAGATGTTGGTCTTCTGGTAGCTGCGGCCGAGACCCGCGCGCGAGATGCGTTCGGGCGTCCAGCCGGTCACGTTGCGTCCGGCGAGGGTGACGCTGCCGGCGCTGGGCGGGATGTCGCCGGCCAGCAGGTTGGCCAGCGTCGACTTGCCGGCGCCGTTGGGGCCGATCACCGCGTGGATGCGTTCGCGCCAGAGATCCAGCGTCACGTCCTGCACGGCAGCCAGGCCGCCGAAGCGTTTGGTGAGGCCCCGGGCCGAGAGCAGCGCCTCACTCATGCCGCGCGTCTTTTCGCTGCAGCACGCGGACCAGCGCGCCCAGCAGGCCGCGCGGCGCGAAGGTGATCACCGCGACGATGAACACGCCCATGGCGAGTTGCCAGTGCTTGCCCAGGTCGAAGCTTCCCACCGTGGGAAGGTCCTGGAAGGCATGCAGCAGGTATTCGAAGACGAAGGCGCCGAGGATGGCGCCGGCGAAGTTGCCGCTGCCGCCCAGGATCACCATCATGATCACGTGCGCGCTGGAGCGGAATCCCATCAGCTCCGGGTTCACGAAACCGGTCTGCGCTCCCCACAGGTAGCCGGCCACTCCCGCCAGCGCACCCGCGAGCGTGAAAGCCGCGAGCTTGTAGCCGAAGGTGCCGAAGCCCATCGCCCGCATGCGGTGCTCGTTGACGCGGATGCCCGCGAGCGCGCGCCCGAAGGGGCTGAACAACAGGCGACGCAGGAAGCCGTACACCAGCAGCATCGCGGCGAGCGTGAAGTAGTAGAAGACGCGCTTGTCCTCCAGCGCGAACAGGCCGGCCGCGGGCTTGAAGTTGATGTAGACGCCGTCGGAGCCGCCCAGGACCTTGTTGTCGAAGAACAGGTAGAACACCATCTGCGCGAACGCCATGGTCACCATGATGAAGTAGATGCCGCGGGTGCGCACCACGAAGAAGCCGATCACCAACGCGGCCAGCGCCGAGGCGCCGACGGCCGCCGGCAGCGTCCACCACAGGCTCACGGCCTCGCCTTCCGGGGTGAACAAGGCGAGGGCATAGCCGGCGATGCCGAAGTAGGCTGCCTGCCCCAGCGAGACGAGTCCGGTCACGCCCTGCAGCAGGTCGACGCTCATGGCGAAGATCGCCAGGATCATCATGCGCGCGACCATCTGCCCGTAGAACTCGGTGGCCACGAAGGGGAAGGCAAGCAGCACGACGAGTCCGAGGGCCAGCACCGCCTGCAGGCCACGCGGCAATCGCTCGAGATGCGTGGCGACCACGCTCATTGCCGGAACAGTCCTTCCGGCTTCCACAGCAGCACGGCGGCCATCAGCATGTAGACCAGCATGCCCGCGAGCTGCGGCAGCAGCACCTTGCCGAAGGTGTCGGCCAGGCCCACCAGCAGGGCGGCCACCAGTGCGCCGCGCACCGAGCCGATGCCGCCGATCACCACGACGACGAAGCACATGATCAACATCTGCGATCCCATGTTGGGATACACGCTGGAGATCGGCGCGGCGATCATGCCGGCAATGGCGGCCAGTGCGACGCCCAGCGCGAACACGATCATGTGAATCAACTTGACGTTGACGCCCAGCGCCTCGGTCATCTCGTGGTTGAAGGCGCCGGCGCGGATCTTCATGCCCAGGCGGGTTTTCGCGATCAGCACATAGAGGCCGATGGCGAGCAGCACGCACAGGCCCGACATGAAGAGGCGGTAGACGGGATAGGAGAGATTGTCGGTGAGGGGAATGGAGGCGGAGAGCCATTGCGGAATGGCGACGCCATGCACGTCGTCGCCCCACAGGATGGAGCGCAGTTCCTCGAAGATGTAGATCAGCCCGAAGGTGAGGAGCACCTGGTCGAGGTGGCTGCGACGGTAGAAGTGGCGAAAGAGCAGTCGTTCCAGCAGCAGGCCGAACAGCACGGACAACACCGTGCCGAGGACGATCGCCAGCAGGAGGCTGCCGGTCTTCGCGCCCAGCGACCACGCGAGGTAGGCGCCCAGCATGTAGAAGCTGCCATGCGCGAGATTGACCACGCCCATAATCCCGAAGATCAGCGTGAGGCCGGCGGCCAGCATGAACAGCAGCAAGCCGTACTGGACGCTGTTCAGGAGCTGGATGAGGAAATTCGGGAGGTCCATGGAAAGGCGAGAGAGGATGTCATCCCGGGCTCATGGATGTCATGCGGGCTTCATGGGTGTCATCCCGGGCTTGACCCGGGATCCACGCGACGGCGCTCGCACCCGGCGCAGTGTGGATGCCGAGTCAAGCCCGGCATGACATTGGTTTGACTGCCGCTTTCATGCAGCCCCCAGCTTGCACCCCGCCCCCGAATCCGACAGCGCCTTCGCCGCAATCCCGATTACCTTGTTGTCCTTGTTCTCCACCCGGCGCAGGTAAATGTCCTGGATCGGGTTGTGCGCCTTGCTCATGGACCACTTGCCGCGCGGGCTGTCGATGGTCTGCGTCTCCAGCGCGTGGTACAGCGCCTGCTTGTTGCCCATGTCCCCCTTCACCGCGGCCGCACCCTGCGCCAGCAGCAGGCCGGTGTCGTAGCCCTGCACGGCATACACGTCCGGCTGCATCTTGAACTGCGTGGCATAGGCGGTGCGGAACTGGTGATTGCGCGGCGTGTCGAGTGAGTCCGCGTAGTGCATCGTGGTCATGATGCCTTCGGCGGCGGGACCGGCGGCCTCGAGCACACCCTCGGTGAGGAAGCCCGAGCCCCACAGCGGGATCTTGTCCTTGAGGCCCGCGGCGGCGTAGTCGCGAATGAACTTGGCGGCGGCGCCGCCGGCGAAGAAGCAGGCCACGGCATCCGGACGCAGCGAGGCGATCTCGGTCAGCAGCGCCTGGAATTCGACGTTGGGGAAGGGCAGGCCCAGTTCCTTGACGATGGTGCCGCCGGCCTTGGTGTAGCTGTCGCGGAAACCTTCGAACGCTTCGTCGCCCGCGGCGTACTTCCACGTGATCCACACCGTCTTCTTCAGGCCCCTGTCCATCATGGGCTTGCCGAGGGCCAGCGTCGGCTGGCTGTTGGTGAAGGAGGTGCGGAAGACGTTGGGTGCGCACAGCGCGCGGGTCGCGGCATGCGCGCCGGCATTGGGAATCAGGTTCAACACGCCGGTCTCGCGGGCCACGCGCTGTATCCCCATCTGCACGCCCGAGTGCACGGTGCCGATGAGGACATCGACCTTGTCACGCTGCACGAGCCGGTTGGCGTTCTCCACGCCCTTGGACGGCTCCGATTCGTCATCGAGCTTGAACCACTCGATCTCGCGGCCGCCGAGCTTGCCGCCCTGTTCCGCGATGGCCATGCGCACGCCGTTCTCGATCGCCACACCGAGCTGCGAGTAGGTGCCGGTATAAGGCAGCATGAAACCCACCCGGATGCGGCTGGATTGCGCGCGCACGATCCCGGGCAGCAGCAGTCCGGTGGACGCCGCTCCGACGATGGCGGCGCCGCGGGACAGGACGAGGCGGCGGGTGGTCATGAAGGTTCCTTCGTTGTGGCTGTCGCGGGCGCGATTTGACCGCGCGCCGCCGCCCGCCGCCACATGGCTTTCCCTCAGCCGGCGGCGCGCAGCTTGAAGCGCTGGATCTTGCCGGTGGCGGTCTTCGGCAGCTCCGAGACAAAGGCGATCCAGCGCGGGTACTTGAAGGGCGCGAGGCGGGTTTTCACGTGCGCCTGCAGTTCCTCCGTGCTCACCTGCTGCCCGGACTTGAGCACCACGTAGGCCTTGGGCTTGGTCAGGCCGTCCGGGCCGGCCACGCCGATCACCGCTGCTTCCAGCACGCCGGAGTGCGTCATCAGGCAGGCCTCGACCTCGAAGGGCGACACGTAGATGCCGCCCACCTTGAGCATGTCGTCGCTGCGGCCGCCGTAGGTGTAGTAGCCATCGCCATCGCGCGTGTACTTGTCGCCGCTGCGGGTCCACTCGCCGGCGAAGGTTGCCTTGGTCTTGGCGCGGTTGTTCCAGTACATGATCGCGGCGCTCGGGCCGTTGATCTGCAGCTCGCCGATCTCGCCGACACCGCATTCGCGGCCGTCATCGCCGACGATGCGAAGCTCGTAGCCCGGAACGGGTTGGCCCGTGGTGCCATAGCGCACCTTTCCGGGGCGGTTGGACAGGAAGATGTGCAGCATCTCGGTGGAGCCGATGCCGTCCAGGATCTCGCAGCCGAATTCCGCAGTCCAGCGCTGGCCGATCTCCGCCGGCAGCGCCTCGCCCGCGCTGGTGCACACGCGCAGCGCGATCGCTTCGCGCTGCGGCCGATCGCCGTCCGCGAGCAGCGCGGCAAACAGCGTCGGCACGCCGCAGAAGATCGAGGGCCGGAACTCCCTGAGGATGCGGAACACCTCGGCGCAGGTGGGGCGCGTGGGCAGCAGCACCGTGGTGGCGCCGACACTGAGCGGAAAGGTGAGGGCGTTGCCCAGGCCGTAGGCGAAGAACAGCTTGGCCGCGGAATAGACGACGTCATCCTCGCGGATGCCAAGAATCGCGCGGCCATAGAGTTCGGCGGTCTGCACCAGGTGCGAGTGCAGGTGCACCGTGCCCTTGGGCGTGCCCGTCGAGCCGCTGGAGTACAGCCAGAAGCAGGCGTCGTCGCTGGAGGTACCGGCCACTTCCATGTCGGCGCTGCCCGAGGCGATGAGATGCGCCACCGAGTGCTCGCCGCTGTCGCCGGCCACGAACATCTGCTTGAGCGTGCCGATCTTGCCCACCAGCGGCTCGAAGGTCGGCAGCAGCGGCTTGGAGACGAACAGCGCCTGCGCGCGCGAATCGCGCAGCATGAACTCGAAGTCCTTCGTGGTCAGCAGCGTGTTGGCCGCCACCGGCACCACGCCGGCGAGGATGCAACCCAGGAAGACCACGGGCCACTCGAGCGTGTCGAGCATCGCCACCAGCACGCGCGTCTCCGGCGCCATGCCGTGGGCGCGCAGGGCGCTGGCGAAGCGGTGCGCCTGGTCCTCGAGCTGCGCATACGTGAGCTGCGCGCCGCTGCTCGCGTCGACATAGGCCACCTTGTCGGGCCGCGCGGCATTGCGCCGCAACAGGTCATGCGCCGCGTTGTAGTCACGCGGAATTTCGACGCGCGGCGGCGTGGTGCTGTGGTCGGCGTGGCTCAGGTGCATGGTTGTCTCCTCGTACCGATCGTTCTCGCTGGATGTCGTGGATGCCCTGGATGCCTGGATATCCCGGATGTCATCCCGGGCTTGACCCGGGATCCACGACGGCGCTCACTCAAGCGCCGCATGGATTGCGGGTCAAGCCCGCAATGACATGGTTTGCGTATCAGGCCGCCTGCTTCTGCAACGCCGGAATCGCTTCCTTCTCCAGCCATTCGCGGCACCACGCCGTCGCCACTTCCTCCGGCATCGTGCCCGCGCTCGCATCGTGGCACCAGACCTCGCCGATGCGTTGCGCGCCCAGGTCGCGCAGGCGCTCGTCGAACTTCTTGCCGCCGAAGCAGAAGGTCTGCAGGTAGGTGCGGTCGCCCAGCGCGATCACGCCGAAGCGCACGTGCCCGAGAAACTTCGGCTGCGCATCCAGCGAGTCGTACAGCGCGCGGGCGTTGTCCGGCACGTCGCCCGAGCCATAAGTGGAGGAGCAGATGAGATAAAGTGCATCTTCGTCGAAGGCGCTGATGTCCAGCCCGTCCATCAGCACGACCTCGATCTCGGCCACGAGGTCGGCGCAGTCCATCTGGATCGCCTGCGCGACATAGTCGGCCGTGCTGGTCATGGTGCCGACGAGGATCTTGAGCTTCATGCGGTTCCGATCAGATGCAGTAAACTGCTTGACATGGCGATGATCGGAAGTATATTGCAATCTTGATCCAGCGCAAACTCCCTGCCGAAACCGCCGCCATGCAGCCCCTCACCGACAGCGCGTCCCGCGCCACACTCGCGGAACTGGGTTCCCGCGTGCGGGCCTGGCGCGCCCGCCGCGGCATGACCCGCAAGCAGCTCGCCGCCGATTCGAACTTGTCCGAGCGCTTCCTCGCCGACGTGGAAAGCGGCAAGGGCAACGCCTCGATCAACTCGCTGGCGCTGGCGGCGCAGGCCCTCAACATCACCATCCTCGACCTGCTGCAGGACGCCCCGCGACCCGCGCTGGCCCGCGTGCAGGGCCTGCTCTCGCGCCTGGACGACGGCCAGCTCGATCAGGCGTACTCGCTGCTGGGTGCCACCTTCGGCCTGGCCGATGCGCAGGGGCGTGAGCAGCGCATCGCCTTGGTCGGCCTGCGCGGCGCCGGCAAGACCACGCTGGGCGCACAGCTTGCGCAGGAGCGCGGCGTGCCGTTTGTCGAACTCGACCGCGAGATCGAGCGCGAGGCCGGCACCAGCATGAACGAGATCCTGCTGCTGCACGGCCAGGCCGGCTATCGCCGCTACGAGCGGCGCGCCCTGCTGCGCATCGCCGAGGAGCATGGCGACGGTGTCGTGATGACCACCGGCGGCAGCATCGTCAGCGAGCGCGAGACCTTCGACCTGCTGCAAAGGCACTTCTACTGCGTGTGGGTGAAGGCCAGCCCCGAGGAGCACATGAGCCGCGTGGTCGCACAAGGCGACATGCGGCCCTTCAATGCGGGCGACGGCGGCGACTCGTCGCGCAGTGCCATGGCCGGCGCGCTCGAGGACATCCGCCGCATCCTGGCCAGCCGCGAGGCGCTCTATGCGCGGGCCGACGCCGTGGTGGACACCGCCGCGCGCAGCATCAAGCAATCCCTGAAAGACCTGGAGCGGGCCGTGCCCGCGCCGCAAGCCATCCTGGAGACCCGATGAATGCGATCACCGAACCCCTGCTGTTCAAGCAGGTGCTGGCTGGCGAGGAACGCGAACTGGTGAGTTTCGCCACGCATCCCTCCCGCTACCGCCACTGGAGCCTCTCGGTGGACGGCGAGGTCGCGCGCCTGAAGCTCGATATCGACGAAGACGGCGGCATCAAGCCCGGCTACAAGCTCAAGCTCAATAGCTACGACCTGGGCGTCGACATCGAGCTGCACGATGCCTTGAACCGGATCCGCTTCGAGCATCCTGCCGTCAAGGTGGTGGTGTTCGAAAGCGGCAAGGACCGCATCTGGTGCTCCGGCGCCAACATCTACATGCTGGGCCTCTCCACGCATGCCTGGAAGGTGAACTTCTGCAAGTTCACCAACGAGACCCGCAACGGGCTGGAAGACTCCTCGCGCCAGGAAGGACTGAAGTCGATCGCCGCCGTGACGGGCGCCTGCGCCGGCGGCGGCTACGAACTGGCGCTGGCCTGCGACCGCATCGTGATGGTCGACGACCGCTCCTCCACCGTGAGCCTGCCGGAAGTGCCGCTGCTGGGCGTGCTGCCCGGCACCGGCGGCCTCACGCGGGTGACCGACAAGCGCAAGGTGCGACGCGACCTGGCCGACATCTTCTGCACCACCAGCGAAGGCGTGCGGGCCGATCGCGCGCGCGACTGGAAACTGATCGATGCGCATGCGAAGCCGCAGCAATTCGGCGCCCTCCTGGAGAGCGAAGTCGCATCGTTGCGGGCGCAATCGAATCGCAGCGGCCCGCGGCAGGGCCTGGAACTCACGCCGGTGAAGGTGACGATCGACGAGCAGGGCTATCACTACCAAGTGGTCGACGTGCAGATCGACCGCGCGGCACGCATCGCCACCTTCACCGTCCACGCGCCCAAGGCCACGGTCGAAGCCACGCCCGAAGCGATCGTCGCGGCCGGCGTGAACTGGTGGCCGCTGCAGCTGGCACGCGAGCTCGATGACGCCATCCTCAACCTGCGCGCCAACGAACTCGAGATCGGGACCTGGGTTCTGAAGACCCGCGGCGACGCGCAGCTCGTGATGCAGGCCGACGCCACGCTGGAAAAGCTCCAGCAGCATTGGCTGGTGCGGGAGACGCTCGGTGCGCTGCGCCGCACGCTGGCGCGCCTGGACGTGACTAGCCGCTCGCTGATCGCGCTGGTGGATGAAGGCTCCTGCTTTGCCGGCACCTTGTACGAGCTGGCCCTGGCCTGCGACCGCATTTACATGCTGGACCTGCCGGATGCGCCCGATGCAGCGCCGGCCCTGCGAATGAACGCAGCCAACTTCGGCCGCTATCCGCAGGTCAATGGCCTCACGCGCCTGCAGACCCGCTTCAACGAGGACGCCGACACCATCGCGCAACTGCAAGGCCTGCAGGACAGCCCGCTGCGCGCCGACCAGGCGCTGGGCCTCGGCCTGGTCACCTTGACGCCCGACGACATCGACTGGGACGACGAAATCCGCCTGATGCTGGAAGAGCGCGCCTCACTGTCGCCGGATGCATTGACCGGCATGGAAGCGTCGCTGCGTTTCCCGGGCAAGGAGACGATGGAGACGCGCGTGTTCGGGCGCCTGTCGGCCTGGCAGAACTGGATCTTCATCCGGCCGAATGCGGTGGGGGAAGAGGGCGCACTGAAATTGTTCGGCACCGGCAAGAAGGCGAAGTTCGACTGGAAGCGCGTTTGACGTTGAAAGCGCTGGGGTGCCTTCGGCAGCCCAGCCTACGAAGACCGGTATGCGTAGGCTGGGCTCGCGCAGCGACCCCAGCGAAGAACCACAAGGACCCCCATGACCACCATCGACCTCCAGGCCAAGATCCCCAACAACGTCAACCTGGCCGACAACCGCCAGCTGCAACGCGCGCTGGAACACTGGCAGCCGGCGTTCCTGAACTGGTGGGACGAGATGGGCCCGAGCGACTTCAAGGCCAAGGACGTCTACCTGCGCACGGCCGTCGGGGTCGATGCCTCGGGCTGGGCGCAATACGGCTACACGCCCATGCCCGATTACCGCTGGGGCATCTTCCTGGCCGACCGCGAGGAGAACCGCAAGATCGGCTTTGGCGACCACATGGGCCAGGAGGTCTGGCAGGACGTGCCCGGCGAATACCGCTCCACCTTCCGGCGCCTGATCGTCACGCAAGGCGACACCGAGCCGGCGTCGGTGGAGCAGCAGCGCCTGCTCGGTCACACCGCGCCCTCGCTCTACGACCTGCGCAACCTCTTCCAGGTCAACGTCGAAGAGGGCCGCCACCTGTGGGCCATGGTCTACCTGCTGCACGCGCACTTCGGTCGCGACGGTCGCGAGGAGGCCGAGGAACTGCTGATGCGCCACAGCGGCGACGCCGACAAGCCGCGCATCCTGGGCACCTTCAACGAGCCGATGGACAACTGGCTGTCCTTCTTCATGTTCACGTACTTCACGGACCGCGACGGCAAGTTCCAGCTGAAGTCCTTTGCCGAGAGCGCCTTCGACCCGCTGGCGCGCACCACGCGCTTCATGCTGACGGAGGAGGCGCACCACATGTTCGTGGGCGAGACGGGCGTCGGCCGCGTGATCAAGCGCACGCTGGAGGTGATGAAGGAACTGGGCACCGACGACTGGCAGCGCGTGCGCAATGCTGGCGCGATCGACCTCCCGACGATCCAGAAATTCCTGAACTTCTGGTTCACCAGCTCGCTGGACCTGTTCGGCTCGGAGTCCTCCTCCAACGCCGCCAACTACTTCGCCAACGGCATCAAGGGCCGCCCCGACGAAGCGAAGTTCGCGGACCACGTGGAGTCCGGCACGACGATGAGCCTCCAGGTGCCGGACGGGCAGGGCGGCTTGAAGGACGAGAGCGTGAACGTGCGCAACGGCATGAACGAGGTGACGCGCCTGGAGTACGTCAAGGACTGCAACATCGGCATCACGCGCTGGAACATGGCGATCAAGCGCGCGGGCGTGCCCTTCGAGCTGAAGCTGCCCTCCACGCGCTTCCGGCGCCAGGTGGGCGTGTGGGCCAGCGTGCCGACCAACCCGCAGGGCCAGCCGATCGCGCAAGCCGAATTCGATGCCCGCAAGGGCGAGTGGCTGCCCGGCGACGAGGACATGACTTTCATCAAGAGCCTGATGCACCGCGTGACCGACCCCGGCAAGATGGCCGCCTGGATCGCCCCGCCGGACCGCGGCATCAATGCGCAGCCGGTGGAGTATGAGTACGTGAGGCTTTGAAGCGCGGGTTGTGCGGATGTCATCCCGGGAGCTGGATTTCGCCCGGGCCGCTCCCGCGTAGAATGCAGGTTGGCGGAGCGTAGCGCAGTCTGGTAGCGCATCTGGTTTGGGACCAGAGGGTCGTAGGTTCGAATCCTATCGCTCCGACCAATGAAATCAGGGACTTAGCGTGGTCCCAGTTGGTTCGATTGCTCTCCGGGGTAACGCCTGGGTAACGCAGCGCGGAGCCGAGGGGCTTTTCCGCGCCGCCTCGCACCACGTTGAGCACGGCTACCAAGGCGCTTGGGGGGGAACTGCTCAGGTCCCTTCAGTCCAAATCCGGCGTTGTTGAACAGAGCGTGTCCGGCGTGATCGCTGTCGCCAGTTCGCGCGCTCGCGGGTGGTTGCGGTGCCGCCCGGAGTGGTCCTACGCGCCATCGTGTTCATGGCCAGGTGCTTCCAAAGTTGGCTTTTATCCAACTTCAGGGGTCTACCATGGGATCAAGTTCGCGCCCTTTGCGAGCACTGCTCACACCAGCGGAGGTTGCCGCATTGCTGCGAGTCCCGGTGACAACCCTCGCCGCGTGGAGGTGCACCGGTCGGGTGGCGTTGCGTATATGAAGGTTGGCGGGCACGTCCGCTATCGCCCGGAAGACGTGGAACACCTGAGAGACCACGGGACCGGAGGCTCGCTGCGATGACGTCCAGAGTGCGCGACCGGCGTCCCGCTTGGTGGCCTGCCCGGAGGGACTCGAACCCCCTACCTGCTGCTTAGAAGGCAGCTGCTCTATCCGGATGAGCTACGGGCAGTGTCGTTGCGATTGACGCCGGAATCAGCATGCCGAGAAGGAACGCGTCGCGGGCGGATTCTCGCATCGTTTCGCGCCGTGGCCGCGGCATGGCCGCACACCGCGTTGAGCCTGCATCAGGTCAGTCCGCGCACTTGCCAGGGTCGCCTCTGACGCAGCGCACGGTGTCTTGTTGCTGCGCGAGTGAATCGCCCCGGCTTTTGAGGAGGCTCAACACTCTGAGAGGATTGAGCCATGAACAAGTCGAACAAGTTCTCACCCGAGGTCGTGAGCGCGAGGTGACCGCCACTCAAATCCTGAAGGATTTCATCGACAAGCACCGTGACACCTTCGGGGTCGAGCCGATCTGCAAGGTCTTGCAGATCGCCCCGTCAGTTTATCGGCGACACGCGGCGCTGCTGCGCGAGCCGCATAGGCGCTGCGCCAGGGCGCAGCGCGACGAGGCCCTCGCACCGGAGATCCAACGCGTCTGGCTGGGCAACATGCAGGTCTATGGCGCCGACAAGATCACGAGGCAGTTGGCACGCGAGGGCACGGTCGTAGCTCGCTGCACGGTGGGGCTGATGCGGCGCCTGGGAGTGCGAGGCGTGATGCGCGGCACGGTCGTGAGGACCCAGCGACAGCAAGGCGCCTTGCCCGCTGGACCGGGTCAACCGGCAGTTCCGGGCAGAGCGGCCGAATCAACTGTAGGTCAGCGAGGCCCTCTTGCCGGCCAGTTCGCTTGGCGAGGTCAAGGAGCAACTAAGCCACCGCATGCACCACAGCATCCCCGAGCAGGGCCGATGGCTGAGAGCTGTGGTGAGGGGGTACTTCGCATAGCACGCTGTGCCGACCAACGCCCGGGCGCTCGGCGCATTCCGGCACCACGTTACAGACCTCTGGCGACGAACGCTGCGGCGTCGCAGTCAGAAGGACCACATGAGTTGGAGCCGAATGACGAAGCTCGCTGAAGCGTGGCTGCCGCCACCCCGAATCCTTCATCCATGGCCGGACCAGCGCTTTGCCGTCACTCACCTGAGATAGGAGCCGTATGCCCGAATCGGGCACGTACGGATCTGTGCGGGGGCGTTCAGCAATGGGCCTCCCCACCGTAATCCTCGGTCGAAAGCAGCCGTCCAGGACATCCGGGAACAACGAATTGACCATCGCGCACGCTGCCAACCGTTTCACCGGACGCCCACAGTTGCCGGGCTCTCAGTGCGATTCCGTGACTACGCGGTTTTCGATCGCGCCGATGCCCTCTACCTCACAGCGCACCACGTCTCCGGGCTGGAGATAGCCTGGCGGCTTCATGAAATGCGCCACGCCCGCCGGAGATCCCGTGGAAATCACGTCGCCTGGGTACAGCGTCATGGCTTGGCTGATGTACGCAACGAGTTGCTCAACGCCGAACACGAGGTCGCTTGTATCGCCATCCTGCCGCACCTTCCCGTTGACGAAGGTCTTCAGACCGAGGGGTTTACCCCACTCGATCTCGTCGAGCGTGACCAGATATGGGCCCATAGGGTTGAAGGTGTCGTAGCTCTTGCCCATGAAATGAACTCGGTAGAACGGGTTCGACTCGTGTTCTGCCAACTGGATGTCGCGTGCCGACATCTCGTTGATGACGCAGAAGCCCGCTACGTGGTCGCGTACCTCGGCTTCGCTGATCCTGCGGGCGCGGCGGCCGATGATGACCCCCAGTTCCACTTCATAGTCCAGCTTGCGCGTCTCGGGCGGATGCACGACATCGTCGTTGGGCCCGCAGATGCTCGAAGTCGCCTTCGCCAGGATCATCGGTTGCCTGGGCGCGACCGACTCCTTCAGCACAGCCGTGGCCTCCGCCACGTGCGTGTGGGTGTTGGCGCCGGCGATCATCAGCTTGCGCGGCACCGGCACGGGCGCGCCGAGTCGGACCTCTGCCAGGGCGACGCTCGGGGCGCCATCGCGGCGCGCCCAGGCGCGGGAAATCAGCTGCTTCCAATCCTCCTGCTCCAGCAGCAGGCGCATGTCGCTGACCGGGCGCAGGGCACCCGCCGCTTGCATGGCAGCCTCGAGATCGATGATCCGGTCGCGGTCGACCATGCCGGCGCGTTCGGCGCCAAATTTGCCGTAGCTGGCAAGTCTCATGTGTGCTCCTTACTTGCTCACTGCAGTGAGATGTTGCTGGCCTTGATCACACGCGCCCAGCGCGCTGTTTCGCTTGCCATGTACCTGGAAAACTCCTCCGGTGTCCCCGTCAGCGGTTCGACCTCGGCTTCGGCCAAGCGCTGCTTGACGCCCGGATCCTGCATGGCAGTCGCAAAGGCGGAATTGAGCTTCGCGATCACTTCGCGCGGCGTGCCTGCGGGCGCGACGAAACCCTGCCAGGCGTAGACCTCCACGCCGGGGACACCGGATTCGATGACGGTAGGCAGGTCTGGGAACGCCGGGCGGCGCTTGTCGCTGGCGATGGCGAGCGCCCTCAGCTTTCCGCCCTTGAGCTGCGCCTGGGCGGTGGCGATGTCCAGGAACATGACCTGGACCTGGCCGGAGAGGAGATCGTGCGCGGCGTCGGCGCCACCCTTGTAAGGCACGGCGACCATGTCGAGGTCTGCCTGTTGCTTCAACAGCTCCATCGCCACATGCAAGGGGCTGCCGGGGCCGGGCGCCGCGTAGTTGATCTTTCCCGGATTGCTCTTCGCGTACGCCAGGAACTCCGCCATGTTCCTGACCGGCAACGTGGAAGGGTTGACGAGCAGCAGCAGCGGGAAGCGGCCGGTCAGGCTGATCGGCGCGAATGCCTTTTGCGGGTCGTAGCGCAGCTTCTTGTACAGCGAGGTATTCAAGGCATACGTGCCCACGTCCCCGATCAAGAGGGTGTATCCGTCCGGCGCGCTGTTTGCCACCAGTTCGGAGCCGATGGTGGTGCCTGCTCCGGGCTTGTTGTCGATGACCACCGGCTGACCCAGGACCTCGCCGACCTTGCCGAACACCGTCCGTGCGAAGAAGTCCGTCGCGCCGCCGGGTGGGTAAGGCACGATCAGACGGACCGGCTTGGTGGGATACGCGGTCTGCGCAAAGGCCGCTGTGGTAAGAACCGCAAGCAGGGCCGCAAGGAAATTGATCAATAGCCGTCTCATGGCGTTGTCTCCGTGTTCTCGTTGGTTCCAGCACCGGCTGGCGCAAGTACGATAGGCCGGTCCGCGGCTTCGCTCAAGAACTTGATTGGGTCTGTCCGCCGAGCGGACGCTTCCATGGCCCCCCACACCTCTGCCTCTTCAGCTGACCGTGCGTCCCGCGAGCCCGGCAAGTCCATGCGTGGCGCCGCGCGGACGCTGGACGTGCTCGCGGCATTGAACCGGAACAACCGGGTCACGGTCAGTCAGCTCGCCCTGGCCACGGACATCTCGCGGCCGGCCCTGTACCGATTTCTCGCAGCACTTTGTGACCAAGGCTATGTCGTCAGGCGGCCGGGCAGTGACAAGTATGAGTTGACGCCGCTCGTGCGCTCCCTGAGCGAAGGCTTCAAGGACGAGGACTGGCTCCGCACCGTCGCCACGCCGGTCATCAAGCATCTGCAGGAGCAGGTCGTTTGGCCCACCGACCTGTCGACGTTCCACGGCAACGCGATGTACTTGCGCGAGACCACGCGGCTCGCCAGTCCCATGACCATCGACCGTGTCACGGTGGGGATGCGCCTGCCGATGCTCCGCTCGGCGGCCGGGCGCGCGTACCTGGCGTGGTGCCCTGTGAGCGAGCAGCAGTTGATCCTGGAGAACCTGCGGGCGAGCGAGCATCCGGATGATGCAGGCGCCCGCGATGCCCAATGGGTAGTCAATCTGATCGCGAACACGCGCCGTCGCGGCTATGGAGAGCGGCAGGAGGAGGTGGTGGAACGAACCGGCGCGATCGCGGTTCCCATCCAGCTGGGCCGACGTATCGTGGGGTGCCTGAGCATCACCTTCATCGCTTCGGCACTGACTCCGCAGCTGGCCGCGCGTCGGCACCTCGAGGCCATCCGCTGCGCTGCGCACGACATCGAAAACGGATTGGATTGCCTGGAACTGGCGGCACCCGCGGACCCCTTTTCGGTTGATGCGCAGAGCTGAGGTCAGTCCTGCTGCAGCTGCGAAGCGAGAAAGCCGACCAGGTCCAGCAGTTGCGTCCCCACTGGGTCGGTGTGCCCGCCGGCATACACGGCCAGCTGCTTTTCGCGGCTGGCGAGCGCCTCGTAGATTTCCACCTGTCCTTCGGACGTGAAGAATTCGTCTTCGCTCTTTTGCTGGAAGAGCACGGGGATGGTGACGCGGCGGGCATCCTCCACCAGCCGGCCGCTGTTGACGCGGCTGGTGCCCCACATCCCCAACACGGCCGCCCGGATGCGCGGCTCGCAGGCCACGAAGGGCAGCCCATACGCCGTTCCCATCGAGATTCCGTACCAGCCGATCGCCTGGGGATCGACCTCGGGCAGCGTGCACAGATGATCCAGGGTGGCGCGCCAGTCCGCGATCATGGAGTCGACGGAGCCCCCCGCCGCCCACAGCGCGCGGAACTCGTCGCGCACGGCCGCCCCAGCGTCGAGCGACGCGCGACGGTCCCCGTGCACGGGCCCGTCGATCGCGGCCACCACGAAGCCATGCACCTGCACCAGCGGCATCGCCGCATCCAGCACCAGCTGCGAAGTCTTGTGGCCGCTGCCGCCATGTCCTATCAACACCAGGGGCCGGGGGCCGGACGCACCGGCGGGGATCCAGGTCACGGCCGGGACGCGGCGGTCCTGTGCCTGGATCGAGAAGCGCTGTTCCACGGCTTGAAACTGGCGCGGGTGTCCGGAGGAAGTGCTCATGCCCTGCATTGTTGGCCCGCGCGGCATGCCAGTGGGCGATGTGGGCATAAGCCATCAGACATGGCGCAGGGCCCGCCAACTTCTGATACTTGGCCCCTCGATGCGCCCAGCGCCCCGCACCGCGGCGGCGCCCGCGCGCACGCATTCCCCCCGAGGAGACAAATCCCGTGCAAGCCAAGAACATGATCGCTGCGCTGCTGGCGCTGGCGGCGAGCAGCGTCGCCGTCGCCGACGCGTGGCCGTCGCAGTCCATCCACCTGATCGTCCCGTATGCGCCCGGTGGCGGCAACGACGTGATCAGCCGCCTGGTTGCCAGGCAGCTGGAAGGCAAGCTGAAGGTGCCAGTGCTGGTAGACAACAAGGGAGGCGCCAACGGCTCGATCGGCGTGGTGATGTTGAAGCAGGCCAAGCCCGACGGCTACACGCTCGCCACCATCCCCTCTGGTCCGCTCGACGTGAACCCGTTCCTCATGAAGGGCATCACCTACGACCCGGCGAAAGACTTCACGTACATCGGCCCGATGGTGAAGTTCCCGCTGTTCCTGGCGGTGGCGCCGAACTCCGGCGTCAAGACGGTGGCACAACTGATCGCCAAGGCAAAGGCCGAACCGGGCAAGGTCACCTACAGCTCCGCCGGCATCGGCAACAGCACGCACCTGGCCGGAGCACTGCTCGCGCACGCCACCGGCACGCAGATGACGCACGTCGCGTACCGGGGCAGCGGCCCGGCCGCCGTGGCGCTGATGGGTGGAGAAGTGACCTTCACCTTCGGTTCGGGTCCGTCGATCATGGACTTCGTGAACAGCGGCAAGGTCGTCGGTCTCGGAGTCTCGGAGCCGGCGCGGCTGGAGTCGGAGAAGAACATCCCGACGATCGCGGAACAGGGCGTGCCCGGCTTCGAGGCTTCGTCGTGGGCCGGCATCGTCGGACCCGCGGGCCTGCCCAACGCGGTCGCCGACAAGCTGACCCAGTCGCTGCGCGAGGTGATGGAGGACCCCGAGTTCCGCAAAGTGGTGTTCGCGCGCGGCATGGTGCCCATTTCCGGCAACGGCAAGGAGTTCGAGACGATGGTGCAGAAGGACGCGCGCAAGTGGTCCAGGCTGATCACCGAAGCCGGCATCAAGGCCGAATGAACGAGACGGACGCGCACCATGAACGACCAGCCGCAGCCGAAGAAGGCATCCCTCTGGATGGCCGAACAGATCGCGAACGCGGGCGTGAGCCACGTGTTTTTCCTCGAAGCGATCCTGCGCGACACGCTCAACGAGCTGCGCCGCCTGGGCGTGCGCACCGTGCTGCCGCACACGGAAAAGGCAGCGGCGTACATGGCCGACGGCTACGCTCGCATTTCCGGCAAACCCGGGCTGTGCTGGGCGCAGTCGGTAGGGGCTGCCAACCTCGCCGCCGGCCTGCAGGACGCCTGGCTGGCGCGCACGCCGCTGATCGCCATCACCGGTCGCAAGCCGCAGGCGGAGCAGGACCGCAATGCCTACCAGGAGATCGACCACGCCAAGGCGTTTGCCGCGGTCACTCGGCACTCAGGCAACGTGACGCGCGCGGCCGACCTGCCGCGGCTCCTGGCGAACGCCTGGCGCACCGCGCTGGCCGGGGCGCCTCGTCCCGTTCACCTGGACGTCGCGGGTCTGATGGCGGAATTCCTGGAGAAGGAAACGCTGGACGACAGTGCGGTCCCCGCCGACCTGCTGCGAAACATTCAGAGGCCTCTGCTCGCGCCCGCCGACTACCAACTGCAGGCAGCAGCCGCCGCGGTGCGCGGTGGCCGCAAGGTGGTGATCGTGGCCGGCAGCGATGCGGTGGTGACCGGGGCCGGCCCCGCGTTGTGCGCCCTCGCTCGCCAGATCGGCGCGCCGGTCGCCACCACCGTGGGTGCCCGCGCCATCCTGCCAACCGAGGACGCGCTCGCCATCGGCACGGTCGGCAGCTATGGCATGTTCGTCACCAACCGGATCGTGCATGACGCGGACGTGGTGCTCGTGGTGGGCGCGCAGCTGAGCGACCAGAACACCCATGCGTGGCGCATTCCTGCCACGCATCAAGCGCTGGTTCAGATCGATGCAGACCCGACCGAGGTCGGGCGCGTCTATCCGCAGGCAGTTCCGGTCGTGGGCGATCCCAGGCTGGCCCTGGAGGCGTTGGCCAACCTGCTGGGCGACTACCGAAGCGACGAAGCGTTTGGCCGCCAGGCGACGCTGGCGATGGCCGCGTGGCGCCAGGAAGTGGCACCGCTGCGCACTGCGGACGGCAGTCCCATCCGCGTAGAGCGCCTCTGCGCGGAAATCACCCGCGCGCTACCCCACGACGGCATCGTCGTGGCAGACACCGGCTACTCCGCGATCTGGACGTCGACCCACATGGAGTTCACCGCCGGCCAAGGCTACCTGAGGGCGGCGGGGTCGCTGGGCTGGTCCTTCCCGGCGGCGCTTGGCGCGAAATGCGCAGCACCGGACCGCAAGGTGGTGTGCTTCAACGGCGACGGCGCCTTCTACTACCATCTGGCGGAGCTGGAGACGGCGCTGCGCTACGACCTGCCGATCACGGTTGTCGTCAACAACAACTCGGGCTTCGGGCAGGACGCCTGCAACATGGTGGCGCGCGGCATGCCGATGGAGCAGGTGCGCGAGCTGGCTGCGTTCCGGTCCACCGACTTTGCCGCCATCGCGCGCTCCTTCGGCGCCAATGGCATCCGCGTGACGCAGACAAGCCAGTTGAGGGGCGCGCTGGACGAGGCAATGAATGCAGACAAGGTGACCGTGGTCGACGTCGCCACGGATTTCCTCGGTCGCGCGCCGGACCCCTGGGCGCCTGCGGCTTGAGCGGCTGCGGGGACCTGCGGGGCCGCGCCACCCCGGCAGTAGAATCGCCGCAGCCGACCAGCGACCGCGAGTCGGACGCCCGCAGCCCACGCGCGGCCCTGCGCGTGGTCATGCACGGAACCGCAGGGGGCGTCCGCGCCGCACCTGCCATGCCCGACAAGCACCTGGACATCTACCTTCTGCGCTGCCTTCGCGCCTTCGTCGAGGAGGCGCATGTCACCAAGGCCGCGGAGCGCATGGGTTCCACGCAGCCCGCCATGAGCGCCGTCCTGCGCCGGCTGCGCGGGATCTTCAATGACCCACTGCTGGTGCGCACGGAAAAGGGCATGGTGCCAACCGAGCGCGCGCGGGAACTCGCCGCCACGCTTGGCGCCGCCATCGACACGATCGACCGCGCACTGGTGGCCGATCAGCCGTTCGACCCAGGCACCGCGGAACTCACGTTCGAACTGGCGGCGAGCGAATCCGTCTCCTTCATGCTGCTGCCCTCGCTGATCGAGCGCATGCGCCAGCTGGCACCGCGCGTGCAGTTGCGCGTGCGCATTCCCGAACTCCAGCGGGCACGACAGGCCCTGGAGGAAGGCGAGATCGACCTGCTCCTGAGCTTCACCCGCACCGCGCCGGAAGGCTTGCGCTCCAGTGCGCTGTGGGCGCAGAAGCTGACGGTCATCGCGGCCCGGTCGCATCCTCTGAACGGCGAACTGACGCTTGACGCGTTCCTGCGGTGGCCGCATGCAGGCCACAAGCTGGGGCGCGGCGGCTCCTCGATCGAGGTCGCCGTGGACGCCGCGCTGCAGCAGCTCGGACGCGAACGCAGAATGGGCGTGTGGCTGCCCTCGGCCATTGCGGTGCCGGCGGTCGTGTCGCGCACGGACTTCCTGGCGACCATTCCCGTGGGCATCGCGGATCGCTTCGCCCCCTTGCTGGGGTTGCAGACCTTCCCGCCGCCACTTGCGCTGGCCGAGGTGCGAGTGGGAATGTATTGGCACGACCGCATGCACCAGAACCCGCCGCACAAGTGGCTGCGCCAGGTGGTGCGCGACGTGGCAGGCAAGCTGGCCGCGCAAGCGCCCAGTGCCCGCCCGGACTAGCTCAGATCCATTCCACCTCGGGCTTGTCGCCCGGCTGGATGGATTGCAGCAGGCCTTCCTCTTGGCCCGGGGCCGCCTCAACGCACTCGAAGCGACGAGGCACGTACGGCGGAATGGAGCAGACGTCGTACTTGTTCAACAGCACGGAGTGCTCGGCATGTTGGCCCCAGATCACCATCCACTTGCCTTCGAGGCAGATGAACGTTTCATTGGTGTCGTGGTTGTGCAGCATGGGACCGTTGCCCGGCACCGCCTTGATGTAAGACATCTGGAAGCCTTCCTTGACCGGGATCGCCGACCAGGGATCCGAGGCACCCTCCGCGACCAGACCGGTGCCCACCACGAGGAAGTTCTTGCGTGCATGGCCGGCAAGCTGGCTGTCGTGATAACGGTTGGGGGGGTACTTCAGCTGGTCGAATCGGGCCACGCGCTTGTCCATCTGTTCGGGCGTGCAGTGGACGATGGGCATCCGGTATTGCTTGGTCATTGCGTATCCTGGCTGAGTGAAACGCCGCGATCTTAGGTTCGCGCGCGGGCCAGCGCCATGCATCGCGCGGGATGGGCGCATGCGTAATCGTGATGTGCAGAACATCGCGCCGCGCAGGTGAGCCAGGGGCACGCACGCCCGCGCTGTCGATCGAGCGACGCCGCCGAGAAGACAGAGGGGAGAGGAGCGATTCATCGCACCCGGGAAGCCGCCCGTGTGCGGGACAAAGCCTCCCTTTGGTCCAGGGTGTCAAGCGACATCAGAATTTGACCCCCGCATTGACTCACGGTGATTGCTAGTGGAGGGGCTAAGTACGCCATGAGCCTCATGTCACTCGACGGGCACGGATGGCTCGGCGAGCATCTGACCATGAGGAAGATCAGCATGGGAACTCGCAAAGAGTTGGTCCAGGCGGTTGGCGCGCGCTACCGCGTCAGTCCACAAGGTGATCGCGGCGCGATCCTGGACGAGTTCGTCGCGACGACGGGGTATCACCGCAAGAACGCCATCCGGCTGCTGGGAACAGCACCCAAGGACGTGTATCGCCGGGCGTCGTCGCGGCGATACGGCGAGCCGGTCGCCCAGGCGCTTGCCACGCTTTGGGAGGTGTCTGGGCGCGTGTGCTCGAAGCATCTGAAGCCATTCCAACGCGGGTCGGAGCTGGTCGCCTTCCGCCGGCCATACCAACGCACGCCAATCGATCGCGATCTCCACGTCGTTCGCGGTGTTCTTCACCTGCTGCGCCGAGGAAGCACGGCGTGCTTAGGGGTGCAAGCCTTGCCGTGATTGGCGCGGACCTTTGCTCTTCGCCAGCACCCAACTGGAAGAAGTCGAAAAAAGGAGATGTTCATGAAAACCGGACTCAGATTCGTTGGCCTGGCCGTCGCGCGATCGGCCCGAAGCCGTCCTCGGGCGGCCATCCAAGCCTGGTTGCCGATGTGCCGGCTTCCTGCCGCGAGACGCTGTGCGGCCCGCTTGGCGCAATCCGGAGCATCCCCAATGCGCCCGAATCTCCGCTGCTTCAGACTGTCGGCTGTTGATCGTCCGATCAACTGTGCTGATCCACCAGCGCCGCCCCGGTTACCGCCGGTCGCAGTGCCCTTTTCCACGCAGCGGAGAGAACCCGATGCCCGTCTTGACCAAGGATGCCCTGGAGCGACTCACGCGCGCCATTTTCGAAAGGGCGGGCGCGCCCGCCGACCTTGCGGATCGCGTCGCGCAGGTGCTGGTCGAAAACAATCTCGCCGGTCACGATTCGCACGGCGTGCTGCGCATCCCGGAGTACATCCGCAGCATCCACGACGGCGAGATCGTGCCTGCGGCCCGACCGGTCGTGATCTCCGAGACAGACACCACCGCGCTGGTCACCGGAAACTGGGCACTGGGGCAGGTGACTGGCGCGTTCGCTGCCGACCTCGCGATCGCCAAGGCGAAGCAGCACAAGGTGGCGGCGGTGTCCGTCGTTCAGGCCGCCCATACGGGGCGCCTGGCGGCGTTCACGGACCGTGCCGCCCGCCAGGGGGTGGTCATGTTCATGGCCATCGGCACCGTGGACCGGCCGATGACGGCGCCTTATGGCGGCGCGGCCGCCGTGCTCGGCACCAATCCGATCGCATTCTCCATTCCGAATCCCGGCGGTGCGCCGGTCACGCTGGACATCGCCACGTCGGCCATAGCGGCCGGCAAGGTCAAGGTGGCGAAGGCCAGGCACGAATTGCTGCCCCCGGACGTCATCTGCGACCGGGACGGCAAGCCCTCGCGCGATCCCTCGGCATTCCTTGACGGCGGCTTCCTGCTGCCCTTCGGCGGACACAAGGGCTACGCACTGGCGGTGATCGCCGAACTCCTGAGCGGACCTCTGGCGGGCGCCGACGCCTTCCCCGGGGTCACCAAGCGCAGCGGCATCTTCATCTTCGCGGTGGAAGCCACCGTGTTCCGGCCATTCGAGGAGTACGCGAAGGCGATGGCGGCAACGCTGGATCGCATCAAGTCCGTGCCGCCGGCACCGGGCTTCGAGGAGGTGCTGGTGCCCGGGGAGCCGGAGCACCGCGCGCGCCAGCAGCGGCTTGAGGCCGGCATCCGCCTCCCGGCGGATACCTGGGGCGCGCTGTCCGATGTGGCGGGGACCCTGGGCGTCGACATGAAGGGGTTTCCGGTGCTGCCCGACTGAGGAAAGCGTGATGACACGCGCTGGCGACGGGAGCACGAAAGTTTCGACATCGATCACGGAGGCTGGATGTACGCGTTGAACAGGTACTGGAAGGTCGCGGCCTGCGCGCTGCTGCTGGCGACGAGCGCGGTAGGCGCGCAGGACTTTCCCGCGCGGCCGGTGGACCTGACCGTGCCGTTCCCACCCGGCGGAGCAGCCGATGCCCCGGCACGTTTCCTCGGCGAAGGCCTTGGCAAGGTGTGGAAGCAGCCGGTCGTGATCAACAACCGCGCGGGGGCAGGCGGCGGCATCGGCGCGGGGTATGTCAAGCGCGCGGCACCGGACGGCTACACGCTGCTGGTCACCAACCCGGGCCTGCTGTCGCTGCCGGAGTCGGAGCGGATGTTCGACCGCCCCCCGCCGTACGAGCGCTCGGACTTCCAGCCGCTGGCGCTGCTCGTGTCCGATCCGACGGTGCTCGTCGTGAAGGCGGACGCGCCCTGGAAGACATTCCAGGATCTGGTCGCCGATGCGAAGAAGCGGCCGGATGCCATCTCCTATGGCTCGTCGGGCGTGTACGGCGCCTCGCATCTGCCGATCGAGATGGTGGCCCACAGCGCGGGAATCAAGCTGCGCCACATCCCGTACAAGGGTGGTGGTCCGTCCATCATGGCCGTGCTGGCGGGGGAAGTAGCGCTGACGGCCAGCGTGCCGGCGGCCGTGGCGCCGTACATCAAGAGCGGCGCACTCAGGCCTCTGGTGCAAACAGGTGCCAGGCGACACCCATCGCTGCCAGACGTTCCCACATCCGTCGAGCTCGGCTACAACGGGGCCGAGTTCTATCTCTGGATCGGGGTGTTCGCACCGGCGAAGACACCGGAGGCGCTGACCCGCAGGATCCGTGCGGACATCGCGCAGGCGGTGCAGCAAGACCCTGCCTTCGCTCAGCGCATGTCCGGCGCGGGGGCACTGGTGGACTACCGCGACGCGCCCGCGTTCAACGAGTTCCTGGACAAGGACTTCGCACGGATCAAGGCAGCGGTCCAGCGCATCGGCAAGGTGGAGTGAGCGCAGCACTCGAGCGCACCGCTCCAGCGGCCCGGTGCAGGTCGGCAAGCCCGAATGGGCGCGCTGGGGAGGCGCTATAGCTGACGCGAGTTGCGGGCAATCTCGACGAAGGCCCGCAGATAGTCGATGGCGGCATCGCTTTCGCGCATTCCGAGGTGGATCTGCTTGGCGATGCCGCGCGGGCCCAGGCGCACGGGAACGATGTCGAACCTGCCGGCGGACTCTTCCACCAGCCAGCGGGGCAGGGCAGCCACGCCGCGGCCGCTGGCCACCATCTGCAGCATGATGTCGGTCGTCTCGATCGGTTTGTGCCGCTTGGGCGTGATGCCCGCGGGCAGCAGGAACTGGTTGTAGACGTCGAGGCGGTCGGTGGCGACCGGGTAGGTGATGAGCACCTCTCGCTCCAGGTCCTTGGGCTTCACGTAAGCGGCTTTCGCCAGCGCGTGGCCCCGAGCGACGACCAGCACCTGCTCGTAGTCGAACACCGGTTCGAAGCGAAGGCCGGGCTTGAAGAGCGGATCGGGCGTCACCAGCAGGTCGATCTCATAGCCGAAGAGCGCACCGATGCCGCCGAACTGGAATTTCTGCTTCACGTCGACGTCGACGCCGGGCCAGGCTGCGAGGTAGGGCGACACGATCTTCAACAGCCACTGGTAGCAGGGGTGGCACTCCATACCGATGCGCAGAGACCCGCACTCGCCCTGCGCAAACTGGCGCAGCCGCTCTTCTGCCAATTCCAGCTGCGGCAACACGCGATGCGCCACCCCCAGCAGGTATTGGCCAGCCTGCGTCAAGCGCAGGCTGCGGCCTTCGCGCAGCCAGACGTTCGTGCCGAGCTGCTGCTCGAGCTTCTTCATGCTGTGGCTCAGGGCCGACTGCGTCACGCAGAGTACGTCGGCGGCAGCAGTGAGGGAACCCTGCTTCTCCACTTCCCGCAGCACGGCAAGGTGGATGCGCTCCAGCATAGTCGATAAATTCCGCTCATGGATACGTGAGGAAAAACCATTTTACTTCATGCGTTTGTGTTCCTACGATCCGCCTCCATGACGATGATCCACAACCTCGGTTTTCCCCGCATCGGCGCCCGTCGCGAGCTGAAGTTCGCACTGGAGTCCTACTGGAAGGGCGAGTCCTCGCGCGACGCGCTGACGGACCTCGGCGCCGAACTTCGCAAGCGCCACTGGGAGCAGCAGGCCGGCCTCGACCTCGTGCCGGTCGGCGATTTCTCGTTGTACGACCAGGTGCTGGACATGAGCTTCATGTTGGGCAACCTGCCCGAGCGCGTGCGCGGCTTCCATGGCGATCCGCTGGACAACTACTTCCGGCTTGCACGCGGCCGCTCTGGGCAAGCCACGCAGGAGCACGCCGCCTGCTGCGGCGGCATCGCGGCCGGCGAGATGACCAAGTGGTTCGATACCAACTACCACTACATCGTCCCCGAGTTCAGCGCGCAAACGCAGTTCCAACTCGATGCCTCGCGGCTGCTGGAGCAGTTGGCCGAAGCGAAGGCCCAAGGCGTGAAAGCCAAACCAGTGATCGTTGGTCCGGTCACCTACCTCGCGATCGGCAAGGCCAGGGACGACTCGGACAAACTGGCATTGCTGCCCCGCCTGCTGCCCGCTTATGCCGAACTGCTGGACACGCTCGCTGCGCAAGGTGTCGAGTGGGTGCAGGTGGACGAGCCGCTGCTCGTCACCGAACTGGCTGCGGACTGGCAGCACGCTTTCAACGATGCCTACCACCAGCTCAAGGGCTGCCGGGTCAAGCTGCTGCTGGCGACCTACTTCGGCCAGCTGCTGGAGAATCAATACCTGGCCGCCAACTTGCCGGTCGCCGGCCTGCACGTGGATGCCATCAATGGGCGCGACGACATCCTGGCCCTGCTGAACCTGCTGCCCGGGCACAAGGTGCTCTCGCTGGGCGTCATCAACGGCCGCAACGTGTGGAAGACGGACCTCGCCGCCGTTCTGGACTGGCTGGAGCCACTGGCACAGCGCCTCGGTGAGCGCCTGTGGATCTCGCCCTCGTGCTCGCTGTTGCACGTGCCGGTGGACCTGGAAAGCGAGCACAAGCTGGATGCCGAGGTCAAGTCGTGGCTCGCGTTCGCGCTGCAGAAGCTCGATGAACTGAAGGTGCTGGGCCGGGCGTTGCGCGAAGGCCGCGACGCGGTCCTGGCGGAACTGGCGGCCAACCAGTCGGCGCTCGCTGCCCGCCGCGCATCGCCGCGCGTGAACAATCCCGCCGTGCAGGCAGCGGTTGCCAAGATCAGCGCACGGCTCGGCCGGCGCGAAAGCGCCTACCAGAACCGCGCGACGAAGCAGGCGGCCGTGCTGCAGCTGCCGGCCTACCCCACAACCACCATTGGCTCCTTCCCCCAGACCGGCGAGATCCGCCACGCCCGCAGCGAGTTCAAGGCCGGACGGCTCGACGAAACCGGCTACAAGGCGGCGATGCACGCGGAGATCGCGCGCAGCGTGCGCGAGCAGGAGGCCCTGGGCCTGGACGTCCTGGTGCACGGCGAAGCCGAACGCAACGACATGGTCGAGTACTTCGGCGAGCAGCTGGCAGGCTACGCCTTCAGCCACTTCGGCTGGGTGCAGTCCTACGGCTCGCGCTGCGTGAAGCCGCCCATCCTGTTCGGCGATATCCGGCGGCCGCGGCCGATGACCGTGGAGTGGATCACCTACGCACAGTCGCTCACGAAGAAGCCGATGAAGGGCATGCTGACCGGACCGGTCACCATTCTGAACTGGTCCTTCGTGCGGGATGACCAGCCACGCTCGGCGTCGTGCAAGCAGCTGGCTCTGGCGATCCGGCAGGAGGTCCTGGACCTGGAGCAGGCGGGCGT
Organism: Ramlibacter sp.; assembly: GCF_028291745.1. Taxonomy (GTDB): domain Bacteria; phylum Pseudomonadota; class Gammaproteobacteria; order Burkholderiales; family Burkholderiaceae_C; genus Ramlibacter. The sequence goes on along the minus strand of NZ_JAQGNQ010000068.1, from coordinate 32,561 downwards.
GCGCGTGATTCAGATCGACGAGGCGGCACTGCGCGAAGGCTTGCCGCTGCGCAAGTCGCAGTGGAAGGACTACCTGGATTGGGCGGTGGAGTCCTTCCGCATCACCGCCAACGGGGTGCGCGACGAGACGCAGATCCACACGCACATGTGCTACTCGGAATTCAACGACATCATTGCGTCGATTGCCGAGATGGATGCTGACGTGATCACCATCGAGACATCGCGCTCGAACATGGAGTTGCTCGACGCGTTCGACAACTTCAAGTACCCGAATGAGATTGGCCCCGGGGTCTACGACATTCACTCGCCGAACATCCCGACGCAGAAGCACATCATCGAGCTGATGCAAAAGGCCGCCGAGCGCATCCCCGCGGAGCGGCTCTGGGTGAACCCGGACTGTGGCTTGAAGACACGCCAGTGGGGAGAGGTGCTGCCCGCGCTGTCGAACATGGTGTTGGCCGCCAAGGCCCTGCGGGCAGGGGCCTGACGGTCAAGCAGGCTCGCCGCACGACCTCGCCCAGACCCCCTGGGCGATCAGGTCGTGGCTGTGGCGCGGATGGCCTTGGCTTCGGAGGCCATTCATTGACCGCGTTCTTGATCTCTCCTCAGGCCAGCCTGGTGAAGCCCTTGGTGAAGAAGTCGTCGCTGCCGAAGTTGCCGGTGAAGGCCGGGGAAAAGGCTCATACGCACCGGCACACGCCCAACGCGATGCGCATCGTGCTCGAGGCCGCGCAGGAGACCTACACCGTCGTCGACGGCGTCAAGATTCCCATGCTGCCGGGGGACGTGCTGCTCACGCCCAACTGGTGCTGGTACGGCCACTCCAACGAGAGCACGCAGGACGCCTACTGGATCGACTTCCTCGACGCGCCGCTGACGGCGATGATCGGGCCGATGTTCTTCCAGCAGCATCCGCAGAAGGACGAGACGGCCACGCACGTCGAAGCTCGGTCGCCCATGCGCATTGCGTTCAGCGACTATGCGCATCGGCTGCTGGACGCGCCGGAGTGCGCACCCGGCGTGCGGACCCTGGTGCTCGGGCCGGCCACGCTGGTGAGCTTCGACCGCGTGGCCGTGCGACTGGCGCGCGATGCGGCCTGGACGCGCGACCGCAGCACCGCCAACGAGGTGTTCACGGTGGTGCAGGGCAGCGGCCGCTCGCGCAGCGGCGAGCGCGAGTTCACCTGGAGCCGCGGCGACATGATCGCCGCCCCGGCCTGGCAGGACCAGCAGCATGTCGCCGACGAGGACAGCATCCTGCTGCGGGTCTCGGACGAACCGCTGATGCGCATGCTCGGCTGGTACCACACCGGCGCCGAGATGGCTGCCGCGAAGGCGCAGGCCTGATAGAGCATCACCTCGAGATCGCCACTGCGGAAGGAGTGATGAACTCCCTTCGCACGCGCAGCGGCGCACGGGACCTCACTCGACGGAGATGCCCTTCTCCTTGATCAGGGCGCCCCAGAATCCCAGATCCGAGCTGATCTTGCCTGCCAGCTGCTCGGGCGAGCTTGGCGTCACGTCCGTGCCCTGGCGGGACAGGGCGTCCCTCACGGCGGGCGTGGCCAGCACCGCCACGAGTTCCTTGTTGATCCTGGCGATGATCTCTGGCGGCGTGCCCGCCGGCGCCAGCAGGCCGGTCCACAGCGCGTCGTCGAAATCCTTCACCCCCGCCTCGTGCAAGGTCGGCACGTTCGCGAGAGCGGGCGATCGCCTGGCCGTGCTCACCGCGAGGATTTTCAGGCGCTTGTCGTTGGCGAACGGCAGCACGCTAGGCAACAGCGGCATCGCGACCTGCAGGTTTCCATTCAGCACGTCGGGAAGCACGAGGGCACTGCCCTTGTAGGGCACGTGCGTCATCTTGACTCCGGTGGCGGAGGCGAACAGTTCCATCGCCAGGTGCGTCGTGGTTCCCGTGCCCGCGGATCCGAAGTTCAGCTTGCCGGGATTCGCCCTGGCGTACTTGACCAGGTCGTCGACGGAATTGGCCGGCAGGTCCTTGCTCACGATCAGGGCCATGGGCACCCGCCCGATCAGGCCGATCGGTACGAAGGCCTTGCGCGGATCGTAGGGCGTGCGGCTGTTGAGGAGCGGGTACTCCACGAGCTCGGAGGTAGATCCGAGCAGCAAGGTGTAGCCGTTCGGCTCGGAGCGGGCCACTTCCCCGGCGCCCAGGCTGCCGCCGGCACCGGTGCGATTCTCGACCACCACGGCTTGGCCGAGGCGCCCTCCCAGCTCCTGCGCGACGATGCGCGCGACCACGTCCGAGCCGCCCCCGGCCGCGAAAGGAACCACGATCCGCACCGGCCGGCTGGGATAGCCCTGGCTCCAGGCAGCGGAGCCGTACACGAGTGCGGCGGCACCAAGCATCAAACGGGAAAGGACACGGCGGCGGCCGCTTGCGAGCGCAGGACTGGCATGCATGGGAGCTCCTGGAAGATGAGGGAAAGCGGGTTCACGGTGCATACACCACCAGATCGAGTTGCACGGTGCATCCCGGCACCAGCAACTCACCGGGGACCTCGATGGCGGAAATCGGCAGCGGCAGCCCCGGCAGGCGTTGCTGCCACTGCCGGCAGGCCGGATAGAAGTCGGCCAGGCTGGTGTGCGCCTGCTGGATGCGCAGCACGTTCTCCAGCCGGGTGCCCGCCGACTTGCACGCTGCATCCGCAACGGACGCAGGTACTCCATCTCGCCCTCGATGGAGCGTCCGAAATGGGGCTCGCAGGGATCGACGCGGGCGGCCGGCACCAGGCCATCGGCGTCTGCCGCCAGCAGTCCGGAGAAGAACAGCAGATCCCCGGCGCGCATCGCGATGGGGTAGCCATCGCAGACGCTGGCCGCCGCAGCGGGAACATCGATCCGCTCGGCCTGCAGTTCGTCGGTGGCCGCGACCAGGTTGATCTCGATGCGTGCATCCGCGATCGCGAAACCGGGCTGCGTCGTCGTCGTGATGGTGGTCGCGGGAATCTTCGCGCCGAAGGTGCGCGCCCAGACCTGGTTGAAGGCCGGCGCATCGCCCAGGTCGGACAGGAACACGTCCGCCTTCACCACGCGGTCCAACGAAGAGCCTGCGCTCTCCAGCGCGACCTTCAGCTTCCTGCGGATCAGATACTCCGTCTCGAGCTGGATGCGGTTGCCCTTCCAGAGGTGGCCCTCGGGCACCTTGGCCTCGGGCGCGATGCCGCCAAGATCGCCTTCCTTCCACGCCGCCATCAGGCCGGCGACGAACACGAGGCCGGCTGTGCGGACGACGGGAACGAAGGACGAGGTCGCGGGCAGATCCAGGCCCTCGGGAAAGATCGGCACGATTGCCGGCCCGTCCGCTGCCGCGGCGACCAGGTTCATCGAAACCGAGGCGCGGGGCAGCAGCAGCCCGGCCTCCAGCACCGACGTGCTCGGCGGGACATGTCTTCCGCATGCGTTGCGCCGGGTCTCGTGGAAGAAGGCGACGGCACGCCAATCCGTGAAGAATTGGTCGGCACGCACGATGCGCGAGAGCTCGCTGCCCCCGGCATGCAGGACCTCCCCTGCGCGCGCCCACAAGGAGCGAAACTGCGTGGTCCACTGCGGCTCGCCGGACAAGGGCCGCGCCGGCGAGCCGAATGCCGATGGCAGCAGTCCGGAGGCGAACACCCAGTTGCCGCCGCGCATGCCGCCGGCCAGCGGCAACTTGCCCGCACCGGCCTCGAACGGCAACAGGGGGCGAACCAGAGAAGCGCCGGACGCTTGGGTCATGAGGATCGAAGTTGTTGGCTGGCGGACTCTTGGCCGCCGGAGGGCGCAAGCTCACGCACCGCCCCGAAGAGCGAGCGGATCACCCGCTCCTCGAGGCGCCGCGTGATGAAGACCAGGCGGGTGGCGTGATCGTCGCTCGGCCAGCGATCGAGCGGCACGGCCGGATGGAAGATGTGCTGCACGCACTGCACGACCACCGGCTGGCCGTCGACGTTGACGATGCCCTTGGCGCGCAGGAGGTCGGCGCCGCGCACCGAGGTGAGCAGGTCCATGGCGGCAGCGAACGCGTCCCAGGTGAATGCTTCCTCGATGCGCAGCGAGAAGGTCCTGATGTCCGCAAGGTGCGGCGACGCGCCGCCGGGGAAGGGCCGCAGCCGGTGGTCCGGGGCTTCGTTGAGAAAGCGCAGCGTGTGCTCGCCCGCCCGCGCGCTGGCCAGCCCGATGCCGACCAGAAGCGCCGGATCGAGCTGGCCGTGCAGCACCGTGTGGATGCTCGCCGTGCGGTTGAGGGATTCGATGTCGGCTCGCACACCGGCCAGTTGCTGCGGTGTCGCCAGGTCCGACTTGCTCACCAGCACGCGGTCGGCCAGGGCCACCTGCTTGCGGGCTTCGGGCTGGTCGCGCAGCAGCCCCTGGCCGTGCACCGCATCCACCAGCGTCACGACCCCGTCCACCCGGTAGTGCGCGGCAAGCATCGTGTCGCTCACCAGGGTTTGCACGACCGGCGCCGGGTCGGCCAGGCCGGTGGTCTCGACGATCACGCGGTCGAAGTCCGGAACCTGGCCGGCGCGGCGCTGGCCGAACAACTCGCGCAAGGTCTCCTGCAGGTCGGTGCGCACCGTGCAGCAGATGCAGCCGTTGACCAGCACCGAGATGTTCTCGGACGAGACGGCGACCAGCTCATGGTCGATGCCGACCTCGCCGATCTCGTTGATCACCACGGCGGCGCGGTTCATCTCCGGCTGGCGCAGCACGTGCGACAGCAAGGTCGTCTTTCCGCTGCCCAGGAAGCCCGTGACCAGCGTGACCGGGATGCGGCCGGCCGGCCCGTCCCGGTGCTGCGCAAGCGCAAGCGGCTGCATCAGATGTCCATCTCGAGGATGTAGAGGCCGCCGCAGAAGCGGTCGACCGTGTACACGATGCGCCGCTCGTCCACGTAGACGTCATTGAGCTGGATCGCACCGGCCGGCGACAGGGGCGGTGCACCGGGCACGTAATACGCGATCTCCTGCACCTGGTAGGGATTGCTGGTGTCGTAGACGCGCACGCCGGCATTGAAGAAGGTGCCGACGATGATCGTGTCCGAACGGAACGAGGCAGGGCCCGGCAGGTTCTCGTGCAGGTTGTGCGCGCCGAAGCGGCCGCCGCGTTTGGCAAAGGCCTCGAACGGGGGCGCCGGGAAGGTGCCGATCGGCACGGGATTGGCCTCGCTGCGGGCATCGAGCACCCACACCAGCTTGGGCCAGTCCGCGCCGTTGTCCTGCACGCACTCGTCGCTCACGATCCACAGCTTGCGCTCGAACAGCGGCAGCACCGTGTGCGTGAAGCCGTTGAAGGGCGGCGAATGGTTCCAGCTGGAGACCACGCGCGGACGCGCCATGTCGCTGATGTCGAGCACCACCGCGCCGCCGTCGATGTAGCCCACATAGGCGCGGTCGGGACGCTCGGGAAAGACATTGGTGTTGTGCACGCGAAAGCCCGTATCGAACTGGGCGGGTAGGCGGGGCGGCGGCGGCGCCTCGTCGCCCACGCGCGTGCCCGGCAGCCACCAGCGGCCCGCCTCGACCGGCCGCGTGGGGTCGCGCACGTCGATGATGCGGTAGAACTGGTCATCCAGCGGGTTGTGCGGCTGGAAATCCGGCGCGCCGGAGGCCAGGTGCACGTACTGCCCGTCGACGAACCACAGGGCATGCACGCCGCGCGAGTGGGGACCCGAGCAGTCGAAGTGCGACAGCAGCCGCGGCGACTCGGGCGTGCTGATGTCGAACAGGTCGAACCCGGCCGGCGTGAGCCCCGGCACCTGGCACTGGTAGGCCACCGCCATCAGGTCACCCGACACGTCGAGCGAATTCGAGCGCACACGCATGTGCGGCAGGTCGGTCTGCACGATGACCCGCGGCGCGCGCGGATCCGTGACGTCGACGCCGGTGAAGTTCTTCGGCGCGGCCTCGTGCGCGAGCCAGAGGATGCGGCGGCCATCGCGGCACTGCTGCATGGCGATGCCCTCGCCGAGGCCGCCGAACCCCTGCAGCTCGTGCTGCGCGAGCAGCTTCATGTTCAGGGCCAGCGTCTTGTCGGCCCGCCCGGCCTGGCCGGGGCTTGCATACGTCTTCATGGTTGTTCCTTGGTGGCCGATCCGGTCGGTCACTGGTGAAGCAGGTGGGTGAGTTCGCGCGCGGCGCTGCGCAGCAGGGGCAGAATGGCCGCGATGCGCTGGTCCGTCATGCGTCCCTGGGTCGCCGCCACGGTGACGGCGGCGATCGGATTCCCGGCGGCATTGAAGATCGGCAGGCCGATGGCGCGCACGCCCGGCACGGCGTGATTGCCCGTCACGGCGTAGCCCGAAAGCTTGGCCAGGCCGCACAGCTCCAGCACGTCGTCGGCCTCCAGGTCGCCGTACGCGCCGAGGCGCGGCGCCACCGCCTTGATGACGGCCGCGATCTCCTCTTCGGCCAGCGCGGCAAGCAGCGCCAGGCCGCCCGCGCTCACGCCCAGGGGCTGGCGGCTACCCACGGGCACCGAGGGCGTCTGGATCGGGTAGCCCCCCTGCACGCGCAGGATGCAGACGGCGTCGAGACCGCTGCGCAGGAAGAGAAAGGTGGTGTCGCCGGTCGCCTCCGCCAGTTGCGCGACCACCGGCTCGCACACGTCCTTGAGGTTGAACTGGTGGGTGGCCGAGATCCCGAGCTCGAACAGCAAGGGGCCGAGGCTGTAGCGGCGGGTGCGCGCATGCTGCTCCAGCATGCCTTCGCAGGCGAGGGCCTTGAGCAGGCGATGCGCCGTGGGCCGCTCCAGCCCCATCTCGCGCGCCACGTCGACCAGCCGCAAGCCGCCGGGCGCGTGCGCGGCGATCACCTGCAGGACGCGGATGGCCCGGCTGATGGTCTGCGTGCCCGGGACATCCGTGGACGCGGGCCGCTGGAGGCTGTGCATCGGTCGGCCGTCCGTGGTCAGTCCAGCACGACGCCCGCGGACTGCACCGCCTTGGCCATGGAAGCGGCCTCGGATTGCATCCGGCTGGCGAATTCGGCGGGCGTGCTGGTCATCGCATCGGCACCCGCATCGAGCAGGACCTTCTTCATCTCGGGCGAGGCGACGGCCTTCTTCACTTCGGCGCCGATGCGTTCGACGACCGCTGCGGGCAAGCCCTTGGGGCCGAGGATGCCGCTATAGAGCAGGAGGTCCATCGGAATGCCCGCTTCGCGCAGCGTGGGCACGCCGGGTGCGGTGGGGACACGCTTCGCCGACGTCACGGCGAGGCCATGGAGCCTGCCAGCCTTCATCTGGGCGATTGCGGGCGGCATGCTGGAAAAGCTGAAGGCCACCTCGCCGCCGATGAGCGCCTGCGTCGACGGCGCCCCGCCCTTGTAAGGGACGTGCAGCGCGTCGATGCCGGCCAACTGCTTGAACGACTCCGCGGCCAGGTGGGTGATGGCGCCGTTGCCGGAAGATGCATAGGGCAGCGGCTGAGGCGCGGCCTTGGCCTTCGCGATGAGCGTCTTCACGTCGGTGGCGTTGGAGGCGATGCTCGATACCAGCATCAGCGGCGTGGTCGCCACCAGGCTGATCATCGTGAAGTCGTTCCACGGCTGGAAATTCAGCCTCTTGTACGCCGCCGCGCTGATGGCGTGGCTGGTCATGTCCTGGAAGTACAGCGTGTAGCCGTCCGCCGGCGCGTGGGCGACGAACGTCGATGCGACGGTGGTGGCTGCGCCCGGCCGGTTGTCCACGATGACGGTCTGGCCCATCTGCACGGTCAGCCGCGCCGCCAGCGCGCGCGCCAGCACGTCGGAAATGCCGCCGGGCGTGAAGCCGACCACCAGGGTAATGGGCCGGGAGGGATAGGGCGCGTTCTGGGCCGAGGCGAGGGGCGCGATCAGCGAGGCGCCGACGACGGCGGCCGCCAGCTTCAACAGGAAAGTCGTCATGGGTGCGGATGCGGATGGGTGCGTGAGGGAGGAACAGCGTGGAGAGGCCTGGACACCGCGGTGATGTGCAGGTTCCGGACCAGCTTAGGAGTCTGGTCTTCCGGGTGTCAACACATCTCCGCGTTGTTCCAGTATTTGGAACTCCTGCGCCCCATGTCCGCGCGTTTTCACCAAGATGGGGCCGCGCTGGCCGCTTTGGGGCATGGGCCGGCCAGGCGCCGACGCACGGACGCGTGTCCAACATGTGGAATCCGATGGCATTCCATTGCGTGTGCGGAGACGCGCCATTAGCATCCCGGCGCAGCGGGTCACCCGTCCCGCATTCCCGAGGCCCACCTCCGCATGGCACGTCCGCTCCTTCCCCGGCACACCCGCTACGACTACCACCCGCTGCCCGGCCGCCGGGATTACAGCTGGCCCGGCGGCAAGCGCCTGGCCTTCGTGATCACCACCAATGTCGAATGCTTCGCCTTTGGCGCCGGCAACGGCCACGACCCGGCGAAGAGCGGCGAGCCGCAGACGCACCGCAACTATGCCTGGCGCGACTACGGCAACCGGATCGGCATCTGGCGCTTGTTCGACCTGTTCGACCAGCTTGGCCTGCCCGCCGCCCACAACGTGAACAGCCTGGTCTACGACCATGCGCCGCAGGTCATGGACGCGATCCGCCGCCGCGGCGACGAGATCGTGGGCCACGGCCGCACCAACGCCGAGAACCACCGGGGCCTGTGGGAGGCGGACGAGGAACGCATCCTCCAGGAGGTGGTCGCCACTTTCGTGCGGCACGAGGGCCGTGCGCCCAGCGGCTGGATGGGGTCCGGCGCCTACGAAACGCCCTGGACGCCCGACCTGCTGAAGGAAGCGGGCTTCAAGTACCTGATGGACTGGCCGATGGACGACCAGCCGGTCTGGATGCGCACGCGCAGCGGCCCGATCCTGTCGGTGCCCTATCCCATCGAGCTCAACGACTCGCAGGTGATCACCCATCGCAAGCAGGACGCCTCCGAGTTCTGCGACATGATCGTGCAGCAGTTCGACGAAATGGCCGAACAGTGCGAGCGCCATCCGCTGGTGATGAACGTCTCGGTGCACCCCAACATCTTCGGCCAGCCCTTCCGGCTGCGCCTGCTGCGGCAGGCACTGCGCCACTGCCTGGAGAGCCCGTCCCGCGACCGGCTCTGGCTGGCGCGCCCCGGCGAGATCGCCGACTTCTGCTACAGCCTGCCGCCGGGCGTGATTGCCGGCAGCGAAATTTTCAAGGAGACCCCATGACTTCGTCCCTCGGAGCGAGCGTGCGTGCACGCGCGCCCTACCAGTCCATCGTCAACCGCCCCGTGCTGCGCCTGCCCGGCGATGCGCGCGTGGTGGTCTGGAACATCGTCAACGTGGAGGTCTGGGATCCCGCCGGCGCCATGCCGCGGGCGGTGCTCTCGCCGCCCATGGGTGCACCGCTGCTGCCGGACATCCCGAACTGGGCCTGGCACGAGTACGGCATGCGCGTGGGCTTCTGGCGCATCCTCGAGGCCATCCAGAGTCGCGGCATGCCGGCGACCTTCGCCCTCAACGGCCAGACCTGCGAGGTCTACGAAGAGGTGTGCCGCGCAGCGCTGGAGGCCGGCTGGGAGTTCATGGGGCATGGCCACGTGCAGCGTCCCATGCACAAGGTGGAAGACCAGAAGGCCGCCATCATGCAGACCATCGAGGCCATCCGCCGGTTCACGGGCAAGGCGCCGCGCGGCTGGGAAAGCCCGGGCCTGACGGAGACCGACGACACGCTGGACCACCTGGCCGAATGCGGCATCGAGTACGTGGCCGACTGGGTTCTGGACGACCAGCCGGTGGCGCTGCGCTCGCCCAAGGGCAGGATCACGTCGATCCCGTACACCGTCGACACCAACGACGTGGTGGTCTCCGCGGTGCAGCAGCACCCTTCCGACGAAATGCTCAAGCGCGGCAAGGCGCACTTCGACCGGCTGTACCGCGACGGAGCGAAGCAGCCGCGCGTGATGGCGCTCTCGGTGCACCCCTACCTCAGTGGCGTGCCGCACCGCATCGGCTACGTCGAGGAGCTCTACGACTACATCCTCGGCCACGACGGTGTGGTGGTGTGGAGCGGCGAGCAGATCCTCGACTGGTTCCTTGCGCAAAACGGGGGGCAGCCGGGCACGCACGGCAAGGCATGAGCGGCGCGCAGCAGTTCCCCCGCGTCCTGGTTGTGTCGCTCGGCGGCACGATCGCCATGACTTCCAGCGGCCTGGGCGGCATCCGCCCGACGCTGACGGGCGAGCAGTTGCTGGCGGCGGAACCGCGGCTGGCGCGCGTGGCCGAACTGGAGGCCGTCACGCCCATGAACCTGCCCGGCGCGTCGCTCTCGCTGCAGCAGCTGTGCGGCGTCGCGTCGCTGCTGCGCGGCCGGCTCACCGGCACTCCGGATGCGCCTGTGGGGGCGGTGGTGGTGCAGGGCACCGACACCATCGAGGAGACGGCCTTCGTGCTGGACTTGCTGGCCACCCAGGGCGGCGCCCCCGTGGTGGTGACCGGCGCCATGCGCGGCCCGCAGGCGCCCGGTGCGGATGGCCCGGCCAACCTGCTGGCGGCGGTCACCGTGGCCGCCGACGCGCGCCTGCGCGGCCTCGGTGCCGTCGTGGTGCTGAACGACGAGATCCACGCGGCGAGATGGGTGCAGAAGTCCCACACTTCCCTCACGAGCGCCTTCGACTCGCCGGGGGTGGGCCGCATCGGCCTGGTGGCCGAAGGTCGCGTGCATCTGCTTGCCAGGCCCGAACGCGTGCCGGCGCTGCCCACGCCGCACGCGCCGTCCTTGTGCGGCGAGGAGCCACTCGCCGCCATCGCGCAAGTGTCGCTGGGCCTCGGCGAAGACGGCCGGGTGCTGGATGTGCTCGCAGGGCTCGGCTACGCCGGTGCGGTGATCGAGGGCCTCGGCGCGGGCCACGTACCGGCCTCCTGCGTCGACCGCTTGCAGGCCCTCGCCGGGCAAATGCCCGTGGTCCTGTGTACGCGCGTTCGCGCGGGGCCCGTGTTCACCGGGACCTATGGATTCCCGGGCTCGGAAATGGACTTGCTGGCGCGCGGGCTGCTCGCGGCGGCACACCTCACGCCCGCCAAGGCACGGCTGCTTCTTGCCCTGCTGGTGAGCGCCGGCGCCGGCCGCCCGGCGGTGGTCGAGGCGTTCGCCGGGCTGGGGTGAGGCATTCACCGCGCCACATCTCGCTCTGGCCGAAAGCGCAACGATGTTCGACGGCGAACGCCACGCCCGCCGGAGCCGGTCCGCCGGTGCGACGTGTCATTGGCCGGGCGGGCTGCAGGGCTCGCTTTTTTTCCACCACAATCCGGTGCGATGAGCAGCCAGGACAAGATGCTTTCCCTGCTCGACGCCTTCAGCGTCGACGCGCCGCTGTGGTCCGCCGAGGAACTCGCTGCGCGCTCCGAGTTGCCGCCGTCCACCTGCTACCGCTACCTCAAGTCGCTGCACCAGGCCGGCTTGCTGGCGCGCGTCGGCAGCGGCTCCTATGTGGTCGGCCCCCGGGCGCTGGCGCTGGATCGCATCTCGCGCTCGTCCGACCCGGTGTACAGCGTCGGCAGCCCGCTCGTCGCAGCCTTGTCAAAGCGCACCGGTTTCAGTGCGCTGCTGTCGGTCCTTTATAGCGACTCGGTCATGTGCGTCCAGCAGGTCGCCACCGAGGACGCCCCACCGGGCCTGTTCGGGCGCGGGCAGCAGCGGCCGCTCGTGGCCGGCGCGACGGCCAACATCATCCTGGCGCACCTGCCGCCGCACCAGTTGCGCAGTGTCTTCAGCAAGCAGCAGGAAAGCATCAGCGCTGCGGGCTTGGGGCGCGACTGGGAGACGCTGAAGGCCAAGCTGGCGCGCATCCGCCAGCAGGGCTACGCTTTTTCGGCCGGCGAATTCCGCGCCGGCATCGCCGGGCTGGCAGCGCCCTTGTTCAACAAGGACGGCGAGGTACTGGGCAGCGTGGCGCTCGCCACCTCCACCCGCTCGCCTCGCCTGGCCGAATTCAAGGGGCTGGCGCCGCGACTGCTCGAGGCCGCGGCGGCCATCTCCCGAGGCATCGCCGAAAGCGCGAACGTGGTGGACCTGCCGGCTCGCGCGCTGGGATAGTCAGCCATGGGTGCTTTGGGGAGGAAAAAGATCTCCTACAATGTGAGAATCTTTTGGAACTCCGGCGGCCAGGCCGCGCACCCATGAACCCCTCCCTCGACGACATCCTTCGCAACCCGGTGAAGGAGAAGCTGGCCCGCGACGAAGTCGTGGCTTCCATGATGGTGCGCCTGGTGAGTGGCGTGGAGATCGCCCGCATCGCCAAATCCGCCGGCTTCGATACCTTCTACATCGACATGGAGCACTGCAGCTTCTCGCTGGAGACCACCAGCCAGATCTGCATGGCCGCCCTCGAGATCGGGATTCCGGCCTTCGTGCGCGTGCCGGCCAACAGCCCCGAATACATCTCCCGGGTGCTCGATGGCGGGGCCGTCGGCGTCATCGCGCCGCATGTGCGCAGCGCCGAACAGGCGCGCGAGGTGGTGCGCTACGCGCGCTTCGCGCCGCAGGGCGACCGCTCCGCGAACGGCGGGCTGCCGCACCTGCAGTACCGCAGTTTCCCGACCACCGAAGCCAACCTGGCGCTGAACCGGCAGACCATGGTCATCGTGATGATGGAGGCGGTCGCCGCGCTGGCGCAGGTCGAGGAAATTGCCGCCGTCGATGGCGTGGACATGATGCTGGTCGGCACCAACGACCTGACCGCCGAATGGGGCATCCCCGGCCAGTACGACGACCCGCGCGTCACCGCCGCCTATGAGCGCACGATCGCCGCCTGCCGCAAGCATGGCAAGCACGTGGGCATCGGCGGCCTGGCCTCGCGCCCCGATCTGGTGGAAAAGTTCGTGCGCATGGGCGCGCGCTTCGTCTCCACCGGCACCGACCTTTCCTTCCTGATGGCCGCCTGCACCGCCAAGGCCAAGGCTGTCGCTTCGCTCACCCGCTAAAAACTCGAATCCAGGAGACAGCATGCAGTTCACGCGCCGTACCTTCGCCACCGCCCTCGCCGCGGCCACTCTCGTCGCCGGCGCCGGCAGCGCGCTCGCACAGGGCAGCTACCCCGACAAGCCGGTCAGGATCGTGGTGGCCTTCACGCCCGGCGGGCCCACCGACGTGGTGGCGCGCCTGATCGCCCAGAAGCTCACCACCAAGTGGGGCCAGCAGGTGATCGTCGACAACAGGCCGGGCGCCGCCGGCGTGATCGGCTCCGAGGCCGTGGCCAGATCCCCGGCCGACGGGTACACGCTGCTGATGGCCACGGCGGGCAATCTGACCGTGAACCAGCACCTGTACAAGAACATGAAGTTCGACCCGGTCAAGGACTTCACGCCGATCGCCCAGACCGCCGGCGTCGACTTTGTTCTGGTGACGCAACCGAACGCGCCCTTCCACGACGTGAAGGAACTGGTGGCTGCTGCGAAGACGAAGCCGGGCACCGTGACGAGCGCCACCTCCGGCAACGGCGGCGCCCCGCACCTGGCCGCCGCCCTGTTCGAGAACGAAGCCGGCGTCGACCTGAACCTGGTGCCGTACAAGGGCACCGCCGATGCCGTGAATGCGGTGCTGGGTGGCCAGACGCAGCTGGATTTCGACGCGGCCTCGCAAGTCGTGCCGCAGATCAAGGCGGGCAAGCTCAAGCCGCTGGCGGTGCTTGGCGCCAAGCGCTCGCCGCTGCTGCCGGGCGTACCCACGATGGCGGAGGCTGGCCTGCCGAAGTACAACTTCAGCAACTGGTTTGGCCTGGTCGGCCCTGCGCATATGCCCCGGGAGGTCGTCGAGAAGCTGCAGAAGGACCTCACCGAGGTCCTGAAGGACCCCGAACTGCACGCCCGCTACCAGATGCTGGGGCTGCAGGCTCCCACGGCGACCTCGGCGGCGCAGTTCGCAAACCTGATCCAGGCCGACTCGGCCAAGTGGGCCAGCACCATCCAGCTGGCGCACATCGCCGCCGAGTGAGGACCGACATGGGCATGACGATCACGGAAAAGATCCTGGCCCGGGCGGCCGGGCTGGATGCTGTGCAACCGGGCCAGTTCCTGGACTGCAAGGTGGACCAGGTCGCCAGCATGGACCTGCAGGGCAAGCTGGTCTTCAACACGCTCGGCGCCATCGGCTCCGAGCAGCTGTTCGACCGAGAGCGCGTGGCCTTCACGCTGGACCACCAAAGCCCGGCCCAGACCGTGGCTATCGCCGACGTGCACGCGGCCATTCGCCAGGCGGCGAAGAAGTTCGAGGTGAAGAACCTGTTCGACGTCGGCAGCGGGATCATGCACGTGGTGATGCCCGAGCAGGGCCTCGTGCTGCCCGGTGAACTGGTGGTCATGAACGAATCGCATACGCCCACCGGCGGGGCGATGGGCGCGGTGGTCATCGGCGTCGGCCAGACGGATGCTGCCGTGGCTGCGGCACTGGGCGAGATCTGGCTGGTGGTGCCGGCCACGATCCGCATCAACCTGCACGGCAAACTGGCTGCGGGTGTCACCACCAAGGACGTGGCGCTGCACCTGATGAAGACGCTCGGCTACGAGCGCCGGGCCATCTACAAGACCATCGAGATCGGCGGCACGGGCGTGGCAGCGCTGTCCATGGACGCGCGCTTCACGATCACGAACTACTGCTCGGACATGGGTGCCAAGTCGGCCATCTTCGAGCCCGACGCGGTGACACTGGAGTACGCCGCAGGCCGCGCGCAGCGGGACTTCACGCCCGTCTTCAGCGATCCGGACTGCAGCTACGAGGACGTGATCGAGGTCGATCTCGGCGCGCTCGAACCGCTGCTGGCGTGCCCGCACGCGCTGGACAACATCCACAGCGTCGCGTCGCAGGCCGGCAAGCGGATCAACGAGGCCTTCATCGGCACCTGCACGAACGGCCGCTTCGAGGACCTCGCCGCCGCTGCGACGATCATGGAGGGCCGCAAGGTTGCGGACGGTGTGCGCTTCGTGGTCGTGCCCGCTTCGCGCGAGGTGTACCAGCGGGCGCTGAAGGCCGGCCACATCGCCACCTTGTCGGAAGCCGGCGCGCTGGTGTTCCCGCCAGGCTGCGGTCCCTGCATGGGCGAACACAGCGGTGTGCTGGGCGCGGGCGAAGTCGCCATCAGCTCGGGCAACCGCAACATGAAGGGCCGCATGGGCAGCCCCGATTCCTTCGTCTACCTCGGCTCGCCGCACACGGTGGCGGCCTCCGCGGTGCGGGGTGTGATCACCGATCCCCGCACGCTCGAACCCGTGAGCAAGGAGCTGGCCCATGTCTAAGCAGATCCGCGCCAATGCGTACCGCGTCGGCGATGACGTGAAGGCGTTGGACATCATGCCCACGCGCTTCAAGAGCTCCACCGGGTTGTCGGACGCTGAACTGGCGAAGGCCGCGTTCGCGGACCTTGATCCTTCCTTCTCGGCCAAGGCGCTCGCGGGCGATTTCGGCATCGTCGTCGCGGGCATGAACTTCGGCGGCGGCGGCAAGACCGTCGAAGGCCCGGTATTCGCCTTGCGTGGTGCCGGCGTGCGCCTGGTGATCGCGGAGTCGTTCGCGCGCTTCTTCCTGCGCAACGCCATCAACAACGCCTTCCCGGTGCTGGTCTGCCCGGGCATCACGCAAGCGGTGCAGACGGGGCAGGCGCTCGATGTGGACCTGGTGACTGCGCGCATCAGCAACCTCGCGAGTGGCCAGGTGCTGACCGCAACTCCCTTGTCGGCAACCGCCCTGCAGATCCTGGACGCGGGTGGCCTGGTGCCTTACGCCAGGGAGAAACTGGCGCAGAGGGCGAGGGTACGAGCGAGCGCCTGAACCTTGGGGCCGGCCACGCCGCCGGGAGCTCCCGCGAATGCACGGGAGTGAATCGCCCCGGGATTCTTGTAGCCGATGGGTTCGAGCAGGCGACCGTGGTTAAACCAGGACACCCGTTCGAGCGTGGCCAGCTCCACCCACCTGCGTTCTTCTCTCATCGCGGTGGATGCGTAAAGCCCCTCACGAGAAGGGGCACGCTGTGTGCCCCTTGTTGATGGTGGATCAGTCCGCGTCAGTGTTCGTAGATGACCACGTCATTGGCGACCCAGTGGCCTGTCACCCAGGTAGAGGCGCCGTTGTTGATCTCGTAGTGGCCCCGCTCCCATTGATAGCCTTCCCGCGGCGCCGGGATCACTTCCTCCACCGTAGCGGGCGGACCGCCCAGCACCACCGTCGGGGTGCTCGGGACAACCGCCACTGCGGGCGGATTGTGCGCTTGTGCCGCCGCGCCGCCGATCGCCGCGCCGCTAAGGGCGGCGATGCCGGCCACCACGGCCGGGACGAAGGCATGGGCGCCGCTCATCGCGAAGAGCCCACCCGCGGTCGCGAGTGCTGCAATCACCTTGTTGTGCTTCATGTCAATCTCTCCTGGTAAAGACATGGGAACAGCATGCGGTCGCGCAGGGCGGCGGTGCATCGGCCAATCACGATGAGCAGGGTCGGAACCTTCGGGCCAGCAGTGTGCGTACCCAGACGGCGATCTCTCGAGCTGAGCCTCGGCAGAAGCGCCACTTTGGAGCTTGCTCAAGCTGCTCGAGTCTCTCCGGCTGACGGGCTTCGTCCAAAGGGGCTGCATGGCACTCTCCACAAGAAGCAGGGAGGGGGGGCACTGTGCGGACGGGGGATTACCTGGCGGTTTCACGCGCCCATCAGCGATGACATTCGCAATGCCGGCGCACACGGGAACCGGCAGCGCACGTCAGGGGCCGCGAAGCCCCTCCTGCGTCGCGTCGAGTCGTGCACGACGCGCCGGCTGCTACTGCGCAGCGATCCCCGGCATGGTCGCCGCGGACTGCGCCGGCTGCAGCGTCCCGTTCAGCAACGCCGCCTGCGCCGCCTCTCGCGCGGCCTCTTGCGCTTGCAGCTTGGCCAAGATGGGCGCATCCGCCGCCCGCTGCGCCGCGTACATCGCCGGCTCCTCCTGGGCCAAGGTCATTCCGGCCTCGCCAGGAGCGAGGATGTCGCCGTCCCGGACCGCGATGTCGCGTTCTTCCCTCGCCTCGGCGCGGGTCTTGCCGACCACGATGGGCTTGGCCGGGTATTCGGCGGGATACTCCTGCGCCAAGGTCTCGCCGGCGTCGCCGGGAGCGAGGATGTCGCCGTTGCGGATGGCGGTCATGGTTTCGGCCTTGACCTGCGCGCGCGTCTTGCCGGGTGGCGGCGCGGGCTGGGCCGGGTAGGCGGCCGGATCTTCCTGCCGATAGGTCAGGCCCGCGTCGCCGGGAGCCATGATGTCGCCGTTCCTGATGGCCTGCATCGTTTGGGCCTCCACCTGGGCCCGCGTCAGCCCCTGCGCGGACACTACGCCCGCGACCGCGGCCAGCAGGACGGCCGCCGCCAGCTTGTGCTGGTAGTTCATCTCGGTTCCTTTCAACTTCACCATTGCATCCGGTTCAGCGCAGGCCCGAGGAGCCAGGCTCTGCGACCGGATGCTGTGAGGATAGGAAGGCATCGGCGACGGCAAGCTTTCGCGCGGATTACATCGGCGTCACGCACCGGCGGCGATCGCTTCGTTTGCAGCGGCCGCTTCAGGGACCGCTCTGGAGCGCGCGGATCGCATCGGCCATCTCCCGGGACAGGCGCGAGAGCGCGCGGCTGTGCGCGGACGCGAGCGCTGCGAAATCGCTTCCCCCTGCCGGCTGCCCGGGCGCGTCGGGCGCGACCAGCGTGGTCGATGCGCCGTCGAGCAGTCGCTGCGCCGAGGCCGACGCTGGGTGCCGCGCATCCTCACCCGGCGCAGCAGCGCACGGATGCGGGCCAGCATCCAGCGCGGCGAAAACGGCTTCGTCAGGTAGTCGTCGGCGCCGTTGCCAGTGCCATTCATGGCCCCCTCCACGGCCAACGTCGCCGTGACCTTCGGATCGCCGCCAGGCCCCGAGCCCCTCGAGGGTCATCGTCGGAGTTGACGGCTTGCTGCGTCAACCGATGGAAGTCACCTCGAGCAGGAGGGCTGAACACCACCGGGACGCCTCGGCGACGGTCTCAGTGCAACTCGGTGCTGCGAGCCAATGGAGCCGCGGCGAGGGCGCGGCGCCACGCACTGACCGCCAGCACGCCAGCGAGGCCGGCAGGAAACAGGGCGGGTGCCGAAGCGGCGACGCGGGCGTCCAGCGACAGCAGCGCCGCCGAGAGCAGCACCCAGCCGGCAATGCCGAAGGCGAGCCACAGATCGTCGACGAACAGCCCCAGCAGCTCGCCGACCATCGTGGGCAGCAGGCCGCGTGGCGCGCGTGCCGGCGAGCCGCTGCTGGAGGGCGTCCGGGCCGGCGGCGCCGGCAGCCGCGCGCAGGCCCTGGCCAGCAGCCAACCCATGGCCAGGAAGGCGGCGATCAGGAGCAGAACGATCGCGTCCGACCCGGGCCAGGCGAAGCCCAGCCCCTCGCCGGTCCAGTAGGTGCCGAATGCGGTGAGCATCACGCCCACCGAAAACTTCAGCGTGTTCTCCGGCACCGTCGCGAGCGGGCGGTGCAGCAGCAGGCCGAGCAGGGCCACGAGCAGGAGGGCGAGCAGCGCACCGGCCGACGCGGGCAGCAGCATGCCGCCTTTGAGGCTCAGCGCCACCACCACGAACACCACTTCGATGCCCTCCAGCAGCACCGCCTTGAAGGCGGTGAGGAAGCCGGTGGCGTCGATGCCACCGCCCCCCCGTGGATCACCCTGCAGGGCCCGCGTCCGGGTCGAGAACTCGAGCGCCTCGTCGCGCAGCGCGATCACGCCGGCGGAGCGCAGCACCGCCTTTTGCAGCCAGCGCATGCCGAACAGCAGGAGCAGCAAGCCCACGGCCAGCTGCAGCTGTGCCAGCGGAATCGACTGCAGCGAAGGCCCCAGCGCCGCGACCAGGGCCACCAGTGCCGCGACGCCGGCAGCCGTTCCCAGCAGGGACGACTTCCAGCCGCGCGTGAGACCCACGGCCAGCACGATGGTGAGGGCTTCGACGAACTCGACCAGCGAGGCGAGGAAGGAGGCGAGCACCGTAGGGCCCGCGGAAGACCAGCTTGTCATGGAAACGCTCCGGCAGCGGTTGTTGGAGGAACCGGGGGACGATAGGAAACCCGCCCTGCCGGCGCTTGACGCGCGGATTACAGTGCTGAAATCCTGCCGTCATCGGGCAGTGCGCGAGGCCGGCCAGACTGCAGCTTGCCAACCATCATCCTCCATGCGCATCCTGATCGTCGAAGACGAACCGAAAACCGCCGCCTATGTCCGCAAGGGCCTGATGGAGCAGGGTTACGTGGTGGACGTCGCCAGCGACGGCTTCGACGGCCTGCACCTCGCCACCACCAGCCGCTACGACCTGATCCTGCTGGACGTGATGCTGCCCGGCCTCGAGGGCTGGGAGGTGCTGCAGGGGATCCGGCGCCAGCAGCCCACCCCCGTGCTGTTCCTCACCGCGCGTGACGCCGTGGAGGACCGCGTCAAGGGCCTCCAGCTCGGTGCCGAGGACTACCTGGTGAAACCCTTTGCCTTTTCGGAGCTGCTGGCGCGCGTGCAGAACATCCTGCGCCGCGGCAGCATGCAGAGCGAGCAGCCGCTGCGTTTCGCGGACGTGGAGGTAGATCCCTTGCGGCGCCGGGTCACGCGATCGGGCCAGCGCGTGGAGCTGACCGTCAAGGAATACGCGCTGCTGGGATACTTCATGCGGCATGCCGGGGAGATGTGCTCGCGCACCTTGATTGCCGAAAACGTGTGGGACATGAACTTCGACAGCGACACCAACGTCGTCGACGTCGCGGTGCGCCGGCTGCGCGCCAAGCTCGACGATCCTTTCCCGCAAAAGCTGATCCACACCATCCGCGGCGTCGGCTACGTCTTCGACGAGCGGGCACAGTGAAGGCCCTGCGCCACTCGCTGACGGCGCAGATCGCCGCCGCCATCGCGCTGGTCTCCGGGCTCACCATCCTGCTGCTGGGAATGCTGATGGACAGCCGGCTGGGCGGCGAGCTGCGCGAGGAGACCGAGCTGCTCCTCCTGTCCAACCTGGCCCTGCTGCGGGACGACCTCGCCGCGGCAGGCAACGACCCGGCCGTCCTGCCGCGCCTGGTGACGCGCGCAGGGCGCCGCACCCCGCGCCTGCACCTGGAGGTGGTGGAGGAGCGCGACGCAGCGCTGCTTGCCAGGTCGCCGCAGTTCGACGTGCCGCAGGAGGCGCTGCCGCGCCAACTGCTGGCCGCGCAGCTGCTGCCGCCCGATCCGACCCGTCGCCAGATGGACCAGCTGCGCGACCAACTGGGGCAATCCACCGTGACCTGGCAGGCGGCCGACGGCGGGCGCTACCGGCTGCTGCGCGCGCGGCTGCCGCTGCCCGCCACGCAGGAGCGGCCGGCGCGGGTGCTGCTCGCGACCCTGGCGGTCGAGACCACGCCTTCGCGCGCGCTGCGCGACCGCAATCGCCGCGAGCTCGCGATCGCGCTCTGCGCCGCCGGGGTGCTGTCCGCATTGCTCGGCCTGGGTATCGCGCGCCGCATCGTCGTGAGCGTGCGCCGCTTCGGCGCCACCGCCAGCCGCGTGGGCGCGAGCGACCTGCACGAGCGCATGCCGCTGGAGGGTGCGCCGGCGGAGATGGCGGAATCCACGCGGGCGTTCAACCGCATGCTGGATCGCCTGCAGGACTCGTTCGAGCGGCTCTCGGCCTTCTCGTCGGACCTCGCGCACGACCTGCGCACGCCTCTGGGCAACCTGATGGGCGAGGCGCAGGTGGCGCTCTCGCGGCCCCGCACGGCCGACGAGTACCGGGCGGTGCTGGAGTCCGCGGTGGAGGAGTACGAGCGGCTCTCGCGCATGATCACCAACATGCTGTTCCTGGCACGCGCCGACAACCAGCCGGCCCCCGCCGCGCACTGGGTGGACCTGGACCAGGCGCTGCAGCGCGTGGCGGGCTACTTCGAGCTGCTGGCGGAAGAGCGTGGGGTGGTGCTGCGGTTGGACATGCAGTCACCGGATGGCGTGCCGGCGCGCGCCTGGGCCGACGAGAGCATGCTCGTGCGCGCTCTCGGCAACCTGGTTTCCAATGCGCTGCAGCACACGCCGCCGGGGTCGGCGATCCGGCTGCGCGCGCGCGTCGCGGCGGACCGGTCGTGCACGCTGGAAGTCGCCAACGACGGACCGCCCATTCCGGCCGAACACCAGCCACACATCTTCCAACGCTTCTATCGCGTCGACGCATCGCGGCAGGGCTCCGCCTCGGGCTCCGGCCTCGGGTTGGCCATCGTGCACTCCATCATGGAGATGCACGGCGGCACCGTCGCCGTGGACAGCGGCGCCGGCCGCACCACCACTTTCACATTGCGCTTCTCCGGCAATCCCCTGACATAGCCGTCATGCGCGGGCCATCGTCCCGTGCGCTGCGCTTCCTATCGTGAGCGCATCCGATCGCTGCCCGATTCCCGGAGCAAGCGAGACGGATGTAGAAAAAGGAATCGCAGCATGAACCGCATCCGCAACACCGTCGTCCTGGGCTTGCTCGCCGGGCTGGCAGGTGTGGCCGGCGCGCAGGCCAAGACCCGCGCCCAGGTCGAACAGGAGTATTTCCAGGCCGTGCAGAGCGGCGACGTCATCGGCGCTTCGGGCTACACGCAGCGCGAACTTCGCCCCGACCTCTATCGGCAGCCGCAGGGCAGTGGCATCGTGCGCGCACAGGTGCAGCAGCAGGACGCGAGCCGCAACGGCGACATGCTCGCGCCCGGCCGGATCGGGTCGCCGGAGAACCAGGTCGACGCCTCGCCGCGTGGCACCGCTCACAGCGCTGGAGGAAACCTGCAATGAAGAAAGTCCTCATTCCGCTGGCCGTGATGACCGCCGCCGGTGCAGCATCCGCGCAGTCGTCGGTGACGCTGTTCGGCATCATCGATACCACCGTGGAACACGGCAGCGCCAGCGGTCCCGGCTCGACCCGCATCACGCAGCTCACGAACTCCGGCTACAACAGCTCGCGGATCGGCGTGCGCGGCAGGGAAGACCTGGGCGGCGGCCTCGCGGCTTCGTTCTGGCTGGAAGGCAGCCTGGGCACCGATGACGGGCGTGCCGGCGGGGCCATTCCGGCCGGCAACCAGGCCGTCACGGCACAGGCGGGCAGCGGCCTCAATTTCAACCGCCGTTCCACCCTCAGCCTGGAAGGTGACTGGGGCGAAGTGCGCGCGGGCCGCGACTACACCGCGCCGTTCCTGGGCCTGCTGAAGTACGACCCGTTCCTCACGAACGGCGTCGGCACCTCGCTGGGCTTCGCGGGCGCCGCCGCCAACGGGCTGGCGCCCTCGGGCACCGCTGGCGTGCTGGGGCGCGCGTCCAACTCCGTCGGCTACTTCCTGCCCTCGAACCTGCGCGGCTTCTACGGGCAGGCGCAGTATTTCCTGGGAGAGAACGTGCAGAACGGCGCCACGACCGAGCACGACGGCAATGGCTTCGGCGTGCGCGGCGGCTATGCGATGGGGCCGCTCGACGTGTCGGCGTCCTACGGGCGCACGAAGTTCGCACAGACCGCCGGCACCGGCGACTTCAAGACCTGGAACGTGGGCGGCCAGTGGGACTTCGGCGTGGTGCAGGTCATGGCGGAATACGGCCGTGACCGCCGCGACAGCCTGGCGGCCGTGGAGGGCACGCAGTGGCTGGTGGGCGCCAACGTGCCGGTCGGCCCCGGGACGATCCGCACCTCCTACTCCACCTACAAGGCGGACATGAACACCCCCGGCCTTGCCAATCCGCGCGCCGGCAAGCTGGCACTCGGCTACGTGTACAACCTCTCCAAGCGCACCGCGATCTACACGACGGTGGCGCGCGTGAAGAACCAGGATGGCTCCGCCATCGCACTGGGCGGCGCGACGATCGGCGCCGGGGTGGGCAATGCTTCATCCACCGGTTTCGACGTGGGCGTGCGCCACAGCTTCTGATGCCTTCCTGCCCTTGACCTGATCGCTCCAGGCCTGGCCGGACCTTCCGGCCAGGCCCTTCGCAGCGCGTGCCTTGGTACGCGCTGCGTTTTTACTTTCGGCAGATCCGGGCACCGATCACGCGCCGGTGCGCTCCCGCCATCCACCTCCGAGATACCGGTACAGGTCCACCAGGTTCGTCATGCGCGCGAGCCGCACCTGCACCAGTTCCTGCTGCGCGCCATACAGGTTGCGCTGCTCCGTGAGCACTGCGAGGTAACTGGCGCTGCCGGTGCGGAACTGCAGCTGCGCCAGGTCCAGCGCCTGCTGGCTCGCCGTGACCAGCCGCTCCAGCGCTGCCACCTGCCGCTCGTACGTGCTGCGCGCGGCAAGGCCGCTGGCTACCTCGCTGAAGGCGGTCTGGATCGCCTTTTCGTACTGCGCCACGCCGATGTCCTTCTCGATCTTCGCGACGTCGAGTTCCGCCCGGAGCTGGCCGGCGTTGAAGATGGGTGCCGTGATCGACGGGATGAATCCCCAGGCCAGCGAGCCGGCGCCGAACAGGCCGGACAGCGCGCTGCTCGCCGTGCCCAGCGAACCGGTGAGGCTGATGGAGGGGAAGAAAGCCGCGCGGGCAGCGCCGATGTTGGCGTTCGCCGCGCGCAGCTGTGCCTCCGCCTGCATGACGTCCGGACGCCGCTGGAGCAGGTCCGAGGGAACGCCGGCCGCAAGGTCCGTGAGGAAGGCCTGCGCGTTGAAGGGGACCACCGGCGGAAGGTCCGCTGGCAAGGCCTCTCCCAGCAGCAGCACCAGTGCGTTCTCGGCCTGGGCGCGCGCACGCACCTGCGCCTCCTGGTCGGCTTGGGCCTGCTCCACCACCGTCTCGGCCTGGCGCACCGCGAGCTCCGTTCCGGCGCCGACGCGCAGCTGCAGTTGCGTGAGCTGCAGCGAGGCCTGCGCGGATTGCAGCGTCCGCTGCGTCACGGCCAGCAGTTCGTCGGAGGCGAGCAGCGCCAGGTACTGGTCGGTCACCTGGGATACGAGCAGGATGTGGAACGCCTGCTGCGCCTCGCGCGAGGCCAGGTACTGCTGCAAGGCCGCGTCGCTGAGGCTGCGCAGCCGCCCGAAGAAATCGAGTTCCCAGGCGGCCGACAGCCCGGCGCTGTAGCCGCGCGTCGCTCCGCCGCTGCCGCCGGTACGCCGCAGTTCGGCATTGGCGTCCACCGACGGGAATTGCGCGGCGCGCTGGATGCGATATTGCGCCTGCACCTGCGCCACGTGCAGCGCGGCGACGCGCAGGTCGCGGTTGTTCGCGAGCGCGATCTCCACCAGCCTTTGCAGGCGCGCGTCGGTGAGGAAGTTGCGCCAGCCGACGTCGGCCGCCGGCGTCGTGCCGGCGCCTGGCTGCTCGCCATACGCGGCACCCGTGGGCCAGGCCCCCGGCACCGGCAGCGCCGGACGCTGGTAGGTCGGTTGCAGTGCGCAGCCGGCGAGCAGCGCGCCCGCGAGAATGACCAGTCGCTTCATGCCCCGGCACTCCCGCTCTCGTGCGCCAGCCGCGGCGGCGCCGCCCCTCGGGGCTTGAACAGCCGCCCCGCCACCACGAAGAAGAACATGGGAATGAGGAAGGGCGCGACGAAGGTCGCCGTGAACATGCCGCCGATCACCGCGATGCCGATCTCGTTCTGGCTGGCGGAGCCGGCGCCGCTCGCCAACGCGAGCGGCAGCACCCCCAGGATGAAGGCCATGGACGTCATGAGGATGGGGCGCAGGCGCAGGCGTGCCGCTTCCACCGCGGCTTCCAGCGCGCTGCGCCCCTGCTGCATCAGCTCGCGGGCGAACTCCACGATCAGGATGGCGTTCTTCGCCGACAGGCCAATGGTGGTGAGCAGCCCCACCTGGAAGTACACGCCGTTGGTCATGTGAAAGGCCGAGGCGGCCAGCAGGGCGCCCAGCACGCCGATCGGGATCACCAAGATCACCGACACCGGGATGGCCCAGCTCTCGTACAGCGCGGCGAGGCTGAGGAACACCACGAGCACCGACAAGGCATAGAAGAAGGGCGCCTGCGCCCCGGCCTGCTGCTGCTGCAGCGAGATGCCGGTCCACTCGAAGCCGATCGAGGCAGGCAGCTGGCTGGCCAGTGACGCCATCTTCTGCATGGCCTGGCCCGTGCTTCGCCCGGGCCCGGCCTGGCCGATCAGCTCCACCGAGGACAAGCCGTTGTAGCGCTGCAGCTGCGGCGGGCCGTAGGTCCAGCGGCCGGTGGCGAAGGCGGAAAAGGGCACCATGTCGCCGCCGCTGCCGCGCACGTACAGCCGCTTCAGGTCCTCCGGGTTCATGCGGAACGGTGCATCGGCCTGCAGGTACACCTTCTTGATGCGGTTGTCGGTGTCGAGGAAGTTGTCGACGAAGCGCGAGCCCCACGAGATCGAAAAGGTCTGGTCGACATCGGTGAGGCTCACGCCCAGCACGCTGGCCTTCTCGCGATCGATGTCGACCTTGAAGGTGGGCGTGTCGTCCAGCCCGTTGGCGCGCAACTGCGCGATGTCCGGATCGCTCTTCGCCAGCGCCAGCAGCTGGTCGCGCGCCTTGAGCAGCGCGTCGTGGCCGACACCGCCGCGATCCTCCAGCTCGAAGTCGAACCCGGCGGAGCTGCCGAGGCCGCGGATCGGCGGTGGATTGATGGTCGTGACCACGGCGTCCGGGTAGCGCGCGAAGTGTCCCGCCACCCGCGCTGCGATGGCCGGCAGCGCCAGGCCGGGCGCGGTGCGCTGACCCCAGTCCTTGAGGCGGACGAACACCTGTCCCTGGTTCTGTCCCCGCCCCGCGGGGCTGTTGCCGTTGACCGAGAACACCGCATCCACGCCCGCTGCCTCGTCCTTCATCAGGTAGCGCATGACGTCGTCCACCACCACGCCGGTACGCTCCTGCGTCGCGCCTGGGGGGGTCTGCACCTGCACGAAGAAGTAGCCCTGGTCCTCGTTGGGCAGGAAGGAGGTCGGCAGCTTCATGAACAGCAGGCCGACCGCGACCACGCAGGCGGCATGGATCAACAGCCAGCGGCCCCAGCGGGCGATCACGCGCCGCACACCACTGGTGTAGCCGTCGCGAGTGCGGTCGAAGCCGCGGTTGAAGCCGCCGAAGAAGCCGGTGCGGTGCCCTTCGGCCGGATCGCTGGGCTTGAGGAGCGTGGCGCACAGCGCCGGCGTCAGCGTCAGGGCCACGAACACCGACAGCAGCATGGCGACCACGATGGTCAGCGCGAACTCACGGTAGATCGCGCCCACCGAGCCGCTGGAGAAGGCGACCGGCACGAACACCGCGGAGATCACCAGCGCCACGCCCACCAGCGCACCGGTGATCTGGCCCATGGCCTTGAGGGTCGCCTCGCGCGGTGGCAAGCCTTCCTCGCTCATGACGCGCTCGACGTTCTCCACCACCACGATGGCGTCGTCCACCAGCAGGCCGATGGCGAGCACCAGGCCGAACATCGACAGCGTGTTGATGGTGAAGCCGACCGCCGCCATCAGCCCGAAGGTCCCGAGCAGCACCACCGGCACGGCGATCGCCGGAATGAGCGTGGCGCGGGCGTTCTGCAGGAACAGGTACATCACCAGCACCACCAGCGCGATGCCTTCCAGCAGCGTCTTGACCACTTCGTCGATGGAGACCTGGATGAAGGGCGTGACGTCGTTGGGATACACCACCTCCAGCCCGGGCGGGAAGGAGGGTTGGAGTTGCGCGATGCGAGCGCGCACCGCGCTGGCCGTTGCCAGCGCGTTGGCGCCCGTGGCGAGCTGGATGCCGATGCCGGACGCGGGCTGTGCGTCGTAGCGGTTGTCGATCGCGAAGCTTTCCGCGCCCAGCGCGATGCGCGCCACATCGCGCAGCCGCACCTGCGATCCGTCGGGCAGGGCCTTCAGCACGATGGCTCCGAACTGTTGCGGCGTACGCAACAGCGTCGATTCGGTGATCGTGGCCGTGATCTGCTGCCGCGGCACGGCGGGCGTGCCACCCAGCTGCCCGCCCGATACCTGGACGTTCTGGCCCTGCACCGCCGCCAGCACGTCCAGCGGCGTCAGCCCGAAACCATCGAGCTTGGCGGGGTCCAGCCAGATGCGCATCGCGTACTGGCTGCCGAACACGTTGAGGTTGCCGACGCCGTCGACCCGGCTCAGCGGGTCCTGGACGTGCGACACCACGTAGTTGGCGATGTCGAACTTCGACATGCTCTGGTCGCGCGAGTAGAAGCCCACCACCATCAGGAAGGCGTTGGTGGACTTGGTGACCCGGATGCCGGACTGCTGCACCTGCTGCGGCAACTGCGGCACCGCCAGCTGCAGCTTGTTCTGCACCTGCACCTGGGCGATGTCGGGATCCGTGCCCGGCGCGAAGGTGAGGGTGGTGGTCGACTGCCCGGTGTCGTCGCTGTTGGACGCCATGTACAGCAGGTGGTCGATGCCATTCATCTGCTGCTCGATCACCTGCACCACCGTGCTCTCCACGGTGGCGGCGGAGGCGCCGGGATAGCTGGTGCTGATCTGCACGGTGGGCGGCGCCACCGGCGGGAACTGCTCGATGGGCAGCCGCAGCAGCGACAGACCGCCCGCGAGCATGACGAGGAGGGCCAGCACGATC
This sequence comes from Ramlibacter sp., assembly GCF_028291745.1. Lineage (GTDB taxonomy): Bacteria > Pseudomonadota > Gammaproteobacteria > Burkholderiales > Burkholderiaceae_C > Ramlibacter. Next base: position 5,088 of record NZ_JAQGNQ010000068.1, on the reverse strand, counting down.
GCGAAGATCGGCCGCCGGATGAAGAAGCTGGCCATGTCGGGTCTGCCTTTATTTCGCCGCGACCGATGTCGCCGCCGCCTCTTTCGCCAGCACCTGGGCGCCGGGCTTGACCTTCTGCAGTCCGGCCACGATGACGCGCTCGCCCTCCTGCAGCCCGCTCACCACGACCCACCGGTCCCCCTGCGTTCCCTGCAACTGCAGCGTGCGTCGCGCCACCCGGTTATCGGTACCCACCACCAGGGCGGTGGCCTGGCCCTGCGCGTCATGGGTGACGCCCGCCTGCGGAACCAGCAGCGCGTCGTCGCGCACGCCCTCGTCGATGCGTGCGCGCACGAAACTGCCGGGCAGCAGCATCATGCGCGGGTTCGGGAAGAGGGCACGCAGCGTGATGGAGCCGGTGGCGGGATTGACGCTGATGTCGCTGAACTGCAGCGTGCCGCTCACCGGGTACGCCGTGCCGTCTTCCAGCGTGAGCGTCACGCGCGTCGGGCCGGAGCTGCCGGCCTTGAGCCGGCCGCTCGCGACCTGCTGGCGCAGCTGCAGTCCGTCGACGCTGGATTGCGTGATGTCGACGTACATGGGATCGATCTGCTGCACGGTCGTCATCAGCGTGGCCGCACTGCCTTGCACGTACGCGCCCTGCGTTACCAGCGACGGGCCGCTGCGGCCGGTGATGGGCGACAGCACGGTGGTGTAGTCCAGGTTGATCTGCGCCGCGCGGACTGCGGCTTGCCCGGTGGCCACGTCTGCTTCGGCCTGCGCCCGCGCCGCCACCGCGTTGTCGTAATCCTGCTTGCTCACCACATTGGCGTCGGCGAGCACCTTGTCGCGCTCGGCCAGCGCGGTCGCCGACACCACGTTCGCCTGCGCCTTCTGCAGGCCGGCCCGCGCGGCCTGCAGCGCCGTGACGTAGGGAGCGGGATCGATGGCATACAGGCGCTGGCCCGCCTTCACGTCGCTGCCCTCGCGGTACGCGCGTTGCTGCACGATGCCGTCGACACGCGCGCGGATCTGCGCCACCAGGAAAGGCGAGGTGCGCGCGGGCAGCTCGATGCTGACCGGCACCGTGGCGCGGTGAACGGTGACGACAACCACCTGCGGCAGGGCCGCGGCGGTCTTGGCCGGCGGGGCCGGCGAGCAACCGGCCAGTGCCAGCGTGGCCAGCACCAGGAGATGGCGGCAGGGTGGAGTGGAATCGGCTCTCATGGGGGCTCCGGAATGGGTCACGTCAACGCCCGGGCAGGACGGGAAAAAACAGGCCGCGCCTGGCGCCCTGCGGCAGGGAAGCTCGCGCACATCGATCCGCCGATTTCCCCGGTGCCCAGGCCGATGCGGGAGCTCATCAGGCCGGAGTGGCCGAGGGGAATGCCTTGCATGCGTCAACTCCAGTGGTCGTGAGAGTGACGTCAGCTTCGGCTGCGGCGGCAACCCCTACATGACGCGCAGATTACAAAGCGGAAAGCCATTGTTTGCGGCTACGCATTCGGCGCAATGCAGGGGGAGCAGGCAGCCTGGAACGCCGCCGCATGGGCGGTGGCTATGCCGAAGCCCGTCTGCGGACCGGCGTCTCAGAAGATCCCGCACCGTCTCCAGCCCGCTTGCTTGACGGAGAAACGGGCGATGAGGTTGTTCGGGATGCTGCGGTTCGAAGGCTAGTTGGAGTGCTCCACGTTGATCAGCATCATCTGCCCCCTCACCGTATCGAACTGGGCCCGAATCCGGTCGCCGGCTTTCAGATCCTTGAGCATGTCCTTGTCCTTCACTGCGAAGACCATCGTCATCGCCGGCATGTTCAGGTTGGGAATTGCTTCGTGCGCCAGCGTCAGCGTGCCACCGCCTACGTCCACCTCTTCGATGTGTGCATTGACGAACGGCGGAGAAGGCTGCATGGCGTTCGCGGCTGGCGTGCGTTCCACGGGCATGGTCATGCCTGGAGAGTGCAACTGCGCCTGGCATCCCACCAACAGAAGCGGGAGTGCCGCGGCGATAACGAGGGATTTCATCCAGGGAGTCCTTTCCGAGGCGCTGCGAAGAGAATCGGCGGCGACTGGCCGGGTCGGCGCCACCGTGACGGCTGCGCGACCGAGTCGCTGGCGACAGGTCCGGGGCAGCAGTTGAACATATCGCGCAGCTATCGCGAAGAGATCATTCCGGCCTCGTCAGTTCGTCCCGGCCGGCGTGAAGCTGCGACCCTGTTGGTTTCCGGCGTCGACCTTCCCGCCGGCAAGGACGTGGCGCTGCAGCCCGGCGGCGGCTATCACATCATGCTGCTGGATCTGAAGGAGCAGGTGCACGCCGGCTCGCAAGTGCCCGTGACCCTGGTGTTCGAAGGCGCGGATGGACGCAAGGAAGCCGTGGAGATCCAGGCCACGGCACGCGTGCTGAACGCGACCAGCGACTGAACTGCCCGAGGCGGTGGCCGCCGCCTCTTTTGACGCTCCTCAATCCCGGCGCCCGGCCCTGGTGCCCGGGTTCAGAGCCCGCGCACGCGGGCTCCTTTTGCTTCAACTTGCCTGGTGGCAAGCTTTTGTCTTCAAAAGTTCTCGCCATGGATCCCAGGGAAGCATTCCAAGGTCGACGGTCTGTCGGAATAGATCGTCGCGGAAACCATCGAAGTGCTGCTCGAATGCTTGGCCATCATCCGGGTCGAAGTTGTCGGGAAGGCATCGCCGCTGCTGCCCTACCTGTCCGCGCGTTTCGGCATGCTGCAGCGCCTCGCGCCGCATCACACCGAGCGCGGCCCGCGACTGAGTGCCGCGGCGCGCAAGACAGCGCGCTGTCGTTCACAATCTGCGACCTGAAAACTATGCACCCCGCGCTGCGGCGGCTCAGGCGCCGCGGTGTTGTGCCAAAACTTGACGGGGACTTTCTCATGCAACGCCTCTTCTCTCGGGCCGGTATCGCCGCGCCCATCCTGTCCTGCGTGGCCGTTATCGCTGGCTGCCCCGGCGGCGCCCTGGCCCATGGCTTCGTTGGCCAGCGCTTCTTCCCGGCCACCCTTGCCACCGACGACCCCTTCGTCGCCGACGAACTGTCCCTGCCCACCGTGTCGGTGACCCATAGCGAGGCGAGCGCCGATGCCCCGGCCGGAAAGCAGACGGCTGTCTCGATCGACGTGTCGAAGCGGATCACCGATGACCTTGGCATCTCGTTCGGCAGCGCATGGAACCGCTTCCACTTCGCCGACGGCACCCGCACCACCGGCTTCGACAATTCGGAGCTCGGACTGAAGTACCAGTTCTATCGCAACGAAGCGGCCGAGGCGCTGGTGTCGGCCGGCATCTCCTGGGAGATCGGCGGCAGCGGCAGCCGCTCGCTCGGCGTGGACCGCTTCAGCACCTACACGCCGACCATCTTCTTCGGCAAGGGCTTCGGCAATCTGCCGGTCGACGCACTGCGGCCGCTAGCAGTGACCGGCACTGCGGGCCTGGCCATTCCGAGCCGCAGCAGCACCACGACCACCGCAGTCGACCCGGACACCGGATTGCCAGCAACGCAGGTGCAGCGCAACCCCGACGTGCTGAGGCTGGGCCTGTCCCTGCAATACAGCATTCCCTACCTGCAGTCGATGGTGAAGGACACGGGACTTGGCGCGCCCTGGAACCGCATGATCCCGGTCGTCGAGATCGCAGCGGCGAGGCCGGTCAACCGGGTCGAGGACCGTTCGTGGACCGGCACGGTCAATCCGGGCGTCCTCTGGGTGGGGCAGAAGGTGCAGGTCGGGCTGGAGGCGGTGCTGCCGATGAACCATGCGAGCGGCCGTGGCGTGGGCTGGCTCGTGCAACTGCACTTCTTCCTCGACGACATCTTTCCGAACACGATCGGCCGGCCCCTGATCAGTGCCTCGCGATGAAGTTCGCCGGCATCGAGGCGCTGGAGGGCGCCTTCAGCAGCCTGGAGGTGACCGACGCCAACGGCCTTCTTCCTCCGAAGGCCCGGATGCTGCGGGCGCCGTATGACCTGGTGAAGACAGCAGGTCTTCCGTGGGCGCGTCGCGTGTCATGAATCCGCCACGCGCCCGGGGTACGTTGCAGCCTGACTCCCCGCTCCCGAGCCGCGGCCCGGAAGATGGCAGTTCGCACTGGAGAAAAACGATGGATGCATTCGCTACCGCCGCGGAGTTCATTTCGTCCCGTCCGCTCGCGCGCGCGTCGCACCGGATCCTCAAGAACTCTTGTTCGGAGCGGGAATTGCGCGAAGCCGTCGGGGGCATCACCGCGTGAAGCCTTGCGCCGCTCGTTCCCACCAGCGCGATGCCAGCCCATAGGCCGGCTGCAGCGGGTGCCTCAGCGCGCGGGCAAACACCGCACCTGCCGCGGAGACGGGCAAGGCGGCCAGAACGTCCAAGGGAAAATGGACGCCCAGGAAGACGCGGCTCCAGCCGACCAACAGCCCCAGCACGAACAGGACCGCTCCCCACCGGCGAAAGCGTGTGCCGGCGATCGCGGCGGCAGCGATCGACCAGAACACGGTGACGTGATCGCTCGGCAGCCCGGGGTCGGGCTCATGCGCCAGCAACTGGCGACCGACGTGCAGCATGAAAGGCCTTGGCTGCGGCCACGCGTGCGTGATCACCTGTGCGAGCGCGAGGGCGATCAGGGCCGCCACGAGCATCTCGAGCAGGTTGCCCCGTGCTTCTTCATCGCCGAGGACCCATGCTGCTGCCATGGCGAGCGGAACACACCAGATCAGCCACTGCGCGATAGCCAGTGCGATGGCAATCTGCCAGACCGGCGTCTTCGAAGAGGCGTTGAGAAGCGTGAACAGTTGCAGATTGTCCATTCCGGCTGGCGCAGCGCCACGTGGCAGCAATCCGTTCGATCATGCCCTGCGCTGCTGAGATGAAACTGAGGCGCCCGGAGGCGCCGACCAGCGCCGTGTTCAAGCTGGCGGCCGCGACAGCGCGCGCTGCGCTCGGGACAGCCCGGCGCGTGCGATGCGCTCCACGTACAGGTAGACCAGAATGCGCGAAAGTTGCTGCGCGATGTAGGTGTCGGCGTAGAAGTCCAGCTCGTGCAGCGGCATCGCATCCGAGGTGACCGCGATCGACATGATCTGGAAGTCCGCGGGATTCGCCTTCTCCCAGGT
>NZ_JAQGNQ010000065.1 GCF_028291745.1 Ramlibacter sp. | reverse complement strand
GGGTCGCATCGGGCGCCACTCCGCGTTGCCCGGCTTGCCCGCACGCGAGTGCGGGCTGCCCCGTGCGCCTTGATTGGCGCCCGATGCGACCCCTTCGCGCCCCTGGAAATAGCGTGAACAGGCCCTAAACTAGGGCCATGAGTCTCATCCCCGCCACCATCCTCACCGGCTTCCTCGGTTCCGGCAAGACCACCCTGCTCAAACGCGTGCTGGGCGAAGCGCACGGCCAGAAGATCGCCGTCATCGAGAACGAGTTCGGCGAGGAGAACATCGACAGCGACATCCTGGTGAGCGACACCAAGGAGCAGATCGTGCAGATGAGCAATGGCTGCATCTGCTGCACGATCCGCGAGGACCTGCGCGAGGCGCTGCAGCTGCTGGCCGCCAAGAAGCGCAAGGGCCTGCTCGATTTCGACCGCGTCGTGATCGAGACCACCGGCCTGGCCGACCCGGGCCCGGTCGCCCAGACCTTCTTCATGGACGACGAAATCGCCGAAAGCTACCTGCTCGATTCCATCCTGACGCTGGTGGACGCCAAGCACGCCGACCAGCAACTCGATGCCCGCCAGGAGGCCCGGCGCCAGGTGGGTTTTGCCGACCAGATCTTCATCAGCAAGACCGACCTCGTCGGCAAGGAGGAGGTCGACGCGCTGATGCACCGCCTCAAGCACATGAACCCGCGGGCGCCGCAGAAGGCGGTGCACTTCGGCGAGGTGCCGATCGAGGACGTCTTCGACCTGCGCGGCTTCAACCTGAACGCCAAGCTCGATATCGACCCGGACTTCCTGAAGGAAGAAGACGAGCACGACCACGCCCACCAAGGGCATGACCATGACCACGATCACGAGCATGGCGCCGATTGCGACCACCCGCACCACCACGCCCACGACGACGACGTCAAGAGCTTCGTGTTCCGCTCCGAGCGTGCCTTCGACCCGCTGAAGCTCGAGGACTTCCTCGGCGCCATCGTCAACATCTACGGTCCCAAGATGCTGCGCTACAAGGGAGTGCTGCACATGAAGGGCACGGAGCGCAAGGTGATCTTCCAGGGGGTCCACCAGCTGATGGGAAGCGACCTCGGCCCGCAATGGGGCGCCGACGAGACCCGTCAGAACAAGATGGTCTTCATCGGCATCGACCTGCCCAAGGACATCTTTTTGCAGGGCCTGTCGCAGTGCCTTGTCTGACGCAGCGCTGCGGCGCGGTCTGAACCGTAGCCGCGAAAGCGCGGGGTTACGCTGGCGCACTTCGCAGCCCCGCGCACCATGTTTGTCTCGCTTTGGCAACTGACGGCATCCGCTGTTCGCAGTGGGGGGTGGCTGCGCCCGAACGAAAAGGAGGTCCACGGTCGTGCACAACCCACAACTCAGGGTATAAATCGCGGTCATGACGGCGCATCAGTTACAACGAAAGGCAGGATGGCGGGCACCAGCCCCCAGGGCTGCAGCGCCGGCGCCGCGAGGAGACGGGAAGTGAAGGCTCAGCCCAAGGTCGTTGCCAAAGCCGCCAAGCCGGCGGCGAAAGCCAAGTCACCGGCCAAGGCGCCCGCCAGGCCAGTGGCCAAGCCCGCGGCCAAAAAGACTCCGGTCAAGGCCGTAGCGAAACCCGTACCCAAGCCCGTGTCAAAGACTGCCACCAAACCGCCCGCCAGGACGCCCGTCAAGGCGAGCGCCAAAAGCACACCACCGGCCAAGGCCGTCAAGACACCCGCCAGGACAGCACCCGCCCCCACCAAGAGCGCCGCCGGCAAGGTCGTCGGCGCGGTGGCCAAGGCAGTCGTCAGCGGGGCGAAGGCGGTTGTCGCCGCCGCCAGGAACATCCCGGCCAAGTCAGGCGCGGCCTCCGCTGCTGTAAAGTCCGCGCCTCCCAAGGCATCCCATTCACCCGCGGCACCACCCTCCGCGGCGCAACCGGTCCCCGCGAAAGCGCCTGTCCCCGCAGCGGCCCCTGCCGCCCCGAGGACCGCGCCACCGGTCTCCGCGCCCGCCGTATTCGGTGCCGCCAAGGCAACTTACACCCCCATGGCAACCCAAACTCTCCCGACGCCCTCGCCCGTTGTCGCCGTCAAGAAGGATCCCAAGCTGGCCAACAACTGGAAGACGAAGTCCGCCGAGGAACTCTCGGATGCCGAAGTGCTGGCCATGCCGGATTCGGAGTACATGAACGAAAAGCAGATGGCGTTCTTCCGCCAGAAGCTGCAGCAGCTGAAACAGGAGATCCTGAACAGCGCCGGCGAGACCACCGAGCACCTGCGCGAGGACACGGTCATCGTCCCCGATCCCGCCGACCGCGCGACGATCGAGGAGGAGCATGCGCTGGAACTGCGCACGCGCGACCGTGAGCGCAAGCTGCTCAAGAAGATCGAGCAGTCGATCGCCCGCATCGATGCCGGCGACTACGGCTATTGCGACGAGACCGGCGAGCCGATCGGCGTGGGCCGCCTGCTCGCGCGGCCGACCGCGACGCTCTCGCTCGAGGCGCAGCAGCGCCGGGAGCTGAAACAGAAGATGTTCGGGGACTGATCCTCCCTTCCTTCCACTTCGGCGGCAGTACCCGAAAAACAGATGGCGCAGAAAGACGATTCCGCACCCCAGGGCTTGTTGTCGCGGGTGGTGCGGTTCGTCCGCAATCCGGGCAGCGGCTTCAACGAGGGCGAAGGCGAAGCCGACCGCGAGAGCTCGTACTCCAAGCAGATGCTCAAGGAGATGATCGAGCGCAAGCGGCGCAACGACTTCGTGCGCAAGCGGGAGTTCGACATGCTGCGCAAGATGCGCCGCAGCGAGGTGCTGGCCGGATCCGACCCCGGCCTGCGGCCTTCGTTCTTCCAGAGCTCGATGCCGTCCAAGCCGGACGACCGCGCCACCACGCTGAAGAAGATCGACGAGATCGAGGCGCAGATGTCCATGCAATGGTGGAAGACCAAGCATGGCAACACCACGCAGCAACCGGCGCCGGGCAGCGGCTTCACGATGTCCTCGCACATGTCGCCGGACGCCCTGCGGCAGCAGCCGCCCGCCGGCGCGAGCTACACGCGCACCTCGCCCGACGACCTGGATGGCGCCGACACGCTGGCGCCGGGCGGGGCGTCGGGCATGCTCGAGTCGGATCTCCCCGCCATCACGCAGCCGATGGGCACGCCGGCACCGGTGCCGCAGCCCGAACCCACGCCGCTCAATCGGCTGGTGCCGCCCACGCGGCCCGGGGCGGCGCCGGCGTCGCGCCTGGGCGAGTCCTCCGCCACGTCGCGCGAGCTGGCCGGCGCGGGGGCGCCGAGCGTGCCGGGCGCGCCGAGCACCTTCTCGCCCTCCAAGCAGTTCGCGATCCAGGTCGAGGAATTCGCGCACGACCCGGAGCTCGAGGAGGCCTCGATCCTGTTTGCCAACGGCGACAACGCGGGCGCCGAGGCCGGCCTGCTGGAAGTGCTCTCGCCCGAAGGCTCCCGCGTCAACCACGACGAAACCTGGCTGACGCTGTTCGACCTGTACCGCGCCGCGGGCTGGCAAGACCGCTTCGAGGCAGCGGCGATGGACTTCGCCGGCCGCTTCGGCCGCTCGGCACCGCAGTGGTTCTCGATGCCCGACATCATCGGCCGCCTGAACGCGCCGACCCAGGCCGTCGCCACGCCAGGCCACCAGGTGGCGGACTGGAATTGTCCCGCGATCTTCGGCACGCAGACGCTGGCCGCGCTCAATGCGGCCGTCGCGCGTTCGACCCCGCCGCACAAGTTGAACTGGACCAAGCTCAACTCGATCGTGGAGTCCGCGATCGAGCCGCTGACCAGAACCTTCACGCAGTGGGCGAGCCAGAACATCCAGCTGCGCTTCATCGGCGCCGAGTCGCTGGAGAAGGTGCTGAAGGACGCGACGCCTTCCAGCGACCGCGCCGTCAATCCGGGCTGGTGGAAGCTGCGGATGGAAGTGCTGCGCGTGATGCACCGCCCCGACGAATTCGAGCTGGTGGCCCTCGACTATTGCGTGACCTACGAGGTCTCGCCGCCCTCCTGGGAGAGTGCGCGTTCCGACTACAAGGCCATGCAGGCGGACGGCAGCTACGCCACCCGCAACACGATCGTCGGCGAGGCCTTCCGCGATTCGGTGGTGTCCAGCCTCATGAACTATGGCGAGTCGCAGTTGTCGCCCCTGAGCTCGCAGCTCTCCAGCGTGGCGACTGTGGAGCTCTCGGGCCAGATCCTCGGCGACGGCAAGGAAGCGCTGGAGCTGCTGGACGCCAAGCTCGAAGAAGCCGACATCATGATCATCTCGTGCGGGCGCTTGATGCGCATCGACTTCACGGCCGCCGGCACGCTGTTGAATTGGGTGACTGCGCGCGTGGCCGAAGGGCGCCAGGTGCAGTTCTCGGACGTCCACCGGCTGGTGGCCGCGTTCTTCAACGTGATCGGCATCAGCGAGCACGCGCGGATCACGATCCGCAACGAATGACGCGCGCTCCGCGCTCGTGACGGCGCCGCCCGTCGGGCGGCATCGATGACAAAATGACTTGAGAAGTGGCGCTGCGGCGCCATCTCTTCATTCCGTCATCAACGCGAAGCGAAGTCATTTCGCCATTCGTCATCTCATGGAACAGTTTCACGGCACGACCATCGTCAGCGTCCGGCGCCAGGCCAGCGACGGCCGCTGGCAGGTGGCGATCGGCGGCGATGGCCAGGTCACCCTCGGCAACATCGTCATCAAGGGCACCGCCCGCAAGGTTCGCAAGCTCTACCACGACAAGGTGCTGGCCGGTTTCGCCGGCGCGACGGCCGACGCCTTCACCCTGTTCGAGCGCTTCGAGGGCAAGCTCGAAAAGCACCAGGGCCACCTGGTGCGCGCGGCCATCGAGCTGACCAAGGACTGGCGCACCGACCGCGTGCTGCGCCGGCTCGAGGCGATGCTGGCGGTGGCCGACCGCGAGTCGTCCCTGATCATCACGGGCAACGGCGACGTGCTGGAGCCTGAGCAGGGCATCATCGCCATCGGTTCCGGCGGCGGCTATGCGCAGGCCGCGGCCAAGGCGCTCCTGGACAACACCGAGATCGGCGCCCGCGACATCGTCAAGAAATCGCTCGAGATCGCCGGGCAGCTTTGCATCTACACGAACATGAACCACACGCTCGAGGTGCTCGAATGAGTTCCATGACGCCTCAGGAGATCGTCTCCGAGCTGGATCGCCACATCGTCGGCCAGAAGGACGCCAAGCGCGCGGTCGCGATCGCCTTGCGCAATCGCTGGCGCCGGCAGCAGGTGGACGAGAAGCTGCGCTCCGAGATCACGCCCAAGAACATCCTGATGATCGGCCCCACCGGCGTGGGCAAGACCGAAATCGCGCGCCGCCTGGCCAAGCTGGCCGATGCGCCCTTCATCAAGGTGGAGGCCACCAAGTTCACCGAGGTGGGCTACGTCGGCAAGGACGTCGATTCGATCGTGCGCGACCTCGCCGAGATGGCCGTCAAGCAGACCCGCATCGCGGAGATGCGCAAGGTGCGCACGCGCGCCGAAGACGCCGCGGAGGATCGCATCCTCAACGTGCTGATCCCGCTGGCGCGCGGCGAGGAGGGTGGCGATTCCACGACGCGCCAGGTGTTTCGCAAGAAGCTGCGGCAGGGCGAACTCGATGACAAGGAGGTCGAGATCGAACTGGCCGAAGCCAAGCCGCAGCTGGAGATCATGGGCCCGGCCGGCATGGAGGACATGGCGGAGCAATTGCGCGGCATGTTCAGCCAGGTGGGTGGCGCCCGGCGCAAGTCCCGCAAGCTGAAGATCCACGAAGCCATGAAGCTGCTGGTCGACGAGGAAGCGGCCGGCCTGGTGAACGAGGAGGAGATCCGCGCGGTGGCGATCCAGAACGCGGAGCAGAACGGCATCGTGTTCATCGACGAGATCGACAAGGTCACCTCGCGCAGCGAGTCCTCGGGCGCCGAAGTCTCGCGCCAGGGCGTGCAGCGCGACCTGCTGCCGCTGGTGGAAGGCACCACGGTATCGACCAAATATGGGCCGATCCGCACCGACCACATCCTGTTCATCGCCAGCGGCGCCTTCCATTTGTCCAAACCCAGTGACCTGATCCCGGAACTGCAGGGCCGCTTCCCGATCCGGGTGGAACTGGGCTCGCTGTCGGTGCAGGATTTCGAGGCGATCCTCACCACCACGCATGCCTCGCTGGTCAAGCAGTACCAGGCGCTGCTGGCCACCGAGAACGTGACCCTGCACTTCACGCCCGAGGGCATCACGCGGCTCGCCCAGATCGCTTACGACGTGAACGAGCGGACCGAGAACATCGGCGCGCGCCGCCTCTCCACGGTGATGGAGCGACTGCTGGACGAAGTGAGCTTCGAAGCCGCGCGGCTGGAGGGCCAGGACGTCAACGTCGACGCAGCTTATGTAGACGGCCGACTGGGCGAACTCAGCAGGGATGAGGACCTTTCGCGCTACATCCTGTGATCGCGCTCAGGCAACACATGCATTGCAGGCCGTAAGTGCTTGCTGCAGAACGGATTTCGGAGGCCTTGCGCCTCCGTTGTCTTTTCTAAGTGCTTGATTTCATTGCCAAAAATTACCTGCGGTGATTGCGCCTCAGCGATTTCCTGCTACAGTGCAAAAAAGTGCATTCCAGTGGTGGAAAGTGGGAAAGAACCCCGCCACCTGCGCTTCCACCGTAGTGAGGGCTGACCAGAGTGTTCCAGGGCGCGTCGTCGCTGAGTCTCGATGCCAAGGGGCGGCTCTCCATGCCGACCCGGCATCGTGACGTCCTGGCCGCGACCGCCGGCAACCAGCTCACGATCACCAGACACCCCCACGGCTGCCTCATGCTTTTCCCGCGTCCCGAGTGGGAAAAATTTCGTGAACGCATCGCCCAGCTCCCCATGGCCGCGCAGTGGTGGAAGAGAATCTTCCTGGGTAACGCCATGGATGTGGAGCTGGACGGAACCGGCCGCGTGCTGGTCTCGCCCGAGTTGCGCTCCGCGGCCGGCATCGAGAAAGACACGATGTTGCTGGGAATGGGCAACCACTTCGAACTTTGGGACCGGGCGACATACGAGGCCAAGGAGGCCGAGGCGATGCGGGGTGAGATGCCCGAGGCCTTCCAGGACTTCTCTTTCTAGAGGCGAGCGGTGGACGGCACATGGCAACACACCACCGTCTTGTTGAACGAAGCAGTCGAAGCCCTCGTCACCAAGCCGGATGGAAATTACGTAGACGCGACCTTCGGGCGCGGCGGGCACTCGCGCCTGATCCTCTCGCAGCTCGAGCCGCAGGGCCGGCTGGTCGCCTTCGACAAGGACCCCGAGGCCGTGGCGGTGGGCAACGCGATCGAGGACCCGCGCTTCGAGATCCGGCACCAGGGCTTCGCGGCTCTGCGCGAGCTTCAGGCGGGCAGCCTCACCGGCATCCTGATGGACCTGGGCGTGAGCTCGCCGCAGATCGACAACCCGGCCCGGGGATTTTCCTTCCGCTCCGACGGCCCGCTGGACATGCGCATGGATCCCACGCGCGGCACCAGCGCCGCCGACTGGCTGGCCACCGCATCGGTGGAGCAGATGGCGGAGGTGATCCGTGACTATGGCGAAGAACGGTTTGCTTCTCAGATTGCAAAGGCGGTTGCAGCTCGCCGGCAGGCGCACGGACCGCTGGCCACGACCGCGCAGCTGGCCCAGCTCGTGGCTGGTGCGGTCCGCACCCGCGAGGCCGGCCAGGACCCCGCCACGCGCACCTTTCAGGCTCTTCGGATTTTCGTCAATGCCGAACTCGAAGAGCTGCAGCAGGCGCTCGAGGCCAGCTTGAACGTGCTGCATCCCCTCGGCCGCCTGGTGGTGATCAGCTTCCACTCGCTGGAGGACCGCATCGTCAAGCAGTTCATTGCGAAGCATTCGCGCGACGAGGTGGATCGCCGCGCGCCCTTCGCCGCGCCCAAGCCGATGAAGCTCAAGGCGGTGGAGCGCGTCAAGCCGACGGCCCAGGAGATCGCCGCCAACCCGCGTTCGCGCAGCGCGATCATGCGGGTCGCCGAGAGGACGCAGGCATGATGATCCGCCTGAACCTCACGCTGCTGGTGACCGTGCTGGCCAGTGCGCTGTACCTGGTGCAGGTGCAGTACGACTCGCGCCACCTGTTCACCGAGATCGAGAAGGCGCAGAGCGATTTTCGCAAGCTGGAGACCGAGCACGAGCGGCTCGAACTCGAAAAGCGCGCGCAGGCCACGCCGGCGCGCGTGGAGCGGCTGGCGCGCGAGCAACTGCACATGAAGCCGGCGACCCCGGCGATCACCACCTACGTGACGCTCAAGGGCGTGGCAGCGAACGCGGAGGGTGCCCAATGAGCGGTCGCGTGGTCGCCTACTCGTCGAGTCCGCTGCTGGCCAGCCGCACGCCGGTGTGGCGCAGCAAGCTGATCGTCGGGGGTATTGCGCTCGCCTTCCTGGGGCTGGCCGCGCGGGCCGCCTGGGTGCAGGTGTTCGGCAACGAGTTCTATCGCAAGCAGGGCGAGGTGCGCTTCGCGCGCACGCTGGAACTGCCGGCGAACCGCGGCCGCATCTTCGACCGCAACGGCTTGCTGCTGGCCACCAGCGTGCCGGTCCCCAGCATCTGGGCGATGCCGGAGGACGTGGACCGCGATCCGGCGAAGCTGGCGCAGCTGGCCAAGCTGCTGGACATGCCGATGCCGGAGCTGACCAGGCGGCTGGCCGAAGAAGAGAAGAACTTCGTCTGGCTCAAGCGCGAGGTTGACGATTCCACGGCGAAGCAGGTGGCGGCCCTGGGCATCAAGGGCATCTACGAGCGCAAGGAATACCGCCGGCAGTACCCCGAGGGCGAAGCCGCCGCGCACATCGTGGGCTTCACGAACGTGGAGGACAAGGGCCAGGAGGGCATGGAGCTCGCCTTCGACAAGGACCTGGCCGGCCACGCCGGATCGCGGCGCGTGATCAAGGACCGCCTGGGCCGCATCGTCGAGGACGTGGGCCAGCAGGTCGCGCCCTCCGACGGCAAGGACATCCAGCTGTCCATCGACAGCAAGGTGCAGTTCTTCGCCTACCAGCAGCTGCGCGACGCCGTGCTGCAGAACAAGGCCAAGGCGGGCAGCGTGATCGTGCTGGATGCCGAGCGCGGCGACGTGCTGGCGCTGGCCAACTTCCCCAGCTACAACCCTGGCAAGCGCGAGAACCTCACCGGCGGGCAGCTGCGCAATCGCGCGCTCACCGACACCTTCGAGCCCGGCTCCACGATGAAGCCGATCATCGTGTCGCTGGCCCTGCAGAAGGGCATCGTCACGCCCGACACCGTGATCCCGACCAATGGCGGCCACATGGTCATCAGCGGCTCGACCATCCACGACGACAGCGCCAGCACCGCACTGACCGTGAGCCAGGTGATCCAGAAATCCAGCAACGTCGGCGCGGCCACGATCGCGCTGCGGATGCCGCCGCGCGACATGTGGGAGATGTACACCGAGCTTGGTTTCGGCCAGCGGCCGCAGGTGCAATTCCCGGGGGTGGTGAGCGGGCGGCTGCGTCCCTACAAGAACTGGCGGCCGATCGAGCAGGCCACCATGGCCTATGGCTACGGCCTCTCGGTCAGCCTGTTCCAGCTGGCGCACGCGTACACGGTGTTCGCGCGCGATGGCGAGGTGATCCCGGTCAGCATGATCAAGAGCCAGGGACCCGTGGCGGGCATCCGGGTGATGGAGCCCAACGTGGCGCAGGAGGTGCGGCAGATGCTGCACCTGGTGACGCAGAACGGCGGCACCGCGCCGCGCGCGCAGACCATGGGCTATTCGGTCGGCGGCAAGACCGGCACGGCGCACAAGCAGGAAGGCCGCGGCTATGCGGAGCACAAGTACCGCGGCGTCTTCGTCGGCATGGCGCCGATCGACAAGCCGCGCATCATCGTCGCGGTGATGATCGACGAGCCCAGCGCCGGCAAGTACTTCGGCGGCGACGTCGCCGCGCCGGTGTTCAGTGCCACCGTGCAGCAGACGCTGCGCATGCTGGGCGTGCAGCCGGACATGAACGTCAAGCCGCAGATCGTCGTGCAGTCGGTCGAGGAGTCCTTCTGATGCTCGTGCTGCGCACCCCCCGGGAAGCGGCCGACTGGCTGCGCGCACGCGTGCGCGGCGAGCTGCATTGCGACAGCCGCAAGGTGGGCGCCGGCGACGGCTTCATCGCCTGGCCGGGCGCGGCCACCGACGGCCGCAAGTTCGTGCCGGTCGCCTTGCAGCAGGGCGCGGTCGCCTGCCTGGTGGAACACGCCGGCAGCGAGGCCTACGGTTTTGCCGGCGACGCCGTCGCGGCCTACGACGGACTCAAGGCGGCCACCGGCCCGATCGGCGCGCTGTTCTACGGCGAGCCCTCGCATACGCTGGACGTGCTGGCCGTGACCGGCACCAACGGCAAGACCTCCACCGCGTGGTGGCTGGCGCAGGCGCTCTCCAACGTCGACGTGCCGTGCGGCATCGTCGGCACGCTGGGCATCGGCCGGCCGCCGCACGTGGAGCACACCGGGCTGACCACGCCCGACCCCGTGCTGATGCAGCGCCACTTCCGCCGCTTCCTGCAGGAAGGGGCGAAGGCCTGCGCGATCGAGGCGTCCTCCATCGGCATCGTCGAGAGGCGGCTCGATGGCACGCGCATCCGCGTGGCCGCCTTCACCAACTTCACCCAGGACCACCTGGACTACCACGGCTCCATGCAAGCCTATGGGGCGGCCAAGGAACAGTTGTTCGATTGGCCGGACCTGCAGGCGGCGGTGCTGAACGTCGACGACGCGATGGGCAAGCGCCTGCAGGCAAAGCTGCAAGGGCGCGGCCTCGACGTGTGGACCTGCTCCAGCCTGGGCGACGCGCGCCTGCGCGCAGTGGACGTCGGCTACGGCAACGAAGGGCTGCGCTTCACGCTGGCCGAGGGCAGCGAGCGGCACCTGCTGCAGACCAGGCTGATCGGCGACTACAACGTCGCCAACCTGCTCGGCGTGATCGCCACCATGCGCGCCATGGGCGTGCCGCTGGCGGATGCGGTCGCTGCGTGTGCCGACCTGCTGCCCGTGCCCGGGCGCATGGACCGCATCAACGAACCGGGCAAGCCGCTGGTGGCCGTGGACTATGCCCACACGCCCGACGCGCTGGAAAAAGGCTTGCAGGCCCTGCGTCCCCTGGCGGCGCAGCGCGGCGGCCAGCTGTGGTGCGTGTTCGGCTGCGGCGGAGACCGCGATGCGAGCAAGCGGCCGCTGATGGCAGCGGTTGCCGAAAAGAACGCGGACCGGGTGGTCGTCACCAGCGACAACCCGCGCAGCGAGCCAGCCGAAGCCATCATCCGCCAGATCCGCTCGGGGCTGTCGCATGCCGACCGGGTGCAAGTGCAGGCCGACCGCGCCCGTGCCATCGCCGAGACGATCGCGACGGCGGCTGCGCGAGACGTGATCCTGCTGGCCGGCAAGGGCCACGAGGATTACCAGGAGATCGCTGGCATCAAGCACCCGTTCTCCGACCAGGCGCATGCGGCGCAAGCCCTCAAGGCAAGAAAGTGAGCAAGGCCATGTTCAGGCTGCAGCAGGCCGCCGACTGGATCGGTGGCAAGCTCGTGGGCGACGGTGGCACCGAGGTGCTGCGCGTCCACACCGACACGCGCACCCTGCAGGCGGGGGACCTGTTCGTCGCGCTCAAGGGCGATCGCTTCGACGCCAACGACTTCATTGCGCAAGCGCGCGACCAGGGCGCCGTGGCTGCGATCGCGCAGCACGGCAAGCTGCCGGCGGGCTTTCCCGGCATCGAGGTGCGCGATGGCAAGCAGGCGCTCGGCACGCTGGCACAGGCCTGGCGCCGGCAGTTCGCGCTGCCGCTGATCGCGGTGACGGGCAGCAACGGCAAGACGACCGTGACGCAGATGATCGCGTCCATCCTGCGCGCCTGGCAACCCGATGCGCATCTCGCCACGCAGGGCAACCTCAACAACGAGATCGGCCTGCCGCTGACGCTGCTGCGCCTGCGCGCGGAACACCGCGTCGGCGTCATCGAGCTGGGCATGAACCATCCGGGCGAGATCGAATATCTCGCGAAGCTCGCCGAGCCCACCGTCGCCCTCGTCAACAACGCACAGCGCGAGCACCAGGAATTCATGGCCACGGTGGAAGCCGTGGCGCAGGAGAACGCCGCCGTGTTCGCCGCGCTGCCGGTGGATGGCACGGCCGTCTTTCCCGCGGGCGACGAATTCACGCCGCTGTGGACGCGCATGGCCGCGGGCCGCAAGTGCATCACCTTCGGCGAGCAGGACGCCGATCTCTTTCTGGCCGGGTCTGAATGGCTCCAGGGACACTGGGCGGTACGGGCGCACACGCCCGCCGGCGCCATGTCGTTCCGACTCCATATCGCCGGCCGCCACAACGTGCGCAATGCGCTGGCCGCCGCAGGCTGTGCGCTCGCCGCAGGCGTGCCGCTGCAAGCGGTGGTGCGCGGGCTCGAGAGCTTCGAGCCGGTCAAGGGCCGCTCGCGCGCGCTGGCCGTGCAACTCGCCGCGCGCACGCTCACGCTGGTCGACGACACGTACAACGCCAATCCCGATTCGGTGCGCGCTGCCATCGACGTGCTCGCCGAACTGCCCGGCCCGCGCCTGCTGGTGCTGGGCGACATGGGCGAAGTCGGCGACCAGGGCCCCGCCTTCCACGCCGAAGTCGGCGGCTACGCGCGCGAACGCGGCATCGAGCAGCTGTTCACGCTGGGCGAGCTAGCCGTGTCGGCGCAAGGCCGCCACTTCGCGGACGTCGATGCGTTGAACAGCGCCGTGCTGGAGGCGCTCGTCGCTTCGGAGAGCGTCCTCGTCAAGGGCTCGCGCTTCATGAAGATGGAACGCGTGGTGCAGGCCATCGCCGCGCACGCGGAACAACATCAAAAGGAGAGCCGCGATGCTGGTTAGCCTGGCGGCGTGGATGCAAAGCCACGGCCACGAATTACGGTTCTTCCGCGTCTTCCAGTACCTGACCTTCCGGGCGGTGATGGCGGCGATGACTGCGCTCCTGATCGGCATGGTGGCGGGGCCGTGGGTGATCCGCCGCCTGACCGAACTCAAGATCGGCCAGCCGGTGCGCGACTACGCGATGCAGTCGCACCTGAAGAAAAGCGGCACGCCCACCATGGGCGGCGTGCTGATCCTGATCTCGATCACGCTGTCGACGCTGCTCTGGTTCGACTGGACCAACCGCTTCGTCTGGATCGTGATGCTGGTGACGGTGGGCTTCGGCGCGATCGGCTGGGTGGACGACTGGCGCAAGGTGGTCAACAAGGACCCCGAGGGCATGCGCTCGCGCGAGAAGTACTTCTGGCAGTCGGTGATCGGCCTGGTCGCCGCGCTGTACCTGGCCTTCAGCGTCTCGGAAACCTCGAACGTGCGCGTCGTGGGCCTGTTCTTCGACTGGGTGCGCTCCGGCTTCGACATGACGCTGCCGCCGCGCGCCGGCCTGCTGGTGCCCTTCTTCAAGGAGATCAAGTATCCCCTGGGCGTGTTCGGCTTCATGATCATGACCTACTTCGTGATCGTCGGCTCCAGCAATGCGGTGAACCTCACCGACGGCCTCGACGGCCTGGCGATCATGCCGGTGGTGATGGTGGGCTCGGCGCTGGGCGTGTTCGCCTATGTCACGGGCAATGCGGTGTACTCGCGCTACCTGTTCCTGCCGCACATCCCCGGCTCGGGCGAACTGCTGATCTTCTGCGCCGCGGTGGCGGGGGCGGGCCTGGCCTTCCTCTGGTTCAACGCCCACCCGGCGCAGGTTTTCATGGGCGATGTCGGCGCGCTGGCACTGGGCGGCGCGCTGGGCACCATTGCCGTGATCGTCCGCCAGGAGATCGTGCTGGCCATCATGGGCGGCATCTTCGTGGTGGAGGCCCTGTCGGTGATGGCGCAGGTGGTGTACTTCAAGTACACCAGGCGCAAGTACGGGCAGGGCCGGCGCATCCTGCTGATGGCGCCGCTGCACCACCACTTCGAGAAGACCGGCTGGAACGAGACCCAGGTGGTGATCCGCTTCTGGATCATCACGATGCTGCTGTGCCTGATCGGTCTCTCCACGTTGAAGCTGCGGTAAGTCCATGCGCGATCAGAACGTCCTCGTCCTCGGTTGCGGTGCCTCCGGCCTGGCCATGGCGAGGTGGTGCGCCGAGCAGGGCGCGCGGGTCACCGTGGCCGACACGCGGACCGATCCGCCGCAGCTGCCGCAGCTGCAGGCCAGCGTGCCCGAGGTGCGCTTCATCGCCGGGCCGTTCGCGGCCGAACTGGTGCAGGAGCAGCAACTGGTGCTGCGCAGCCCCGGGCTCACGCCGGAACAGGTCGCACCCGTGGAGCAGGCGGCGCGCGAACGCGGCATTCCCTTCCGTGGCGAGCTCGGCCTGTTTGTCGATGCACTCGCGATGCTGAAAGAGGCGGACGGCTACCACCCGGCCGTGCTGGCCATCACGGGTACGAACGGCAAGACCACGGTCACCTCGCTGACCGGCCAGCTGGTCGAACGCAGCGGCAAGACCGTGGGCGTGGCCGGCAACATCGGCCCGAGCCTGCTGGACACGTTCGTGCAAAAGCGCGACGCCGGGGCGCTGCCGCAAGTGTGGGTGCTGGAGCTTTCCAGCTTCCAGCTCGAAGGCGTGACCGGCTTCGAGCCCACGGCCGCCACCGTGCTGAACCTGAGCCAGGACCACCTCGACTGGCACGGCAGCATGGAAGCCTATGCCGCCGCCAAGGCGCGCATCTTCGGCCAGACGGCGTTGATGGTGCTCAATCGCGAAGACCCGCTCGTGATGAAGATGCTCCCGGAGCCGGTGCGCCTGAGCGCCGCACGGCCGCCCGAAGGCGCGAACGCCCCCTCGGGGGGCAGCGCAGTACGCGCAGCGGCAAGCGTGGGGGGGCCCAGGTCTCGCGGCAAGTACGAGCAGCGCAACTACCTCACCTTCGGCAGCGACCTGCCGCAGCGGCCCGGCGACTTCGGCCTGGAGGTCGTCAACGACATGGCCTGGCTGGTGCGCGCGCACGACGCCGACGAGACCGAAAAGCTGCGCAAGGGCGAAGCGCCGGAAATCCATCTGCAGCGGCTGATGCCGGCCGACGCGCTGCGCATCCGCGGCCGCCACAACGCGATCAATGCGCTGGCGGCGCTGGCGCTGGCCGCCGCGGCCGGCTGCCAGCTCGGGCCCATGCTGTACGGGCTGCGCGACTACCGCGGCGAGCCGCACCGCGTGGAGCCGGTGGGCATCGTCAACGGCGTCGAATATTTCGACGACAGCAAGGGCACCAACGTCGGTGCCACGGTGGCCGCGCTGCAGGGGTTGGGCGCCGAGCGCAAGCTGGTGGTGATCCTCGGCGGCGACGGCAAGGGCCAGGACTTCGCGCCCTTGGCCGCGCCGGTCGCGCGCTTCGCCCGCGCCGCGGTGTTGATCGGCCGTGACGGCCCGCTGGTGCGCGCCGCGCTGCAAGGCACGGGCGTGCCGCTGCTGGATGCCGGCACGATGGCCGAGGCCGTGCAAGTGGCGACGCAGCGCGCCCACGCGGGCGACGCGGTCCTAATGTCGCCCGCCTGCGCCAGCTTCGACATGTTCCGCAACTATGCACATCGCGCGGAGGTGTTCCAGGCCGCCGTGCATGCGCTGGCGGCCGAGGCGGGCGCCCTGATCGAGGGAGACCAGGCGTGACCCTCTCCCAGGTCATCGCGGGCCTGACCCGCAATCCGTTTGCCCGCAGCAAGGACTCCAGCGCCTGGATGCCGGTGCAGCCGCGCTCGGACCTCGCCATCCGCGCTTTCGACCCCGCGCTGCTGTGGCTCACGGTGGCCCTGCTCGCCTGGGGCCTGGTGATGGTCTATTCCGCCACCATCGCGATGCCGGACAACCCGCGCTTCGCCCGCTACGCACACACGTATTTCCTCGGCCGGCACGCGCTCTTTCTGCTGCTGTCCTTCGTCGCCGGCCTGCTGGCCTTCCAGGTGAAGCTGGAAACCTGGGAGCGGGTCGCGCCCTGGCTGTTCGTGGCCTCGCTGCTGCTGCTGGTGATCGTGCTGATCCCGCATGTGGGCAAGGGCGTCAACGGCGCGCGCCGCTGGCTCGGCTTCGGGTCGATTTCCTTCCAGCCCTCCGAGCTCGTGAAGTTCTCGGTGCTGCTGTATGCCGCCAATTACATGGTGCGCAAGATGGAGGTGAAGGAGCGCTTCTTCCGCGCGGTGCTGCCGATGGCCGCGGCCGTCGCCGTGGTCGGCATGCTGCTGCTGGCCGAGCCGGACATGGGCGCCTTCATGGTGATCGCCGTCATCGCCATGGGCATCCTGTTCCTCGGCGGCGTCAATGCGCGCATGTTCTTCCTGATCGCGGCGGTGATGATCGTCGCCTTCGTGCTGATGATCGCCATGTCCGAATGGCGGCGCGAGCGGATCTTCGCGTACATCGACCCCTGGAGCGACCACAACGCGCTCGGCAAGGGCTACCAGCTCTCGCACTCTCTGATCGCCATCGGCCGCGGCGAGATCTTCGGCGTCGGGCTGGGCGGCAGCGTCGAGAAGCTGCATTGGCTGCCGGAGGCGCACACCGACTTCCTGCTGGCCGTGATCGGCGAGGAATTCGGCCTGGTCGGCGTGCTGACGCTGATCGTGATGTTCCTGTGGATGGCCCGCCGCATGATGCACATCGGCCGCCAGGCGATCGCGCTCGATCGCGTGTTCGCCGGTCTGGTCGCCCAGGGCGTGGGCATCTGGATGGGATTCCAGGCCTTCATCAACATGGGCGTGAACCTCGGTGCGCTGCCCACCAAGGGCCTGACGCTGCCGCTGATGTCCTACGGCGGCTCCGCGGTGCTGATGAACGTGGTGACCGTGGCCGTGGTGCTGCGGATCGACTACGAGAACCGCATCCTGATGCGCGGAGGCCGCGCATGAAGACCGCACTCGTGATGGCAGGGGGCACCGGCGGCCATATCTTTCCGGGTCTCGCGGTCGCCGAAGCCCTGCGTGCGCGCGGCTGGAGCGTGCACTGGCTGGGCGCGCCCGACAGCATGGAAAGCCAGCTGGTGCCGCCCCGCGGTTTCCCGCTGGAGACCATCGATTTCGGCGGCGTGCGCGGCAAGGGCGTGAAGACGCTGGTGCTGCTGCCGATCACGCTGCTGCGCGCCTTCTGGCAAAGCGTGCAGGTGGTGCGGCGCGTGCGCCCGCAGGTGGTGGTGGGCCTGGGTGGCTACATCACCTTTCCAGGCGGCATGATGAGCGTGCTCCTTGGCAAGCCGCTGGTGCTGCACGAACAGAACTCGGTGGCCGGCATGGCCAACAGGGTGCTGGCCGGCGTCGCCGCGCGCGTCTACAGCGCCTTTCCGAAGGTGATGGCCAAGAGCGAGTGGATCGGCAATCCGCTGCGCGAGGCCTTCCTGCGCCAGCCGCCGCCGCAAGAGCGTTTCGCCGGTCGCACCGGGCCGCTGAAGGTGCTGGTCGTGGGTGGCAGCCTCGGCGCCAAGGCGCTGAACGAGATCGTGCCCAAGGCGCTGGCCCTGATTCCGCCGGAGCAGCGTCCGCACGTGCTGCACCAGAGCGGCGCCAGGCAGATCGACGAACTGCGCGCCAACTACCAGGCCGTCGGCGTGTTCGCCGAGCTCACGCCCTTCATCGATGACACGGCCAGCGCGTATGCCGAAGCCGACCTCGTGATCTGCCGCGCCGGGGCCAGCACGGTCACCGAGCTTGCCGCCGTCGGCGCGCCGGCGCTGTTCGTTCCCTTCCCGTTCGCGGTCGACGACCACCAGACCACCAACGCCCGCTTCCTGGTCGACGCCGGTGGCGGCTGGCTGGTGCCGCAACGCGAACTCACCCCCGAATTCCTGGCCCACCTGCTGCGCAACACCGACCGCACTGCGCTGCTGCAGCGCGCGGTGGCGGCCAAGAAACTCGAAAAGACCCACGCGACCGAGCAGATGGTCGCCGCCTGCGAGGCCCTCGCACGATGAAACACGCGATCAAACACATCCACTTTGTCGGCATCGGAGGTGCGGGCATGTCGGGCATCGCCGAAGTGCTGCGCAACCTGGGCTACCTGATCTCCGGCTCGGACATCGCCGACAGCGTCACGCTGCGGCGCCTCTCCGAACTGGGCATCCAGACTTTCGTCGGCCACACGGCCTCCAACGTGATCGGCGCCGACGCGGTGGTCACGTCGACGGCCGTGCAGCAGGACAACCCGGAAGTCGTCGCTGCCCGCAAGCGCAAGATCCCGATCGTGCCGCGCGCGGTGATGCTGGCGGAACTGATGCGCCTGAAGCAGGGCATCGCGATTGCCGGCACCCATGGCAAGACGACGACGACCAGCCTGGTGGCCAGCGTGCTCGCCGAGGGCGGGCTCGACCCCACCTTCGTGATCGGCGGCAAGTTGAACAGCGCCGGCGCCAACGCGAAGCTCGGATCGGGCGACTACATCGTGGTGGAGGCGGACGAATCGGATGCGTCCTTCCTGAACCTGTTCCCGGTGATGGCGGTGGTGACCAACATCGACGCCGACCACATGGACACGTATGGGCACGACTTCAACAACCTGAAGAAGGCCTTCCTCGAGTTCCTGCACCGCATGCCCTTCTACGGCACGGCGATCCTGTGCAACGACGACGAGGCGGTGCGCTCGATCATTCCGCAGGTGCAGTGCCCGGTGACCACCTACGGCTTCGGCGAAGACTCCCAGGTGCGCGCCGTCGGCGTGCGGGCGGTCGGTCCGCAGATGCACTTCACCGTGCAGCGCCGCAACGGCGTGACGCTGCCCGACATGCACGTGAAGCTGAATGCGGTGGGCATGCACAACGTGCTGAACGCGCTGTCCGCCATCGCGGTGGCCGTGGAACTGAACATCGCCGACGACGCGGTCGTGAAGGCGCTGGGCGAGTTCCGCGGCGTCGGCCGCCGCTTCCAGAGTTATGGCGAGGTGCCGGTGCCGGCGGCGCAAGGTGGCGGCAAGTTCACGGTGATCGAGGACTACGGCCATCACCCGGTGGAGATGCGTGCCACGCTGGCCGCCGCGCGCGGCGCCTTCCCCGGCAAGCGCATCGTGCTGGCGTTCCAGCCGCACCGCTACACGCGCACCCGCGACTGCTTCGAGGATTTCGTGCAGGTACTGGGCACGGCCGATGCCGTGCTGCTGGCCGAGGTGTACTCCGCCGGCGAGGAGCCCATCGTGGCCGCCGACGGCCGCTCGCTGGCGCGTGCCGTGCGCGTGTCCGGCAAGGTGGAGCCGCAGTTCGTCGCCGACATCGCGGCGCTGCCGCAAGCCGTGCTCGCCACCGTACGCGACGGCGACGTGGTGATGTGCATGGGCGCCGGCTCGATCGGCGGCGTGCCGGCCAAGCTGGTGGAACTGGGAGGCGGCGCATGACAGGCACCATCGATCCGAGGAGCTTCGGCAAGGTCGCCGTCCTCATGGGCGGCAAGTCGGCCGAACGCGAGATCTCGCTGCTGTCCGGAAACGGCGTGCTCCAGGCCTTGCAGTCCAGGGGCGTCGATGCGCATGCCTTCGACCCGGCGGAGCGCGGCCTCGACGAACTGAAGAAGGACGGCTTTGCGCGCTGCTTCATCGCGCTGCATGGCCGCTTCGGCGAGGACGGCACCGTCCAGGGTGCGCTCGAACTGCTCGGCATCCCTTACACCGGGTCCGGCGTGATGGCCTCGGCGATCGCGATCGACAAGGTGATGACCAAGCGCGTGTGGCTGGCCGAGAACATCCCGACGCCCAGGTACACGCTGCTGCGACGCGGCGCCTACCAGCGCGACCAGGTCATGAAGATCCCCGACGATCTCGGCCTGCCCCTGATCGTCAAGCCCGCGCGCGAGGGCTCGTCGATCGGCGTGGCGAAGGTGCAGGGCTACTCCGAGATGCAAGCCGCGGTGGAGGCGGCGGCGGCCCTCGATGCCGACGTGCTGTGCGAGCAGTTCGTCGCCGGCGACGAGGTCACCTGCCCGATCCTCGGCAGCGGCGAGAACGCGCGCGCGCTGCCGGTGATCCGCATCGTCGCGCCCGAAGGCAACTACGACTACCAGAACAAGTACTTCACCGACGACACGCAGTACCTGGTGCCCTGCGGCCTGCCCGAAGGCGAGGAAGCAGCGATCCAGGACCTGGTGGTCAAGGCCTACCGCGTGCTGGGTTGCCGCGGCTGGGGCCGCATCGACGTGATGATCGACGCGCAGACGCGCAAGCCCTCGCTGCTGGAGATCAACACTTCCCCGGGCATGACCGGCCATTCGCTCGTGCCGATGTCGGCGCGCGCCAGCGGCATCAGCTACGAGGACCTGTGCCTGCTGCTGCTGGCCGACGCCTCGCTGGACCAGGAAGCGGGAGCTGCCAGCGTATGAAGAAGAACGCGCTGCCCCTGCCGTTCGACGTGAGGCTGATGAACATCACCGCCATGGTGCTGTACGTCGCCTGCGCGCTCGTGCTGGTGGCGGCGCTGGGCTGGTGGGCGCTGCGCAATCCGGTGTTCGCCATCCGCGGGATCGTGGTGCAGGGGGACGTCACGCACAACAGCGTGGCGACGCTGCGCGCCAACGTCACCCCGCGGCTGGCCGGCAACTTCTTCACCGTGGACCTGCAGCAGGCGCGCGAAGCGTTCGAGGCGGTGCCCTGGGTGCGCCATGCGGTGGTCAGCCGGCAGTTCCCGAACAAGTTGCGCGTGCAACTGCAGGAGCACCAGGCCGAGGCCTTCTGGGGCGCCGACTCGGAGTCGCGGCTGGTCGACACCTTTGGCGAGGTGTTCGAGGCCAACGCCGGCGACGTGGAACCGGACGAGATGCCGCACCTGGTGGGCCCGGACGGCACGGCGCCGCAGGTGTTGGCGATGTACCGCGGCCTGGCGCCCTGGATCGACAAGCTGGACCTGGCGATCGAGCAGGTGGTGCTGAGCGGGCGCGGCGGCTGGACGCTGCACCTCGATAGCGGCGCCACCGTGGAACTCGGTCGCGGCAGCAACGAGGAAGTGCTGGCGCGCAGCCAGCGCTTCGCCCGGACGCTGACGCAGGTGACCTCGAAATACGGGCGCAGACCCGAGGCGCTGGTGACCGCGGACCTGCGGCACACGGACGGATACGCGGTGAAGTTGAGGGGCGTCGCCACCACCGAAGCGGCGGCGCCGAGGAACTGAGGGAACAACGAGTGGCCAAGGATTACAAGGATCTCGTCGTCGGACTGGACATCGGCACGGCCAAGGTGATGGTGGTCGTCGCCGAGGTCATGCCGGGCGGCGAACTCAAGCTCGCGGGGCTGGGCGTGGCGCCCTCCAACGGGCTCAAGCGCGGCGTGGTGGTCAACATCGACGCCACCGTGCAGAGCATCCAGCAGGCGCTCAAGGAAGCGGAGCTGATGGCCGACTGCAAGATCACGCGCGTGCACACCGGCATCACCGGCAGCCACATCCGCGGGATCAATTCGAGCGGGATGGTGGCGGTGAAGGACCGCGAGGTCACGCCGGCCGATGTCGCCCGCGTGGTCGAGACGGCGCGGGCGATCAACATCTCCACCGACCAGCGCCTGCTGCTGGTGGAGCCGCAGGAGTTCGTGATCGACGGCCAGGACGTGAAGGAGCCGATCGGCATGAGCGGCATCCGCCTGGAAGCCAAGGTGCATATCGTCACCGGTGCCCAGAGCGCGGCCGAGAACATCATCAAGTGCGTGCGCCGCTGCGGCCTGGAGGTGGAACAGCTGCTGCTGAACCCGCTCGCCACCAGCCAGTCCGTGCTGACGGACGACGAGAAGGAACTGGGCGTGGCCTGCGTCGACATCGGCGCGGGCACCACCGACGTGGCGATCTTCACCGGTGGCGCGATCCGCCACACCGCCGTGATCCCGATCGCCGGCGACCTGATCACCAGCGACATCGCCATGGCGCTGCGCACGCCGACCAAGGACGCCGAGGACATCAAGGTGGATGCCGGCTACGCCAAGCAGTTGCTGGCCGACCCCGAGCAGCAGGTGGAAGTGCCGGGGCTGGGCGACCGCGCGCCGCGCATGCTGTCCAGGCAGGCCCTGGCCGGCGTGATCGAGCCGCGCGTGGAGGAGATCTTCTCGCTCGTGCAGCAGGTGATCCGCGAATCCGGCTACGAGGAGGTGCTGTCCTCCGGCATCGTCATCACCGGCGGCAGCGCCGTGATGCCGGGCATGGTGGAACTGGGCGAGGACATCTTCCTCAAGCCGGTGCGCCGCGGTGTCCCCAGGTACCGGGGCGCGCTGTCCGACATGGTGGCGCAGCCGCGCGCGGCCACCGTGATGGGCCTGATGGAAGAAGCGCGGATCGCCCGCATGCGCGGACTGAAAGTCGCGCAGCAGCACGGCTCGGTCAAGACGGCCTTCGGCCGCATCAAGGATTTCATCGTGGGGAACTTCTGACCATGGTTGCCCGCAAGTCGTGGCTGGCCCGGGGCAGTCCGCCCCGGAGAAAGGAGCGATGTCGGTGCACCGACCCACCGTTCCCGCGTTAAGCGACGCAACCAACAACATTCGTCAGTGGCAACTGCAAGATATCAGGAGTATTCAATGAGCATCGAAATGATCGAAGTCGAGGAGTTCCACCAAGGCACCCAGATCAAGGTGATCGGCGTCGGTGGCGGCGGCGGCAATGCGGTGGCGCACATGATCGAGCGCAGCGTGCAGGGCGTGGAGTTCATCTGCGCCAACACCGATGCGCAGGCGCTCGCGCGCAGCTCGGCGCACAAGCACATCCAGCTCGGTGGCACCGGCCTGGGTGCCGGCAGCAAGCCCGAGAAGGGACGCGAATGCGCCGAGGCCGCGGTGGAGGACATCCGCCAGGCCATCGCCGGCGCGCACATGCTGTTCATCACCGCCGGCATGGGCGGCGGCACCGGTACCGGCGCCGCGCCGGTGATCGCGCGCGTGGCCAAGGAGATGGGCATCCTCACCGTCGGCGTCGTCACGAAGCCGTTCGACTGGGAAGGCGGTCGCCGCATGACGAACGCGGACAACGGCCTGTCCGAACTGGAAGCCAACGTCGATTCGCTGATCGTGGTGCTGAACGAGAAGCTGCTCGAAGTGCTGGGCGACGACATCACCCAGGACGAAGCGTTCGCGCACGCCAACGACGTGCTGAAGAACGCCGTGGGCGGCATCGCCGAGATCATCAATGTCCCGGGCCACGTCAACGTGGACTTCGAGGACGTGCGCACGGTGATGGGCGAGCCGGGCAAGGCGATGATGGGCACGGCGCTGGCCAACGGGCCGGACCGCGCGCGCATCGCCGCGGAACAGGCCGTCGCCTGCCCGCTGCTCGAAGGCATTGACCTCTCCGGCGCCAAGGGCGTGCTGGTGCTGATCACCGCGGCCAAGGGCAGCCTGAAGCTGTCGGAGAGCAAGCTGGCGATGAACACGATCCGCGCTTACGCCTCGCCGGACGCGCACGTGATCTACGGCACGGCGTACGACGACGAACTGGGCGACCAGGTGCGCGTCACCGTGGTGGCCACGGGCCTGTCGCGCCAGGGCCAGCAGCGCCGCACCGCGCCGCCGCTGCAGGTGCTGCGCACCGGCACCGACAACGTGCCCTTCAACGTGCCGACGATCCACAACGCGGTGGCGGGGCCGGGCGCGATCGTCACGCGCGAGATGCAGTCGGCCACCCAGCAACCCGACTACGGCAACCTCGCCGTGCCGAGCGTGTGGCGCACCAACCGCAGCCAGGCGAGCGCGAAGGTGGAGGCGCTCTCGAGTGGGGGGATGGACGACTTCGAGATCCCGGCGTTCCTGCGCAAGCAGGCGGATTGAAGCCGGACATCCCAACGACCGGACGCAGAAGACGCAGAAATAGCGCAGAAGACGCAGAAGAAAATCCTTCAAATTTTCCTTGTCCCTTCTGCGCCTTCTGCGTAACTTTTGCGTGTTCTGCGTCCGGTAGTCCGAATTCAGCGGCCTTCACCTTTTACCCCTCGTTCATACGCGCTTTACCGCCACGGCTGAGGCTCAGCTGTATGGAACTGCGCTATTGGGGTCATGCACAAGGGCGAAAGAGGGAAATCCCGCGGGGGCCTAAAATCGGGCGGATGCTCCGGCAACGTACCCTCAAATCCCTGACCAAGGCCGTCGGCGTGGGCCTGCACAGCGGACAACGGGTCGAGTTGACGCTGCGCCCGGCGCAGCCAGACACCGGCATCGTCTTTCGCCGCACCGACCTGCCACTGCCCGTGGACATTCCGGTCTCTGCGCAGGCGGTGAGCGACACGCGCATGGCATCGACCATCTCCAATGGCGGGGCCAAGGTCCACACGGTCGAACACCTGATGTCGGCGTGCGCCGGCCTGGGTGTCGACAACCTCTACGTGGACATCACGGCGGAGGAGGTGCCCATTCTCGACGGGTCTTCGGCCTCCTTCGTGTTCCTGCTGCAAAGCGCGGGCATCGAGCAGCAGAACGCGCCGCGCCGCTTCATCCGCGTCTTGCGGACCATCGAAGTGCGCGAGGGCGAGGGCGAGAACCTCAAGTGGGCACGGCTCGATCCCTATCACGGCTTCAAGCTCGGGTTCGAGATCGACTTCGACCACCGCGTGGTCAATTCCACCGGCCAGCGCTACGAGTTCGACCTGAGCTCGGGCCAGTACTCGCGCGACATCGCGCGTGCCCGCACCTTCGGCTTCACGCGCGACGTCGAGATGATGCGTTCACGCGGGCTGGCGCTGGGCGGCGGCATGGACAACGCGATCGTCGTCGACGACTACCGCGTGCTCAACGCCGAGGGCCTGCGCTACGACGACGAGTTCGTGAAGCACAAGATCCTCGATGCCATGGGCGACCTGTACCTGATCGGCAAGCCGCTGCTGGCCGCGTACGGCGCTTTCCGCTCGGGGCACGGCCTGAACAACAAACTGCTGCGCGCCTTGCTGGCCGACCAGGACGCCTTCGAGGTGGTGAGCTTCGGCGACGATCGCGAAGCGCCGGCGGGTTTCGCCTTGCCGGCGCGGGCCTGGTAGCAGCCCGAACTGCGACCGGTGGAACGGCCTGGCCGCATGCCGGCCTGTAGGGTGGGATGCGCGCGAAGCCGCACCCCACCGATGCGCAGCGCCCTCAATTCACGCCGCCTGCTGCGGTGCGCTGCACGCATCCCACCTACAGGGCTTCTTTGCGGCTTGTGCGTCCAGCTGTCCGCAGCCGCATTCGAGCAGCCTCAGATCACCCGCCCCGTGCGGTACGTCCCGGTGTTGCGCCGCACCACCCCACCCGCCTGCTGAATCCGCGCCGTCGCGACGGCCGCATGCGCATGCGTGATCGCCAGCCCGAGTGCATCCGCCGCGTCCTTGCCCGGTAGCCCCGGCAATCCGAGCAGGCGCATCACCATGTGCTGCACCTGCGTCTTGGCGGCCCGGCCGGTGCCCGCCACGGCCTGCTTCATCTGCATCGGTGTGTATTCGGCGATCGGCAGGTTGCCGGTGATCAGCGCCGTGAGGCAGGCCCCGCGCGCCTGTCCGAGCAGCAGCGTCGACTGCGGATTGACGTTGACGAAGACGATCTCGATCGCCGCCGCTCCCGGCTGGTAGCGCGTGCGCAGCTCGCCGATCCCGTCGAACAGAACCTTCAGGCGCGCCGGCAGGTCACCACGGGCAAGGTGGGTCGTGCTGATCGTGCCGCTGGCCACGTAGGAAAGCTCGTGCCCTTCGACGTCGATCACGCCGAAGCCGGTGGTCTGCAGGCCGGGGTCGATGCCCAGGATGCGCATGGTGGCCACTAGGGGAGGTCGGCGTCGCGCATGCGGGCCACGATGGTGGAGGTGCGGCTGGCGAGATAACCCGAGCCGGGCTTCTTTTCGTAGAGCTTGGGCTGCGGCAGCATCACCGCGAGGCGGGCGGCCTCGTAGGGCGTGAGCCGGCTGGCGCTCTTGTGGAAGTAGTGCTGCGCCGCGGCTTCCGCCCCGAACACGCCTTCGCCCCATTCGACGTTGTTCAGATAGATCTCCAGGATGCGCTGCTTGCTCAGGGTGTGTTCCAGCGCCATCGTCAGCACCAGTTCCTGGCCCTTGCGCAGCAGGCTGCGCTCGCCGGAGAGCAGCAGGTTCTTGGCCAGCTGCTGGGTGATCGTGGAGCCGCCCAGGATCTTCACGCGCGGCGCGCCACCGCGTGCGGAGACCAGCGTGCTGCGCTTGGCCGCGACGGCCTCCGCCTTGGCGTTGCGCTGCCAGGCGCGCTCCAGCGCGTCCCAGTCGACGCCGTCGTGTTCGGCGAAGGTGCTGTCCTCCGACGAGATCACCGCGCGCTTGAGGTGGTCGGAAATCTGCGCGTAAGGCACCCAGCGCTGGCTCCAGCGCAGGTGGTCGCGCTCGTGCGAGATGCGCCAGGCCTCCGAACGCTCGAAGGTGGTGGACTCGGGGTCGAACACGGCCATCGCGGCGATGCGGCCGACGAAGAACAGCTGCAGGGCGATGAACGCCAGCAGCACGAGCGCGAACCAGCGCAGCGCCGCCTTCATGCCGCCAACTCCGCGCGCATTTCGCCCAGCACCTGCGCCGACGGCGGGCGCACGCCCCGCCACAGCAGAAAGGCCTCGGCGGCCTGTTCGACCAACATCCCCAGCCCGTCGCGGCCGGTCGCGCCGTGATCCCGCGCCCACTGCAGGAAGGGGGCGGCGGCCGGCCCGTACATCAGGTCGCAGGCCAGCGCGCCCGGCTTCAGCACCGAACCCGGCACGGGCACGCCGGCGCCGGCCAGGCTGGTGGCCGTGGCATTGAGCACCACGTCGAAGCTGCCGGCGACTTCTGCCAGCGGCAACGCCCGCAGCTCCACCTCGTTGGCCGCGGCCAACGTGGCATGGCGCGCAACCAGCGCTGCCGCCTTGGCCACCGTGCGATTGGCGATCACGATACGGCGCGGCGCGGCCTCGATCAGCGGGCCGAGCACGCCGGCCGCCGCGCCGCCGGCACCGAGCAGCAGCACGTCACGGCGGCCCAGTTCCACGCAGGTATTGCGCTGCAGGTCGGCGACCAGGCCGATGCCGTCGGTGTTGTCGCCGACGATGGTCTCGCCTTCGAAGATCAGGGTGTTGCAGGCGTCGGCCAGCGCTGCGCGCGCGCTGCGTCGGCTCACCAGGGCAGCGGCCTGGAACTTGAAGGGCACCGTGATGTTGCAGCCGCGACCCCCTTCCCGGATGAACGCATGCACGGAGGCGGCAAAGCCATCCAGCGGAATCAGGCGCTTGCCATAGGCCACCGGCTCGCCGGTGAGTGCGGCGAAGCGGGCGTGGATCCACGGCGACTTGCTGTGTTCCACCGGGTTGCCCATCACGCAGTACTGGTCCACGTCGTCCTTCAGCGGTTCGTGAGCCTGGTTTCCAGCGTGTCTTCGCGCGTGAACTTGAAGCGCGAGACCACCACGATCTGGTCGGCCTGCCGGCGCATCGCCTCGCTGAAGTGGCCGAAGGGGCCGGCCGCGCGCGCGATGGTGGCGGCGCGCCGGTCCAGCGTCATGTTGCCGGAGGTCTCCACCACCTCGGTGGCAAGCACGCGTCCGTCGTGGTTGACGGTGACGATCATGGTCAGCTCGCCATACATCTTGCGGCCCGCCGCTTCCGGGAAGTTGGTGGTGCCGCGCTCCTCGATGCGCCGGCGCAGCGAGTCGTAGTAGGTGGCGTACACCGCCTCGCGTGTGGACGGGCTGATGTAGCGCTTCTTGGGTCGCGCGTTTTCCTCGTTGATGCGCTTCTCGATGGCCGCCAGCAGCTTGACCAGGTTGCGCCGCTTTTCTTCGCGCGCGGCCACCTCGGGGTTGCGGCGGACCTGCTTCGGGTCGGCCGGGGGCATGGCGGCGAGCGTTCGCTTGATGCTCGCGAGCATCAGCATCTGCTGCTCCTGCATCTCGTCGACCTGCTTTTTCTGCTCGTCTTCGGCAGCATCGCCGTACTGCGTCAGCGCCGAGGGCGGCAGCGGCGACGTGGCGAGACCCTTTTCAGCCTCGCCGCCGCCCGCGAGGCTGCGTTGCGCGATGGCCTGCGCGTGCTCCACCTTCTCGTTGGTGTGTGCGTTGACCAGCACGACTTCGAGCGGCGTGTCCTGGAACACGCGGTTGAAGCCCTCCGGGTCGACGATACGCACGGTCAGCACCGCGGCGTGCACGATCACGGACACGCCCAGCGCGATCTGCAGGGTGCTGAGGGACTTCAGGTTCACGAACTCAATTATCGGCGGCAGCGGGAGCCGCTTTCGCTTCGTCCTCCGAAGTGTCGGTGACATCCACGGCGATCGCAATCGGACCGGCGACGGTTTCCTCGTCGCTGTCGTCTGCATCCGACGGCATCGCCTCCGGCGCCGTATCCAGACGTTGCAGCACCGTGCCCGTGACGTCGAGGGTGATCAGGTCGATCTCCCCCAGCTTCAGGCGCACGCGCGCGCCGCGGGGCAGGTCGCCCGTGCCCAGCACCGGCAGCACCAGCGGCAGCGTGTCGGCGCGCGCCAGGCCTTCCTTGAAGACGGTGGCCTCCAGCTCGCGGATGCCCTGCTGCTGCAGGTACTTCAGCGTCCAGTACCGCTCCATGCCGGCCTGGTAGCCGTTGTAGGCGCCGTACGCGGCGTCGAAGCTGGAGATGATCGAGAACAGCTCCGCGTCCTTGGGCTTGAACGGCGCGGCCAGGGCCGCAGTACGGCCATGACGCGCGGCGGCGATGATCTGCCACTGGTTGACCAGGTCGGTGTAGCGGCGCAGGGGCGAGGTGCTCCAGGCGTAGGCCTTCACGCCGATGCCGGCATGCGGGGCGGCCTTGGTGCCCATGCGCACCTTCACGCCCGGCGCCATGCTGGCCTGGCTGCGATAGATGCCGGGCACGCCGATCTCCGCGAGCCACAGGCCCCAGGTGCTGTTGGCCAGGATCATCGCCTCGGCCACGATCAGGTCCAGCGGCGCCCCGCGCCTGCGCACGCCGATCTCCACCGGCTCGTCGCCCTGCGGGCCGTCCTCGCCAGCGCTGGGCACGCGGAAGTTGTAGTCCGGGCGATTGAAGTTTTCCGGCTTGCCGCGGATCACTTCGCGCTGCGCCTTCAGCATCCGGGCCAGGCGGAACAGGAAGGACAGCTCCGCGCGGAAGCGCGTGGCGGTCTCGGGCACGCCCTGCGCCGGCAGCGCGGCGTCTTCCAGCAGCGCCTCGGTCAGGTGGACATCGAGCTGGTCGTGCCGCAGGTTGGCGGCGATCGGCACGCGCTCCAGGCGCGTCTCGCTGGCCTTCGCTTCCAGCGTGGCCTCGTCGAACTGCACGTACAGGGACACGGCGGGGCAGTCGCGCCCTTCCATCAGCGTGTACGCCTGCACCACGTCGTCCGGCAGCATCGTGATCTTGTGGCCCGGCATGTAGACCGTGGACAGGCGCGTGCGCGCGAGCTGGTCCAGCGGCGATCCGGTCTGGATGGCAAGGCCCGGCGCGGCGATGTGCACGCCCACGGTCACCGTGCCGCTGCCGAGGCCTTGCACGGACAGCGCGTCGTCGATCTCGGTGGTGCTGGAGTCATCGACCGAGAAGGCCTGCACGCTGGCCAGCGGCAGTTCGTCCTTGATCGCCGGCGCGGCCAGCGGCGGGAAGCCGGTGCCCTTGGGAAAATATTCCAGCAGGAAGCGTTTCCAGTGAAACTGGTAGGGCGAGGTGATGGCGCCGGCCTGCTGCAGCAGCGCCAGTGGCGCGGTCTGCGTGGCGCGCGAGGCTTCGACCACCGCCTTGTATTCCGGCGCGTTCTTGTCCGGCTTGAACAGGATCTTGTACAGCTGTTCGCGGATTGCCGGCGGGCAACTGCCCGCGCCCAGTTCCGCGGCCCAGGCGGCGATCTGCGCCTGCACCTGCTTTTTCTTCTCGATGGCCACCAGCGCCTGTTGCAGGATCTCGGCCGGCGCCTTGCGAAAGCGCCCCTTGCCGGCGCGGCGGAAGTAGTGCGGCGCCTCGAACAGGCGCAGCAGCGCCGCCGCCTGCTGGCCGAGGGTGGCATGGGCGCTGAAGTATTCGCGGGCGAGCTCGGCGAAGCCGAATTCCTCTTCCGGCGCGAATTCCCAGGCGAGCTCGAGCTCTATGCCCTCGGCAAGCTGCTGCGCCTCGCGCAGGAGCTCCTGCGGTTGCGGCTTCTCGAACTTGAGCAGCACATTGCCCGACTTGACCTTGACGCGCTTGCCGCTGTCCAGCTCCACCTGGGCCGAGGCGTCCGTCTCGGACAGCACCCGGCCGGCGAGGAACTTGCCGGCATCTTCGAACAGAACGAACATGGGCCCGATTGTCCCATGCGGCCTCGGTGCGCCCCCAAGCCCTCAGGCCAGCCGAAGGAACGCGAGCACGTCCTCCAGGTGCGGGTCGAAGTCGGACAAGGCATGGTCGCCGTGCTCCAGCAGCTTGATCTGCGCGCCCGGATAGCGGCCGGCCATCTCGCGCCAGTCCAGCACCTCGTCGCCCTTGGCGATGATGGCGAAATAGCGCTCGGGCTGCGCGATCGGGCCGCGCTGCAGCGCCCGCAATTCCTCTATGTATTCCGGCGCGAAGTAAAAGTGCTCGGCCGGATCGTGCCAGGCCGCCTGCTCGCCGATGTGGCGCGCCAGATCGCGAGCCGGGTCGATCGCCGGGTTGAGCAGCACGGCCCGGC
Source organism: Ramlibacter sp. (assembly GCF_028291745.1). Taxonomy (GTDB): domain Bacteria; phylum Pseudomonadota; class Gammaproteobacteria; order Burkholderiales; family Burkholderiaceae_C; genus Ramlibacter. Next base: position 20,839 of record NZ_JAQGNQ010000065.1, on the reverse strand, counting down.
AGCCGGTCTCCTCCGCCACCCAGGTCGCGTAGAAGCCGCCGAGCGAAGATCCCACCACGGCCATGCGCTCGCGCGGCCACCCTGCGATGATCTGGTCGAGCAGGGCAGCGGCGGCACGCGGGGAGGGCGGCAACTGCGGGCAGGCCCAGGTCACCTGCGGATGGCGCCGCGCCACCTCGGCAGCCATGCGGCGGGCCTTGAAGGATTGCGGGGAAGAACGAAAACCATGCAAATAAAGGAGATGGCCGGTGTCCATCTCGCGGATGGTAGGCCCCTTTCGTTCTAGGAATTAGGCCAAACTCCGCGCTTGGAGAAAGTGCTTGGGACAACAAGAAGAAACCGGTGCTGGCGCGCGCGACGCCTCCGCCGAGTTAATCAAGCGCAGCGTGGCCATGATCCTCGCCCAGACCCGGGCGGGGGCCGGAACCGCGCTTCTCATGGGCGGCACCCTGGGGGCGGTCTTCGTTCCCGCGGTCGGCTGGTGGCATTACCTTGCCTGGTACCTGCCGCTCGTGCTCGTGATGCTGGCGCGCCAGCCCTATTTCCGGCGGGTGCTCGAACGCGAAGGCACCAACGAAACCACGCTGCGCCACATCGCCTACGTCACGGCCGCCAGCAACTGGCTGCTGGCCTTGTCCGTGCCGCTGTTCTCCTCCGCGCTGGAGGTCGCGGACCTCGGTGTGCTGACCATCGTCGCCATCGGCTGGATCTCGGTGGCCGTGGCGGTGCTTGCGGTGCAGCCGAGGGTCTATGCGCTCTATCTCACCGTCTGCATGATCACCGTGTACCTGGGTTGGGTGCAGCGCACCAGCGTGCGCGAGATGCTGCTGATCGGCGTGGCCATGTGCCTGGGCGGCCCCATGCTGGTGCGGCTCGCGCGCATCGTGCAGGCGCAGTTGCGCGACCTGGTGGAGGCCGCGCAGCAGAACGCCGTGCTGGTGACGCAGCTGCGGCGCGCGCTGCAAAGCCAGGAGGAGGCGCAGCGGGCGCGCTCGCGCTTTCTCGGCGCCGCCAGCCACGACATGCGGCAGCCGGTGCAGGCGCTGCTGTTCCTCTCGGACATCTTCCGCAAGTCCAACGACCCCGCGCGGCGCGATGCGATGGCGCAGCAGATCGTGCGCACCGGCGAATCGATCGACAGCATGTTCCGCCACCTGGTGGACTTTGCGCAGATCGACGCCGGCACGATGAAGGCCGTGGTGCAGCCGGTGCAACTCGAACAGCTGGTGGCCGCGGCCGTCTCGGGCTTTGCCGAGAAGTGCGCGGCGCGCGCGCTGCGCTTCCGCCTGGAGATGCAGCACCCGTGCACGGTGGCGGCCGACCCCGTGCTGCTGGAGCGCATGCTGCGCAACTTCCTGGACAACGCCTTCAAGTATTCGCTGACCGGCGAGATCGAGCTGAAGGTGACCTGCGACGGCGACGTCGCCACGCTGTGCGTGTCCGACCAGGGGGTGGGCATGGAGCCGGAAGACCTGGCGCAGGCCTGCAACGCCTTCTTCCGCGGCCGCTCGGCGGCCGTGGCGGAGGCCGAGGGCATCGGCCTCGGCTTGGCGATCTCGCGCCACATGGCGGACCTGATGCAGGTCGACCTGCACCTGGAATCGATGCCGGGCGTGGGCACCCGCGTGACCGTGCACCTGCCGCTGTCCGCGGTGAGCCGCGGGCGCGCGGATGCGCGGCCGATCGACACGGGCGACAGCCTGCTGCGCGGACGCCTGGTGGCGGTGGTGGAGAACGACCGGCTCGCGCGCGAAGCGCTGTGCGCATGGCTGCTGGAAGCGGGCGCCCGGGTGGCGCAGGCCGCGTCCATCGAGCAGTTGATGGAAGTGCTGCGCAATGCCGCCGGCGCGCCCGACCTGATGCTGGCCGACTTCCGGCTGGCGAACGGCACGGGCGCCGATGCCGTCGAGGCGGTACGCGCTGCCTATGGCAACGTGCCGGCCTGGATCGTCTCCGGCGAGATCGACCTGGGCGAGCGCGGATTGAAGCTGCCGGTGCTGCAGAAGCCGATCACGCCGGAGCGGCTGCTGCAGGCCGTGCGCGCCACGTTGCAGTGCGCGCAGCAGCCCGCGGATCCCAAGTAAGGCAGGGAGCCTAGAACACCGAGTCGGAGGACGAGGTCTGCAGGTCGCGGATGCTCAGGCCCGCGCGCGCCAGTGCGTAGACCGCTTCGGTGCGGTTCGACACCACCAGCGCATCCAGGATGTGGGCCACGTGCGACTTCACCGTCGTATCGGACAAGCCGAGGTCGCGGGCGATCACCTTGTTTGGCTTGCCCTGCACGATGCCCAGCAGCACCTGGCGCTGGCGCTCGGTCAGGTGCGCGCCCAGGCGCCGCCAGGCATCCTGCTGGGCGCGGCTGGCGGGCGAGCCGACGCTGAGGCTGGTGGCGGGCAGGTAGACGCCGCCCGAGAGCACGAGCTTGAGCGCGGCATGGAACTGGTCGCTCGGCGCCGACTTGGGCACGAAGCCGATGGCACCGAGGTCGATGCATTCGCGCACGATGGCCGGATCCTCGGTGCCCGAGAGCACCAGCACCGGCAGTTCGGGCCGGCGATTGCGCACGGTGCGTACCGAGTCGAGGCCGCTGTATCCGGGCATCTGCAGGTCCAGGATCATCAGGTCGGCCTGCTGGCCTTCGTCCAGGCGCTGGAAGGCGGCGTCGAGCGAGGAGCATTCGACGACGGTCACTTCCATGCCCGTGCTCTGCAGGGTGTAGGCAACGCCGCTGCGGTAAAGGGGATGGTCGTCGACGACGAGGATGTTCATGGCTGGGGCAGAAGGTTACCGAATGTTAGCAAGAGAGTTGGCGCTGCCAACGGCCATTCGGATGAGGGGCGGGCGATAATTCCGGATGGCTGCTGTTTTCGATCGACCGTCGCTGCTCCAGCGGGCCATCCCGCTGCTCCAGGGTTTCGACGGACCCCTTGCCTTTGCCGTGTTCCTGCTGGCCTGCGCCGGCTTGTTGACCATGTACAGCTCCGGCTACGACCACGGGGCGCGCTTCTACGACCACGGCCGCAACATGCTGCTGGCCGGGACCATCATGTTCGTGGTGGCGCAGATTCCGCCGCAACGCCTCATGAGCCTGGCCGTGCCACTGTACGTGGTCGGCGTGGGATTGCTGGTGGCCGTCGCGGTTTTCGGTATCACGAAGAAGGGCGCCAAGCGCTGGTTGAACGTGGGGGTGGTGATCCAGCCGAGCGAGATCCTCAAGATCGCGATGCCGTTGATGCTGGCCTGGTGGTTCCAGAAGCGCGAGGGCCAGTTGCGTCCCCTGGACTTCATCGTCGCCGTGCTGCTGCTGGCGCTTCCGGTCGGGCTGATCGTCAAGCAGCCTGACCTCGGCACCGCCCTGCTGGTGCTGGCGGCGGGCCTTGCCGTGATCTTCTTTGCAGGATTGTCGTGGAAGTTGATCGTCCCACCCCTGGTGCTGGGGCTGATCGCCGTCGGCCTGGTCGTCGCCTTCGAGGGCATGCTGTGCGCCGACGGCTTCCGCTGGCCGATCCTGCACGACTACCAGCAGCAGCGCATCTGCACCTTGCTCGATCCCAGCAAGGACCCGCTGGGCAAGGGCTTCCACATCATCCAGGGAATGATCGCCATCGGCTCGGGCGGGGTGTTCGGCAAGGGCTTCATGCAGGGCACGCAGACCCACCTGGAGTTCATCCCCGAGCGCACCACCGACTTCATCTTCGCGGCCTACTCCGAGGAGTTCGGGCTGCTCGGGAACCTGTTTCTGATCTGCAGCTTCCTGTTCCTGGTGCTGCGCGGCCTGGCCATCGCCCTGGAGGCGCCGTCGCTGTTCTCGCGCCTGCTGGCGGGGGCCGTGACCATGATCTTCTTCACCTATGCCTTCGTGAACATGGGCATGGTGAGCGGCATCCTGCCGGTGGTGGGGGTGCCGCTGCCCTTCATCAGCTACGGGGGCACGGCGATGGTGACCCTGGGGATGGGGCTGGGCATCCTGATGTCGATCTCCAAGGCCAAGCGATTGGTACAGACCTGAGGGCCGTCTGCCGCTATCCTTGGCCATCCAGTGCGATAAGGAGGCCGAGATGCGAGTCCTCGTCTGCGACGACCATTCCCTCTTCCGCGAGGGATTGCGGCTGCTGCTGGAAAAGCTCGACGCCTCGATGGAGGTGACCCTCACCGGCTCCGCCGAGGAGGCGCTGGCCGCCACCCGCGGCGCGATGTTCGACCTGATCCTGATGGACTGGCACATGGACGGCCTCGAAGGCGCTCGCGCGCTGGAGGCGCTGCGCGAAGCGGCGCCGCTCACCCGGGTGGTGGTGCTCTCGGGCGACCGCGACGCGCAGCTGGTGCGATCGGCCGTCGATGGCGGCGCCGCCGGCTTCATCCCCAAGGACTCGCCGCCCGCGCAACTGATGACGGCCGTCAGGACGATCGCCGACGGCGGCGTGTACCTGCCTATCGGCGGCATCGCCCCGATCCACACGCGGGACGTGCGCGATGCCTTCCCGCAGCTCACCGAACGCCAGGCCGACGTGCTGCGTGCCGCCTTGCGCGGCAACTCCAACAAGCTGATCGCGCGCGAGCTCGGGATCAGCGACGGCACCGTCAAGACCCACCTGCGCGCGATCTACCAGGAACTCGGCACGCGCAACCGCACGGAGGCCGTCTACATGGCCGCGGAACAGGGCGTGCGCATTTCCTAAACCTAGGCGATCACGCGCGCTTGCGTGCGCCAGTGCGCGCCGCTGCGGGTGGCATCCAGCCAGCCGCAGCCGTTGCCGCCATCCGCCAGGATCTCGGCGTCGACCGCGCAACGGTAGCCGCGGCCGGCATGCGTGAAGGTGAAGGCGTCCTGCAGCAGCAGGTTCCAGCGCGACTCGTTGGCAAAGGGATAAGGCGCATACAGCGCCGGCGCGTGGTGCGACTGGAAGCGCACGCTGCGGCCGCGGTCGCTCGTCACCGTGATCTGCGCGCTGCACGCGAGATGCGCGTCGCCCGAGAGGAACACCACGTTGGCGGCTTCGTGTTCGCACAGGAAAGCGAGCAGCCGGTGCAGCGAAGCGGGATAGCCCTGCCAGTTGTCCAGGTAGAGCGGCTCGTCCAGGTCGATACGAGTCCGCGGCAGCAGCATCGCCGCCGACGTGACGATCTTCAGTTCATGCGGCGGCAGGCAGCGCAGCCAGCGTTCCAGCTGGCGTGCCTGCCGCTCGCCCAGGATCGTGGCGCTTGCGACATTGCTGCTGTCCCGACGATCGCGTTGCGTGCGGCTGTCCGCCATGAAGAGGCGCCAGCCGCGGCCGTGGTCGCGCAACTGCACCGCGCTGCGACGGCGATCGCCCAGGCGCTGGTACTGCCAGAAGGCATCCATCGCCAGCTCGAAGCGGCTGTCGCGGCCGGGGGCCGGCTCCCAGTTGTCGATGATCTCGTGGTCGTCGGGCATCAGCCGCATGCGATCGATCAGGTCCTGGGGCAACTCCGCGAACGGCCCGGTTTCGCGGTCGGCGAACTCCTCGTACGCGAGCCGGAAGCTGTCGTCGGGCCGCAGCGGATCGAGCAGGCCGTAGGTGGCGTCCACGTACACCTGGTCCCCGACCAGCAGGATGCGCTCGGGACTCTGCTGCGGGTTGTCTGCCACGTGCGCGGCCAACGCGCGCCAGGACGCATGCGCGATCGTGCGATCGAGCATGCCGGCGGGGTACTGGCAGCTTGCGAAGGCGAAGGAGAGGGTGTCGGGCAAGCCGCCCTCGTGGGTCGGTGCCGCTGGAGCCGTCACCACGTAATTCGCAAATCGCTCGCCGACATCCGCGCGCACCTGCGCCAGCACGGCGCGCAGTTCATGTCCATGCACGCAGGTGCCCTGTGCGTGCGCCGCCTCGGCGCGCACCGGCACGTGGCGCGGCGGCAGGAAGCGATAGCGCGCGACGCTGCGCTCAGGCCGCTCCAGCGGCTGGTCGTAGCGCAGCAGGCAGAGGTAGTGCGAAGCGGCGGGGGCGGCCGGCAGCGGCACCGGGCGCCAGTGGTCGTCGTCGATCGGAGTCAGGTCGAACGTGCCCGCTTCGGGCAGGGCCAGCTCCCATTCGGCGCCGAGCCGGCGCAGCGGTGCGAACAGCGCCAGCGCCGCGCCCCAGCCGCGCTCCGACTTGACGTGCCAGCCGCCCGCAACGCGCTTGAGCGTCACCGAAGGCAGCTTCCACAGGACCGGCCTGCTCATTGGAGGAAGGCGCTCACGTGCGGGAACACGTCGCGCGCCGCATGCCGGCCGATCAGGCAGTCCTGGTGGCCGTAGCCCGGGATCACGCACTCGCGGAACGGCACGCCGGCAAAGTCCATCTGCTGCCTGAGCAGGTGCACCGTGTGCACGTCGACCAATCCGTTCTCGGCCCCATGGATCGCGAGCGTGCCGCCACGTGGCCAGCGCGCGCGCAGGCGCGCACCGCTGGTGTCGAAGGGCGCACCGGCGCGGTCGGTGATGGTGTTCAGCCGCGCGAAGTGGATCGCCTGGGCCACGGTGTCGAGATTGAGCGGTCCGAACAGGTCCGCGATCGCGCCCAGCGTCGTTGGCGTGATGTGTTCCAGGCTGAAGTCGCGTGCATACAGCGCATCCATCCGATGGCGAAAGCCGGCCCATTGCGCGCGGCGCCACGGGGGCAGCAGCGGGTTCTCGCGCAGGAACTCCATCTCCGGGTACGGCAGCGTGCTGAGCAGTCGATCCATCAATGCCGCCACCGCGTTCTGGTCCGCGGGAATGTGGAACTGGTAGTTGTCCGGCAGCGCCACCCGCCGCAGCAGGCGCATGAAATAGGCACGCAGCACGTTGCCGTCGCTGTAGACCAGCACGGGCCCCTTCTGCGACAGCACGATGCGCCCCAGGTTCGCAGCTAGCGCATTGCGCTCGGCGTCCCAGCGCGGCCACCGGTTCCAGCCGTCGGCCAGGTCGGCGCCGTACCAGCGCGAGACCATCTCGGCGTCCCCCAGCAAGGCCATGCTGAGCATCACGGCCCCGATGCAGTGGGCGAACACGTCCACGGTCTGGCCGGTGCGTTCGCGGATGAAGGAGATCGCCGCCGGCAGGTCGACGAAGGCGGCGTCCTCGAAACGCCAGGGCAGGGTCGCCGTGGCCATGCCGGCGCTCGTGCGCAGGTCCAGCACCCAGACGTCGTGCCCGCGCTGCCAGAGGTAGCGCGCCAGCGGCTGCGGGATCGCATGGTGCGTGAAGGTGGTGCCGCTCGCGCTGTAGCCGTGCACCAGGGCAATCGGACGCCGGCCCGGGTTGGGGTAGTGGGTCAGGAGCACCTGCACGGGCGCGGCGGGGGGCCGCACTTCGACGACGATCAGGTGCTGCTGCGGCGGCGGCACGCCCTCCATGGGCAGCGGCCGCAAGTGCGAATCGCGCGGGTGCGCGGTGTCCGGCGCGCGGAACGACCAGGCATGCACGCTCACCATGGTCCTCGCCCAGCACATCGCCAGGGAGGCGAACTCCGCCAGCGCGACCACGTGGTTCTCCTGTTTCGTGATGCGCAGCAGCGGCACGCCCTGGCGCGCGAGGAAGCGGCCATCGAGCTTGAGCGTGGCCGTGCCGGGGCTGTCCGGAAAGCCTTCCAGCTGCAGCTCGGTGAGCTGGCGCCACGGATTGCTGCGGCGGCCGTAGGTCAGTCGCTTGCTGCCCGCCAGCCGCAAGCCGGAGGGCAGGCGGCGGGCGAGGAACGCATGCGCGTGCTTGACCGGCGCGCCGACCTCGAGGGCGTAGTCGAACACCCGCATCTCGCCGGCCCGCGCGGCCGAGGCCGCGAAGTTGGCGGCCGACAGGGCGCTGGCCTTGCTGGTGCCGATCAGGCGATCCCACAGCTCGCGCGTGCCGCGATTGACGAGCCAGGCGGTGCCGGCGCGCACCGCGTGGCTGATGGCGGTGATGCCGGCGCCGGGCTCGATCAGCGTCATCCGGCCAGCCAGCGGCGCGATGTGCAAGGCACGCTGGTCACGCTCGCTCTCGCGCAGTGTCATCAGCTCGCAATGCGCAGCCGGTCCGCCGGCGTACACGCGCAGGAAGGAGCGCGCGGGATCGACCCGCAGTTCACGCGTGCTGCTGGCGGTGAGGTCCGCAATCGCCACGGGCTCGTAGCACACCGTCATCTCGACCCACCAGGGGCCGGCCGGGCCCGCCAGGCGTTCGACGATCTCCGCCTCGGTGCGTACGGGCCGGCGCGGCGTGCAGTCGGCCGGCGCGCGGAACATCGGACGCGGCGGCACTGCCCGCAGCGAAACCGTTGCCGGACGCTGCCACCCCCATTGCGCCGCCAGCCGGCGCGCCGAGCGGCGGGCGATCGTCGCGATGGTCAATGCCGGATTGACGCCCAGCGACCCCGGCAGGATGGACCCATCGAGTACCACGAGCCCTTCGTGCACCCCGCCGCCTTGCGGATCGAACACTTCGCCCAGGTGGTTCACCACCCCCTCGTCGGCGCTCTCCGCCATCGCGCAGCCACCGAGCGGATGCACCGTCAGCACGGGCCCGCCTTTGCCTTGCAGCAGCGGATCGAGGCTGGCGGGCACCGGCCGCCATACGGGATTGGGCAGCACGGAGGCGCCTTCGCCACCGCGCCGGAAGGCGGCGTCGGCCTGCCGCCAGGCATGGTCCATCAGCGGCGAGGCGCGCACGTCCGGCCACTCCACGTGCACGCGGCCCTCGGCGTGCTGGTCGTCGGCGCCGCTGGTCACGGGGTTCAGCACGATGCGGCCGGCGGATTCGTCATGGCCTATCAGGCCCACGAGCAGCGTGTTCTCCATCGCGTCCGGGTCCACGGCCATGCTGTCGCGGCCGCGCTTGGCCCAGGGCCGCACGGGCCAGGTCGTGAGGCCCTGCAGCAGGTGGGCGCTGGTCACCATCTCGTCGAACAGGCGCTTCAACGATGCCGGCACCGCGAACTCCTCCACCAGCGCGCCATCGAGTTCGACGATTCCGGTGATGGTGGGGCCGACGCGGCGTTCGCCGAACGGGCGGAACTCCTCGTCGCTGCAGTGGACCGCGCGTGGCCCCGCATGCAGCGCCACGAGGTTGTCGCCGTTGCAGGAAAAGCGCTCGCCCAGCCGCGTGGACAACCGCAATTGTGGCGAGCGCGATCGCAGCAGGATCTCCGTGCTGCCCAGCGTGCCCGCAGCCAGGATCACCTTGCGCGCCCGCAGCGGCATGGGCGCGTGCCGCTTGCGCAGGGAGCCATCGGTGTAGACGGTCTCCACCAGCCAGGAGTCGGTGTCGCAAGCGCGCTCGACGCGCAGCACGCTGCAACCGGTGTAGACCTGCGCCCCCTGGGCCCACGCGCGCGCCAGCAGGGTGGTGTCGAGCGATTTCTTGGCGCCGACGTTGCAGCCCGTCATGCAGTCGCCGCAAAGCGTGCAGATCGGCATGCTGGTGTCCAGCGGGTCCGTCTGCACCGTGACCGCCGCGTACCGGAAGGGCAAGCCGCTGCCCTGCGCCAGTCGCTCGAGCGCCTGCGTCTTGCGCAAGCCCGCGGCCTGCAGGTTGCCGGTGCCACCGAGCGCCTGCCGCACGGCATCGAAGTCGGCATCGTCGAGGTCGCGGCGCAGCGCCTCGGGCCAGCGGCGGTCGGCCGGCGCGGGGGTTTCCATCACCCCCGCATTGATCAGCGAACCGCCACCCAGGCCATTGGCGACCAGGGCCGTCACGTCCTCGCCGATGCGCAAGTCCAGCAAGGCCTCGGGCCGGCCGATGGCGCCGTCGTGGGTGCCGCGATGGGCGCGCACGTGCGCCGGCAGCTCGCCCAGGCTCGAGGCGAACATGCCGGGCGCGTATTCGCGGCCACGTTCGAGGACGCACACCGACAGCGGCTGGCCGTTCTCGCCGTGCAACCCGGCGAGTTCCGCCGCGGCCATGGCGCCGCCATAGCCGCTGCCGACGATGACCACGTCCCACACGGCACCGCCTTCGGCGGCGCGCCGCAACACCGTGTAGTCCTGCGACAGCCGGCGCAGGCTGGCCGGCCCGTTGCCGCTGGCCGCTGCGTGCATCAGGCGACCCGCTCGCCGAGCAGCCGCGCCAGTTCGACCCGCAGCACGGGCAGCGACACCGGCTTGTGCAGCAGCTTGATGCCGGCACGGTTGGCATCCTGCAGGCGATCGGGCGCGGTGTCGCCGCTGATCAGGAGGGCGGGCGTGGGCCCGACGGCGGCGATCACGCTAGCGATCGCGACGAGGCCGGTCTCGCCATTGCGCAGCCGCAGGTCGGCCAGGATGACGTCGGGCTTGCTGGCCCGCGCCTGCTGCGTGGCCTCTTCGACCGAGGCCGCTTCGGCATAGCGGCAACCCAGCTCCTCCAGCAGCACGCGCATGCCCATGCGCACCGAGCGCTCGTCGTCGATCACCAGCACCGACAGCCCCGTGAAGTTGCGGGCGATGACCGGCTGCGGCGGCTCGATCGCCTGCGGGTCGTAGGCCTCGAGCGGCACGGACAGCGTGATCGTGGTGCCCTGGCCTTGCACCGACTCGAGCTGCAACGTGATCCCGAGCAGGGCGCACAGCCGCCGCACGATCGACAGGCCGAGGCCGAGCCCCTTGGTGCGATCGCGCTCCGCGTTGTCGACCTGATAGAACTCCTCGAACACCATCGCCAGCTCGCTCTCGGGAATGCCGCGCCCGGTGTCTTGCACCGACACGCAGGCGCTTCCCTGCTCGACGCGCAGGCGCAGCGCGATGTGCCCCTGCGGCGTGAACTTGATCGCGTTCTCGGTCAGGTTGCGCAGGATGCGCAGCAGCAGGGCGGGGTCCGTCCAGCAGCGCACGCCCGCCGGCGCCTCGACGACCGTGCGCAGGCCCTTCTCCTCGATGGCCGCGCGCATCTCCGCCTGGTGCATGCGCAGCATCTCGCCGAGGTCCACCACCTTGCGATCGGGGTCGACCACGCCGGCATCGAGCTTGGAGATATCCAGCAGTTGATCGAGCTGTTCCGACAGGGCGACCGTCACCTGACTCAGCAGGTCGACCACCTCGCGGTCGCGTCCCTCGATGGGCCGCAGCGACAGCGCCGCCACCAGCAGGCCGATGGTGTGCAGCGGCTGCCGCAGGTCATGGCTGGCGGCGGCCAGGAAGCGCGTCTTGGCCTGGTTGGCCTGGTTCGCCTGCGCCAGCGCGTCGCGCAGCTGTGCCGTCAGCTCGCGGTCCTGGAAGCGGATCTGCACCGACTCGCTGAAGTTGTGCCAGGTGTTTGCGGCCAGCCCCACCAGCAGCCACAGGTACATCGCGATCAGGACCGCGACCGACAGCTCGCTCCAGTCGGTCGGCCCGCGCGGATTGAGGGCCCACCACACCGGCAGCGTGCCAGCCGCGGGCAGCAGGTACGCGAGGAAGACGCGCCGGTGTCCGCCGGTCGTGGCGACCGAGCCCGAGCACAGGCCCAGCACCAGCAGCGTGAAGAACATGCGCTCGGTGTCCTGCAGCACGGGAAAGGCCGCCAGCGTCAGGCCGTGGGTGCAGCCGTTGATGCAGCTCAGGATCACCGCGGTGCGCAGGCGGCGTTCGGTGCTCACGTCGGTCTGCGCCGGCAGCAGGCCCAGCACCTGCCGGCGCACCAGCAGGACCCCGATGGCGCCGAGCGCCCACACGGTGGGGATCCAGGGCGGCATGCGGTGGGCGGCCATGAAGGCGACCACCACCAGCAGGATGACGACGGCCACCGGCACGCGCCGGCTCTGCGCGGCCAGCAGCTCCAGCAATCTTTGCTGGACCTCTTCGCGGGGCACCGTGGCCACTGTCGTCTGCGTCACATTCGCCTCCCTCTGTGCCGCCGCCCTGCGGCAGCCCCATCGTGCGCCGGCACTCACCATGCCCTCAATGGGGAATCTCCCTGTGGGGCCCGTGCGAGCCGCGGGGACTCCACAGGCTGAGCCAGCCGCAATCCGCCGACCCTCAGGGACAAGGGGTGCGGCCTACAATGAATCATGATCTCCCGCGAACCCACCATCGAGCGCCTGGCCACGGCCCGGGCGCTGCTGCTCGAACCCTTCGGACTGGACGAAACGCACCTGTCGCGCGCGCTCTCGGAGATCCGCGCCCACCGCGTGGACGACGCCGACCTCTACTTCCAGTACACGCGCAGCGAGGGCTGGAGCCTGGAGGAGGGCATCGTCAAGACCGGCAGCTTCAGCATCGACCAGGGCGTGGGTGTGCGCGCGGTCAGCGGCGAGAAGACCGCCTTTGCCTATTCCGACGACATCTCCGAGGCCTCGCTGCTCGATGCGGCGCGCACGGTGCGCTCGATCGCGGCGTCCTCGGGCAATGCAGTGGCCAAGGTGCCGGCGCAGCAGGTGGCGGGCAGCCGCTCGCTCTACCAGGGGCTGGATCCGATCGCCACGCTGGACAGTACCGCCAAGGTGAAGCTGCTCGAGCGCATCGAGAAGATGGCCCGCGCCAAGGACCCGCGCGTGGCGCAGGTGATGGCCGGCCTGGCGAGCGAATACGACGTGGTGCTGGTCGCCCGTGCCGACGGCACGCTGGCCGCCGACGTGCGGCCGCTGGTGCGCATGTCGATCACCGTGATCGCCGAGCAGAACGGCCGCCGCGAGATCGGCTCCGGCGGCGGCGGTGGCCGGCTCGGCCTGGGCTACTTCGATGACGCCCACCTGCAGCAGTACGTCGACGATGCAGTCAAGGCCGCCTTGACCAACCTGGAATCGCGCCCGGCTCCCGCCGGCAACATGACCGTCGTGCTTGGCCCCGGTTGGCCCGGCATCCTGCTGCACGAGGCCGTGGGCCATGGCCTGGAGGGCGATTTCAACCGCAAGGGATCGAGCGCCTTTTCCGGCCGCGTGGGCCAGCGCGTTGCCGCCCGCGGCGTGACCGTGCTCGACGACGGCACCATCGCCGACCGCCGCGGCTCGCTCAACGTCGACGACGAAGGCAACCCGAGCCAGCGCAACGTGCTGATCGAGGACGGCATCCTGCGCGGCTACATCCAGGATTCGATGAACGCGCGCCTGATGGGCGTCGCCCCCACCGGCAACGGTCGCCGCGAGAGCTATGCGCACGTGCCGATGCCGCGCATGACCAACACCTACATGCTGGGTGGCGACAAGGATCCGCAGGAGATCGTGGCCAGCATCGAGAAGGGGCTGTACGCCACCAACTTCGGCGGCGGCCAGGTGGACATCACCTCCGGCAAGTTCGTGTTCTCCGCCAGCGAGGCCTATTGGGTCGAGAACGGCAAGATCCTCTACCCGGTCAAGGGTGCGACCATCGTCGGCAACGGCCCGGACGCGCTGACCCGCGTCAGCATGATCGGCAACGACATGAAGCTCGACACCGGCGTCGGCACCTGCGGCAAGGAAGGCCAGAGCGTGCCCGTGGGCGTGGGTCAGCCGACCCTGCGCATCGACGGCCTGACGGTGGGCGGCACCGCCTGAGCAGGCGACCGCTCTTCCGCTGCAGCCTGCCGTCTGGAACCGGGAGGCTGGCGCACGGTAGAGCTAAAGAGATACTGGGCTGGTCCATCGGCCGCCCATGAACTCCGTCACCCAGCCCTTCGTTCACCCCTCGCGACTGGCGGTCGACGAGGCCACCGACCTGCCGACGCTCCATTCCTTCGGCGAGCTGAGCGACTTCCTGCGCGGCGCGGTGGCCGACGAGGACAGCCGCATGTTCTCCGAGAGCATGGGGGCGCTGGCGGCGCAGGCCGAGGTCATCGCCGCCCAGTTGCAGGTCGACCGCCACCGCGATCGCGCGGCGCCGCTGCTGATGGACATGCTGACCGTCCTGCGCGAGCACCGCGGCATGGTGGTGAACCTCGGCCTCGCTTGGCGCGGCCTCTACGAGTACGCGGTCTACCTGCAGGCGCTGAACAACTTCCGCGTGCTGATCGGCCAGTGGCTGCGCCCCGGGCCCTGGGACGAGGACCTGGCGGTGACGGCCGATGACTTCGCCCTGATCGCTTGGCGCACGCTCGGCGAGGGCATGCTGCTGATCGACATGTACGAGCAGTGGCTGCAGCGCGAACAGCACGAGGAAGCCGGCTCCGCGTTGGGCGAACTGGAGCCGCCGCAGTTGAAGCGCGTGCTGCAGTGGTGGCAGAAGCTGCGGCGGTAGGAGCCTGGGCGGCAGAGCAACGGGGTTTTGCAGAAAACGCTGGACGGCCGCGCGCTGGTCGGTGTTAAATCGCGTTCATGCGTCCTGTCTGCGGTTTCTTTTTTGGCTACTTCTGGTTCTCCAGCGCCCCCGGCGGAAGAGAGATCTGAGCGTACCCGCAAGAAACGCAAGGAACCTCGAAAAACCGCCGGCAACCCCGGCGGTTTTTTCTTGGGCCCGCGCAAAACCCCACCCCATCGAGAAAGCCCGTCCATGTCCGCCACTGCCAACGCCACTGCCCCCACCGCAAGCCCCGATGCCTGGCATGCGCATCCCGTCGACAAGACCAGCCAGACCGACGACGAACGCATCAAGGACATCACCGTGCTTCCTCCGCCCGAACACCTGATCCGCTTCTTCCCGATTCGCGGCACGGCCGTGGAGGCGCTGATCAGCCGCACGCGGCATGCGGTCCACGACATCATCGCCGGCCAGGATGACCGCCTGCTGGTGGTGATCGGCCCCTGCTCGATCCACGACCCGAACGCGGCCCTCGACTACGCGCGCAAGCTCAAGGAAGCGCGCGCCAAGTACGCGGACACGCTGGAGATCGTCATGCGCGTCTACTTCGAGAAGCCGCGCACGACCGTGGGCTGGAAGGGCCTGATCAACGATCCCTACCTCGACGAGAGCTACCGCATCGACGAAGGCCTGCGCATCGCGCGGCAGTTGCTGATCGAGCTGAACCGGATTGGCGTGCCGGCGGGCAGCGAGTTCCTGGACGTGATCTCGCCGCAGTACATCGGCGACCTGATTTCGTGGGGCGCGATCGGCGCGCGCACCACCGAGAGCCAGGTGCACCGCGAACTGGCCTCGGGCCTGTCGGCGCCCATCGGCTTCAAGAACGGCACCGACGGCAACATCAAGATCGCGACCGATGCGATCCAGGCGGCTGCGCGGCCGCATCACTTCCTCTCGGTCCACAAGAACGGCCAGGTGGCGATCGTGCAGACCAACGGCAACCGCGACTGCCACGTCATCCTGCGGGGCGGCAAGGCCCCCAACTACGATGCCGCCAGCGTCGCTGTCGCCTGCCGCGAACTCGAGGCGGCCAAGCTGCCGGCCACGCTGATGGTCGACTGCAGCCACGCCAACAGCAGCAAGCAGCACGAGAAGCAGATCGACGTGGCGCGCGACATCGCGGGCCAGATCGCCGGCGGCTCGCGCAGCATCTTCGGCCTGATGGTCGAAAGCCACCTAGTGGGCGGCGCCCAGAAATTCACCCCGGGCAAGGACCAGCCGCAGGCGCTGGAGTACGGCAAGAGCATCACGGACGCCTGCATCGGCTGGGACGCATCGCTCGGCCTGCTCGACGTTCTGTCGGGCGCAGTGGCCCAACGGAGGAAGCGCTGATCTATGCTGCGGCTGTTTACATTCAGTAACTTATAGAGTACATTTGTTTCACTGCTCGGCATGTCGACCGGGGAGGGAAACGCATGACGATCGAAGTCCCCGTTCTGCGCCTGGGACTGGCCGGTTTTACCGAGGCGCAACAGAAAAGTGCGGCCGATGCGGCCGCAGCCGCGGCCAGCGCGCGTGCCCGTTGGGAGCTGGGAGGCTTCGCGGAAGCGGACGCCTGGTGGCTGGAAGGCAGCCGCACGGTGCTGATGGCCAACGACCATCTGCGCGTGCAGCCGGCCGTGCCTTCGGGCCGGTCCGTCCAGCTCGCGCTGGCCGATGTCGACCGCCCGGTCGCCTTCACGCAGCCGGTCGTGGCCCCGGGGTTCAAGCCGGCGGTCACCTTCCCGCTGCAGGAGCGGCCGGTTGCCGTCGCCGTGCTGCACAAGTTCGCCGACTGGCTGCAGACCATGCTCTCGCAGTTCGCGCTTGCCTCGAGCATCGCCGAGCACCAGCCCGGCCTGGTGTCCGGGTCCTGGGAGGTGCTGCGTGGCAGCCAGTTGCTGGCCGTCGTCGACCTGAAGCTGGGTGCGGGCACGATGCCGGGCGTCACGTCCGCCGACTTCCAGGAGGCGAGCTGGTGCATCCGCGACCACGGCGCCGTGCTGATTCCGCCCAGCTACCCGCGCGCCAGCGTGTCGCAGCTGATGTGGCAGTACGCGCAGCGCAGCGAGCGCGACCTGCTGCCGCCGCACTACCGCACGCAGCCGCTGTACTTCCGCCGTCCGCCGCGCTTGCCGCAGCGGCAGATGAAGGACGCGCACCTGCTGCTGATGCGCGAACTGCTGGCGCACCCGGGCATGAACTTCAAGGGCCTGCAGCAGGCCACGGGCCTCGGCGAATCGGCGCTGGTCCGGGTGCTGTCGGCGCTGTACGTCGTCGGTTCCATCACCTCGAACGCGAAGCGCGCGATGGGCGGCGCCCCCGCGTCGACCGCGAGCCGCGACTCCATCGTCCACGAGCAGAGCGCCTATGTCTCGGTGCTGGACTCGACGCCGCGTCCCTCCGACCTGCCGCATCGGCCGGCGCTGGACATGACGGCGCCCGCGCCGCTGGGCCTGCTGCCGGAGCACTAGGCTGCCGGGGTGAGCGCCTCCAGCAGCTTGGTGTGGATGCTGCCGAAGCCGCCGTTGCTCATGCAAAGGATGTGGTCGCCGGGCCGCGCGACGGCGATCACCTGCCGCAGCAGTTCCGGAATGTCCGCGGCGATCTGCGCCTTGTCGCCCATCGGCCGCAGCGCGTCGGACGGGTCCCAACCCAGGCCCCCCGAGTGGCAGAAGGACAGGTCCGCCTGCTCCAGGCTCCAGGGCAATTGCGCCTTCATCGTCCCGAGCTTCATCGTGTTGCTGCGCGGCTCGAACACCGCCAGGATGCGCTGCGTGCCGACCTGGCGGCGCAGGCCGTCGATGGTCGTGCGGATCGCGGTGGGGTGATGCGCGAAGTCGTCGTAGACGGTGATCCCGTTGGCAATGCCGCGCACCTCCATGCGGCGCTTGACGTTGCGGAATTCGCGCAGCGCGGTGGCCGCCACCACGGGCGTCACGCCGACGTGCTGCGCGGCGGCGATGGAGGCCAGCGCATTCAGCTGGTTGTGCACGCCGCCCACGTCCCAGTGCACCTGCGCGACGCGGTGTCCCTGTTCCAGCACGTCGAAGCGGTTCGGCTCACCCTCGGCGCGGAAGTCGGCCACGGCGGATCCGAAGCTGCGCACCTCGCTCCAGCAGCCCTGGTGCAGCACGCGCGCCAGGCTTTCCTCGAGGCCGTTGGTGACGACGCGGCCGGTCGCCGGGATGGTGCGCACCAGGTGATGGAACTGGCGTTCGATGGCCGCGAGGTCGTCGAAGATGTCCGCGTGGTCGAACTCCAGGTTGTTCAGGATCGCGGTGCGGGGGCGATAGTGGATGAACTTGCTGCGCTTGTCGAAGAAGGCCGTGTCGTATTCGTCCGCCTCGATCACGAAGGGCGTGAAGGGCCGCGCCGTGTTTCCCATTCGCGCCGATACGCCGAAATTGAGCGGCACGCCGCCGACCAGGAAGCCGGGCTGCAGCCCCGCGTGCTCGAGGATCCAGGCGAGCATCGACGTGGTGGTCGTCTTGCCGTGCGTCCCGGCGACGGCCAGCACGTGCCGCCCCTGCAGGACGTGCTCGGCCAGCCATTGCGGGCCGCTGGTATAGCGCAGGCCCTGGTCGAGGATGGCCTCCATCAGCGGAAAGCGCGGCGTGCCATCGGCCTGCCGGGCGCGCGACACCACGTTGCCGACGACCCACACGTCGGGCTTCAGGGCCAGCTGCTCGGTGCCGAATCCCTCGATCAGGGCTATGCCCAGCCCGCGCAGCTGGTCGCTCATGGGCGGATAGACGCCGGCGTCGCAGCCGGTCACCTGGTGGCCCGCCTCGCGGGCGAGCGCGGCCAGTCCTCCCATGAACGTGCCGCAGATGCCGAGGATGTGGATGTGCATGGGCAAGGATTATCGCGAGCCGGCCAGGTCAGCCGTAACGCCCCGTGTTCCGCAGCGGGAACGGGCACTCCCATGCAGAATCCACCCGATATGGAAAGCCTGCAGACCGAGATCGCCGCGACGGCCGCCCGCCTGGTGGTGGAAGAGGGCCTGGAATACGGTCCGGCCAAGCGCCGCGCCGTCAAGCAACTGCGCTTGCCGCAACGCACGGCCCTTCCCGCCAACGATGCCGTCGAAGACGCCGTGCGCGAATACATCGACATCTTCTGCGGCGACACCCAGCCGGCGGAACTGGCGGCGCTGCGCCGGCTGGCCGTGACCTGGATGGAGCGCCTCGTCCCGTTCCGCCCCTACCTCGCAGGCGCCGTGTGGCACGGCACCGCCACCCGCCTCTCCGACGTTTACATCCAGCTGTTTTGCGACGACTCGAAGTCGGCGGAGATCGCCCTGATCGACCACGGCGTCGACTACACGCCGCGCACGGTCTCCGGCTTCCACGGAGAATCCGTCGAAGCGCTGAGCCTGAGCAGCATGAGCCAGGAACTGGGCGAGCCGGTCGGAGTCCATCTGCTGGTCTACGACCATGACGATCTGCGCGGCGCGTTGAAGCCGGACGCGAAGGGGCGCACGCCCCGGGGCGATCTGGCCGCCGTCCGCGCCTTGCTGGAGGAGGATGAACATGAATGACTTCGCCGCAGGCCCCACGGCCCTGCCCGCCAACCGGCGCCGCTGGTTGCTTGCTTCCGTTGCCGGGGCGGCCGTAGCCGCTGGCGCCGGCGTGGCCTGGTGGCGCAACCGCCAGGTTGCCGCGCCGGTCGCTGCCGCATCGCCCGAAGATGCGGCGGCCACCGCCAAGCTGTGGGGGCTCACCCTGCCAAGCCCGGACGGCAGCCCACTCGCACTCGCCTCCTTTCGCGGCAAGCCCCTGCTGGTGAACTTCTGGGCGACGTGGTGCGCACCCTGCGTGCAGGAGATGCCGATGCTCGACGCCTTCTACCGCGAACATGCCGCCAAAGGCTTTCAAATTGTCGGGCTGGCGATCGACCAGCCGACCTCGGTGCGCACCTTCCTGCAGAAGACACCGGTCACCTTCCCGATCGGGCTGGCCGGCTTCGAAGGCACCGAGCTCACGCGCGCGATGGGCAACACCGCCGGCGGCCTGCCGTTTTCGGTGGCGATCGCGGCGGATGGCGGCATCGTGCAGCGTAGAATCGGCCGCGTCACCGATGCCGACCTGAAAGCCTGGTCCGGCGGCGCCTGACACCCCGGGGCCAGCCGGCCCCGCCTTCCCCCGCTGGTCACCTGCGCGCCTACGCGCAGCGAGAAAACGCTTTCGTTTGCGCTAAAAGCCGGAAGTACGCGGATTTTGCTGTAAATTCCCGTGCTCTTAGATGAGGCAGGAGAACCTCCCATGGACTTGCGCAAACTCAAGACGCTGATCGACCTGGTGTCGGAATCGAACGTGTCCGAACTGGAGATCACCGAGGCGGAGGGCAAGGTCCGCATCGTGAAGGGCAGCCCCGCGGTGATGCAGACGATGGCCGCTCCGGCCGGGATGCCCATGGCCGCGGCACCCGCACTGGCGCCCGCCGCCGGCGCCGCACCCGCGGCTGCCGCCCCCGAAGTGCCCAAGGGCCATCAGGTCAAGTCGCCGATGGTGGGCACCTTCTACCGCGCTGCCTCGCCGGGGGCGAAGTCGTTCGTGGAAGTGGGCAGCCAGGTCAAGGAAGGCGAAACGATCTGCATCATCGAGGCGATGAAGATCCTCAACGAGATCGAGGCCGACAAGGCCGGCACGATCACGCAGATCCTCTGCGAGAACGGCCAGGCGGTGGAATACGGTCAGCCGCTGTTGGTCATCGAATAAAGCATGTTCAAGAAAATCCTGGTCGCCAACCGCGGCGAAATCGCGCTGCGGATCCAGCGGGCGTGCAACGAGCTGGGCGTGAAGGCGGTGATGGTCTATTCCGAGGCCGACCGCGAAGCCAAGTACGTGAAGCTGGCCCAAGAAGCAGTCTGCATCGGGCCGGCGGCTTCGGCCCAAAGTTACCTGAACATGCCGGCCATCATCGCGGCGGCCGAAGTGACGGACGCCGAGGCCATCCACCCCGGCTACGGTTTTCTGTCGGAGAACGCCGATTTCGCCGAGCGGGTCGAAAAGAGCGGCTTCCAGTTCATCGGCCCGACGCCGGAAAACATCCGGATCATGGGCGACAAGGTCTCGGCCAAGCAGTCGATGATCAAGGCGGGGGTGCCCTGCGTGCCGGGCTCCGAAGGCGAACTGCCGGACAGCCCCGCGGAAATCCGCCGCATCGCCAAGGCCGTCGGTTATCCGGTGATCATCAAGGCGGCGGGTGGCGGTGGCGGGCGCGGCATGCGCGTGGTGCACACCGAGGCTGCGCTGATCAACTCGGTGACGATGACCAAGGCGGAGGCCCAGGCGGCCTTCGGCAATCCGGCCGTGTACATGGAGAAGTTCCTCCAGAACCCACGCCACATCGAGATCCAGATCCTCGCCGACAAGCACAAGAGCGCGGTCTACCTGGGCGAGCGCGACTGCTCCATGCAGCGCCGCCACCAGAAAGTCATCGAGGAGGCCCCGGCGCCGGGGATGACGGCGCGCCAGCGGCGGATCATGGGCGATCGGTGTGTCGAGGCGTGCAAGGCGGTGGGTTATAGAAGTGCCGGCACGCTGGAGTTTCTCTTCGAGGATGGCGAGTTCTACTTCATCGAAATGAACACGCGCATCCAGGTTGAGCATCCGGTCACGGAGCTGATCACCGGCATTGATCTCGTGAAGGCCCAGTTGCTGATTGCCGCGGGCGAGCGCCTGCCGTACGTGCAGAGCGATGTGCAGATCCGGGGCCACGCGATCGAGTG
>NZ_JAQGNQ010000059.1 GCF_028291745.1 Ramlibacter sp. | reverse complement strand
GAGAAACTGATCTGGCTCATCGCGCAGGCTCCTTTGCGTCAATCAACGCGCCGCGGCATGATCGGTGGACTTGTTCAGACTTTCCCTAGAAATGACGACCCCCAGTCTTGCGGCTGAAGCCGCTGCGCCACCCCCCGAGGGGGCACGCGCCTCCTTGGGGCGGCCCGGCGGAGGCGCCTTGCCCTTGCTTCAAGTGAGCGACCTGCACGCCGGCTACGGCCGCGCCGAAGTGCTGACCGGCCTCGCCTTCGACCTGCCCAAGGGCCACGTCGTCACCGTGATCGGTCCCAATGGCGCCGGCAAGTCGACCACGCTGAACGCGCTCATGGGCTTGCTGCCCGCGCGCGGCCGCATCGCCTTCGACGGGCAGGACCTCGCCGACACCACGCTGGAAGACCGCGTGATGCTGGGCCTGGCGCTGGTGCCGGAAAAACGCGAACTGTTCGGCACCATGCCGGTGGAGGACAACCTCGTCCTCGGCGGCTTCCGGCCGATGAAGCTGCGCATCCCGAACTGGCGCGCCGGCCTCGAGCGCGTCTACGAACTGTTTCCGCGCCTGAAGGAGCGCCGCACCCAGCTGGCCGGCACGCTTTCGGGCGGCGAGCGCCAGATGCTGGCGGTGGGCCGCGCGTTGATGTCGCAGCCCAAGCTGCTGATGCTGGATGAGCCGAGCCTCGGCCTGGCGCCGCTGGTGGTGCGCGAGATCTTCGCGATCATCGAGCGGCTGCGCGAACAGGGCGTGTCGATCCTGCTGGTCGAACAGAACGCGCGCGCCGCGCTGCAGGTGGCCGACTATGGCTACGTGCTGGAGACCGGCGAGATCAGCATGCACGGGCCAGCGGCGCAGCTCGCGAACGACCCGCGCGTGATAGAGACTTACCTGGGTGCGACCCGCGCTCAGGCGGCGGCAAACTGAAGGCTTCCCTGCTTCAGGAGACCAGCGCATGAGCACCCGCCGCCACTTCGTGCAATAGGTCGGCTTCACCGCCGACTCCTGAACACCGCCCACTCCCGCATGCCCCGTCCTGCCGCTGCCGCCCGCACCACCCACAGCAACACCGCCCCGCCGGCCGCGGTGGAGGACATCGACACCAGCTTCCTCGAGAGCCTGCTTGGCTATAACGCGCGCCGGGCGGCGCTGGCGGTGATCGACCGCTTCCTCGCCGGCATGGAGCCCTACCAGCTCAAGCCGGTCGAGTTTTCCGTGCTGTCGCTGGTGGCGCACAACCCGGGCATCACCTCGCGCCAGCTCTGTTCCACGCTGGGCATCCTGCCGCCCAACCTGGTGGGCATGGTCAACATGCTGGAAAAGCGCGAGCTGATCGCCCGCAGGCCCCACCCCACCGACGGCCGCGCCATGGGCCTGCACCTGACACCTGCGGGACAGAAGCTGGTGCGCGACGCCGAGAAGACCGCGGCCACGATCGAAGCGGGATTTGCCTCGCGGCTGACGCCGGCGGAGCTGCGCACGCTGATTGCGCTGCTCAAGAAGGTCTACAAGGCGGCATGATCTTGCGTTGCGCGGGCGGCACGCTGCTATTGTTTATGTAGCGTAGCCTGCGTACACTCCGATGCCCGCCCGGCGCCGCCGGCTGCCTGGAGTGTCGCGCGAATGAGTGCCAAGGAGAACGCTGCCATTCACCAGCTGCTCGCGCTGCTGGAAGCGCGCTACGCCATCCGGGTGCTCTGGGCCCTGCGCGACGGCCATCCACAGACCTTCCGGCTGCTGCAGGACAGCGTCGGCGGCATCACTCCCAACACGCTCAACACGCGCATCAAGGAGATGCGCGAGGCCGGCCTGATGCAGCACAACGGCGACGGCTACAGTGTCACCGCGAGCGGCGCCGACCTCCTGAAACGCCTGGCCGACCTGCAGCCCTTTGCCGCCCGCTGGGTCGCTGTCCAGGCCAAGAAGAAGCAAGCCCCATGATGCAATCCTTCCTCCAGGCGACGCTGCCCGCCGATGCGCAGCAGGCCACGCTCGTGGGCCGGGTCTGGATCGAGGGCCAGGGCGCCGTGTTGGTGCGCGTCGCTGGCGACGATGTGATCGACCTGTCGCGGCTCGCACCGACCTGCAGCGCGCTGCTGGACCTGCCCGATGCCGCCGCGGCCGTGCGGGCGCACCGCGGCGAACGCATCGCGTCCGTCGTCGAAGTCATTGCCAACAGCAACGCGGACGCGCGGGTCGAGGACAGCCCGTGGCTGCTGGCGCCTTGCGACCTGCAGGCGATCAAGGCTTCGGGCGTGACCTTCGTCGCCTCGATGCTGGAGCGCGTGATCGAGGAGCAGGCGCGCGGCAATCCGGCGCTGGCCGAAGCCGTGCGCAAGGAGGTGGTCGCGGTGATCGGCGACGACCTCTCCAAGGTGCGGCCCGGCTCCGAGGAGGCGGCCCGCCTGAAGCAGGTGCTGCTGGCCAAGAACCTGTGGTCGCAGTACCTCGAGGTGGGCATCGGTCCCGATGCGGAGATCTTCACCAAGTCGCAGCCGCTCAGCGCGGTCGGCACCGGTGCCGAGATCGGCATCCATCCGAACAGTGCCTGGAACAACCCGGAGCCGGAGATCGTGCTGGCGGTCAACAGCCGCGGCGAAACCGTGGGCGCGACGCTGGGCAACGACGTCAACCTGCGCGACTTCGAGGGCCGCAGCGCCCTGCTGCTTGGCAAGGCCAAGGACAACAACGCCAGCTGCGCGATCGGCCCCTTCATCCGGCTGTTCGATGCGCACTTCGGCATCGAGGACGTGCGCGCCGCCGACCTCGGCCTGAAGGTGCTCGGGCCCGAAGGCTTCGAGATGACCGGATCCAGCAGCCTGAAGATGATCAGCCGCGATCCGCTCGAGCTGGTGGAGCATGCGATCGGCCCCAACCACCAGTACCCGGACGGGCTGGTGCTCTTCCTGGGCACGATGTTCGCGCCGACGCAGGACCGCTTCGCGCCCGGGCAGGGCTTCACGCATGCGGTCGGGGACATCGTGGCCATTTCGACCCCGCGCCTCGGTACACTGGCCAACCGCGTCAACACCAGCGACCGGATAGCCCCGTGGCGTTATGGCGCCCTCGCGCTGATGCGCGACCTGGCCCGCCGCGGCCTGCTCTGACCATCGAAGGACACAAGAACATGATCACCACCTCCAGCGGCCTGCAATACGAAGACGAACTCCTGGGCCAGGGACCGGAAGCCAAGGCCGGACAGGATGTGCGCGTGCATTACACCGGCTGGCTGTACAACAACGGCGTGCAGGGCGCGAAGTTCGACTCCAGCCGCGACCGCAAGCAGCCGTTCGAATTCTCCCTGGGCGGCGGCATGGTGATCCGCGGCTGGGACGAAGGCGTGGCAGGCATGAAGGTGGGCGGCAAGCGCACGCTGGTCATCCCGCCGGAACTGGGCTACGGCGCGCGCGGAGCCGGCGGCGCGATCCCGCCGAATGCGACGCTCAAGTTCGACGTCGAGCTGATCGAGACGCGCTGAAGGCGCGGCGTCCGCGCCCGCAGCAGCGTAGGCTGGGCTTCGCGCAGCGAACCCCAGCGCCGCGCGCCATCGGTGGGGTGCCTTCGGCAGCCCAGCCTACGATTGCTGCAAGGCGGCGGAGCCGGACCGTAACCTCATCCTTTTTCCGGCCCCAGCCTTGAAAAGGTCTTGCCAGCCCCAAGCTCTCCCGCTGTCTTCGACAGAACCCGAACGTTTTTCTCCATGTCCGACAACGCCCCCACCGAAAGCGAACTGCCCCAGGACACTGCGGCGCAGGAAGCTGCCAATGATTCCGTCGACGGCCAGCAGCCCGGCGACCAGGACTGGCAGGCCCAGGTCGCCGCCCTGAGCGCCAAGAACGCCGAGCTCGCCGACCAGTACGTGCGCGCGCAGGCCGAGATGCAGAACATCCGCCGCCGCTCCGAAGAAGAAGTCTCCAAGGCGCGCAAGTACGCGCTGGAAAGCTTTGCCGAAAGTCTGCTGCCCGTCTGCGACAGCCTCGAAGCCGGCCTGGCGCACCAGGATGCTTCCGTGCAGACCATCCGCGAAGGCGCCGAAGCCACGCTGCGGCAACTCAAGGCCGCGCTGGAGCGCAACAAGGTGATCGAGATCGCGCCGCCCGCCGGCACCCGGTTCGACCCGCACCAGCACCAGGCCATCTCCGTCGTGCCGGCCGACCAGGAGGCCAACACCGTGGTCTCGGTCCTGCAAAAGGGCTACTCGATTTCCGACCGTGTCCTGCGCCCTGCCCTCGTGACGGTCGCCGCGCCCAGATAGCAGGCCAGCCCGTCCTTGAATCCGTAACAGTTATCCACAAGTACAGCACAGACTGATTCACACCCTGCGAGGGTGGACAGATTTAGGAGAGAACAGATATGGCAAAGATCATCGGCATCGACCTGGGCACGACCAACTCGTGCGTTGCCGTCATGGAAGGCAACAACGTGAAGGTCATCGAGAACTCGGAAGGCGCGCGCACGACGCCTTCGATCGTTGCGTACCAGGAAGACGGCGAGATCCTGGTCGGCGCTTCCGCCAAGCGCCAGGCCGTCACCAACCCCAGGCACACGTTCTACGCGATCAAGCGCCTGATCGGCCGCAAGTTCACCGAGAAGGAAGTGCAGAAGGACATCGACCTGATGCCCTATCGCATCCTGGCCGCCGACAACGGCGACGCCTGGGTGGAAGAGCGCGGCAAGAAGCTGGCGCCCCCGCAGGTGTCCGCCGAAGTGCTGCGCAAGATGAAGAAGACGGCCGAGGACTACCTCGGTGAAGAAGTGACCGAAGCCGTGATCACGGTGCCGGCGTACTTCAACGACTCGCAGCGCCAGGCCACCAAGGACGCCGGCCGGATCGCCGGGCTGGACGTCAAGCGCATCATCAACGAGCCCACCGCCGCGGCCCTGGCCTTCGGCCTGGACAAGCACGGCAAGGGCGACCGCAAGATCGCCGTCTACGACCTGGGCGGCGGCACCTTCGACGTCTCGAACATCGAGATCGCCGACGTCGAGGGCGAAAAGCAGTTCGAGGTGCTCTCCACCAACGGCGACACCTTCCTGGGCGGCGAAGACTTCGACCAGCGCATCATCGATTACATCGTCACCGAGTTCAAGAAGGAACAAGGCGTCGACCTGACCAAGGACGTGCTCGCGCTGCAGCGCCTGAAGGAAGCGGCGGAGAAGGCGAAGATCGAGCTGTCCAACAGCACGCAGACCGACATCAACCTGCCCTACGTCACGGCCGATGCCAACGGCCCCAGGCACCTGAACATCAAGCTCACGCGCGCCAAGCTGGAGTCGCTGGTCGATGAACTGATCCAGCGCACCATCGAGCCCTGCCGCATCGCGATGAAGGATGCCGGCGTGTCCGCCAGCGACATCCAGGACGTGATCCTGGTGGGCGGCATGACGCGCATGCCCAAGGTGCAGGAGAAGGTCAAGGAGTTCTTCGGCAAGGAGCCGCGCAAGGACGTGAACCCCGACGAGGCCGTGGCCGTCGGCGCTGCCATCCAGGGCCAGGTGCTCTCCGGTGAGCGCAAGGACGTGCTGCTGCTCGACGTCACCCCGTTGTCCCTGGGTATCGAGACCCTGGGCGGCGTGATGACGAAGATGATCAAGAAGAACACGACCATCCCGACGAAGTTCGCGCAGACCTTCTCCACCGCCGACGACAACCAGCCGGCCGTGACCATCAAGGTCTTCCAGGGCGAGCGGGACATGGCCGTGGGCAACAAGCTCCTCGGCGAGTTCAACCTCGAAGGCATCCCGCCGTCGCCGCGCGGCCTGCCGCAGATCGAGGTGAGCTTCGACATCGACGCCAACGGCATCCTGCACGTGGGCGCGAAGGACAAGGGCACCGGCAAGGAAAACAAGATCACCATCAAGGCGAACTCGGGCCTGACCGAAGCCGAGATCGAGAAGATGGTGAAGGACGCCGAAGTCAACGCCGCCGAGGACAAGAAGAAGCTCGAACTCGTGCAGGCGCGCAACCAGGGCGAGGCGATGGTGCACAGCGTGCGCAAGAGCCTGACCGAACACGGCGACAAGATCGATGCCGGTGAGAAGGCCAAGATCGAGGCCGCTGCCAAGGAACTGGAAGAGACGCTCAAGTCGGAAGACAAGGAAGCGATCGAAGCCAAGACCAATGCGCTGATGACGGCCAGCCAGAAGCTGGGCGAGCAGATGTACTCGGCGCAGCAGGCGGCGGGTGGCGCGGGTGCCGGTGCGCAGCCGGGCGCGGGCCCCGAAGCTGGGGCGAGCGCTGCTTCGCATCCGGCCAATGACGACAACGTCGTCGATGCCGAGGTCAAGGAAGTGAAGAAGGGCTAAGCAGCTCCAGGGGCTAGGTGCTGGCGGCCGGGGGCTGGGGAACGACCGTGTCGGTATCTCACCAGCCTCCAGCCTTCAGTCTCTAGCCCCTTTCTACGAACAACATGGCCACGAAACGCGACTACTACGAAATCCTGGGCGTCCCCAAGAACGCCTCGGACGACGAGATCAAGAAGTCTTATCGCAAGCTGGCGATGAAGTACCACCCTGACCGCAACCAGGGGGACAGCGCCAAGGAGGCGGAAGCGCATTTCAAGGAGGCCAAGGAAGCCTACGAGATGCTCTCGGACGCGGAAAAGCGCTCGGCCTACGACCAGTTCGGCCACGCGGGCGTCGACCCCAACATGCGCGGTCCGGGCGGCCCGGGGGCGGAGGGCTTCGGCGGGTTTGCCGAGGCCTTCGGCGACATCTTCGGCGACATCTTCGGCCAGGCCCAGCGGGGCGGCGCCGGCGCTGCGCGCGGCGGCCGGCAGGTCTATCGCGGCAGCGACCTCTCGTATGCCATGGAGATCTCGCTGGAGGAAGCGGCCAAGGGCAAGGACGCGCAGATCCGCATCCCCTCCTGGGACGAATGCGAAACCTGCCACGGCAGCGGCGCCAAGCCCGGCACGCAGGCCAAGACCTGCAGCACCTGCCATGGCGCCGGCGTCGTGCAGATGCGCCAGGGCTTCTTCAGCGTGCAGCAGACCTGCCCGCATTGCCGCGGCACCGGCAAGATCATTCCCGAGCCCTGCCAGACCTGCCACGGCCAGGGCAAGGTCAAGCGCCAGAAGACGCTGGAAGTGAAGATCCCGGCCGGCATCGACGACGGCATGCGCATCCGCAGCGCGGGCAACGGCGAGCCGGGCACCAACGGCGGCCCGCCGGGGGACCTGTTCATCGAGATCCGGCTGAAGAAGCACGCGATCTTTGAGCGCGACGGCGACGACCTGCACTGCGTCGTGCCGGTGAGCATTGCGCGCGCATCGCTCGGTGGCGAGATCGACGTGCCCACGCTCGATGGCAAGGCCGCGATCGACATCCCCGAAGGCACCCAGGCCGGCAAGCAGTTCCGCCTGCGCGGCAAGGGCATCAAGGGGGTGCGTTCCAACTACCCGGGCGACCTGTATTGCCACATCGCGGTGGAGACGCCGGTGAAGCTGACCGAACACCAGCGCAAGCTGCTGCGCGAACTCGAGGAATCCCTGAAAAAGGGGGGCGCCAAGCACTCGCCGAACGAGGAATCGTGGGCGGACAAGCTGAAGGGCTTCTTCAGCGCGTAGCGCGCCCGCCACCCGTTGACTGAAAGCGGCCCTCCGGGCCGCTTTCATGTTTCCGGACGTCGTCCGGCACGGCGGAAATGTTCCCGGCGGAGTGCCTCCAAATGCGGGAGTTTTTCTCGCTCCGGGTGCCTGTGCGGCGACTTCCTACAGGCCTCTCATGGAAGCTCCTACCCTGCGGTTACGTTGCGAAACTTAACTTGAGCCACCGCGGCGTACTGCCGCGGCACCAGGGGAGTAGTACATGACAAGCATCATCCCGGCAGGGCGGGGTTCGATCGGCGTCTCGTCTTGCCGGCGCGTGCTCATGCTGGCGCTGGCGGCGTTCGCGGTGCTGGGATGGCATGCGGCGGCCCATGCGCAGCCGGCGGGTGCGACGGTCGTGCACGGCCAGGCGATCATCCAGCCGCCGCTCGGCAATTCCTTGCTGGTGACGACGGTCAACGGCGCCGGCACCAGATACTCCGCGATCGACTGGCGAACCTTCTCGGTGCCGGCCGGCAGCGTCACGCGCTTCCAGCAACCCAGCGCCGACAGCACGTCCATCAACCGCGTCACCGGCGGCAATCCGTCTGACATTTTCGGCACCCTCACCTCCAATGGAAACCTGGTGCTGGTGAACCCGGCAGGCATCACGGTTGGCAAGGGCGCCGTCGTCGACACGGCGGGCTTCACCGCCTCCACCCTGGAAATGTCCAATGCGGATGCGCTGGCCGGGCGGCTGCGCTTCACTGCCGGCAAGGACAGCAAGCAGCTCAAGATCGAAGGCCGCATCCTCGCGCGCGGCGGCGACATCGTCCTGATCGGAACCGATGTGCAGGTCGGCACGCCCGCAAACGACGGCAAGGACGACAAGGGCGGCAACGGCAATGAAAACAGCAAGAAGGACGACAAGGTCCCCGCGGCCGTCCAGCAAGCTACGCTGCAGGCCGACAACGGCAGCGTCATCATTGCCGCCGGCCAGCAGGTGCAGATCACGGGCCGCGGGCTCGAGGGCATCGTGATGCAGCTCGCGCCCAAGGGAAAGATCGAGATCACGAAAGACGGCCTGATCCACGCCGACGCGGTCGGCCTGTTCGCTTCCGAGCTGACACACAGCGGCGCGATCCAGGCGCGCCGGGTGGTCATCCAGGACAACAAGGTGCGGCTGGACTCGGGCGATGATGACAACAAGTCGGACAGCCCAGGCAACGGCAACGGCAACGGCAACGGCAACGGCAATGGCAATGGCAATTCGGGCAATGGGAATTCCGGCAACGGAAATGGCAATTCCGGCAACGGCAACGTCAACGTCAACTCGGGTAGCGGGAATTCGGGCAACGGCAACGGCAATTCGGGCAACGGCAATTCCGCCACCACCCCGGCCAACGGCACCGTGAGCGCGTCCATCACCTCCGAGCTCGATGGCGGCGGCGGCACGGTGGTGATCGCACCGCTCGCCAGCGCTGCGAGCACGACGGCCGCGCCCACGAGTGCCAGCACCGCCCCCGCGCTGCAGCCCTCGCTGCAGGCCGCGCTCGCGGCCCCCGCCGCGGAAACCATCGCCCGCAGCGCCACGGTGATCGCCACGTACCTCGCGCCGGCCGTCACGCCCGGTCAGTCGCTGGCCGACGACGGGGGCCAGGACCGCTATGCCGCCGCGCCGGAGAAGCGCCAGAAGAAGGCGCAAGAGGTCGCGCAGTGCACCCGCTAGAGAGCGGGCCAGAGAGGGCGCGCTAGAACAGCGCAGCCTGCCCGGTGGGCCCGGGCGGGCGGAACAGGTCGGTGCGGAACTGCTGCTTCTTGCCATTGAAGCCCAGGCGCGTAGCCGCCTTGCGAAAGCGTTGCGCCAGCAGGTCCGCCCAGGCGCCGGAGCCCTTCATGCGCGTGGCGAAGTCGCTGTCGTAATCCTTGCCGCCACGCATCTCCTGGATGCGCGCCATCACGCGCTGCGCCCGCTGCGGGTAGTGCGTCTCCAGCCACTGCCGGAACAGCGGCGCCACCTCCCAGGGCAGCCGGATCACGTGATAGAAGGCCTCGCGCGCGCCGGCCTCCCAGGCGGCCTCGAGCACCTGCTCCATGTCGTCGTTGATGAACGGGATCTGCGGCGCCAAGCTCACCCCGCAGCGCACGCCGTGCTCGGCCAGCGTGCGCAGCACGCGCAGGCGCCTGTGCGGCGCGGCGGCGCGCGGCTCGAGCTTGCGCGCAAGCTCCGCGTCGAGCGTGGTAATGGTCACGTAGACCGCGGCCAGGCCCTCGGCGGCCATGGGCGCTATCAGGTCCAGGTCGCGCTCGACACCGCTCGACTTGGTGACCAGCGCAAAGGGATGGCGCGCCTCGCGCAGCACTTCGATCACGCCGCGCGTGAGGCGCAGTTCGCGCTCGATCGGCTGGTAGCAATCCGTCGCCGAACCGATGGCGATCAGTTCCGGCCGGTAGCCCCGCCGGCCAAGCTCGCTGCGCAGCAGGTCCACGGTGTTGCGCTTGGCGATGATCTTCGTTTCGAAGTCGAGGCCGGGCGAGAGATTCAGATAGCTGTGCGTGGGCCGCGCATAGCAGTAGATGCAGCCGTGTTCGCAACCGCGGTAGGGATTGAGCGAGCTGCCGAAATGGATGTCCGGCGAGTCGTTGTGCGCAATGATGCTGCGCGCCGTCTCCCAGATCACCTCGGTGCGGGGGATCGCGGCCTGCTCTTCGTCGCTGAGCTGCCAGCCGTCGTCGAAGCTCTCGCGGCTGTCGCGTTCGAAGCGATGCGCCATGCGCGTCGCCGTGCCGCGTCCCCTGATCGCGTGCAACGGAATGCGCACCTCCGCCGCGGTGGTATCCGTGCTGCGATCGATACTGTTCATGCGTACAGTATGCATCAACGGCCCGTGCGTGGCCAGGTCTCGCGGATCTCATCCCGGGCTTGACCCGGGATCCACGACGGCGCTTACACGGGCGCCGCATGGATTGCGGGTCAAGCCCGCAACGACATCCACTTCATGGCGCGATTCCAGGCAGCGACAGCCGTTCCCTCGCCTGCGCGTACTCGCGCCGCAGTCGCTCCACAAGCTGCGCCGTCGCGACGATCTCCGTGACCGTGCCTATGCCTTGCCCGGAGCCCCAGATGTCCTTCCAGGCTTTCTTGCTGCCTTCGCCGCCACCGAAACTCATCTTGCTGGGATCGCTGTCCGGAAGCTGGTCGGGGTCGAGCCCGGAATTGCGGATGCTGGCCTTCAGGTAGTTGCCATGCACGCCCGTGAACAGGCTCGAATACACGATGTCGTCGGACGTGCCGTCCACGATCGCCTGCTTGTACGCCTCGCTTGCGCGCGCCTCGTGCGTGGCGATGAAGGCCGAGCCGATGTACGCGAAGTCCGCGCCCAGCGCCTGCGCGGCAAGCACCGCGCCGCCGTTGGCGATGGCGCCCGAGAGCGCCACCGGGCCGTCGAACCACTGGCGGATCTCCTGCACCAGCGCGAAAGGGCTCTTCACGCCCGCGTGACCACCGGCGCCGGCCGCCACGGCGACCAGGCCGTCCGCGCCCTTTTCGATCGCCTTGCGCGCGAACGTGTTGTTGATGATGTCGTGCAGCACGATGCCGCCGTAGCCGTGGATCGCCTCGTTGACGTCGGTACGCGCACCGAGCGAAGTGATGACGATCGGCACCTTGCGCCTGACCACGGCCTGCATGTCCTGCTCGAGCCGGTCATTGCTCTTGTGGACGATCTGGTTGATCGCGTACGGCGCTGCGGGCCGCCCGGGGTGCGCGCGGTTGTGCGCCGCGAGTTCCTCTTCGATCTCGTGCAGCCACTCGTCCAGTTGCGCGGCCGGTCGCGCGTTCAGCGCCGGCATGGAGCCGACGATGCCGGCCTTGCACTGCTCGATCACGAGCTTCGGCGTGCTGATGATGAACATCGGCGAGGCGATCACCGGCAAGGGAAGATTGCGCAGGACGAGGGGCAGTTTCGACATCGAGTCTCCAGGGCCGTTGGATTCAGAACGCTTCCAGCGCCAGCGCCGTCACGCTCTCCGCGCCCTCGACGATGCTGTCCCGCAAGCCCGGCGCCTTGGCCAGGATGTGGTCGGCATAGAAGCGGGCCGTGGCGATCTTCGCTTGCAGGAAGTCCGCGTCCTGTCCCGCGGGCAACAGGTCTTGCGCCACCAGCAGCGAACGTGCCAGTTGCCACCCTGCCATCAGGTTGCCGGCCAGCATCAGGTAAGGCACCGAGCCGGCGAACACTGCATTGGGCGAAGTCTTGCCCTGCTGCACGATGAAATCAACCACTTCGAGGAAGGCGGTGCGCGCCGCCTGCAGGCGCTTGCCCACCGCGCGCGCCGCGCTGCTGTCACGCTGCGCCAGGGCGCGCTCGGTCTGTTCGACCTGCGCGGCGATGGCGCGCGCGGTCTGGCCGCCGTCGCGCGCCGTCTTGCGGCCGATCAGGTCGTTGGCCTGGATGGCCGTCGTGCCTTCGTAGATGGTCAGGATGCGGGCGTCCCGCAGGTACTGCGCCGCACCGGTCTCCTCGATGAAGCCCATGCCGCCGTGCACCTGCACGCCCAGCGAGGTGACCTCCAGGCTCATCTCGGTGCTGTAGCCCTTGACCAGCGGCACCAGGAATTCGTAAAAGGCCTGGTTCTGTTTGCGCACGGACCCATCGGGATGGTGATGCGCCGCATCGTAGGCGGCCGCGGCCACGCTCGCCATCGCGCGGCAGCCTTCGGTATAGGCGCGCATCGTCATCAGCATGCGGCGCACGTCGGGGTGGTGGATGATGGCCGCGGGGCCGGGCACCGAGCCGTCGACCGGCCGCGACTGCACCCGGTCGCGCGAATAGGCAACCGCCTGCTGGTAGGCGCGCTCGGCCACGGCGATGCCCTGCACGCCCACTGCATAGCGCGCCGCGTTCATCATGATGAACATGTACTCGAGGCCGCGGTTCTCCTCGCCCACGATGTAGCCCACCGCACCACCGGCGTCGCCATACTGCAGCACCGCGGTCGGCGAGGCCTTGATCCCCAGCTTGTGCTCGATGCTCACGCACTGCACATCGTTGCGCGCGCCGCGCGAGCCGTCGCCATTCACCAGGAACTTGGGCACCACCAACAGGCTGATGCCCTTGACGCCTTCGGGCGCACCGGGAATGCGGGCCAGCACCAGGTGGACGATGTTGTCCGCCATGTCGTGCTCGCCGTAGGTGATGAAGATCTTGGTGCCGAAGACGCGGTACGTGCCATCGGGCTGCGGCTCGGCGCGCGTGCGCACCAGCGCCAGGTCGCTGCCGGCCTGCGGCTCGGTGAGGTTCATGGTGCCGGTCCACTCGCCCGTCACCAGCTTCTCCAGGTACACCGACTTGAGCTGGTCCGAACCGGCCGTCAGCAGCGCCTCGATCGCGCCGTCCGTGAGCAGCGGGCACAGCGCAAAACTGAGATTGGCGGAATTGAGCATCTCGCCGCAGGCGGCCCCGATCGTCTTGGGCAGGCCCTGGCCGCCGAAGTCCACCGGATGCTGCAGCCCCTGCCAGCCGCCCTCGGCGTACTGCCGGTAGGCCTCCTTGAAGCCGGGAGTGGTGGTGACCTGGCCGTCGTTCCACGTAGAGGGCTGGCGATCGCCCTGGACGTTCAGCGGTGCGACCACCTCCTGGTTGAAGCGCGCGCATTCCTCCAGCACGGCCCGCGCCGTATCGAGCCCGGCCTCCTCGAAGCCGGGCATGCGCGCGATCTCGCCGATGTTGGCGAGATGCTCGATGTCGAACAGCATGTCCTTGAGGGGGGCGGTGTAGCTCATGGAGGCTCCAAAGGATGTCGTCCCGGGTGTGACCCGGGATCCATGCCGCACACGAGCGCGGCGGGTCGACGGGGCATGGATTGCGGGTCGAGCCCGCAATGACATCCCCTTGACTTACAGCGCCTTGATCAACTCCGGCACGGCCTGGAACAGATCCGCTTCCAGCCCGTAGTCCGCCACGCTGAAGATCGGCGCTTCGGGATCCTTGTTGATCGCGACGATCACCTTCGAATCCTTCATGCCGGCCAGATGCTGGATCGCGCCGCTGATGCCCAGGGCGATATAGAGCTGTGGCGCAACGATCTTGCCGGTCTGGCCGACCTGCAGGTCGTTGGGCGCATAGCCCGCGTCCACCGCGGCGCGGCTGGCACCGATGGCGGCGCCGAGCTTGTCGGCCAGCGGCTCCAGCACTTCGTGGA
>NZ_JAQGNQ010000044.1 GCF_028291745.1 Ramlibacter sp. | reverse complement strand
CTTGATCTCCGCCCCGAAGCCGAGCGTGTTCTGCCCGATGCGGCGCTGGATGATCTGATCGAGCCCGACGAAGGCGCCGCCGCAGATGAAGAGGATGTTGGTCGTGT
This sequence comes from Ramlibacter sp., assembly GCF_028291745.1. Lineage (GTDB taxonomy): Bacteria > Pseudomonadota > Gammaproteobacteria > Burkholderiales > Burkholderiaceae_C > Ramlibacter. Next base: position 47,536 of record NZ_JAQGNQ010000044.1, on the reverse strand, counting down.
CGACCTGGAGAAAGTCTTGCTGCGGGTGCTTGCGGCCGCCCTTGGGCGGCACGTTGGCGATGGTGCCCTCGATGATCTTGAGGAGGGCCTGCTGCACGCCCTCGCCCGAGACGTCGCGCGTGATCGAGGGGTTGTCGGACTTGCGCGAGATCTTGTCGATCTCGTCGATGTACACGATGCCCCGCTGCGCCCGCTCGACTTCGTAGTTGCAGTTCTGCAGCAGCTTCTGGATGATGTTCTCGACGTCCTCGCCGACATAGCCGGCTTCCGTGAGCGTGGTGGCATCGGCCATCACGAAGGGCACGTCGAGCATGCGCGCGAGCGTCTGTGCCAGCAGCGTCTTGCCGGAGCCGGTGGGGCCGATCAGGAGGATGTTGCTCTTGGTGAGCTCCACCTCGTCCTTCTTGGCCTTGTCCTTGTGGCGCAGGCGCTTGTAGTGGTTGTACACCGCGACGGCGAGCGTGCGCTTGGCGGGCTCCTGGCCGATCACGTAATTATCGAGGTTGGCCTTGATCTCGGCGGGCGTGGGCAGGTCGCCGCGCGACTCGCGCTGTTCGTCACCGGCGGGGAGTTCGTCGCGGATGATCTCGTTGCACAGGTCGATGCACTCGTCGCAGATGAAGACCGACGGCCCTGCGATGAGCTTCTTCACCTCGTGCTGGCTCTTCCCGCAGAACGAGCAGTACAGCGTCTTCTCGCTGGAGGAGCCTTTTCGTTCGGCCATGGATCCTTGCCTTCTTAACTGGATTCAATGATAACCATACAACAAACGGCGCCCCGGTTCCCCGGAAGCGCCGTCGTTGCTGTCCCGCAACCGCAGGGGGGCGCGGTCAGGGTCGTTTTGCAATGACTTGGTCGACGAGCCCGTAGGTTTTCGCCTCTTCGGCCTCGAGGAAATAGTCGCGATCCGTGTCGCGCTCGATCTTTTCCAGGGGCTGGCCGGTGCGCTCCGCCAGGATCTTGTTCAGCGTGCCCTTGGTCCTGAGGATGTCGCGGGCGTGGATCTCGATGTCCGTCGCCTGGCCCTGCATGCCGCCCAGGGGCTGGTGGATCATGATCTTGGAGTTGGGCAGCGCGAAGCGCTTGCCCTTCTCGCCCGCCGCCAGCAGGAAGGCGCCCATCGAGGCCGCCATGCCGATGCACAGCGTGGAAACCGACGGCTTGATGAAGTTCATCGTGTCGTAGATCGCCATGCCGGCGCTGACGCTGCCGCCCGGCGAGTTGATGTACAGGGAGATGTCCTTGTCGGGGTTCTCGGACTCGAGGAACAGCAGCTGGGCGACCACCAGGTTGGCCGTCTGGTCGTTCACCGGCCCGACCAGGAACACCACTCGCTCGCGCAGCAGGCGCGAGTAGATGTCGTAGGACCGTTCACCGCGGCCCGACTGCTCGATCACCATGGGGATCAAGCCGAGACCTTGGGTATCAAGTGCGCTCATGGGGGGGAATGTGCTCCGTTGGGTGGCTGTACTTTAGCCTGAATGGACTTGGGGCCTGGAGACCCTTTCACAAGGTCCCCAGGGTCCGGTTGAGGCACGGAGGCGTCGTCCCGAAGGGGTGTGGATGGCGAGGAGCGCGGATGTCATCCCGGGGGGGTGCGGATGTCATCCCGAGGAGTGCGGATGCATCCCGAGGGAGTGCGGATGTCATCCCGGGCTTGACCCGGGATCCACGACGGCCGCCATGTGTCAGCAGGCCGCATGGATTGCGGGTCAAGCCCGCAATGACATCCCTCACATCCCTCACATCCCTCAGACCCTGACATCCCCAACATCAGGCCTGCGCCTGCTGCCCCATCAGCTCGTCGAATCCCACGTTCTTGTCGGCCGTCTTCGCCTTGGAAAACACGAAATCCGTCACGTTGTTCTCGATCACGATCGCCTCGACTTCCGCCATGCGGCGGTTGTCGCTGTAGTACCAACGCACGACGTCGGCCGGGCGCTCGTAGCTGGCGGCCAGCTCTTCGATGTGCTGCTTGATCTGCTCGGGCTTGGCGTCCAGGCTGTTGGCGCGCACCAGCTCGGCCACCACCAGGCCCAGGCGCACGCGGCGCTCGGCCTGCGGGCGCACGATGTCCTCGGGGATCGGCAGCTTCTCGACATCCTTCAGGCCGCGCTGCTTGAGCTCGGCGCGCTGCGCCTCGATCAGGCGGTCGATCTCGTTCTGGATGATCGACTTGGGCAGGTCCAGTTCGGCCCTGGAGACCAGCGCGTCCATCGCCGCCTGCTTGTTGCGGGCCAGCAAGCGGAACTTGACTTCGCGCTCCAGGTTCTTGCGGATGTCGCCGCGCAGCGCCTCGACGCCGCCTTCCTCGATGCCCAGCGACTTGGCGAAGGCGTCGTTCACTTCCGGCAGGTTGGACGATTCGATCTTCTTGACGGTGACCATGAAGTCGGCCGTCTTGCCCGCCACGTCCTTGCCGTGATAGTCCTCGGGGAAGCCAAGCTGGAAGGTCTTGCTCTCGCCCGACTTCATGCCGCGCACGGACTCGTCGAACTCCTTGAGCATCTGGCCTTCGCCGACCAGGAACTGGAAGTCCTCGGCCTTGCCGCCCTCGAAGGGCTCGCCGTCGATCTTGCCTTCGAAGTCCACGGTCACGCGGTCGCCCGCTTCGACGGCTGCGTCCAGCGCGCGCTGCGCGAAGCTGCGGCGCTGCTTGCGCAGGATGTCGAGCGTGCGGTCGATGGCCGCGTCGGTGACGTCGGAGCTGACCTTCTCGACTTCGACTTCGGACAGTTCGCCGATCTTCACTTCCGGGTAGACCTCGAACACCGCGTCGAAGGCCAGCTCGCCCTCGGGCGCGCCTTCCTTCTCGGTGATCTTGGGCTGGCCGGCGACCTTGAGCTGGGCCTCGTTGGCGGCCGCCGCGAAGGCCTCGCCCACCTTGTCGTTCATCACCTCGTAATGCACCGAGTAGCCGTAGCGCTGCGCGACCACCGACAGCGGCACCTTGCCCGGGCGGAAGCCGTCCATCTTGACGGTGCGCGCCAGCTTCTTCAGGCGGGAATCGACTTCGGACTGGATGGCGTTGACGGGCAGCGTCAGCGTCATCTTGCGTTCCAGCTTGTCCAGGGTTTCTACGGTCACGGCCATGGTCTGTCTCGGTTGGAAAAAGGAAGTGGTGCGCGGGGGGGGACTCGAACCCCCACACCATTGCTGGCGTCAGGACCTAAACCTGGTGCGTCTACCAATTTCGCCACCCGCGCGGTCACTGAAAGGGAAAGCGGGCCGCCAGGGCATCTCCGGCGACCCGCTCGAATCCGGTCAACAGGCGATTTTAACCGGAGTCCAAATGCCAGCAACCGGACGCAGAAGGCGCAGAAATTTCGCAGAAGGCGCAAAAAACGCAGTTCAAGATTTTTTCCCGGATTCCTTCTGCGTCTTCTGCGCGACTTCTGCGCCTTCTGCGTCCGGTTGTTGGGTTTTCAGGCCACCCGCTTCACCCGAAACCACGCCGCATACATCGCCGGCAGCGCCAGCAACGTGAGTACCGTGGCGACGATCAGGCCGCCCATGATGGCGACGGCCATCGGGCCCCAGAACACCGAGTGCGACAGCGGGACCATCGCCAGCACGGCCGCGGCGGCGGTCAGCACGATCGGGCGCAGGCGCCGCACCGCCGACTCGACGATCGCGTCCCACGCCGGTACCCCGCGCGCGCGGTCCTGCTCGATCTGGTCGATCAGGATCACCGAGTTGCGCTGGATCATGCCCATCAGCGCGATCACGCCGAGCAGCGCCACGAAACCGAAGGGCCGGTCCAGCACCAGCAGCGACGCCGCCACGCCGGCAATGCCGAGAGGACCGGTGATGAACACCAGCAGAGCGCGGCTGAAGCTATGCAACTGCAGCATCAGCAGGGTGAAGGTGATGAACAGCATCAGCGGCACGCCCGCCGCGATCGACGACGAGCCCTTGTTGCTCTCCTCCACCGCTCCCGCCACCTGGATGCGATAACCCATCGGCCACTTCGCCTCCAGCGTCTTCAGTTGGGGCAACAATTCGTTGGTCACGGTCGCGCCCTGCAGCCCCTCGACGATGTCCGACTGCACGGTGATCGCATAGGTGCGGCCCTCGCGCCACATCACGCCCGGCTCCCAGGTGAACACCGGCTTGGCGATCTGCGTCAGCGGGATCGCCTTGCCCGAGGCGGTGGGCAGGTAGGCGTTCCCGATGTCGGTGATGGCGCTGCGTTCGGCCAGCGGCTGGCGCAGCACGATGTCGATCAGCTTGTCGCCCTCGCGGAACTGGCCAACGGCCGTGCCGTTCAGGATCGTGCGGCTCGCCTGCGCGATCGACTGGCTGGTCACGCCCAGGGCTCGCGCCTTGGCCTGGTCCACGTCCAGCCGCAGCACCTTGACCGATTCGTTCCAGTTGTCGTTCACGCCGCGCGTATTGACGCTCTGGCGCATGGCGGCCTTGACCTCGTCGGCCCGTTCGCGCAAGACGATCGGGTCCGGCCCGAGCACGCGGAACTGCACCGGATAGGGCACCGGCGGCCCGTTCGGCAGCAGCTTCACGCGCGTGCGCACCTCGGGGAATTCCTGCGCCAGCAGCCCCGGCAGGCGCACCCGCAGCCGCTCGCGCGTGGCGAGGTCCGTGGGCACGATGATCAACTGCGAGGCGTTGCTCTGCGGAAAGATCTGGTCCAGCGGCAGGTAGAAGCGCGGCACGCCGGAGCCGACCCACGAGGTCACGCTCGTGACCTCCGGCATGTTCAGGAGCCGCCGTTCGAAGCGCTTGGTGACTTCCTCGTTGGCCGCGAACGAGGTGCCTTCCGGCGACCACAGGTCCACCAGGATCTCGGGCCGGCTCGAATCCGGGAAGAACTGCTGCTGCACGCGGCCCATGCCGACGATGCCCAGCGCGAACACCAGCACCGTGGCAGCGATCGTGATCCAGCGATGCTCCACGCACCAGTTCACCGCATGGCGAAAGCCACGGTAGAAGGGCGTGTCGAAGTGCTCCTGGTGCTCGGAGGAAACGGGCTTGGCCTTGAGCAGCAGCGTGCCGAGATACGGCACGAAGAACACCGAGACGAACCAGCTCAGGACCAGCGCCACCACCGTCACCGCGAAGATCGCGAACGTGTACTCGCCCACCGTGGAGCGCGCCATGCCGATCGGCAGGAAGCCGGTGGCGGTGATCAGCGTGCCCGTGAGCATGGGCATGGCCGTCACTTCATAAGCGAAGGTGGCGGCACGGGCCTTGTCGTAGCCCTCCTCCATCTTGCGCACCATCATTTCGACCGCAATGATCGCGTCGTCGACCAGCAGTCCCAGCGCGATGATCAGCGAGCCGAGCGAGATCTTGTGCAGCCCGATGCCCCAGTAGTACATCACGAGGAAAGTGACCGCGAGCACCAGCGGGATGGTGATGCCCACCACCAGGCCGGGGCGCACGTCCACGTACCAGCGCTGCCACAGCGGCAGGCCCGCCTGCGGCCGCTTGTGCAGGCCGAGGGCGACGAAGCTCACGCCCAGCACGATCACCACCGCCTCGATCAGCGTCTTGACGAATTCGTTGACCGAGGATGCGACCGCCTGCGGCTGGTCCTGCACCTGCACCAGGCGCAGACCCGCGGGCAGGTTGTCGTCGATGCGGCCGGTCGCCGTCTTGAGCGAATGGCCCAGGCGGATGATGTCGCCGCCCCTGGCCATCGAGACACCGAGTGCGACCACCTCCTTGCCGCCGTGCCGCACCTTCACTTCGGGCGGATCGACATAGCCCCGCTTGATTTCCGCGATGTCGCCCAGCCGCAGCTGGTTGCCGGAGCTGCCGCGGATCGGCATGGCGCGCAATTGATCGACGGCCTGGAACTGGCCGGCCACGCGCACCTGCACCACGTCCAGCGGCGTCTGCACCGCGCCGGCGGACTCCACCGCGTTCTGCTGCCCCATCTGCTGCAGCACCTGGTTCAGGTCCAGCCCGAGCTGCGCCAGGCGCTTCTGCGAGATCTCGACGTACAGCTTCTCGTCCTGCACGCCGAACAGTTCCACCTTGGCGACATCGGGCACGCGCAGCAACTCCTGCCGCACGTCGTCGGCGAAGTCCTTGACCTCCGCGTAGCTGAAGCCCTTGTCCGCCTCCAGCGCGTAGATCACGCCATAGACGTCGCCGTACTCGTCGTTGAAGAACGGCCCCTGCACGCCGGGCGGCAAGGTGGCGCGCATGTCGCCAACCTTCTTGCGCACGGTGTACCAGACGTTCGGCACGTCGGCGGCGCGCGAGGAGTCCTTGATCTGCAGCACGATCAGCGTCTCGCCGGGCTTGGCGTAGCTACGGATCACGTCGGCATACGGCACTTCCTGCAGCGTGCGCTCGATCTTGTCGGTGACCTGTTCGGCGACCTGCTGCGCGGTGGCGCCGGGCCAGAACACGCGCATCACCATCACGCGGAACGTGAACGGCGGATCCTCGTCCTGCCCCAGCTGGAAATAGGCGGCGAACCCCAGCACCATCAGCACCACCATCAGGTAGCGCGTGAGGGCCGGATGCAGGATGGCCCAGCGGGAAAGGTTGAACCGCCCGCGGCCCGTGGCTTCGTCCATGGCTGCCTCAGCGCGCGGACAGGGTCGCCGCCGGGGCCGCACCCATCGCGGCGGCGGGCTGCTCGGTCGCCACCGGCGGCAGGGCGGAGGTCCTCTCCTGCCACACGGTCACCTTCTGGCCCGGCGCCAGCACGTGCACGCCGGCGGCAACGATCACCATGCCGGGCAGCAGGCCGGCGCTGATCACCGCCTCGTTGCCGTCGGCCGTCGCGACCTGCACCGGCTGCAGCCTGACCGTCATCGTGGCCTTGTCCAGGACCCACACCGCGGAGCCCTGCCCTTCCTGGCGCAGCGCGCTGGTCGGGATCTTGATCACCTGCGCGCCCGCATGGCTGAAGCCCTGCGGCATCACGGTGACGGTGGCGCCCAGCGGCGGCTGCGTCTGGCCCTCGAGCGAGACCTTCACCGGGTAGGTGCGGGTGACCGGGTCGGCGCTGGCCGCGACCTCGCGCACGCGCCCGGTCAGTGCCGTATTGCTCGCCCAGAGGTGCACGTCGACCGCAGTGCCGGCATGCACACCGGCCAGCTTGTCTTCGGGCACCGCGAACATCACGTCGCGCGGACCGTCCACCGCAACGCGGACCACCGTCGTGCCGGCGGAAACCACCTGGCCCGGCTCGGCTTCCACCGCGGTGACGACGCCCGAGACGTCGGCGACGAGATTCGTATAGCGCGCCTGGTTGCCCTGCGAGGCGAGCTGCGCCTGCACCTGATCGAGCTGCGCCTGCGCCGCCTTGAGGGTGGTTTCGCGCCGCTCCAGTTCGGCGCCGCTGATGAAGTTCTGTTCCTTCAGCGTGACGTAGCGCTGGTAGTCGGCCGCGGCCAGCTCGCGATTGGTCACGGCCGCGGCCACCTGGGCCCGGGCCGCATCGGTGGCCAGGCGAAAGTCCTGCGGATCCAGCTGTGCGAGCAGCGCGCCGGCCTGCACGTGCTGGCCGATCTCGGCCTGCCGCTGCGTGATCTTGCCGCCGACGCGGAAGCCCAGGCGCGCTTCGATCCGCGGCCGCACCTCGCCCGCGAACTCGTAGCGCGACTGCATGCCGGAGGCGCCGACGGTGATGACTTTCACCGCGCGCACGGGCTCGGGCTGCGGCGCCGGGCGCGAGCAGCCGAGCAGCAAGGCCAGCGGCAGGAACACACCGGCAAGCGCGAGTCGCGGGGAAATGCCTGTTTGCATGGACGGACCTGTGATTCGCGCGCCTTTGGGACGCACTACTGACTGACTGGTTAGTAATCTAGGAGATGCCAGCCGAGCCTGTCAAGCGACAATCCCGGCGTGATGCAGCCCCCCGATGACCGGCACCGCCCGGTCGAGCACTATGAGAACTTCCCGGTCGCCTCCTGGCTGTGCCCACCCCGGCTGCGGCGGCCGGTCGCGGCCATCTACTGGTTCGCGCGTACGGCTGACGATATCGCGGATGAAGGCAGCGCGACAGTAGAAGAGCGGCGCGCCGACCTGCTTACATATAGAAACGACCTGGAAGCGTGCCTTTCTGACAACGCTGTCTCCGGCCGCTGGCCACAGGTCTTCACCGCCTTGGGGACCGCCGCCCGGGATTTCGCGCTGCCGGCCCAGCCGCTGTTCGACCTGCTCGCTGCTTTCGGGCAGGACGTGGAGAAGACCGCCGCGGCTGCACCCTATGGCGACCGCGCCGAACTCCTGGACTACTGCCGCCGCTCCGCCAACCCGGTCGGCCGCCTGCTGCTGCATCTGTATGGCGTGCGCGACGAGGAGTCGCTGGCGCACAGCGATGCGATCTGCAGCGCCCTGCAGCTGATCAACTTCTGGCAGGACGTGAGCGTGGACCTGCCGCGGGCTCGCTACTACCTTCCGGCCGATGACTGCCGCCGCCACGGCTTCACCCCCGATGCGCCGTCGCCGCAAGCGCTGCCCACGCTGATCGCCGAACTCTGCGCCTGGTCGCGCGGGCTGATGCTCTCGGGCGCGCCGCTGGTGCATCGCGTCCCGGGGCGGGCCGGCTGGGAGCTGCGGCTGGTGGTGCAAGGCGGCCTGCGCATCCTGCGCCGCATCGAGGCGATCGGCTTTCGCACGCACGAGCGCCGGCCCACCGTCGGAGCCCTCGATCTGCCGCCGATGCTGTGGGCCGCGGCGCGGATGTGAGAATCACGGGTTCACCAGGGAACGCATGACGCCGGAACAGTATGTCCAGCAGAAGGCTGCCGCCTCGGGCAGCAGCTTCTATTACGCCTTTCTTTTCCTCCCGCCGCCCCGGCGCGCGGCCATCACGGCCTTCTACGCCTTCTGCCGCGAGGTGGACGACGTGGTCGACGAGGTGACCGATCCGGGCATCGCCCGCACCAAGCTTGCGTGGTGGCAGTCGGAGGTGGCGCAGGCCTATGCCGGCTCGCCCTCGCATCCCGTGCTGAAGGCGCTGATGCCCTGCGCGGCTAGCTATGGCATCGAACAGCACCACCTGCAGTCGGTGATCCGCGGCTGCGAGATGGACCTGGAGCAGACCCGCTATCTCGATTACCCGGGCCTGCAACGCTATTGCCATCTGGTGGCCGGCGTCGTCGGCGAGGTGGCGGCGCGCATCTTCGGCCAGACGCAGCCGCAGACCACGGAGTACGCGCACAAGCTGGGCCTGGCCTTTCAGCTCACGAACATCATCCGCGACGTCGGCGAGGACGCGATGCGGGGGCGCATCTACCTGCCGGTCAACGAGCTGCAGCAGTTCGATGTCAAGGCGCACGAGATCCTGCAGCGCAAGCACTCGGAGCGCTTCGTGGCCCTGATGCGCTTCCAGGCGCAGCGCGCCCATGCGCTCTACGACGAGGCCATGGCGCTGCTGCCGGCCCCGGACAAGCGCGCGCAGAAGCCGGGGCTGATGATGGCCAGCATCTACCGCACGCTGTTGCGCGAGATCGAGGCGGACGACTTCCAGGTGCTGAACCAGCGCGTCAGCCTGACGCCGGTGCGCAAGCTGTGGCTGGCCTGGAAGGTGCAGGCGCTGGGCCGGGTGGCGTGAGCGCCGCACGGACTGTGGAGCCTGGGGGAGCGTATCCAGTGAGCCGCGTCGCGATCGTCGGCGCGGGCTGGGCGGGGCTCGCGGCTGCCGTGGCGGCGACCGAACGCGGCCACGAGGTCACCCTGATCGAAGCTACGCGCACGCTCGGTGGCCGGGCGCGCACGCTGGCCGTGCCCATGCCCGATGGCAGCGAGCTGCTCCTGGACAACGGCCAGCACATCATGATCGGCGCCTACCTCGAGACGCTGGCGCTGATGGAGAAGGTGGGCATCGAGCTCCATGCCGCACTGCTGCGATTGCCGCTGGTGCTGCGCGATGCGCAGGGAGAGGGCATGGCCCTGCCCGCCTGGCCAGCACCCTGGGACGCGGCCGCCGGCATCCTCGGCGCGCGCGGCTGGAGCTGGGCGGACAAGCTGTCGCTGCTGCGCGCGGCCGCCGGCTGGCAACTCGCGCGCTTCCAGTGCCCACCGCAACTGAGCGTGGCGGAACTCACGCGCGGTGTGTCGCAGCGGGTGCGCGAGCAATTGATCGAGCCGCTGTGCGTCGCCGCGCTCAACACGCCGGCGCAGCGATCGAGTGCGCAGGTCTTCCTGCGGGTGCTGCGCGATGCCTTGTTCGGCCGCGGCTACCGCGGCTGGGGCGGCTCGAACCTGCTGTTGCCCAAGCAGGAGCTCGGACGCGTGTTCCCCGAGGCAGCGCAGGCCTGGCTGGCCGCGCACGGTGCTGCCCTGCGGTTGGGGCAGCGGGTGCACGCGCTGACACGCGACGACGCTGGCTGGCGCGTGGACGGCGAAGCTTTCGATGCGGTCGTGCTCGCCACCCCGCCTGCCGATGCGGTGCGGCTGCTGCAAGCCAGCGAAGTCGCGGCGGCGGACTGGATCGCTTGCACGCAGGGCCTGTCGTACGAAGCGATCGCGACGGTGTACGTCACCGGCGGCCCGCGCCTGACCTTGCCGATGCTCGCCTTGGCCTCGGGGCCGGGCGCGCCGGCGCAGTTCGTGTTCGACCGCAGCCAGCTCGGGGCGCCTGCCGGCGTGCTGGCCTTCGTGGTCAGCGCGAGTCCGGCGGGGCGCGAAGAGATCGAGCGGGACGTGCTGGCCCAGGCCGCCTCGCTCGGGTGGCAGGTGCGGCCGCTGCAGACGGTGGTGGAGAAGCGCGCGACCTTTGCGTGCCTGCCGGGTCTGCGGCGCCCGCCGATCGCGATCGCGCCGGGACTGTGGGCGTGCGGGGACTATGTGGACGGGCCCCACCCTGCCACGCTGGAAGGTGCGGTGCGCGCCGGTCTTGCCGTCGCCGAGCGTTTGGCCCCGTAGGCTGGGCTGCGGCAAAGCCGCACCCCAGCGCTTCCTCGACGCACGCTGGGGTTCGCTCGCGCGAAGCCCAGCCTAGGACCCGAGCAACTCCCGCAATTCGCCCAGGTGCGTCAGCGTCACGTGCGGCTCCTGCTCGTGCGGCCACAGGGCGTCCGAGCGATTCAGCCATGCCGCCTGCATGCCGGCATTGAGAGCGCCCAGCGCATCGAGCGTGGCGTCGTCGCCGATATGCAGCACGTCGGCCGGCGTCAGGTCCAGCGCTCCCGCCGCGGCATGGAAGATGCGCGGATCGGGCTTGCCGACGCCGAACTCCCGGGCCGACACGCTGGCGCGGAAGAAGCGGCCGATGCCCACGCGCTGCACGTCGGCGTTGCCGTTGGACAGCGCCACCAGCGGATAGCGCGCGGCCAGCAGTTCCAGCGCCGGCAGAGCGTCCTCGAACAGCGTCACCTGCTGGCGGGCGGCAAAGAAAACCTCGAACGCCGGTTCGGCCAGCAGCGGATCCTCGCCCGCGCGGTACAGGGCCACGCGGATCGCCTCGCGCCGCAGGGCGCTCATGTCGTGCTTCAGGTGGGGACGCGACTCCTGCATCTCCGCCCGGATCTCGCGCAGCGCGCCCGGGCTGGAGAACAGGGCCGCGGTCATGGGCGCGTGCTCCATCAGCCAGTCGTGCAAGGCCTTCTCGGCGCGCTCTATGGTGGGCCAGATGGGCCAGAGGGTGTCGTCGAGGTCGAGGCTGACCGCCTTTACTTTCGCGAGGTCGAGCATGCGGCGAGAATACCGCAATGCCCGCCGTCGACCGCACCCCGACCTCGCACGCGCACCGGCACGGCGAAACGCCCTTCACCGGCGTCCTGCTGTGCAACCTCGGCACGCCCGAGGCGCCCACGCCGGCCGCCGTGCGCCGCTATCTCGCCCAGTTCCTGGCCGACCCGCGGGTGGTGGAGATCCCGCGCGCCCTCTGGCTGCCGCTGCTGTACGGGCTGATCCTGCCACTGCGTTCGGCCAAATCCGCAGCCAGGTACCAGATGATCTGGACGCCCGAAGGCTCCCCGCTCAAGGTGTGGACCGAGCGCCAGGCCAGGCGCCTGCAAGGCTGGCTGGGCGAGCACGGCCACCGCGTGCGCGTGGCCTATGCCATGCGTTACGGCCAGCCCTCGATCGCCAGCCAGCTCGATGCACTGGCCAATGCGGGCGCCGAACGCATCCTCGTGCTCACGGCCTATCCGCAGTATTCCGGCACGACGACGGCCAGCGTGATCGACGCGGTGGCGCAATGGGCGCAGGCGCGGCGCTGCGTGCCGGAGCTGCGCTTCGTCAACCGCTATCACGACGACCGCGGCTACGTGCAGGCGCTGGCGCATCGCATCGAGCACTACTGGCAGGAGCATGGCCGGCCCGCCCACCTGGTCATGAGCTTCCACGGCGTGCCGCAACGCACGCTGCACCTGGGCGACCCGTACCACTGCGAATGCCGCAAGACGGCGCGCCTGCTGGCCGAGTGGCTGCGGCTCGATCGCTCGCAATACACGGTGACTTTCCAGTCCCGCTTCGGCAAGGCGAAATGGCTGGAGCCCTACACGCAGCCCACGCTCGAGGCGATGGGGCGCGCCGGCACGCAGCGCATCGACGTGGTGTGCCCCGGCTTCACCAGCGACTGCCTCGAGACGCTGGAGGAAATCGACATGGAATGCCGCGCCGCCTTCCTCGCTGCCGGGGGCAAGGAATTCCACTACATCCCCTGCCTGAACGACGAGACCGAGTGGATACGGGCGCTGGGGCAGATCGCGCAGCAGCACCTGGCCGGCTGGCCCACGCAAGCGGCCGCGGATCCGGGGACCCTGGCGGCGCAGAGGGAGAGGGCGTTGCAGTTGGGGGCGCCGGCTTGACGGCCGCTTGCTGGGGTGCCTGCGGCCGCCCAGCCTACCGGGAGGTCGTATTCGTAGGCTGGGCTGCCGCTGGCACCCCAGCATGGCGCTCGGCGTGTTCGAGAAACTCCCGCACCAACCCGATCTGCGCCTGAACATTCAACGCCGGCGCGTGCCCGCACCCCGGCACCTCCACCACACGCGTCAAACCCAGCGCCCCGGGCCCCCGCGTCAGCATCTCCTGCGCAGCATCCCGCAGCACCAGGTCGGATTCGGCGCCGCGCAGCAGCAGCACCGGGATGCGCAGCCGGTCGTAGTGCTCCCACAGGTCGTAGTCACGCGGGTGGTCGATGAATTGCCGCACCATGGCCGGGTCGTAGTGCGGCGTCACGCGGCCATCGGGCAGGCGGCGCATGGAGGTCTGCGCGAGCCGCCGCCATTGCGCCTCCGTGAGTTCGCCGAAGGGCCGATACACCTGGCGGAAGAAAGTCTCGAGTTCCGCCATGCTGTCGAAGGCGGGCGGATTGCCGGCGTATTCGCGGATGCGCTGCAGGGCGGCCGGCGCGAGCCGCGGTGCATTGTCGTTCAGCACCAGGCTGCGGATGCGTCCCTGCATGCGCGGCTCCGCCAGGCCGGCCGCGCACACCGTGCCGATCGCCCCGCCCATCGAGGTGCCGACCCAGTGCGCCTGCGCCACCTGCAGCCGGTCGCACAGGTCGGCGGCGATGCGCGCGTAGAACGCCAGCGTGTACTCCCGCCCCGGGTCCGGGCTCCATTGGCTCAAGCCGCGGCCCAGGGTGTCGGGGCAGATCACGCGCCAGCGCGTGGCAAGGGCGGCCGCCAGCTCGTCGAAGTCGCGCCCGGTGCGCGCGAGTCCGTGCCACGCGATCACCGTGTCGCCGTGCTGCGCGCCCCACTCGGTGAAGTGGATCTCGCGCCCGGCGCAGGTCGCGTAGTTCGATGTGAAGTGCATGCTGGTCCTCTTCGCCCCCGCTCCCGCCCCGCTACTGCGGCACCGCGACCGACGTGCCGCTGAACGTGATCCGGTCACCGGCCGCGGGCGTGGCGGTGATCGGCGGGATGTTGGCCGCCGTCAACGCCGGCGCCGCACCCGGGGTGCCGCCGCGCGGCGTCGTGCGCACCACCTGGCTCGGCGGCAGCGCGGTGCTCGCGCGCAGGCGGGCCAGCATCATGTCCATCGCCTGGTTGAAGTACACGTGCAGCGGGATGAAGCGCGTGTCGAAGCCGGAGAACGGGATGAACGCGTCGAAGTGCTGCCCGTTGGTGACCTCGATATAGCGCAGGTTGCTGGCAGCGCCATCGACGGTCTGGTTGAAGGCGAGGTAGGCGCGCTCGTTGTCGTTCACCGGCACCAGGGCGTCGCTGCGGCCCGCGACGATGATCGTCGGCTTGCCACCCAGTTTGCCGCTGACCGTTGCTTCACGAATCCCGTTCTGCACGGCCTGGCTCTGGGCCAGCGTCGGCGTGCTGCCAGCGGAGAGCTGGAAGCCCGTGACCGGGTCCGCCCCCGTGACCAGCGCGCGCTGGCACAAGGCCGTGTCGAGGCCGAAGTCGGCGGCGCTGGTGGAGGCCGAGACCGCGAACTGCCAGGCCTTGGGCCCGCCCTTGGAATCGTCGTACACGGGCGTGACCGGCGTGCCGTTGGCCGTGCCGTTGGCGACCGCGAAGCTCTGGATCTCGTTGAGCGGCTGCGTCGAGGCGCCGATCGCGACCGGCGTGCCCGTCGTGGCATCGACCACCGCGAAGCTGGTGTCGCACACGTGCTCCAGCACCGAGAAGCGGCCATAGGCGTTCGGGTACATCGCCGAGAGGATCGGCCCGTTGCCCAGCCCCCAGTACGAGTTGTGCATCTGGTCGCTCTCGGTGCCCCAGCCGAAGTTGTGCAGCTTGCTCAGTGCATCGGCCGACTGCGCCGCGAGCGTCGTGCCCGTGACCAGCCCCTTGGCGGCGAGGCTGGCGCAGCGCGCCTGGGCGCGCGGGTTGAAGAAGGGCGTCCCCAGCACGTTGAACGTCGATGTCTCGGACAGAGCCGCGGCGCTGGCCAGCGCCGCACACGGCTGGTACAGATTGCCCCAGGTGACCTGGTCGGCCAGCGTCTTGCCGAAGCCGGTGACCTGCGTCGCGCCGAAGCGGATGCCGTAGCCGGTGGTGGTCGGCATCTCGATCACCGGCTCCGAGGCCACGACGCCGTCGATCAGGCCCGTGGTATCCAGTTCCGCGGCCCGCAGCACCGCGGCGCCGCCGTTGGAGGCGGAGCCCGCGATCACCACGGTGTTGGCCGGCGTGATGGGCAGCGGATTGTCGACGGTGCCGAAGCGATCATTGAGCGCGAAGAAGGCATAGCGCGCGGCGGCAAGCGTGTCGTTGCCCCAATCCTTCTCCGGGTTCTGCTGCGAGTGCGCGTGCTTGAGCGCATAGCGGTTCGGGAACAGCGTGTTGAACGCCGTGCGCGCCGAATCGGTCACGTTGGCCGCGAACTGCGCCAGGTTGCCGGCGGCGGCGCGCGTCGTGCGCGTGCCGTCGATGCGGTTGACGGTGTCCGTCTGCAGGTTGTGCAGCCCGATGCCCTTGCCGGCATCGGTCAGCGCCACCGCGCAGCCGTGCTTGAGGCCCCATTCGCCGGCGGTGGCGATCGCCCCGTACACGCCGCGCGAACCCGAGGACGGGCCCACCACCAGGCACGAGGCCGCCGGATTGAAGCTGTCCGGGATCTGCACTGCCATCACGACGCGCTTGAAGCCCGTGCCGTCGTCCAGCAGCGCGATGTACTCGCGACCGGGGACCATGCCCTCACTGTTCGGGACCGGGTTGCCGCTGATGTCGACGTTGGGCCCGTAGAACCGGCCGTAGCCGCCCTTCGGTGAGGGATCGACCAGCCCGCGGTAGTTGGAGAACAGTGCGTTGCGGCGCAGTTCCAGCGCCGTGGGATTGGCGGGATCGGCGTAGGTCGGCGCAGCGCGCGAGGGCGGAATACCGTTGGTGCCGGCGTTCGGGTCATCGCCGAGCTGGGTCGCACCGATGCCGCCGGTCAGCAGGTCCTGCGTTTGCGCTGTGCTGCCGCTGCCGGGCGTGGTGGCCGGGTACACCGTGACGCTCAGTTGCGTCACGTTGGTCGGCAACAGGTTGCTGGCCGTGGCGCCGCTCCCTCCTCCTCCCCCGCAGCCCGCGAGTGCCGCGGCGATGAGGGTGCCCAGGGGCACGAGGCGGCGCAGGCCGCCCTGGCCCGGATCCGATGTCTTCGTCAACATATGTCTCCTTGCAGGCTTCTGGATTCGCCGGTCTTGCCGCCAGCGATCGGGGGAACGGCGCGCACCGGCGCCCGTGTGCGCAGGGCACGCAGGCGGCCGACCACGCCGGTCGGAAAGTGATAGACCGAGAGCACGAACAGCAGCCCGAGCCAGAGCAGCCAGCGGTCGGGCGACAGCAGCGCCGCCAGCCACGGCACGCCAGCGACGGCGTCGCTCGCGAGCTTCAGCAGGTCCTGCAGATAGCTTTGCGCGACCAGGAACAGGGCGGCGCCGACCGCCGCGCCATAGATGGTGCCCATGCCGCCGATCACCACGATCAGCAGCACGTCCAGCATGATCTCGAAGGACAGCGTGGTGTCCGGCCCGTTGTAGCGCAGCCAGATGGCGAGCATCGCCCCGGCGAGCGTGGCGAACAGCGCCGACAGGATGCTGGAGATGGTGCGGTACACCACCACGCGGTAGCCGATCGCCTCGGCCCGGAACTCGTTTTCGCGGATCGCCTGCAGCACGCGCCCGAAGGGCGAATTGACGATGCGCAGCAGCGCCAGGAACAGCACCAGCGCCAGCACGAACAGCAGGTAATAGCAAAGCAGCCGGCCATCGAGCGAAACCCCGAACAAGGGCGTCTGCGACCACTGGAAGGACGGCGACAGCACCTCGGGCATCTTGAAGGTGAGGCCGTCCTCGCCCCCCGTCACTTCCGACAGCTGGGAGGCCAGCGTCTGGAACGCCGCGGCGAAGGCCAGCGTGATCATCGAGAAGAAGATCGCCCGCACCCGCAGCGAAAAGAGGCCGATCGCCAGCGCCAGCACGAAGGACAAGGCCAGCGCGCACAGCGTGCCCACCAGCAGCGCGCCCCATCCCGGGCCCATGCGCGTTGCAGCGACGGCAACGCCATAAGCGCCGATGCCGAAGAACATCGTGTGCGCGAAGCTCACGATGCCCGTGTACCCCAGCAGCAGGTCGAAGCTCGCGACCAGGACGATGAAGACCAGGATCTTGGCCGCGACATCGAGCGCCTTCACCCCGTGGATCAGGAACGGCGCGCCGGCCAGGGCCAGCAACAGCAGCACGAGAACGACCGCCAGCACGCGGCTGCGCGGCAGATCGTTGGAAAGCAGGCGCGTCAGCATGCCGGTCTCATTTGGTGAGGGCGTAGACACCTTGCGGCCGCCACAGCAGGATCGCCATCATCAGGAGGATGTTCGAAAACAGCGCCGCCTTGGGCAGGAGGAAACCCGTGTAGTTGGCCATCAGGCCCACCAGCAAGGCCCCGACCAGGGCGCCCGTGGTGGAACCCAGGCCGCCGATGATCAGCACGATGAAGATCAGCACGTTGACCTGTGCCCCCATCTGCGGCACCACGTTCTGCTGGTACAGGCCCCACATCACGCCACCGAGCCCCGCGAGCGCGCTGCCGACCACGAACACGCCGACGAACAGCACGCGGATCCGGTAGCCAAGCGACTCCACCATCTCGCGGTCCTGCACGCCGGCGCGGATCAGCAGTCCGATCTTGGTGCGCGTGAGCATCCACAGCAGCACGCCGAACACCACCAGCCCCACGACCACGGCGACCAGCCGGTACTTCTCCACCGCGGCATCGCCGAAATAGAGGCTGCCGCGCATGCCCTCGGGCAGCGGCAAGGGAATCTGCAGCGGGCCCCAGATCACCTTGATCAACTCCTCGCCGATGATCATCCCGCCCATGGTGATGAGGATCTGCTTGAGGTGGTTGCCGTACACGGGCCGCACGATGAAGCGCTCGAAGGCCAGCCCGAGCGCGCCCGCGACCAGCATCGCGACCACCATCGCCGGCAGCACCGCCAGCAGGTTCACCCAGAGGCTGCCCGAGGCGGTGTAGTCACCCATCGCCCCGAGCACGCTGGTGGCGACGAAGGCACCGATCGCGATGAACACGCCGTGGCCGAAGTTCAGGACGTCCATCAGCCCGAACACGAGGGTGAGGCCGGAGGCGATCACGAAGATGATCATGCCCATCGCGAGGCCGGCAATGGTGAGCGTGAGCCAGGTCGAGGCCGAGCCGATGAAGGGCAGCACGAGCAGCACCAGCAGCGGCACGAGCGCCAGCGGCTTCCAGTCGGCATCCTTGAGATTCATAGTGCCAGCCCCAGCAGCGAGTGCTGCAGTTCCTCGTCGTCGGCCAGCGCCTGCATCGGGCCGGAGTGCACGACGACGCCGTTGTCCATCACCGCCACGGTATCGCCGAGGCGCTTGGCGAAGTTGATGTTCTGTTCGACCAGCAGGATGGTCACGCCGCTTGCCTTCAATTGCGCGAAGGCATCGATCATGTTGTTGATGATGGCGGGTGCGAGACCCTTGCTCGGTTCGTCGACGATCAGCAGTTCACGCGGCTCGACGATGGCGCGCGCCACGGCCAGCATCTGCTTCTGGCCGCCCGAGAGCTTGCCCGCCGGGTGGTTCCAGAATTTCTCGACGGCGGGGAAGAGGGAGAAGATCCATTGCAGGCGCGTGCTGTCGATCCCGAGCGCGTTCCTCGCGCCGCGCGCGGCGAGCACCATGTTCTCCTTGACCGTGAGGTCGGCGAAGATGCCCATGGTCTCGGGCACGTAGGCGATGCCGAGCCGTGCGATCTGCGGCGTCGCCGCCTGCGTGATGTCGCGGCCCGCGAAGGCGATGCGTCCCTGCGAAGCGCGCCACAGGCCCATGATCGTGCGCAAGGTGGTGGTCTTGCCCGCGCCATTGCGACCGAGCAGCATCGTGAGCTGCCCGCGCGGCACGACCAGGTCGACGCCGTGGAGGATGTGATAGGCGCCGATGTGGGTATGGACGCCGGCAAGTTCGAGCAGGTTGTCGCTCATGGCTGTTCCTCCTTCCCCCTCCGGGGGAAGGCCGGGATGGGGGCGCTGGGGACGCTGGCGGTGCTTCGGGATGGCGAGCGCCGGAGCGCCCCCACCCCTGCCCTCCCCCGGAGGGGGAGGGAGCAAGACGGGGTCATGCGGACTCCCTCTGGGGTGATACGCCCAGGTAAGCTTCTTGAACGACCGGCAACGCGATCACCTCCGCCGGCTTGCCGTCCGCCACCAGCGTCCCGTTATGCAGCACGATGATCCGGTCGGCCAGTTCGCGCACGACGTCCATCTTGTGTTCCACCAGCAGGATCGTCTTGCTCTTGTCCGCCTTCAGGCGGCGGATCAGGTCGAGGATCACCGGCGCCTCGGCGGCGTTCATGCCGGCAGTGGGCTCATCGAACATGAAGACCTGCGGGTCCAGCGCCATCAGCAGCGCCACTTCCAGCTTGCGCTGGTCGCCGTGCGGCAGGCTGGCGACCAGTTCGTCCTGCTTGTCCTTCAGCGCGATGGTCGCGAGCAGTTCGTCGGCGCGCGCCAGCAGGCCGGCGTGGTCGCTCCAGATGCTCCACAGGTTCAGGCCGCGCCTGTGCCCGCCCTCGCGCGCGGCCTGCACGGCCAGGCGCACGTTCTCGCGCACGGTCAGGCGCGGAAAGAGGTTCGTGAGCTGAAACGCACGGCCCAGCCCGGCGCGCGTGCGCTGCGAGGCGGAAGCCCGCGACAAGTCGCGCCCGCCCAGCGTCACGCGCCCGGCACTGGCCTTCAACTGTCCGGAGATCAGGTTGAAATAGGTCGTCTTCCCGGCCCCGTTGGGCCCGACGATCGCCGTCAGCGTGCCGGGCTCGAACGAGCACGTCACGCCATTGACGGCCACATGCCCACCGAAGCGCACGGTGAGGTCGTGGGTGGCGAGTTGGGTCATGGGCAGGGAGAAAAATCCAGTATCCGGACGCAGAAGACGCAGAAGTGACGCAGAAGTCGCAGAAAACACCAAAGCAAAAATGGAAGTCCTTCTGCGTCTTCTGCTCTTCTGCGGTACTTCTGCGCCTTCTGCGTCCGGTTGTTGGGTTCTGGTCTTCGAATCAGCGCTTGTTTCGCACCGGCACCTGCATCTCTTCCGGCTTGATCTCGTGCACCAGTTCCGGCACGCCCCAGGCGAAGGCGGGGTCGACCTTCACCTTGAAGTGGTACATGCTCTGCATCGCCTGGTGGTCTTCCTTGCGGAAGGTCATCTTGCCCTTGGGCGTCTCGAAGGACATGCCCTCCATCGCGGCAATCAGCTTGTCGGCACCGGTGTCGCCACCGGTCTTCTTCAGCGCGGTGACGATCGCCATCGCGGCGGAGAAACCACCGGCCGTGAAGAAGTCGGGCGGCGACTTGAACTGCTTGTAGTGACTCGCCACCAGCGCCTCGTTCACCGGGTTCTTCGGGATGCCGAAGTAGTAGTAGGTCGCTCCCTCCATGCCCGGGAACTGCTTGTACGAGGCCATCGCCGGCAGGATGTTGCCGCCGGTGAAGACCTCGATGCCGAAGCGCTGCTTCAGGTTCTGCGCCGCCAGCGCATTGAAGGGCGGCGTGCCGCCGGCCCAGATCACCTCGATCACCTTGCGACCCGGCTTGTCCTTGAGCGCATCGACCACGCGCTGGATGCCGGCGGTGAAGTCGGTGGTGGTCTGCGGCAGGTATTCCTCGTGCACGATCTTCGCCTGGTGCAGGGCGTCCTTGAACGCCTTCACGCCGTCGCGGCCGAAGGCATAGTCCTGCGCCAGCGTGGCGACCGAGGTGTTGGCCTTGTCCATCGCCACCGCATTGGAGATCGCATCCTGCGAGCTGTTGCGGCCGGTGCGGAACACGTACTTGTTCCACTTGTCGCCGGTGATCGAGTCGGCGACCGCGGGCTCCACCAGCAGGATCTTCCTGTACTCCTCGGCGACCGGCAGCATCGCCAGCGCCACGCCCGAGGACGTGGGGCCGATCGCGAGATCGACCTTGTCATCGGAATACGCCGTGGCCAGCAGCGACTTGCCCAGGTCCGGCTTGCCCTGGTCGTCCTTCTCGATGACGACGATCTTGCGGCCGTTGACCGTCATGGTGCCGCCGGTGGCGTAGTCCAGGCCCATCATCAGGCCGGTCTGGGTCTGCTTGCCGTAGGCCTCGAGCGGGCCGGTGCGGCTGTAGATGTGCGCGATGCGGATCTCCTTGCCCTGCGACCACGCCAGCGGCGTGGCAAGCATGGAGGCGGCGAGCGCCGTGAGCGCGACCCAGTGGCGTCGTTGCATGCGATTGGTCTCCTGATGGTTATTGCTGAACTGCGAACGCGGGAGCCCTGGGCGGCAGCACGGCGCGTGCCAGCGGCCAAATGCCCGGCGCGCAAGGACTTTGCGCCCGCCGGCGGGCAAAGTGTCCGACTTCCGTGCAATCGAACTGCCTGAACTTCAGACAATCGACTGATTTTCAGGCAACGAGCTCGAGCCGCTCATAGAGCTTGGCACGCGAGATCCCGAGCAAGCGCGCGGCTGCCAGCTTGTTGCCGCCGGTGGCGTCGAGGGCTGCCTGGATGGCGACCCGCTCGACCTCGGCGACCTGCTCCGCCAGCGGCCGCAACACATCGGCCGTCGATGGGGCGGCGTGCTGCAGCGGCGCCGGCGGGGCGGGCGGCAAGCGTTCGATGCCGGCGTCGCGCAGCACCTGCTCCAGGATGCGGGCATCGAGGTGTGGGCCGTCGCTGCGCATCGCGGCCTGCTCCAGCACATTGCGCAGCTCGCGGATGTTGCCGCGCCAGCGTTGCGACGACAGCATGGCCACCGCATCGGCGTCGAGGTCGAAAGGCGCGGTGCCGTTGCGCAGCGCGATGTCCTCGGCCAGTACTTCGGCCAGCGCCGGAATGTCGGCGCGCCGTTCGCGCAGCGGCGGCACGCGGATCGGCAGCACGTGCAGGCGGTAGTACAGGTCCTCGCGGAAGCGCCCTTCGCGCACCAGCGCGCCCAGGTCACGCGAGGTGGCCGCGATCACGCGGGCATCGAATGGCACCACCTTGTTGGAACCGAGCGGCTCGATCTCGCCCTCCTGCAGCGCGCGCAGCAGCTTGGGCTGCAGGGCCAGCGGCATGTCGCCGATCTCGTCGAGAAACAGCGTGCCGCCGTCGGCCAGCTTGAACTTGCCGTCCCGCCCCTTGCGGTCGGCACCCGTATAGGCACCGGGGGCGACGCCGAAGAATTCCGCTTCGAGCAAGGTGTCGGGCACGGCGGCGATGTTGACGCTGACGAAGGCGCCGCGCGCCCGCGCCGAGGCCGCATGGATCGCATGCGCCAGCAGTTCCTTGCCGGTGCCGGTTTCACCGAGCAGCAGCACCGGGCTGGAGGACTGCGCTGCGCGGCGCGCCTGCCGCTTCACTTCGACCACGGGTGGCGTGCTGCCGATGAAACTCGCGAGGGTGTACTTGCTGCGCCGCTGGGTGGCGAGTTCGCGGCGCGCGTCGTCGAGGTCGCGCTGCAGGTTGGCGAACTTGTGGATCAGGGGTTGCAGCGTGGTCTCCGGGTGGTCGAACAGCACGATGCCCAGCACGCCGATCACCTTGCCCGCTTCGTCGCGCAGCGGGATGCGGCTGACGACGAAGGTGCCCGCCTTGTTGGACAGCAGGTCGATCAGGATCGGCTTGCCGGTTGCCAGCACGCGATGCATCTGCGTGTTGTGCACGACCTCGGACACAGGGCGGCCGACGAAGTCCTCGACCCGCTGGAAACCCAGCGCCGGCAGGAAGCGCTGGTACTGCTCGTTGATCCACACCACGCGCGCATTGCGGTCCACCAGCAGCATGCCTTCGCTGGCGTTGGCGAACAGGTCGAACATGGAGCGCGCCGCCAGCGCCAGGATGCGCTGGCCGTCCAGGGGCAGCGAGGGGTCGGAACTCATGGGGCGATGGTAGCGGCCGGCTGGGGGGTGGCTATCGGGGGAGACTCCTAGGCAGTTGCTGGTGACGGCGGGAACAACACCGCCGCCCCTCTCTGCCCGCGCGTCCACGAGGCCGCCCCTGGTGTCAGTCCGCCACGACGGCCCGTCTGTTCCAGCCCTTCTCGGCGACGTGCGCAGCGGCTCCGGGCTGGACCTGGCGATCTGCCAGGAGATCGCGCGGGCGCTGGGCGGCAGTATCCAATTGGAAAACCGTGAAAACGCACGTCGCATTGCCGGCCTCGACGCCACAGTGCACCTGCCGCTGGTGGAGAATGACACCTGAATGGAACGACTGAGGATAGACAAATGGTTGTGGGCGGCGCGCTTCTACAAGACGCGCAGCCTGGCAACGGAAGAGATCGACAAGGGCCGCGTCGCCATCAATGGCCAGGACGTCAACAAGCCCGCGCGCGAGGTCAAGGTGGGCGACACCGTGGCCGTGCGGCGCGAAGGCCTCACGCGCACCGTGCTGGTCAAGGGCCTGTCGGACGTCCGCGGTCCCGCGCCGGTGGCCCAGCAGCTCTACGAGGAAACCGCCGAGAGTCTGCAGGAGCGCGCCCGGGCGGCCGAACAGCGCCGCTATGCGCCCGAACCGGCGCTGGCGATCGAACACGGCCGACCTACCAAGCGCGGCCGGCGGGATCTCGAAGAAGCGCAGCGCCACGGGTGGGGGGATCGCTGGAGCGCTTCGGTGGACGACCCGAAGAAGTAGCTGGGTGGCTCTGAGTGGAAGGATGTCATGCCTTGGGATGTCATCCCGGGCTCGACCCGGGATCCACGCGGCGCCTGATCAACCGCCGCATGGATTGCGGGGCAAGCCCGCAACGACATCCATCGGTGGCGCTCAACCAGCAACGACATCCAGTCGGCCGCGATGGTTGACCGCGCAACTACCCCAACAGCCGAGCTGTCTGTCAGACAGCTCTGACCTCGTGTGACGCAGGCCGCTGGCACAGCATTCGATCGGCCACTCCCATACTTTGCGCACTGTAGTCACACAAGCAAGACAGCGAAGTACAGGGACGATAAGAAATGAGCGAGAACAGAACGACGACGATCCTGCAGCGGGTGCCGGCCATCCTGGCGGTCACGGCCAGTTCGTATGGCCTGCAGCTGAAGGACTTCGAAACGCGCCGCCCGGAGGCTGCCGGCGACCGGCGCCGCAGCGGGCGCGGCAAGGCCGGCGACAAGCCCGCCGCCCAGAGATAAGGGGAAGCGTCAGGGAGCGAAAGGCCGCCTTCGGGCGGCCTTTCTATTGGTGCCGCGGCTTCGGCACGGCGCGCTATTTGGTCCCGCGCCGCTCGCGCGCACGCCGCACCTGGCGGCTTTCGGCCACGCGGCTTGCGCGCTCTTCCCGCTCGCGGCGCTTGCCCCGCCACTTGCGGGAAAGAAAGCGCGCCAGCGCGAAAGTCACGGCGCAGGTGAAGACCAGCACGAGCAGGCTGGGAAGATCGGCGGGCATGGGTGGCGATGGAGGCGACCGCACGAGTCTAAGCGCAGCCGGGGCCCGCCTTCCGCGGGGCGCGGTTGCCCGATGCCATCCGGACCACTCCATTGCGTACCTCTTTGTGCTGATGTGCCCACCGGCCACCCCGACTAACGTGCGGCAGCACCACGAGGAGAAGCACCATGGAATTCGCTGGAATCGCCGCGCCCCTCAGCGGCTCCTGTCTCGATCGGCTGGCGACCTCGCTGCGCACCGACCTGCCTTCGCTGTGGGCCGTGATGACTGTCGAGACCTCGGGCTGCGGCTTCCTGCCGGACCGACGCCCGAAGATCCTGTTCGAGCGCCACAAGTTCAGCGAGCTCACCAATCACCGCTTCGACGCCAGGCACCCGGACATCAGCAACCGGACGGCCGGCGGCTACGGCGAAGGTGGCGCCAACCAGTACGTGCGCCTGCAAACGGCAACCGCCCTGGACCGCTCTGCCGCCCTGCGCGCCACCTCGTGGGGACTCGGCCAGGTGATGGGATTCAATGCGGCGCGTGCCGGCTATGCGAACGTCGAAGACATGGTCGCGGCGTTCACGCAATCCGAAGACCGGCAGATCGCGGCGATGGCCGAATTCATCCGCACGGGGCAGCTCGATGGCCCCTTGAGCGCGCACCACTGGGCGCAATTCGCCGAACGCTACAACGGGGCGAACTACAGCATCAACGACTACGGCGGCAAGCTCGCCCGCTATTACGCGCGCTACCTCACCGGGCCCTTGCCGGATCTGCTGGTGCGGGAAGTGCAGATGGGCCTGACCCTGCTGGCGCTGCCCGGCGTCCCGAGCCCGGGCAAGGTCGATGGCTGGTATGGGGAAGACACGCAGCACGCGCTGACAGCCTTCCAGCTCGCGTGCCAACTGCCCCCCACCGGCCGGCCCGACGCGCCCACCATGGCGGAATTGCGCAGGCGCCTGGGCTGGCCCACGCCCTGACACGCCCCCTCGCACGCCCCTCAACTCGCCCCCGCAGGCGCGCCCGGGCATCGCGGGCAAGCTCCGCATCGAATGCGCTACGGGTCCTGAGCGCGGCAGGCACCGGCCTGCATTTTTTCCACCAGGTGCTTTTCTAGAGTGCGCCCAGGTCGAGAGCGCGTGCACCGACGACACGCGTCTCGCCGGAGGGAGGTGGCGGTCCGCATGCGCGGGCCATGTACCTCGCAAACACCCAGAAAAGAACTGCATGAAAAGATCCAGCATTG
The DNA here is from genome assembly GCF_028291745.1 of Ramlibacter sp. GTDB lineage: Bacteria > Pseudomonadota > Gammaproteobacteria > Burkholderiales > Burkholderiaceae_C > Ramlibacter. The sequence continues at coordinate 22,070 of NZ_JAQGNQ010000044.1, read as the reverse complement.
CCGCGGCCCTGATGGCCGCTGCCGGCGCGGCCTCGGCCCAGTCGTCGGTCACCCTCTTCGGCATCATCGATGCCACCGTCGAACACGGCAGCGCCAGCGGTGCCGGGTCCACCAGCAGCACGCAGCTGACCAACTCGGGCTACAACAGCTCACGGATCGGACTGCGCGGCACGGAAGACCTGGGTGGCGGCCTCGCGGCATCCTTCTGGCTCGAAGGCGGCCTGGGCAATGACGACGGCACGGCGGGCGGCGCCATTGCCACGGGCAACCAGGGGGTGACCACCTCGGGTGGCAGCCTGAACTTCAATCGCCGCTCCACGGTCAGCCTGGCCGGCCGCTGGGGCGAATTGCGGCTCGGACGCGACTACTCGCCCTCTTACTGGAACCTCACCAACTTCGATCCCTTCGGCGCCAACGGCGTCGGCACCACGCTGGGCCTCGCCGGCGCGGTCGCGGCCGGCATGACCACGGCAGGCACGGCCGGCGTGCAGATGCGCGCCTCCAATTCCGTCGGCTACTTCCTGCCGGAGAACCTGGGCGGCTTCTATGGCCAGGGCATGGCCTACATGGGCGAGAACACCCAGAACGGCTCCGCTACCCAGAACGACGGCCGGGGCCTCGGCCTGCGCCTGGGCTACAAGCGCGGACCGCTCGACGTGGCCGCCGCGTGGCAACGCACGGACTTCGCGCAGTCCGCGACCACCGGCAACTTCCGCACCTGGAACGTGGGCGCGCAATGGGACCTCGGCCTTGCCCGCCTGATGGCGCAGTACGGCCAGGACGACCGCGAGAGCCTCACCGAGTTGCACGGGCGCCAGTGGCTGGTCGGTGCGCTGGTCCCCGTGGGTGCCGGTGAATTGCGCGCCTCCTATTCGTCCTATCGCGTCGACGAGAACAACGGCGCGGCCGATCCGCACGCGCAGAAGCTCGCGCTCGGCTACGTGCACAACCTGTCGAAGCGCACGGCGGTCTATGCGACGGTGGCGCGTGTCACCAACAGCAATGGCTCCGCCATCGCGCTGGGCGGCGCGACCTACGGCACGGGTGTGACCAACGGAACTTCCACCGGCTACGACCTGGGCATCCGCCACAGCTTCTGAGCGCGCGGAGAAGGCCGTCGTGCGAAGGCCTTCCTTGCGTCTCAGCGCGCCGCCGCGCGCATCTCCTGCATGACGCGCGGCGTGATGAAGATCAGCATCTCCTGGTTGTCGCGCGTCTTCGACCGCGTGCGGAACAGCGCGCCCACGACCGGCAGCTCGCCCAGCACGGGCACGCGGGTCTCCGAATCGGACTCGGTCAGCTCGAAGATGCCGCCGATCACGACCGTGCCGCCGTTCTCCACCAGCGCTTGCGTGTGCACGTGCTTGGTGTCGATCGCGACGCCGGCGGCGGTGGTCTCTCCGCGGCTGTCCTTGCTGATATCCAGGTCCAGGATCACGTTGCCGTCGGGCGTGATCTGCGGCGTGACCTCCAGCTTCAGAGTCGCCTTGCGAAAGGCCACCGAGGTCGCGCCGCTGGCAGTTGCCTCCTGGTACGGAAACTCGGTGCCCTGCTCGATCAACGCCTTGGCCTGGTTGGCCGTGAGGATGCGCGGGCTGGACACCAGCCGGCCCTTGCCGTCGGCCTCGAGCGCCGACAACTCCAGGTTCAGGAAGCGGCCGGCCCCCGCGCTGAACAGCGACATCGCGATGCTGGCGGCGCTGTAGCCGCCCTGGCCGGTCGCCGGCAGGTTGACGAAGCTGGTGCTCGTGCTCGTGCTCGTGCTCGTGCTGGTGCTGGTGCTCGCGGCCGTGGTCTGTCCGGTGGCCGCGCTCACGGCGTCGTAGCTGTTGCCGATCGCGATGCTGCCGCTGCCCGTGCTCGCCGTGCCGGCTACGCCGAGCCTGACGCCGAGTGACTTGCCGAAGGTCTCGGACGCCTCGACGATCCGCGCCTCGATCAGCACCTGCCGCACCGGAATGTCGATCTTGGCGATCAGCTGCTGCACGGCTTCGAGCCGCGCGGGGATGTCCGTCACGAACAGCTGGTTGGTGCGCGGCTCGGCCAGCACGCTGCCGCGCGCACCGAGCACGCGGTTGGCGCCACTGCCGGCGGTGAGCTGCGCCGCGATCTCCGCTGCCTTGCCGTAGTTGAGGGCGAAGGCCTGCGTGCGCACGGGCTCCACCGTCTGGATCGCGGCACGCGCCTCCAGCTCCTGCTTTTCCTTGGCCGCGATCTCGTCGCGCGGCGCGACCCACAGCACGTTGCCCGACTTGCGCATCCCCAGGTTGCGCGCGCGCAGGATGATGTCCAGCGCCTGGTCCCAGGGCACGTCCTGCAGGCGCAGCGTCACGGCGCCGGTCACGCTGTCGGAAGTGACGATGTTGAAATGCGTGAAGTCGGCGATCACCTGCAGCAGCGAGCGCACTTCGATGCTCTGGAAGTTCAGCGAGATCTTCTCGCCGCTGAACTCCGCGCCCGCGGTCGGCTTGTCCGGATCGGCCCGCGCCTGTCGCCGGACCTCCACCACGAACTGCTTGTCGCTCTGCCAGGCGCGGTGCTCCCAGGCGCCGGTCGCCTCGATCTCCAGGCGCACCCGGTCGCCGGCCTGCCGCACCGTCACCGTCTGGACCGGCGTGCCGAAGTCGGCCACGTCCATGCGCCGGTGCAGGCGCTCGGGCAGGCTGGCCTTCAGGATCTCCACGACCAGCTTGCCGCCTTCCTGCCGGATGTCCGCGGGCATCGGCCCCGGCAGGTCGATGACGATGCGGCCCGCGCCGTCGGGGCTGCGCCGGAAGTCCAGGTCGGCCAGCGGCGCCACGGGCGTGCGGTCGCGATCGTGGCCGGCTTCGAGTGTCGCTCCTGCGGGCGCTCCGAGCGCGACGAGCAGCACGCCGTTGTCGATGCGCGCCTTCCACGGCACGGCGGCCCGCAGGTTCAGCACCAGGCGCGCGCGGTCCTCGCCGCTCACCACGCGGGCCGACCGCAGGTTGCCCTGGTCCAGCTCGACCTGCTCGCCCGCCATGCCGTTGGCCGCACCCGCGATGTCCAGCGCGATACGGGCCGGCGACTGGATCGCGAAGCCGGTGGGCAGTTCCGTCAGCGGCCTGGAAAACTCCACCCGCAGCGTCTCGGCGCCGCCCTGCGTGCTGGCCGTCACGGCGCGTATCGCGAGCGGAGCCTCCACCTGCGCCTGCGCCGCGAACACCGCAGCGGCCACCGCCGCGCCCATCGTCCAGCGCAGCCGCTGCATCCAATCCTGCTTCATCTGGCTTGCTCTCCATCGGGAAGAATGGATGGGCAGGCTAGGGAGCAATCGCGCAGGAAACGTGCAGGGACTGTGTCCATGCGTGCCGGTGTTGCGCGCCACGCGAAGCAAGGCGGCGCTGCGGCGCCTTGCAACATTCCTGCACATTCGCACGCGAGAATGCGCGCGCCTTGGCTGCATGCGCGTGCCGCGATGCGCCAGTTCTTGCCCCGATGTCCTCAGGAGCAGCAACCGTGAGCCCCTCGACAATGCCTCCCACATTGGCGCGCAATATCTGCGCAATGCCATCGCAGCATGCGGCCATGGCCATGCACTCCTCCCCTCCTTCTGCCCGCAGGCGCCGTCGTCTCGCCACCCTGGCGTTCGCCCTGGCCTGCGCCTTTGCCCCCATGGCGCACGCACAGGATGCGAGCGACCCGGTGGCGGCCGGCGGCACTTCGCCGCATGCGCCGACCCCGTGGTGGACGGCCTTCCACGAAAGAACGCTCGACCTGCTGCTGGCCGACGCCGCCTCGGACCGGCGGGCTGACGCCACCCAGCGGCTCGCGCGCCAGGCGCGGACCACCTCGCTGTACCTGGAAGCGCGCGTCTACAGCACGCGACTGGCGACCGCCCGCGTCATGCAGCACGCCGCCGCGCGCCAGTGGGCGCTGCTGCAGCAGCAACGGCAGGCCGACACCGACGTGGCACGTGCCGTCGCCCTGCTGGTGCGCGAGACGGCCGCGCGCGAACACCAGTTCACCGTGCTGCGTGCCGACAGCATCGTGGCTCTGGCCGAGTCGCTGGATGGCCGCTATCCGGCGGAGGCTCTGGCGGTGATCCTGGAGCCGGCCCTGGCCGAGCGGAGCCTGCCGGTGGCGGAGTTCGGCCTGCCCGATGCCGTTTCGGGACTGGTACTGCGCCAGCGGCCGGACGTGATGGCGGCGGAGGCCGGCCTGGTCCTCTCCGGCCGCGGCGGCGGGCTGGAGCAATTGCGGCTCGCCCAATACCTGCAGGCGCTCTCCGAGGAGATCCGGCCCGCCGAAGCCGCGGCCACTCCCGTGCCGGTGGCGGTGCAGGGCGGCGACCTGGCCGGCGTGCTGCAGCACGCGCGCCAGGAGATTGCCGGCCGGCTGGGGCAGCTCTCGACCCGCGGGGAATCGGCCAATGAACAGGCGCTCTACGTGCGCCAGCTGCAGGCTGGCTACCAGCAGGCGCTGCAGGACTTCAGCGCCGGCCACCTGGGCGAGCTCGAGCTGCTCTCCCAGCTGCAGCAGGTACTGGTCGAAGAAGACCGGCTCGCCGCGACGCTCGGCCTGGCGGGACTCGCCTGGATCGCCTTCGAGCAAAGCATAGGCGGCGCCGGCCAGGCCCGCACCAGCGATCTCCTGGGCGCCGGCAGCCAGGACGACTGAAGAATCCCGACCGGCTGCCTTGCCGCGGCGCCTGCCACATTCCTGCGCGGACACCAGGGCACGGGCGCCGACGGGCGCGTGGTCTTCCGCACGATCTATCCCGGCTGGTACGAAGGCCGCACGGGCCATCGCAGCGTTGGCAGCACGCCAGCGGCGATGGTGGGATGCCGCAGGCACCCGACCCTGCGGCAACCGTGAAATTCAATGCGCCGGCGGCAACACCGGCGCGCCCTCCACCGGCGTCAAGCGGCTGGGGACCGGCTGCGACTCCTGCTGCATCGACCGCATCTGGTCATAACGCTGCGTCGACACCGCCTGCGCGCCCGCCGCGTCGCGCAGCACCACCGGCCGGATGAACACCATCAGGTTGGTCTTCTTGCGGCTGCGCGTCTCGCTGCGGAACAGGTTGCCCACCCACGGCAGCGCGCTCACGCCCGGCACCTTCTCCTGGCTGTTGGCGTATTCGTCCTGCAGCAGCCCGCCCAGCACCACCACGGCCCCGTCCTCCACCAGCACGGTCGACTCGATCGTGCGCTTGTTGGTGGTCGGCCCGTTGGCGTTGCTCGCGGTCGATGCGTCGACGCTGGAGACTTCCTGGTACAGCGTCAGGCGCACCGTGCCGTTCTCGCTGATCTGCGGCTTCACGCGCAGCGTGAGGCCCACGTCCTTGCGCTCTATGGTCTGGAAGGGATTGACCGTGCTGCTGGTCGAGGAGGTCGATGTGTACTGGCCGGTCACGAAGGGCACGTTCTGGCCGATCACGATCTTCGCCTCCTCGTTGTCCAGGGTCAGCAGATTGGGCGTCGAGAGCACGTTGGCATCGCCGCTGCTCTCGAAGAAGCGCGCCAGCAGGCCCAGCACGTAGCTGCCGCCGATGTTGCGCGCCAGGCCGATGTTGAGGCCCGTCGAAGGCACCGAGCTGCCGGTCGCCGCGCCCGTCGTGAGCGAGATGATGTTGGTCCCGCCCACGCTGTAGTTGGAGCCCACGTAGCCGACGACGCTGCTGCTGGTCGAGCCCAGCAGGTTCTGCCACTGCACGCCGAATTCGGCCGCCTTGTCGGCGCTGACCTCCACGATCAGGCTTTCCACCAGAACCTGCGCGCGGCGGCCATCGAGCTGGTCGATCACGGCGCGCAGTTGCCGGTACTGCGGCTCGGGCGCGGTGATGATCAAGGAATTGGTCGCCGGATCGGCCTGGATCTGGCCGCCGGTGCTCGGTTGCGCCGAGGGCTGCACGGAGGTGGTCGCGGCGCTGCTGCCCGAACTGCCCGACGACGATGAGGAAGAGGAGGACGATGACGACGGCGGCGCCGAGGCCCCGACCGCCGCCATTGCGCCGCCGCCGCCCGCGCCGCCCGCGCCTGCCCCCGTCGCGGTGGGTGCGGTCGCGGCCAGCGCCGCCCGCAGCACGATCGCCAGCCGGGTCGCCTCGGCATTGCGCAGTTGCACGACGTGGATGTTGCCGCTGCCCACGCTCGCGGCCGCGGCATCGAGCTGCAGGACCAGTGCCCGCACCTGCGCCAGCCGCGCCGCGTTGGCGGTTCGCACCAGCAGGGCGTTGGTCTGCGGTTCGGCCACCACGCTCGTGTGCGCCACCGTGTCGCCCTGCCCCGCAGCGGCGCCCGCACCGGCGCCCGCACCCGGCGCGCTGGCGGACGCCGTGGCGGTGGACGCGGCCGCATCCAGCAGTCGCAGCACGGTGGTCGCGAGATCCGTTGCGAGCGCATGCTGCAGCGGAATGATCTCCACGCCGCCGGCATTCGGCAGGTCCAGCGCCGCGATGATGCGGCCGATGCGGCGCAAGTTGTCCGCGTAGTCCGTGACCACCAGCGCATTGGTGCCCGGGTCGATGTTGATGGTGTTGTTGGGGCTGACCAGCGGCCGCAGCACCGGCAGCAAGTTGGCCGCGGGCGCGAAGTCCAGCCGGAAGATCTGCGTGGCCACCTGGTTGCCCGCCGCCACCTGCTCCACCACCGTGCCGGAGAGCAGCTTGGCGTCCGCTTCGGGCACCACCTTCAGCAGCCCCTGCGATTGCACGACGGCATAGCCAGCCAGGCGCAGCGTGGCCACGAATTGCTCGAAGGCGGCGGCCGGCGGCACCGCGTGGTCGGTGGCCAGCGTGAGGGTGCCTTTCACGCGCGGATCGATCACGATGTTGGTGTGCATGATCTCGGCGAGCGCGCGCGCGGCGCTGGCGATGTCGACGTCCACCAGGTTCAGCGTGACGGGCTCGGGGGCGGAGCGGGCGGGCAGCGACAAGGTCGCTGCGCAAGCGAGCAGCAAGGCAGCGGCGCGGGCTGCCGGCCGCGAGGGAAGGTACTTCATGTTCATGGGAGCGCGCCAGCTTGCGCTCCCATGTGGCAGGAATCCGAGAGATGGACTCAGCCCTGCACGCCCACCTGCAAGGACAGCACGTAGCCTTGCGCGTTGCTGCCGCTCACCGTCGGCGTCTGCAGCGAGACGCCGTCGCTGAACACGTTGTCCGTCACCGGCGAAGTCTTCTCCAGGTTGCTGCTGCTGCCGGTGTAGCGCGCATCGGCATACACCGCCTGCGCCATGCCCGCGGGCAGCGCGATCTGCGAGGTCTTGATGTCGTTGTTGCCGCTGACGGCCTGCTCCAGGCTGGCGAAGACCTCGAAGTGGATGTGCGGCCAGCGGCCGTCGTAACAGGCGGGGGCTATGCTGTGGAAGGTGACCAGGCCTTCATCGTCCGTGACCTGCACGCCGCGCAGGTAGTTCTGGCCCGCGATCGCCTGCGCGTACATCGAGTAGCGGCCCAGCGCGTCGCAGTGCCACAGGTAGATCGCGCGGCCGGCGAGCGAGGCACAGCTCGCGTTGGTGTTCACCAGCTTCAGTGCGATGGTGAGCGCAACTCCGTCGGCGCTGCCGCTCGAGGTGCCGAAGCTCGCCACGATGTCGCTGCGCACGATGCCCGACTGGGTGAGCGCATTGGCAATGCCGCCATTGCCGCCGCTGCTGGTGCCGTCGCCGGGATAGCGCCCCGAGGTCTCGCTGGGAATCACCGCGCACGTGTTGCTGGTGATCGCCGCAGCCATCGCGCTGCTGGCGCTCGCGTCCATGCTGGCGGCGCTGACGCCGGCGGTGCTGTCCGCAGCGCCGCTGGATGCGCCACCCCCGCCGCAACCTGCCAGCAAGGCCGCCGCGCCAGCGCCCAGCCAGCGCAGCGCCGCGCGCCGCTGCTGCAAGCGAGCCAGGATTTCCAGGTCTTCGCGCAGCCCGTGGCCGTGGGCGATGTCATGCATCCTCGTTTCCTCCTCAATCCTGCGACGCGGCACAGCATCGCAGTCGATTGCGCAGGAATCTGGGAGGCTCAGTGCGGCTCGAAGCTGAAGCCCACGCCGTACACGGACCGGATCCAGTCGTGGCCCGGAACCGCGGTTGCAAGCTTGCGCCGCAGGTTCTTGATGTGGCTGTCCAGCGTGCGCTCATTCGCCTCGAGCGCGTCGGGATACACCAGCTCCAGCAACTGCGCGCGCGAGTAGATGCGGCCCGGCCGGGCGGACATGGTGGCGAGCAGGGCGAACTCCTTGGGCGTCAGGTGCAGGCGATGGCCATCCAGCAGGGCCGAGCGCGAGGCTTCCTCCACCTGCAGTCGGCTCGGCGGCGCTGCGCCCTCGTCACCCATGCGGCGCAGCACCGCCTTCACGCGCGCCACCACCTCGCGCGGCGAGAAGGGCTTGCAGATGTAGTCGTCCGCGCCCAGCTCCAGTCCGAGCAGGCGGTCGACCTCGTCGACGCGCGCGGTGAGCATCACCACGGGAACGCCGCTGCGCTGCCGGATCTCGCGCAGCACCTCGAGTCCGCTGCGCCCCGGCAGCATCAGGTCCAGCAGCAGCAGCGCGGGCGGCGCCGTCAGTGCCGCCTGCAGCGCGGCTTCGCCGTCGGCGAAGTGCCGCGGCTCGAAGCCGGCGGCGCGCAGGTAATCGACCAGCACGGAGGCGATGTCGTGTTCGTCCTCGACGACGAAGATGGTTTTCATGTTGCCTCGATGGGAAGCTCGATCTCGATCAGCAATCCGCCCAGCGCCGAGGCGTCGGCGCGGATGGCACCGTGGTGCGCCTGCACGATGGACCGGCAGATCGCCAGGCCCAGCCCCGAGCCGCCGGTGGCGCGGCTGCGCGAGCCCTCGCCGCGGAAGAAGCGCTCGAACAGGCGCGGCAGGTCCTGCGCGGCGGGCACCGGCGCGGAGTCCTCCACGCGGATGCGCAGGCGACTGGCTTCGACGCGCCCCGCCAGCACCACCTTGCCGCCGGCCTGCGTGTAGCGCGCGGAGTTCTCCAGCAGGTTCATGAACACCTGGCCCAGGCGCGACGCGTCGCCGCGCAGCACCGGGTCCTCCGCGGCCGAGAGCGCCTGCAGGGGTGCGATGCCCTCGAGCCGCACCTGCGCCTGGGCCAGGCGTGGCTGCATCGCATCGGCCACCTCCAGCAGCACGTGCAGCGGATGGACCTCCTCCATCGTGAGCGTCGCGGGGACGGGACTCATCACCCGCTGCAGGTCCTCCACCAGCGTGCCCAGGCGCATCACCTGCCCGTGCAGGCGCTGCGCGGTGCCGCCGTCGTAGACCCGCACGCCGTCCTGCAGTGCCTCGATTTCGGCGCGCATCGCCGCCACCGGCGTGCGCAGTTCGTGCGCCACGTCGTGCAGCCACTGCTGGCGCGTGCGCTCGATGCTGGCGAGCGCCGCGGACATCTCGTTGAACGTGCGCGCGAGCTGAGCCAACTCGTCGCCACCGTGCACCGGCACCTCCACCGCCACTTCGAGGCGGCCGCCGGCGATCGAGCGCGCGGCATCGGCCAGCCGCTGCACCGGCTGCAGCCAGCGCCGCGCCATGACGGCGGAGATCAGCAGCGCCAGCAGCAGGCCCGCCGCGCCCGTCAGCAGCAGGAAGGTGGATTGCTGCGCGACGAATGCGCGGTCCGCGCGCGTGCCCAGCCCCTCGATCGGCGCGAGCGCGAGATAGCCCACGGTGTGCCCGTGCACGTTGATCTGCTTGCGCAGCATGCGATCGCTGTACGGATGGCCGGCCAGCACCTGCGTGCCGTCGGCCGCCAGCAGCGCCATGCGGGTGTAGACGGAATCGGCGCTCGCTCGCGGGTACTGCAGCGCATCCGGCGGCGGCGGCGGATCGAGCCGCGGCGGCAACACGTCGATCTGGGGCTGGATGCCGCGCGGGCGCGGCGGCCGCCGGTCGCCCCGCCGGTCGCCGAAAGAACCGTCGCGATCGAACGGTGGCAGCACGCGGTTGGGCCCGCCGCCGCCGATGTTGAACAGCTGCAGGCGGTGCCACGCGCGCGGATCGCGCTTGACGAAGTCCCAGCTGCCTTCCGTGGCGTAGGCCTGCTCCAGGTTGGCCACCAGCCAGTCCAGCCGCGACAGCTCCACCTCGGCGACATAGGGGCCGATGCCGCGCTGCAGCGACAGGCGCGAGGACGCGACGAAGATCGCCAGCAGCACGAGGATCAGCAGCGCGAGCGCCAGGAAGAACTTGCGCTGCAGGGTAAGGCGCATCGCCCTATTTTGCCGGAGCACTCGCTCCGTCCCCCGGCGGCGGCCCGTCCGGCCGGGCGGCCAGCACGCCATCCACGGTCTGGCAGATGCCCGTGAAGGTCCGGCCGTGCCGTCCCTGGAAGCTCACCTTGGCGCCGACGGCCTGCCCCTGGCAGGCGGCGATCGCCTCGGGCGACGGCCCGGTCGGCCGGCCACCCTGCGGCCGTTGCTGCGCCTGCACGGGCATGGGTACCACCGGGATGGACAGCACCAGGAGGGCGGCGAGCGCGGTCGCCGAGAGGGGGCGGGTGTTCATGCCGGGCACTCTAAGGCGGCTTCAGGGAGGAATTTGGGAGGCGGCTCGGGTCGCTGCATGACGGATGTCATCGCGGGCTCGAGCCGCGACCCATGCCGCGACCGGGCGTGCCTAAACCGGACAGCGAGTCCGCTTCCGGCAGAGCCACACAGGATGTAGGAAAGGGCTGGCGCCGCGCGCCCTGGCCTTACCAGCCGTAAAAGCGCGGCCAGGCTTGCACCTCGCCGCCGGCCAGCACGGCGTGGTACTCGGGGAACTGCGCGGCGGTCGCACAGGCATGGTTCGGCAGGATCCGCAAGCGGGTGCCGAGCGGAAACCGCGTGGCGATCTCGCGATCGACCTCGCCCTGCTCGCGGCACACGATGCCATGCTCCTGGTTCGCGGCAGCGAGGACGTAGCCGGCCACGGGCTCGCCGGTTTCGGTGCAGACCTGCCCGTAGTGGAAATCGTGCTTCTGCTGCTTCGTGCCGCGATCACCGCTCATGGCCATCCAGCCCGCGTCGACGATCGCCCAGCCCTTCTCCTCCTGGTGGCCGATGACGGTCGTGAGCACGGAGAGCGCGATGTCGCTCGCTGCGCACACGCCCACGTTGTGCATCACCAGGTCGAAGAACACGTAGACGCCGGCGCGCACCTCGGTGACGCCGTGCAGATCCACCGCGGACAGCGCGGTCGGCGTCGAGCCCACGCTCACCGCAGGACACGGCAAGCCCGCCAGCCGCAGGCGCTCGGCGGCGCGCACGGTGCCGCTTCGCTCCTGCTCCGCGATTGCGCGCAGGGCCTCGGGCTCGTCATGCGCGTAGCTGGAGCCGGCATGCGCCATCACGCCGCCCAGAAGCGCGCCGCCCTCATGCAGGATGCGACCCACCTCGAGCAGCGCATCGGCCTCGGGCGGAATGCCCGAGCGATGGCCGTCGACATCGATCTCGATCCAGGCCTCCAGCGCTTCGCCCTGCTCCGCGCAGAAACCCGCGATGGCGCGCGCGCCGGCGGCGCTGTCGGTGATGATCTTCAGGTCGCAGCCCTGCCGCCGCAATTGCAGCACCTGTGGCAGCTTGGCCGGGGCGATCGCCACGGCATAGAGGATGTCCGCGATGCCGGCGGCAAAGAACTGCTCCGCCTCCTTGAGGGTCGACACGGTGATGCCCCGCGCGCCCGCCGCCATCTGCGCCTGCACGACCGGCAGGCTCTTGGAGGTCTTCACGTGCGGCCGGAACTTGACGCCGAGCGCCTCCATGCGCTGCTGCATGCGAGCAATGTTGTGCTGCATGCAGGGCACGTCGATGAGCGCGGCGGGGGTGGGGAGGTCGGGGATGGGAGTCATGGCGCGGTGCGTGGCAGGCGAGAACTATAGGGCGCGACCAGCCTGCAGGGGTTTTCCCCAGAGGAACCCGCCTGCGCCCGGCCTGAAACTCCGCGCCGCGAAAGAGCCGGCCGCACACCCGTGCAGCGCCCGATGACGCAAGGAGCAGGACACATGAGAATGGACCATCCGCAGAGCCCCGATCGAACCGGGTGCAGGGGCGCAGCGCGCCGGGTGCGGGGGCTACGCGCCGCCGCATGGACGTTGGGACTGGCGGCCTTGCTCCCCCTCGCCGCCAGTGCGCAGCCGCCCGCCGACGCACCCGCTGAAGCGCTCAACATGCGCCTGGTCGGGACCAACGACCTGCAGGGACGCACGGCCTACCAGCCCACCATCCACAAGCAGGGCAAGCGCTGGATCCTCTATGTGGGCCACCACGGCGACCGCAAGCTCAATCCGCTGACCGGCGCCCAGGAAGACAACGGCACGTCGATCGTCGATGTCACGGACCCGGGCCACCCGCGCTACCTGGCCCACATCCCGGGCGAAGAGGGCAAGGCCGAACAAGGCGGCGCGCAGATGGTGCGCGTGTGCAGCGGCTCCGACCTGCCCAAGGCGGACAAGAGCAAGTACTACATGCTGCGCGTGTTCGGCAACCAGTCGCATCAGATCTGGGACGTCACGGTCCCCGAAAAGCCCACGCTGCTGACCACGATCGTGCGCGGGCTCAAGGGCACGCACAAGAACTACTGGGAGTGCGATACCGGCATCGCCTATCTGGTCTCCGGCAATCCGCAGTGGCGCACCAACCGGATGACGCAGATCTACGACCTCTCGGATCCCGCGCATCCCGTCTTCATCCGAGACTTCGGGCTGGTGGGGCAGCAGCCCGGGGCCGGCGGTCCGGTGCCGATCCAGGTGCACGGCGCGATCTCCACCGGGCCCAAGGGCAATCGCGTGTACTTCGGCTATGGCACCAACAGCGACGGCGTGCTGCAGATCGTCGACCGCGAGAAGTTGTTGAAGGGCGCCAAGGACCCCACGCCGGAAAACCTGCTGGCGCCGCAGATCGCGCGCCTCGACATGCCGCCCATGCACGGTGCCCACACGGTGTTTCCCGTGCTCGGCGTCGATGTCCCCGAATTCGCGAAGAACTATCTCGGGCGCACGCGCGACTTCGTCGTGATCACCGACGAGGCGATCCAGAAGGAATGCCTCGAAGGGCGGCAGATGGTCTGGGTGGTGGACGTGAGCGCCGAGACCAAGCCTTTCGGCGTCGCCAACTTCACGGTGCCGGAAGCGAGCGGCAATTTCTGCGCGCGCGGCGGCCGCTTCGGCACGCATTCGTCCAACGAGAGCATGGCGCCGGTGTTCTACAAGCGCCTGATGTTCTTCGCGCACTTCAACGCCGGCGTGCGCGCGGTCGACGTGCGCAACCCGATGGCGCCCAAGGAGGTCGGCTACTACATCCCGGCGATGACCGCCAACACGGTGGTCCTGGAAACGCCGGCCAGCATGGTCAACGGCTCCGGTCCCAAGCTGCCGTTCACGGAGGCCTCGCAACGGCGCGCCATCCAGACGAACAACGTGGAGGTCGACGAGCGCGGCTACGTCTACATCGTCGATCGCGCCAACACCGGCCTGCACATCCTGGAGCTGACCGGCCCGGCCCGTGCCATCGCCAACTGGTCGGCGGCAGCGAAGGAATGAAGCCAGCCCGGCCCGCCGCGCGGCTCTCGGTCGCACTCGTCCTTGCCTGCGCGGCGCACGCCGCCGGCGCGCACGCCTTGCAGGAACGCTACGAGCTGCCGCTGCCCCTGCCCTGGGTGGCGGCCGGCGGCTGCATCGCCGTGCTTCTGAGTTTCGTCGGCGCCGCCTGGCTGGCACGCCCTGTGGCCGACGCAGCCGTCCCGCGCCAGCGTCGCCCGCTGCACCTTCCCACTTCCGCTCTGGGCCTGCTGCGCGTCGTCTCCGTGCTGCTGTTCGCAGTCACCGTAGCGGCGGCGCTGTGGGGCACGCAGGACCCGCTGATGAATCTCGCACCGACGATGGTGTGGGTCGTGGCCTGGCTGGGCGTGACCTTCATCTGCGCCTTCCTCGCCGACGTGTGGCCGGCGCTGGACCCTTGGCGCGGACTGCATGCCGGCGTGCTGGCGCTGGCCGGCTCGCGACGGTCGCGCCTGGAGCTTGGCGTGCTGCGCTGGCCCGACGCCCTCGGTTGCTGGCCGGCCGTTGCGCTGCTGCTTGGCTGGAGCTGGCTGGAGGTGGTGTATCCCATCGCCACGTCGCCACGGCGGCTGGGCGCGCTGCTGCTGGCGTGGACGGCGCTCAGCGTGGCGGGCATGCTGGCCTTCGGCAGGCGCACCTGGCAGTCGCGCGGCGACGTCTTTGCGCTGACCTTCGCGACCTTCGGCCGCATCTCGGGCCGGCAGCTCGACGTCGCGGACCCGCAGCCGGCGCGCGAACCGCACGGGCTGGTCGCCTTCGTGATGGCGCTGCTGGCGACGGTGATCTTCGACGGGCTGCACGGAGCCCCTGCCTGGCACGGGTTCGAGGCGGCGCTGCAGAAACTCAGTCCGCTTCCCCTCGACGTGAACGGCCATGCGGCGGGCACCGCGGGCCTGCTGCTGGTGTGGCTCGCGATCGTGCTGCTGTTCGAGGCGGCGATGTGGGTGTCGCAGCCGCGCGACGGACGTGCCCGGCTCGCATTGGCGCTGCTGCCGATCGCGGCCGGCTACGCGGTGGCGCACAACCTCTCGACCTTCGTCCTGCAGGGCCAGCGCGTGTTCGCGCTGCTGTCGGATCCTTTCGGTCGGCAATGGGACCTGTTCGGCACGGCGGCTTTCTATCCGGACGTCACGGTGCTCGATGCGCGCGCCACCTGGTTCATCGCAGTGGGCGCGATCGTTGCCGGCCATGCGGCGTCGGTGTGGCTGTCGCACCGGGTCGCGCTCGCGCAGGGTGGCTCGCCGCGGCGGGTCGCGCTGCGCTTGCTACCGCTGACGGCGCTGGCGCTTGCCTTGACCGCGACGAGTCTGCTGCTGTTGGCGAGTGGCGAACATTGAACAGAGTCGGGCTGATGACGAGCAGATTTGAACGCAGAAGGCGCAGAAGTTGCGCAGAAAACGCAGAAGGGCATCCATTTCCTTTGATTGCTTTTTCTGCGTGTTCGCTGCGTCACTTCTGCGTCTTCTGCGGTGAAATTGCCTGCACTCCCACATGACGCATGAAGGAACCCCATGACAAACCTGCGCAACGCCCTCTTCGTCTTCGCCACCTCGATCGCGGCACTTGGCCCCATTGGCGCCGCGGCGCAGCAGCCAGTGCAGGTGATCATCTCCGGCGGCTTCTCGGGGCCGTACGAGCGGCTGGTGCGCGCGTTCGAGCAGGCGAGCGGGGTGAAGGTCGTCACCGGCTCGGGCGCCTCGCAGGGCAGCGGACCGCAGACGATCGCGGCGCAGTTGCAGCGCGGCGTTCCGGCCGACGTGGTGATCCTCTCGCGGGAGGGACTGCAGAACCTGATCGCCGCCGGCCGCATCGCACGCGGTTCCGATGTGGACCTCGCGCGTACGCCGCTCGGTGTTGCGGTACGTGCGGGCGCGGCGAAACCCGCCGTGGCCACGGTTGACGAATTCAAGGCGCTGATGCTGCGTGCCCATGGCGTGGCGGTGCCGAGCAGCACCAGCGGCATCTTCCTCGCGAAGGACGTCTTCCCGCGCCTGGGCCTGGCCGACAAGGTGCCGCTGCAGGCCACCCCGCGCGGCGCCGAAGCCGCGGCCCTGGTGGCCGAGGGCAAGGCGGAGATCGCGGTGATGCCGGTGAGCGAGATCGTGCACGCACCGGGCGTGGAACTCGCCGGCGTGATCGCGCCCGAGATCCAGCTCAATCAGGTCTTCGCCGCCGCCCAGACCTCCACGTCCACGCAGCCCGAGGCGGCACGCAAGCTGATCGCCTTTCTGGCTTCGCCCGAAGCCGCCGCGGACATCGCCAACGGCGGAATGGAGCCGCTGGGCCGGCGGCCGTGAAGACGGCCGCGCGAGCTTGCGTCAGAAGCCCGGAACGACCGCGCCCTTGAACTCTGTCTGCACGTACTTGCGGATTTCCTCCGACTGGTAGGCCTTGACCAGCTTGGCGACCCAGGGCTTGTCCTTGTCCTGCTCGCGCACGGCCAGCACGTTGACGTAAGGGCTCTTGGCGCTTTCCTGCGCGATCGAGTCCTTGCCCGGGTGCAGGCCGGCCGGAAGCGCGAAGTTCGTGTTGATCGCGGCGGCGTCGAGGTCGTCGAGCGTGCGCGGCAGCTGCGCGGCTTCCAGCTCCACGAACTTCAGCTTCTTCGGGTTCTCCACCACGTCCAGCGGCGTGGCCTTGAGGCCGGCACTGGCCTTGAGCTTGATCAGCCCCTGGTCCTGCAGCAGCAGCAGCGCGCGGCCGCCGTTGGTGGGATCGTTGGGAATGCCGAAGCGCGCGCCTTCCTTCAGGTCCTTCAGGCTCTTGATCTTCTTCGAGTAGATGCCGATCGGGAAGTTGACCGTGTAGCCCACCGAGGTGATCTTGTAGCCGCGGTCCCGCACCTGCTGGTCGAGGAAGGGCTTGTGCTGGTAGCTGTTGGCGTCCAGGTCGCCGGCCGCCAGCGCCGCGTTCGGCTGGATGTAGTCGCTGAACTCGATGATCTGGATCTTCAGGCCATCGCGCTCGGCGATCTTCTTCACCTGCTCGAGGATCTGCGAGTGCGGGCCGGCGGTGGCGCCGATCTTGATCGGCTTGTCCTGCGCGAACGCGCAGGCGCCCGCGGCGGCGATGGCCAGGACCAGCGTGGTCTTGAGAAGGTGGCGCTTGTTCATGCTTGTTGTTCCTTGGAGAGAATCGGAGGGAGAAAGAAAATCATTTGTGCGAGAGCCGGCGCACCGCCCAGTCGCCCAGGCTCTGCACGGCCTGCACGAAGGCGATCAGCACCACGACGACCGCCAGCATGATGGCCGGCAGGAAGCGCTGGTAGCCGTAGCGGATGCCGAGGTCGCCCAGGCCGCCGCCGCCGATCGCGCCCGCCATCGCGGAGTAGCCGGTGAGGCTGACCACGGTGATCGTGAAGGCGGCGACGATGCCGGGCAAGGCCTCGGGCAGCAGCACCTTCAAGACGATCTGCCAGGTGGTCGCACCCATCGCCTGCGCCGCTTCGACCAGGCCGCCATCGACCTCGCGCAAGGCGGTCTCGACCAGGCGCGCCATGAAGGGCGCGGCGGCCACGGTCAGCGGCACCACCGCGGCGGCCGTGCCGATGGAGGAGCCGGTCAGCAGGCGGGTCAGCGGGATGATCGCGACCAGCAGGATGATGAAGGGCGTCGAGCGCACTGCGTTGACGATGCCGCCGGCGACGCGATTCACGCCCGTGTTCTGCAGCACGCCGCCGCGGTCGGTCAGGCGCAGGAGCACGCCGAGCGGAATGCCGATCAGCGCGCCGGCCAGCCCGGAGAGGCCGACCATGACCAGCGTCTCCCACAGCGAGCCGGCAAACAGCGCCAGCATCTCGGGACTGAAGTCATCCCACATGGGCCACCTCCTCCACCAGCACGCCGGCGCCGCGCAACTGCGCCGCCGCGGCATCGAGCCGCGAGCGCGCACCGCGGGCAAACACCGCCAGCGAGCCGAAGGGCTGGCCCTGCACCTCGTCGACCTGGCCATGCACGATGCTCAGGTCGATGCCATGCGCGCGGATCACGTCCGAGAGCAGGGGCTGATCGGCCCCGGTGCCGGCAAACGCCAGCCGCAGCAGCTGGCTCTCCTGCGCCGGCTGCTGCGCCATGAGGGCGCGGATGCGCGCCAGCACGCCCTCGGGCAGCGCCTGCGGCACGATCTCCTCGATCAGGCTGCGCGTGGTGGCGTGCTGCGGGCGGGTGAAGACGTCGATCACCGGCCCCTGCTCCACGATCCGGCCGGCGTCGATCACGGCGACGCGATCGGCCACCTGCTTGATCACCTGCATCTGGTGCGCGATCAGCACCACGGTCAGGCCGAACTCGCGATTGATCTGCCGCAGCAGGCCCAGGATGGACCGCGTGGTCTCCGGGTCGAGCGCGGACGTGGCTTCATCGGACAGCAGCACCTTGGGCCGGTTGGCCAATGCGCGGGCAATCCCCACGCGCTGCTTCTGCCCGCCGCTGATCTGCGCCGGATGGCGCTCGCGCAGATCGCCGAGGCCGACGAGGTCGAGCAGTTCGTCGACCCGCCGGCGGATCTCGTCGGGCGCGACGCCCGCCAGCTCCAGCGGCAGCGCCACGTTCTGCGCCACGGTGCGGGACGACAGCAGGTTGAAGTGCTGGAAGATCAGGCCGATCTCGCGCCGCGCCTCGCGCAGCTGCGCCGGCTGCAAGGTCGTCAGATCGCGGCCGGCGACGATCACCTGGCCGGCGCTTGGCCGGTTCAACAGGTTGATCGTGCGCACCAGCGAACTCTTGCCGGCGCCGCTGCGGCCGATGATGCCGAAGACTTCTCCGGTGGCGATGTCCAGGTCGACGCCGCGCAATGCGGTGTGCGCGCCGTAGGCCTGGGTGACGCCTCGTAGTTGGATCATGGAATGTCTGGGTAAGGGCGCGAACGACGCCGCACGATCCGCGCACTGCACGCGGAAGGCGGCGGCAAGAAAAGGGGAAAGGGCCGGAGCGCTGCGCGCTCAGCGGCTACAGCGCGCGCATCGGCGCATGGCGACAAATCAGGAGAGCGGACCTCATGCCCTGCATTGTCGCGCAGCGCACTGCGGCAAGCCAACGAACAAAAACTTGGATGCATATGCACCCGCTGGCGCCGTGGAGGCGATCACCACCCCAGGCCGAAGCGCAGCAGCAGCATCACGCCGGTGCCGCACACGATGGTGCCGAACAGGTCCTTGCGCCACAGGAAAAAGGCCAGGCCGGCCAGCGCACCGAAGATCCGCGCATCGCGCAGGGTGTGGATCACGTGCCCTTGCGTCATCAGGATCTCGGGCGCCACCACCGCGGTCAGCGCGGCGATGGGTGCGTAGCGCAGGCCTTCGCGCAGCCAGTGCGGCATCGGCAGATCCTGCTTCGGCAGCAGGAAGAAGGAGCGGAACAGCAGCGTGATGGCGGCCATGCCGAGGATGGTGAAGAAGGTCTCGAGGGAACTCATGACGGCGTGCGCGAAGAGGCTGGCGGGCGGGCATGTTGCGCCAGCACACCGACGGCGATGGCCGCCGCGATCGCAACCACGATGTTCAGCCGCAGCGGCAGGCTGTACGCGGCGATGGCGGCGCACGCGGCAACGGCGGCAGCGACCCAGGTGGCGCGATTGCGCAGTTGCGTGCAGGTGAGTGCCAGCAAGGCCATCGTGCCCGCGAAGCCGATGCCCCATTCCGGCGGGATCGCACGGCCGGCCACGATGCCTGTGAGGACCGCGATCTGCCACATCCCGTAGTTCACCACCGAGGCGCCCCAGAAGTAGTCCTCCTGCTCCCGACCGGGCACCGGCTCGGGGAAGCGGCGCAGGAAGATCGCGAAGATCGTGTCGCCCATGAAGTAGCTCAGGACGATGCGCCGGCCGCGCGGCAGGTGCGCGAAGTAGGGCCGGTACTGGAAGCTGAAGACCATGAAGCGCAGGTTGACGCAGGCCACCGTCGCCCACACCACCCACATGGGCGCGGCGCTGGCGATCAGGGGCAGCGCCGCCACCTGCGACGAGCCGGCCGACACCAGCACCGACATCAGGATGGCCATCCACATGCCCATGCCGCTCTTGGCCATGGCCACGCCGGCGATCAGGCCCCAGGCCGCGATGCCGATCGACATCGGCACGCATTCGCGCAGGCCCTCGCGGAACATCGGCCGGCGCGCGGTGGCCGCGGCCCGTAGCCGCCAGCTGCCGATGCGGTGCATCACATCCAATCCTCCACCCCCATGGGACCGGATTGTCCACCAGAGCCCGGCACCGGCCGTGCGGCTATCGAACAGTTACGTGCGCGCCGCCCTGCTCCATGCCCTTGGAGCGGATCGCAGCGGCGGCTTCGGGACCGCGCAGGAAAGCGAGGAACTGCAGCACCGCCTGCGAGGGCTGCTCCCCGGCGGGCGTGCCCGCGACGAAGGTCGTGTAGTTCTGTACCGCGGCCGGCAATGGGCCGGCGTATTGCGCGCCGGCCTTGCCGACGATTTCGCCGGTCTGCGTCATCCCGAGCGCACCGGGCCCCTGGGCGAGCGTCACCTCGGTCACGTCGCCCCCGGCCGCCAGCGTGATCTGCTGGCGCAGCTTGTCGGCGATACCGAGATCGCGCAGCACGCGCCCGATGTGCACGCCGGCCGCGCCGCCCCGCACGGGATCGGCATAGACCACCACCTTGGCAGCGAGAAGGGCCGCTTTCAGGTCGTCGCTGGAAGCCATGGGCGGCGGCGCACTGCCGGCCGGCACGACGACACCGATCCCGGTGGTGCAGATGGTCACCTGGCTCGCGGCGTCTATGCGCGCGCGTTGCACCAGTTCGGGAAACGACAGGGTCGAGCCGATCACGACGTCGGCGCGCTCGCCCGCCAGCACGCGGCCGGAGATGCCGCCGATCGTGCCGTAGGCGATGCGCAGCTTGTGGCCGGAAGTGCGCTCGAAGTCACCGCCGATCTCCTTGAAGACCGATTGCATGGCGGCCGCCGAAAGCAGCCGGATCTCGTCGGCCAGCGCCGGCCCGCTGGCGACCGTGGCGCAGGTGAGCGCGATGGCAGCGCAGATTCGAGGAACGGGATACCGCATGGGAGCACCTCCAGTCAGTGGACGGGTGCGCCGCGGCGGCGGGCGGACAGAGCTGCGGCACGAGCGCGCCGGCTCGCCTGCGACAGTGCCCGCGCCGCACGCGCGACGCCCGCAGGATTGGACGAGCACCGTCTTGAAGGGGGGATCCCGGGGGTCCTGCCTACCCCCGCGAAGAGGCTACTCCCGCGCGCAAGCGGCGGCAAAGCCGCCGGTCCGCCGACCGCTGCACGCACGCCGGTGGCTTGGTTGTGGCGGCGATGCCGCGTTGGCACCCGCCCGGCATCACTCTCTGTCGGCCTTGCGCCCCCGCCTCGGTATATTGCACAGCGGGGCGGCGGTCCATCATGCGCCGCTCCGCCGGATGTCCAACCTGATCACCCTCCTCGTGCGCCGCGGCCGGGAAGAACGCCTGCCGCAGGGCGCTGGCGGCCTGACCTTCACGACGCTGCTCTCCCTGGTGCCGCTGCTGGCGGTGAGCTTCGCCCTGTTCACGCGCATCCCGGTGCTGCGCGGCGCCGGCGAAACATTGCGCGACGCCTTGCTGCGCGGCCTGCTGCCGGCCGGCATCGTGAAGGCCGTGGCGCAGCACCTGGCCCAGTGGGCCGGGAATGCGGGCGGCCTCACGCTGGTGGGATCGCTGTTCCTGCTGCTGTCGGCACTCGGTCTGCTGCTGAACGTGGAGAACACCCTCAACCGCATCTGGCAGGTGAAGAAGCCGCGCATGCTGCTGCGCCGACTGGCCCTGCACATCGTGCTGCTGCTCACCGTGCCCGTGCTCCTCGGCGCCAGCCTCTGGGCCACCTCCGCGCTGCTGGTGTCCAGCGCGAGCCTCGCAGCGCGCGAGCCCTGGTTGCAGCAGGCGATCAACCTGGGCCCCGTGCTGCTGGGGGCCGTCGGCTTTGCCTGCCTGTTCCGCTTCGTGCCGAACGCGCCCGTGCGCAAGCGGGAAGCGATCGTCGGCGGCGTGCTGGCGGCGGCGGCGTTCGAACTGGGCAAGCGTGGCTTCGCGCTGTACCTGGCCACCGTGCCCACCTACCGCACGGTCTACGGCGCTTTCGCGCCCGTGCTCGCCTTCCTCGTGTGGGTGTACTACTCGTGGCTGGTCACGCTGGCCGCGGCGCTGGTGAGTGCGAGCCTGGCGCCCAAGGGCAAGGCCCGCTCGCGGCGGGGCTCGACGAAAGCCGCCACTCCACGCCAGCCGTGAAGCGTCAAGCGCCTGTTTCTTGACTGGTTGTGCGTGCTCGACGCGCTTGCGTTCAGCCTATGTCTGGCCGACCGACTCTCAGCCGCGCGTGCATGCGAACACGATCAAGGTCCAAACGAGAAGGGACAGCAAACCTCCTGACCAGAAGCTGCGATTCGCCAGCATGCCGCGGCCGTCATCGACTTCGTGCGACGGGGCGTCCTCCATCCGGCCCGCAGACGGGTAAGGAGGGTCAAACACCGGCAGGTCGGCGTCTCGGGTTGCGAGTTGGGACATGATCGATCTTCAAGCGGTTGGCAGTCCGGCCGCAGTACAACACTCGGCCAACGCAAACATTCGCCACGATCTTTGCA
>NZ_JAQGNQ010000042.1 GCF_028291745.1 Ramlibacter sp. | reverse complement strand
TGCGGCCGGCGCCGCGGCGTTCCCATGCGGGGCCAGGGTGGCGCGCACCCGGCCGCCCGGGTTGGAGGGAGAGGCCCCGGTGCCGCCCTCGACCACGAACTGGTCGCTGTTGTTGTCGTAGGTGATCACCGATCCGCTGGTCTCGTCGCTCAGCGTGGTGCCGCTCAGGCGGCGCATCTCGGCGCGGCCGATGAATTTCACCAGGTCCGCCTTGCCGTCGTATTCGATGGTGTCCGATTCGCCCTCGATGAATTCGTCGGCGCCTTCCCGCTTCTCGCGGAAGAAGGCTTTCTTGCCGGTGTCGGCCGTCACGGTGCCGGACTGGTAGCCCTCCGGGTCCTGGTGGACCACCATGCGGGCGCCGCGGATGACGATCGTGCCCTTGGTGACCACCACCTTGCCCGTGAAGACGCTGGTCTGGTGCAGGTCGTCATAGTGCAGGTTGTCGGCTTCCACGTTCATGGGCTTCATGCGGTCCGCCTTCTCCGCGTGGGCGGAAGCGGCGACGAGCGCCAGGGCGAGGGCAAGCGCGAACGAGAGGGTGGTCTTGGTGGTCTTCATGGGGCACGAATCTTGCTGCGGATTGTAGCGAGCCCAGAACGAAAAGCCCGCTCGCGCGGGCTTTTCCGGGTACGGCGCACGGAGATCCCGTGCGGATCGCCCATCCGTGTTATTTGGCCTTGCGGGCTTCGGCCACGAGATAGTCGACGACCTGCAGGGCGTGGTCCATGTTGCCCGCGAGGGTGCCGTCGGTGTAGTAGCGGCCGCCGACGCACAGGGCGGGTACGCCATCGACCTCGTACAGGTCCTGCAGCTGCTTGGCGCGGCGGGCCTTGGACGACACCGAGAAGGAGTTGTACAACTCCTGGAACTTGGCGGGGTCGACACCGTTCTTGGCCACGAAGGCGACGATGGTGTCTTCCCTGTTGGTCGGCTGGTGATTGACGTGGATCTCGTTGAAGATCTTGTCGTGCAGCTCGTCGACCTTGCCCATCGCTTCCAGCGCGTAGTACAGGCGCTGCTGCGGCGCGAAGTCGTCCCGGAAGGCGACCGGCACGCGGTGGAAGTACACGTCGGGCGGCAGCTTCTTCAGCCAGGCATTGAGCTTGGGTTCGAAGGCATTGCAGTGGGGGCAGCTGTACCAGAAGAACTCGATGACTTCGACCTTGCCGGCCGGCGCGTCACTGGGCACCTTCTTGTCCAGGACCCGGAAGTCCTTCCCCTCCTGCGGCGCCTTCGCCTGGGCGAAGCCCATGCCAGGCAGCACCAGGGCCGAGGTGCCCAGCACGCCCGCAGCGGCGGAAAACTCGCGTCGTTTCATTGCAATGTCACTCCTTGAAGAGGTTCTGAGCGGCAGGCTGCGGGATGGTTCCTCAGCAGGCCGCAAGCGGCTAGCGCTGCACCCGCACGAGGGCCGTGTCGAAGCCGCCGGAATCCAGCCTGTCCTTTTGCCGGTCGGCGTCGTCCTTGTTGCTGAAGGGGCCCACGCGCACGCGGAAGACCTGGCGGCCGGATTGTTCGCGCTCGGTCACCTTGGCCTCGATGCCCATGAGGGACAGCTTGGCGCGCTGCGCCTCGGCGTCCTCGGGCGTGCGGAAGGCGCCCGCCTGCACGAAGTAGAGGAAGGGATCGGCGCCACCGCTGCTGGTGCGCGCGGAAGCCAGGTCACCCAGCGGATCGGCCGGAGCCGGGCGGCCGGCCACGGCCGGAGCCTCGGGCGACTTTTCCCTGGGCTTCTCGGCTTCCCGGGCCGCTGGCGTTGCGGGCGCCAGCACCAGGGCCTCGGAAGCGGCCGGCGCGGGCGGCGTCGCCACTGCGGCAGAGGCCGGGATGCCCGGCGCGGGCGGCAGCGGCTTGGCCGGGTTCTTCCCGTACAGGGGCGCGTTCGGGTCCCAGTTCTGGTTCTTCCTCGACTCGGCGGCCTCCTGGTCCGCGGAGCGCCCCGAGCTCTTGTTGACGAAGGGGATCGGGACCTTGGTCACGTAGACCGCCACCGCGAGGGCGGCGGCGAGGCCGATCACCATCCCGATGATGATGCCGACAATGGTGTTGCCGCTTTGCTTTGGTTTCATGCTCACATCTTGGCCGGGGCACTGACGCCCAGCACAGCCAGCCCATTGTGCAACACCTGCGCGCAGGCGGCCACGAGCGCCAGGCGCGCCGTCTTGAGCTTCTCGTCGGCCACGAGGATGCGCTCGCTGTCGTAGTAGGAGTGGTACGCCGCGGCCAGCTCGCGCAGGTAGAAGGTCACGTCGTGGGGCGCGAAATCGGCCGCCGCCGCAGTGAGCATCTCGGGATAGCGGGCCACTTGCAGCATCAGGTTCTGCGCCGCGGGATGCTCCAGCGAGGACAGGTCGGCGCCCGCCAGCCGGCCCGGATCGCCGCCCCAGGCCGCCAGCACGGAGCAGATGCGCGCATGCGCATACTGGACGTAATACACAGGGTTGTCGTTGTTCTGCGCCAGAGCGAGGTCGACATCGAACACGTATTCGGTGTCGGGCTTTCGCGACAACAGGAAGAAACGCACCGCGTCCTTGCTGGTCCACTCGATCAGATCGCGCAGCGTCACGTAGCTGCCGGCGCGCTTGGAGATCTTCACCTCCTGGCCGCCGCGCATCACGCGCACCATGGTGTGCAGCACGTAATCGGGGTAGCCCTGGGGAATGCCGACGCCTGCCGCCTGCAGCCCGGCGCGCACCCGCGCGATGGTGCCGTGGTGGTCCGTGCCCTGGATGTTGACGACCTTGGTGAAGCCGCGCTCCCACTTGGTGATGTGGTACGCCACGTCCGGCACGAAGTACGTATACGAACCGTCGCCCTTGCGCATGACGCGGTCCTTGTCGTCCCCGTACTCGGTCGACTTGAGCCACAGCGCGCCATCCTGCTCGTAGGTCTTGCCGGCATCGCGCAGCCGCTGCACCACCGCATCCACCTTGCCGCTGGTGTAGAGGCTCGACTCGAGGTAGTACTGGTCGAAGCGCACGGCGAAGGCCTGCAGGTCCAGGTCCTGCTCGTGGCGCAGGTAGGCCACCGCGAACAGGCGCATGCCGTCCAGGTCCTGCGGGTCGCCGCTGGCGGTGAACTCGCGGTCGTCGGACTTCACCGTCTTGCCCGCGAGGAAATCGTCCGCGATGTCCTGGATGTAGTCGCCGTTGTACGCAGCCTCGGGCCAGCCGGCGTCACCGGGCTTCAGGCCCCTGGCGCGCAGTTGCACCGAGGTGGCCAGCGTGTTGATCTGCACGCCGGCGTCGTTGTAATAGAACTCGCGGTGGACGTTCCAGCCCTGCGTGGCATACAGGTTGCACAGGGCATCGCCCAGCGCGCCCTGCCGGCCGTGGCCGACGTGCAAGGGCCCGGTGGGATTGGCGGAGACGTACTCCACCAGCACGCGCTGCCCGTGCAGGGGCTGCTGGCCGAAGCCCGCGCCGCTGGCCAGCACCTCGCGCACGACCTCCTGCTTGGCCGCGCTCTTCAGGCGGATGTTGAGGAAGCCCGGCCCGGCGATCTCGATCGCGTCCACCCAGCGCTGGAAGGCCGGCGTGGCCAGCAGTGCCTCGCGCAGGGACTCGGCCAGCTGTCGCGGATTGCGCTTGAGCGGCTTGGCCATTTGCATGGCCGCGGTACAGGCGAAGTCGCCATGCGACGCGACCTTGGGACTTTCGAACGCGGCCTTCTCACCGGCCCCCGGGGACAGCTGTTCCAGCCCGGACGCCAGCGCGGCGAGCAGTTCTTGTTTCGCTTGGAGCATGGGGGGATTTTACGGGGGGTGTCTTGGCGCGCAGAAAAGCCAACAACCGGACGCAGAAGACGCAAAAGTTTCGCAGAAGACGCGGAAGAGATCGGAGATTGCCTCCAGTTTCCATTGCGTGTTCTGCGGCTTCTCAGCGTGCATGTGCAGCTAGGCGAGGATGGCTTCGAGGCTCATGACGGGGTGGCGGCCGCCATCCAGAAATGCGGCTGGGCGTAGTGGTGTTTCAGGAAGTCGATCCACAGCCGCACCCGCAAAGGCAGGTGCTTGCGCTGCGGAAACACGGCATAGATCCCGTTCGCCGGGGCTGCATAGGCCGCGAGCACTTCGACCAGGCGGCCATCGGCGATCTCCTGGTCCACCTCCCAGGTGCTGCGCCAGGCGATGCCCCAGCCCTGCAGGCACCAGTCGTGCAGCACCTGGCCGTCGGAGCAGTCGAGCGGGCCCATCGGCTTGAGATGCACGAGTTCGCCCTCGCCATGGCGCCCGGGCTGCAGGAACGCCCAGCCGCGCGTCTGCGACGCATCGCTGGAGAGCGTGAGGCAATCGAATTTCACGAGATCCGACGGGTTCTCGGGCGTGCCATGGCGCTTCAGGTAGGCCGGCGTCGCGACGCAGAGGCGCCGGTTGTCCGCCAGCCGCACGCTCACCAGCGAGGAATCCGGGAAGTCGCCCACGCGCACGGCGCAGTCGAAGCCTTCGCCCGCCACATCCACCACGCGGTCGCTCAGGTTCAGCGAGATCGTGACGTCGCCGTGCAGCGCTCGAAACTTGGGCACCAGCGGCGCGACGTGGCGCCGGCCGAAGCCCGCGGGCGCCGTGATGCGCAGGTGACCGCTGGCCTTCACCCCGCCGGCACTGACGCTCGCCTCGGCGTTGCCCAGGTCGGCCAGCAGCCGCTGGCAGTCTTCGAGGAAGGCGCTGCCCTCGTGCGTGAGGGCGATGCGCCGCGTGGTGCGCACCAGCAGCTTCACGCCCAGCCGCTCCTCCAGCGCATCGAGCCGCCGGCCCATGATGGCGGGCGCCACTCCCTCGGCGCGCGCCGCCGCCGTCAGGCTGCCCTTGGTGGCGACTGAAACAAAGGATTCGAGCTGCTTGAGCTTGTCCATGCGGCGGGCATTATGCACGCGCAGGTCACGAATGGCGGGGTGTCAGGGGTTGATTGCGGTGCGCGATCAGGCAATCTTTGAACGCAGAAGTCGCAGAAGCTACGCAGAAGACGCAGAAGAAAAACCTTTGAAGGATGTCCTTCTGCGTTTTCTGCGTCACTTCTGCGTTTTCTGCGTTCGAAAATGCTTCCGCTAGCACGGCGCCAACACGGCGACCGACAAGCGCCCCGACTACTCCGCCTTGAACCCCGACGCCTTGATCGGCCCCTCCCAGCGCTTCAGGTGCGCCGCCTGCGTGGCAGCCAGCGCCGCCGCCGACGCGTGGGCCGGGACCAGGCCGAAGGCGTAGATCTTTTCCTGGATCACCGGGTCGTTCAGCGCCTCGGCCACCGCACGGTCGATGCGGTTCACCACGTCGGTCGGCACGCCGGGCGGACCGTACAGGCCGAAGTAGGCATCGGCCGCCATGTCGATGCCCTGCTCCTTGAGCGTCGGCACCTCGGGCAGGGCCCTGGAACGCTGTTCGCCGGTGACGGCCAGGATGCGCACCTTGCCGGCCTTGTGGTATTCGAGGGTCTCGGAAGCGGTGTCGACCATCAGTGGCACCTGCCCCCCGATCAGGTCCTGCGCCGCCGGCGCGCCGCCGCGATAAGGCACGTGCGTGAGCTTCACGCCCGCGGCCTGCGACAGCAGCATGCCGGCGAAGTGCGGCACGGTGCCGGCGCCCGAGGTCGCGTAGTTCGCCTTGCCCGGGTTGGCCTTCATCCAGGCCAGCACGGTCTTCAGGTCACCCGGGGGCGCGCCCGGGCCGACGGTGACCGCGAAGTCGAAGGTGACGATGCGCGAGATCGGCGTGAAGTCCTTGATCGGGTCGTAGCCGATGTTGCTGTAGATCCAGGGCGCGATCACCATCGCGCCACTCGGGGTCAGCACCAGGGTCTGGCCGTCCGGCGCGGCGCGCTTCAGTTCGTTCAACACCAGCCGGCCGGCGGCGCCCGGCTTGTTGTCGACGATCACGTTCTGCCCCAGCGAGACGCGCATCTTCTCGGCGATCAGCCGCGCGATCACGTCGGCGGAGCCGCCGGGCGAAAAGCCGACCAGGATCCTCATCGTGCGGTCCTGCGCCAGGACGGCCGGGGCGGCGAGCGCGGCCCCGGCGAGGGCGGCGAAGTGGCGGCGTTTCATGGGGTGTCTCCTCGATTCGCGATCATTTAACATGTTAAACAGTAGCCCAGAGCCATGGTCCGGGCCATCCGGACCCACCCTGAGCGCACCACCAAGAAGGAGACAAGCGCATGACGGTCATCGACGTGCACACGCACATGTTCACCACCAGGTGGCTCGAGTTGCTGCGCGACAAGAGCGGCATCTACAACATCAAGACCCGCCCGGACGGCCAGCGCGAGATCTTTCGCGGCGACACGCCGGTGGTGCTGCCGCAAAAGGGCCACTTCGACTGGGAACTGCGCATCGCGCACATGAACGAGGCGAAGATCGACGTCTCCGTCGTGTCCCTCACCTGCCCCAACGTCTATTGGGGCGGCGAGGAGGTCAGCGTGCAGGCCGCGCGTGAGGCCAACGACAACGTGGCGGATGCGCAGTCGCGCCATCCCGATCGCATCCGCTGGTTCGCCTCGCTGCCCTGGGAGTATCCGCAACGGGCCCTCGAGGAACTGGAGCGCAGTTGCGCCAAGGGTGCCGTGGGCGTGATGGTGCTGGCCAACGTGGCGGGCAAGAGCCTCACCGACCCGATG
Organism: Ramlibacter sp.; assembly: GCF_028291745.1. Classification (GTDB taxonomy): domain Bacteria; phylum Pseudomonadota; class Gammaproteobacteria; order Burkholderiales; family Burkholderiaceae_C; genus Ramlibacter. The sequence goes on along the minus strand of NZ_JAQGNQ010000042.1, from coordinate 21,085 downwards.
TTCGCGCCGATCTGGCGCGCGATCGACCGCCGCAAGCTGCCGGTCCTGGTGCACCCCACCGATCCGCCCGGCGTCGACGCCATGGACATGACCAAGTTCGACCTGTCCTGGTCGGTCGGCTTCATGTTCGACACCACGCTGGCGCTCACGCGGATGATCTTCGAGGGCTTCTTCGACCAGTACCCCGATCTCAAGATCATCGCCTCGCACGGCGGCGGCACGCTGCCCTATCTGGTGGGCCGGTTCGAGAAGGGCGACGCGGTGGAGCTGCCTGCGCGCCGGCAGATGCAGCGCAAGCCCACCGACTACCTGCGCCACATCTACTACGACAGCATCACCTACGACCCGCGTTCGCTGCAGTACCTAGTGTCCATCGTGGGGGCCGAGCACGTGATGCTGGGGACGGACTGGCCGCACTGGGTGCACGACACCAAGGGCGCCTTCGCCAACACGGCCGCGTTGCCGGAAGCAGACATGCAAGCGATCCGATCTCGCAATGCGATACGCGTTTTTGGGTTCTGAAGCGGATTAGCTAGATTACAGTCACGGATTCCGATCTTTTGCTTGCATTAATGACGAGCAAAGTTCGGAATAAAGTACCGCCATGGATCAACCCCGGGCGGTGCTTTTCGACGCGTATGGAACGCTGTTCGACGTCTACAGCGTCGGCCTGCTGGCGGAACAACTGTTCCCCGGGCAGGGCCAGGCGCTCTCCGTGCTCTGGCGCGACAAGCAGATCGAATACACGCGGCTGGTCACCACCAGCAACGACGGCGCGCACTACCAGCCGTTCTGGGAGCTGACCCGTGCGGGCCTGAGATATGCATGCAAACGGCTCGGCCTCCAGCTCACGGCCGAACGCGAGCAGCAATTGATGAATGAATACCGGCACCTCTCGGCCTTCCCCGAGAACCGCGAGGTGCTGCAGGAACTGCGGGCGCGCGAGGTCACCACCGGCATCCTCTCCAACGGCGACCCGCAGATGCTGGGCGTCGCCGTGCGCAGCGCCGGACTCGAGGGCCTGCTCGATCACGTGCTGAGCGTGGACACGGTGCGCAAGTACAAGACGCACCCCGACGCGTATCGCCTCGGCACGCAGGCCACGAAAAAAACGGCGGGCCAGATCCTGTTCGTGAGCTGCAACGCCTGGGACGCCTTGGGCGCCACCTGGTTCGGTTATCGCACGCTCTGGGTCAACCGCTACCAGCTGCCCTTCGAGGAGCTGGGGCCGCAGCCCACCCGCATCGGCACCACGCTGCGCGACGTGCTCGCCTTCTTCGATTCGCAATACCAGGAGCTTTGACATGACCAGCCGTACCACCATCCACGGACTTGCCGTGGACACCGCGCTCAAGCGATTCATCGACGAAGAGGTGCTGCCCACCGTGGGCGTGGACAACGCGAAATTCTGGCAAGGCTTCGACGCCATCGTGCGTGAACTCTCGCCGCAGAACACGGCCTTGCTGGCCGAACGCGATCGCTTGCAGGGCGAGCTCGATGGCTGGCACCGGAAGAACCCCGGGCCGGTGCACGATGCGGCCGGCTACCGCGGCTTCCTGGAAAAGATCGGCTACCTGGCGCCGCACACCAAGGGCGCGAAGGCCACCACAGAGAATGTCGATGCCGAACTCGCCTTGCAGGCCGGCCCGCAACTGGTGGTGCCGATTCTCAATGCGCGCTACGCGCTCAATGCCGCCAATGCCCGTTGGGGATCGCTCTACGACGCGCTGTATGGCACCGACGTGATTCCCGAAGACGGCGGCGCCGACAAGGGGCCCGGCTACAACGAAGCGCGTGGCGCGAAGGTGATCGCGCGGGCGCGCCAGGTGCTGGACCAGGCCGCGCCGCTGGCCAACGGATCGCACGTCGATGCCACCGCCTACCAGGTGCGCGACGGCCAGCTCGTCGTGCAGATGAAGGGCGGGCAGTTCTCGGGCCTGCGGGACCGGGCCCGGTTCGTCGGCTATCGCGGCGACGCGGGCGCGCCCTCCTCGGTGCTGCTGAAGAACCATCGCCTGCACCTGGACATCATCATCGACCGCGCCCACTTCATCGGCCGCACCGACGCGGCGGGCGTCTCCGACCTCGCGGTCGAAGCTGCGCTCTCCACCATCCTCGACCTGGAAGACTCGATCGCGGCGGTGGACGCGCAGGACAAGCTGCTGGCCTACCGCAACTGGATGGGCATCCTGCAGGGCACGCTGACCGAGCAGGTGAACAAGGGCGGCAAGAGCTTCACGCGCGGACTGAATCCGGATCGCGTCTATCACGCCCCGAACGGCGACGGCGAGGTGCGCCTGCATGGCCGCTCGCTGCTGTTCCTGCGCAACGTCGGCCACCTGATGACCAACCCGGCGATCCTGTGGGATGGCGGCAAGGAGATCTTCGAAGGGATCATGGACGCGGTGATCACCACCGCCATTGCCATGATCGACCTGCAGGGAAAAGGCGCCAACGGGGTTCGCAACTCGCGCACCGGCTCCATCTACATCGTCAAGCCCAAGATGCACGGGCCGGCGGAATCCGCGTTTGCCTCGGAGCTGTTCGGGCGCGTGGAGCAGCTCCTGGGCTTGCCCGCCAACACGGTCAAGCTGGGGATCATGGACGAAGAGCGCCGCACCAGCGTCAACCTGCAGGCCTGCATCGCGGCGGCGGCGGCGCGCGTCGCCTTCATCAACACCGGCTTCCTCGATCGCACGGGCGACGAGATGCACACCGCCATGTACGCGGGCCCGATGATCCGCAAGGGCGACATGAAGTCCAGCGCCTGGATCCAGGCCTACGAGAAGAGCAACGTGCTGGTCGGCCTGGCCTGCGGCCTGCGCGGGCGCGCGCAGATCGGCAAGGGCATGTGGGCCATGCCCGACCTGATGGCCGCGATGCTGGAGCAGAAGATCGCGCATCCGCGCGCCGGCGCCAACACGGCGTGGGTGCCCTCGCCGACCGCGGCCACGCTGCACGCGCTGCACTACCACCAGGTCGACGTGTTTGCCGTGCAGCAGGAACTGGAACAGATCGACGCCGAGGCGGAGCGCGAACAGCTGCTCGCCGGCCTGCTCACGGTGCCGGTGGCGCCGCAGGCGAACTGGAGCGCCGAAGAGCGACAGCAGGAACTGGAGAACAACGCGCAAGGCATCCTCGGTTACGTCGTGCGCTGGATCGACCAGGGCGTGGGTTGCTCCAAGGTGCCGGACATCCACAACGTCGGCCTGATGGAGGACCGCGCGACGCTGCGCATCTCCAGCCAGCACATCTGCAATTGGCTGCTGCATGGCGTGGTGACCGAGCAGCAGGTGCGCGAGGCCTTCCAGCGCATGGCCGCGGTGGTGGACAAGCAGAACGCGGGCGATCCGTTCTACCGGCCGATGGCGGGCAACTGGGACACCTCGTATGCGTACCGCGCGGCATTGGACCTGGTGTTCAAGGGCAAGGAGCAGCCGAGCGGGTATACCGAGCCGCTGCTGCATGCGTGGCGCTTGAAGGTGAAGGAAGCGGCGGCAAGGTAGGTCGCTCGTCCCTGGTGGGGCGCGCTGCCCGCGTCCCACCCTACGCAGTTGCGTCGGGGGCTGAGCCGCAGGAACCGACAACCGCGCGAAGCCCGTCGGTAGGGTGGGATGCCGAAGGCACCCCATGATGTACGCACCCACCGTCGAGCTCCACCTCTCCCCGCGCGGGAAGCCCCTAGGTCCTTCCCCGTCCCGGCTGCCTAGACTCGTCCCCTTCCGCCTGTGCCGGAAGAAGACGAGGAGATCGCATGGCCAAGATCCTGCTGCGCGTCAACGGCGCGAGCCGCACGCTCGACGCCGACCCGCAGATGCCCCTGCTCTACGCGCTGCGCAACGACCTGGACCTGAGGGGGCCGCGCTTCGGCTGCGGCAAGGGACAGTGCGGCGCCTGCTCGGTGCTCCTCGACGGCCATGTCGTGCGTTCGTGCAGCGTGCCCATGGCCGCCGTCGCCGACCGTTCGATCACCACGCTGGAGGGCCTGGGCAGCAGCGCCAAGCCGAGCGTCGTGCAACAGGCCTTCATCGACGAACAGGCCGCGCAATGCGGCTACTGTGCCAACGGCATGGTGGTCGCGGCCACCGCCTTGCTCAAGTCGAACCCGCACCCCAGCGAGGACCAGATCCGCACTGCGCTGGCCGGCAACCTGTGCCGCTGCGGCACGCACACGCGCATCGTGCGCGCCGTGCAGCGCGCGGCCAGTCAACAAGCCTGAGGAGGACCGTCATGCAACGCAGACAACTCCTGCTCTCCGGTGCCGCTGCCCTGACGCAAGCGCTGGTCGTCGGCTTCAGCTACGCCCCTGGCGCCGCCGCCGCCAAGTCCATGAAGAAGGAAGCGCTCGATGCCTGGCTGGCGCTGGAAGGCGACGGGCGCATCACGATCTACAGCGGCAAGGTCGACCTCGGCACCGGCGTGCGCACCGCGCTCACGCAGATGGTGGCCGACGAACTCGACGTGCCGATGGAGAAGATCGTGCTGGTCATGGGCGACACCGCCACCACCATCGACCAGGGGCAGACCGCCGGCAGCCTGAGCATCAGCGCCGGCGGCCAGCAACTGCGCCAGGCCTGCGCCACGGCGCGCCAGGCGCTGGCCACGCGGGCCGCCGCCACCTGGGGCGTGCAGCCCGCGGAACTCGCCTTCGACGGCGACGGCATGGTGCGGCTGAAAGCCGACCCGGCGCACAGCGCCAGCTACGCCAGCCTGCTCGCCGAGGGTGTGCAGACCATCGCGGTGGATCCCAAGGCGCCGCTGAAGAAGCCCGCCGACCACCGCTTCGTCGGCAAGCCGGTGCGCCGCCTCGACATCCCGGCCAAGGTCACGGGCGAGTTCACCTACGTGCACGACCTCAAGCTGCCAGGCATGGTGCACGCGCGCGTGATCCGGCCGGCTGCGGTGCAGGCCTCGCTGCTGGAAGTCGACGACACTGAAGCCAAGAAGCTCCCCGGTTACCTCGGCACGGTGCACAAGGGCAACTTCCTCGCGGTGCTCGCCAGGACCGAATGGGAGGCCGTGCAAGCCGCCCAGCGCATCCAGCCGCAGTGGTCCGTGTGGAAGGGCCTGCCGGCGCAGGACCGCATGATGGAGACCTGGCGCGCGCAACCGGTGGTCAAGGCCGAACCGCGCCCGAGCCACGGCGACGTGGATGCGGGCCTGGCGCAGGCCGCCAAGACGCTCAAGGCCAGCTACGAGTTCGGCATCCATTCGCACGCGTCGCTCGGCCCGTCCTGCGCCGTCGCGCGCGCCGATGACGCGGGCCTGGAGATCTGGTCGCCCTCGCAGGCCACCCACTCGCTGCAAACCGAGGTGGCGCTGATGCTGGGCGTGCCGAAGGAGAAGGTGCGGCTGCATTATCTCGACGGCTCCGGCTGCTACGGCCGCAACGGTCACGAGGATTGCACCGCCGACGCCGCGCTCGCGGCCACGCTGCTCGCCCAGCGCACCGGGCAAGCCGCCACCGTGCGCGTGCAATGGATGCGCGACGACGAACATGGCTGGGATCCCAAGAGCCCGCCGACGGTGGTCGACCTCGAGGCCGGACTCGATGCGCAGGGCGGCGTCACCGCCTGGAAGTCGCGCTTCATCGTCGCCATGCAGAACGGCACGCTGGAAGAATTCCCGCTGCTGGCCGCGGTGCACTCGGGCGTGGCGAAGAAGGGCACGTACACCGGCAACATCGCGCACAACAGCGACGTGGAGTACGCCTTCCCGGCGACGCTCACGCGCGTCGACCGCGTGGGCAACGCCTTCCTGCGCACCGCCCACCTGCGCACGCCCGGGCGCATGCAGAACAACTTCGCCAACGAGTCCTTCCTGGACGAAGTGGCCGCGGCCGCCGGCAAGGACCCGGTGCAGATGCGGCTGGCCTACCTGAAGGACGAACGCAGTCGTGCCGTGGTGGAAGCCGCGGCGAAGATGGCGGGCTGGCAGGCGCGGCCGGCATTCAGTGCACCCACGGCCGGGCCGCTGGCGCGCGGCCGCGGCTTTGCCTACATCCGGTACCAGAACGAGATCACTTACGTCGCCCTCGCCTGCGATGTGGTGGTCGACCGGGAAAGCGGCAAGGTGCGGGTCGAGCGCGTGTTCTGCGCGCACGACTGCGGCCAGGTGATCAACCCCGATGGCGTGCGCAACCAGGTGGAGGGCGGCATCGTGCAGACCGTCAGCCGCACGCTGCTGGAGGAAGTGCGCTTCGATGCCAGCCGCGTGACGAGCACCGACTGGGCGAGCTACCGCATCCTCACCTTCCCCGACGTGCCGAAGATCGAGGTGCAGGTCATCAATCGGCCAGAGGCGCCGCCCTGGGGCGCCGGCGAGATGGCGGCTGCCGTCGTGCCCGCGGCCATCGGCAACGCGATCTACGACGCGACCGGCGTGCGCCTGCGCAGCGTGCCCTTCCTGCCGACCAAGATGCTGGCGGCGCTGGCCGAGCCGCGCAAGGCCTGAGACCCGCGCCGGGTGGGCCGCGGCCGCCCGGTGCGAAGCGGCTACGATGGGGCTCGTGCCGCTTGCCACCGACGACCCCGGACGCTGCCCGCTGTGCGGGCAGCCGAACACCTGCGCCATGGAAACCGAGCGCGCCAGCGGCATCCCGCAGGGCCCCTGCTGGTGCCGGCAGGTCGACTTCGCTGCCGACCTGCTGGCGCGCGTGCCCGTCGAGGCGCGCGGCCGCTCCTGCATCTGCCCCGCCTGCGCCCGCGCGCCGCAGGCCCGCACTGGCCAATAATCGAAGCATGTGCCAGCTGCTCGGGATGAACTGCAACACGCCGACCGACGTGACCTTCAGCTTTGCGGGCTTCGCCCAGCGCGGCGGCCGCACCGACCACCATGCCGACGGCTGGGGCATCGCCTTCTTCGAGGGACGCGGCCTGCGCCACTTCGTCGACCACCAGCCGGCCGCGGAGTCGCCGGTGGCAGACCTGATCCGTCGCTATCCCATCCAGAGCCGGCATGTGGTGGCACACATCCGCAAGGCCACGCAGGGCGAGGTCGCGCTGCAGAACTGTCACCCGTTCGTGCGCGAGCTGTGGGGCCGCTACTGGGTGTTCGCGCACAACGGCGACCTGCAGGACTTCGACCCGCGCCTGCACGGCAGCTTCCATCCGGTGGGCAGCACGGACAGCGAGCGCGCCTTCTGCTGGCTGATGCAGGAATTGCGCAAGTCGCATGCGGGCATGCCCAGCGTGGAGGAACTGACGATCACGCTGCGCGAGCTGACGCCGCGCATCGCGCGCCACGGCCGCTTCAACTTCCTGCTGTCCAACGGCGACGCCCTGTGGGCCCATTGCTCCACCAACCTCTATTACGTGGAGCGGCAGCATCCCTTCGCGCACGCGCAACTGGCGGACGAGGACCTGAGCGTCGACTTCGCGCAGCACACCTCGCCCGCGGACAAGGTGGCGGTGGTGGTGACTGCGCCGCTGACGGTCGACGAGCAGTGGACGCAGTTCCAGCCGGGCGAGCTGAAGGTGTTCGTCGACGGGGTGGCGCTGGCTTCCTGAAAAACAAAGAGCACGGGGAATTCGCGGATGTACTGGCTGGTGTTGCCTCTGGTGTTCACGGTTGCGGCGTGGGCCGTGGGACGGGTGATCGTCCGCGGCCTGCGCTGCACCCCCGTCTCGGAAGGAAGCGCGATCTTCGTCGGCCTGGCGGCCATCATCGTGGTTCTCTCGTGGTGCAGCTTCGTCGGCGGTATCGGGGTTCGGCCCGCACGGTTCGTGCTCATCCCGCTCGTGTTGGCGGCGCTGGCGCTCGGGTGGCGCCACCTGCGCGTGCCGGACTGGCGCGAGATCGGGCTGCTCGCAGTGATGCTGCTGGCGGTGTACCTGCACTACCTGTGGCCCGTCATGCGCGCAGGCAGCCACATCGTCCTGTTCTCGGCGGGCGATTTCAACCAGTACGTCGGCATGGGCACCTGGTTGCGTGACCACGGCATCGCGGATCCGGTCGACTTCGGCCTCGGGTTCAGCCCCTTGCAGGCGAACGTGGCCGATCACCAGGCCTCTCACCTGCGCATCGGCGCACTGCTGCTGCTCGGGCTGTTCGCGTCCTTCGGCCGCGCCGACGTGACGTCCGTGTTCGCTGCTTTCACCGGCTTCATCCTCGCGTTGCAGGCCCTGGCGGTGGTGCTGCTTGCGCGCAGGCTGGCGCCGGGGCTGCCCGCCTGGCTGACCACCCTGGCCGGCCTGTTGTTCGGCGTGTCGCCGACGGCCACCTGGGCGGCCTACGCGGCGTTCATTCCACAGACCCTGGGGCTCGCGTTCGTGGTCGCGACGGTCGCAGCAGTGGCAGAGCTGGTCGCGGCGCGGCCCGCCCAGCCGCTGCCCTGGCGCAGGACGATCGCGTGGGCTCTTCCCGCAGGCCTGCCGGCGTTTGCCGCCTGGTCCTGCTATCCCGAGGCCGTGCCGCTCGGTGCCCTCATGAGCGTGTGCTACCTGGCGGCGGCGCTCGGTCCGCACTGGCGCGCGCCGGTGGTGCGGCGAACCGCGCTGCAGATCGTGCTGGGCGTCACGCTGGTGTGGACGCTCATCTCGCCGGCCAATTTCTGGTGGGGCGTGCAGGGCATGGCGGCCCAGCTGCACGGCGTCGCCCACGGCGCCGAACAGACGGTCGGCGTGCGCAACCTGCTGGCGATGACCATGGGTGCGATGGGACAGCCCCTGAACGGCACCGGCACGCTGTTCTCGCAGGGCTGGTTCGCGGCGGTTTCGCTCGCCTGCTGTGGCTTGGGCGTCCTGGGCATCGGCTACCTGCTGACCAAGCGCGAGCGCGCGCTGCCGCTGGCGATCCTGCTGTCCGGCGCGATCCTGTTCGGCTTCGTGCTTCAGCACTATTCCCAGGCGCGCATCGGTACCCGCCCCGATTGGCGGGCGATGTATACGTGGAACCTGTTCAAGGCCGCCACCTACCTCAGCCCGTTCGTGATGCCGATGGCCTTCGTCGGGCTCGCTGCGCTGGGGCGGCGGCTGGCGCGCTCGCAGGGCCTGCATGCCGCTTGCGCCGTGATGGCGCTCGCCCTCATCGCCATCGCCGTGCGGCAGGACGCCTGGGCCGCCAGCAAGATGAATTTCGTACGCATCCCGGCCGACCTGCGCCCGCTGCTGGCGAACATTCCGCCCGGGCGGCTGCTGCTGGACATCCACAACAACCAGGATGAAGCGGACTACTACCAGCGGTACGCCATCTACGGTGTGCTCCGCTTGCGCCCCTTCGTCTCCACCCGCGACTGGCAGCCGTTCCACCTCTACGTTCCACGCGACCCCGGAAGCGATGCGATGCGCGACGCGTTTCTCGCGCAACCATTCCGCTACCTGCTGAGCGATCGGCCACGGCGCTATCCGGGTGGGCGGGCGCTGGCGAGCGCTGGCCCCTATACCTTGCTGGATGTCGCCGGCCTCGACTTCAGCACCCGCTTGCAGGAATGGAACCGGCCAGCCCAGATCTTGCTCAACCTGGGGGCGTCGAACAAGGTGCGTGCGATCGCCGCGACCGTGTACAACGCCGGCCCCAGCAAGGTGGTGTACGACATCTTCGGGCACCTGCAGGAATTCGACACCCACGGAGCGAACCCCTTCGTGCTGCAACTGCCCGCAGAAGCCACCGGCAGCCTGGCACTGCTGTCCTTCGAGCCGCCGCCCGCGTTGCCGCCGCAGATCTTCCTGCGCCCCGGAGAGCTGCCGGCCGTGCCGGAGGTGAAGTACGACCTCATGCCGGTGCTGGTCCAGGAGCAGATCTCCACCGACGCCGAGGGGCACGTCATGCACCTGGACCGCTCGGGCACTACGGTGCGCCTCACCATGACGCAGGCGGGGACCTCGCGCGCGCTGGTGAGCGTCGAAGCGGAACGAGGCGCCTACCTGCTCCACCTGGAAGTCGGGAATGTGACGGTGCGCGAGCGCGGCGAGTCCGGCTTCGGCGCCTTCTTCGGTCCGGAAAACAACGCGTCCGGCAGCGTCGAACTCCGGTCCGGCAGCCACTATTACCTGCCGGTGCTTGCGACGAAGCAGGAACGGGACCTGTTCGCCATCGGCTTCGGCGGCTGGGGGCGCGGCAGCGGCAGCATCGAGATCAGGAAGCTCGAGCTGGTGCTGCAGCATCCGGTTCGCTGAGAGCCGCGGGTGCTGGCAAGCGCGCCGGCTCAGTATGATGCACGGCGCCAGCTTCGGATCCCCCGGGCTGGCCACACCTGTTGCTGCCAGCGGAGATCGGATGCCTCATTCAGCCTTGGCCCAAACCGGCGCATCGCCGAAAAACCCTGGTGCCCTGAGCGCGCTGCGCATGCTGGCAGCGGCCGTCGGCACTGTCCTGGCCTGCGCCGCGTGCCAGCCGGATACCGGGAGCAAGGAGGCCGGCGCCAAGGCGGCAGCGGAAGGGGCGCCTGCTCCCGCCGGGCCGGGCCAGGTGCCGGATGGCGCCACCCTCGACCTGAAGCCGCAGATCATCGACACCACGATCTCCACGGACGCGGGCGGCGCCAAGATGGCCTTGGAACGCAAGGCCTCTTCCGTCACGCTCACCATGCCGCGCGCCGGCACGTCGCGGGCCCAGCTGACCGCGGTGCTCGATCCCGGTGACTACGACGTGCACCTGCAGCTCGGCGCAGTGGAGGTCCAGGACCGTGCGCGCGACGGCTTCGGCGCCTTCTTCGGGCCGGACAACGACCGGGCCGCCAGCATCGAGCTGAAACCCAACTCGGACCAGCATGTCCGCATCACCGTGCCCGCCAAGAAGCAGGCGTACTTTTCGCTCGGATTCGGCGGCTGGGGCAAAGCGCGCGGGACCATGGAGATCAGGACGCTGGAAGTCACCAAGGCCCCCAAGGCCCCCAAGGCCTGAGCACCAGGGCGAGGCCGTGCCTCAGAGCACCGTCCGGTCCCGGTCGATCGCCTCCTCCAGCGCATCGAGGAACATCGCCGGCACGTCGAAGCCGGTCTGTTGCGTGATCTCCTGGAAGCAGGTGGGGCTGGTGACGTTGATCTCGGTCAGGCAGTCGCCGATCACGTCCAGGCCGATCAGCAGCAGGCCGCGCTCGTTGAGCAGCGGGCCGATGGTCTCGGCGATCTCGCGATCGCGGTCCGAGATCGGCTGCGCCACGCCCTTGCCGCCCACGGCCAGGTTGCCGCGGATCTCGCTGCCTTGCGGGATGCGCGCCAGGCAGAAGGGCACGACGCGGCCGCCGATCACCAGCACGCGCTTGTCGCCCTGCGCGATCTCGCGCACGAAGCGCTGCACCATGATCGTGGTGCTGCCCTCGCGGTTGAGGGTCTCGATGATCGAGCCGAGGTTCAGGCCGTCGGGGCCGACGCGGAAGATGCCCATGCCGCCCATGCCGTCCAGCGGCTTGAGGATGATGTCGCGATGCTCTTGGTGGAAGCGCCGCACCTCGTCGGCCGAGCGCGTGACCAGCGTGGGGCTCAGGAATTGCGGGAACTCCATGATCGCCAGCTTCTCGGGATGATCGCGCAGCGCCCCCGGCCGGTTGAAGATCTTGACGCCCTCGCGCTCCGCCTGCTGCAGCAGGTGGGTGGCATAGAAGTACTCGCCGTCGAAGGGCGGGTCCTTGCGCATCACCACCGCGTCGAAGTCGCGCAGCGGCCGCACGCGCGACTCGCGCACCTGGAACCAGTCGTGTTCGGCGCCGGTCAGTTCGATGTCACGCACCTCGGCATGAGCCACCTCGCCCGAGCGCCAGCCCAGATGCCGCGGCTCGCAGGCGAACACGCGGTGGCTGCGCCGCTGGGCCTCGCGCATCATCGAGAAGGTGGTGTCCTTGTAAGTCCGGAAGACCTCGAGCGGGTCGGCGACGAAGAGGATGTTCATTGGCTTGCACTGTTGCACAAATCGCCAGGGGGCTGCTGGTGCGGCCGCGTCCAGCCATGCCGCCGGCGCGGCTGCTCGGGCGGCCGCGCAATCATCGCGGGATCTCGCCGCGCCGGGCGAAGCGCAGTGCGCCGTCGGCCAGTGGCGAGAGCTTCAGCGCCAGCAGGTCGCGCAGGTAACTCTGGTGGATGCGCCAGGGCTTGCGGCCGCCCTGCCGAGGCAACTCGTTCACCGCGCGCTGGATGTAGCCCGAGGAGAGGTCGAGCGCGGGCCGGCTCGCGCCGCTGTCGCCCTCGTGCACCGGCACGCAGACGTCGAGGCGGCGATCGCGCAGGTGGTTCAGCACGCGGCACACCTGGCGTGCGATCAGTTCTGCCTTGAGCGTCCAGGACGCGTTGGTGTAGCCGATGGCCATCGCGAAGTTCGGCACGCCGCTGAGCATCATGCCCTTGTACGAGAACTCCGCGCCCGGCTGCACGGCAGCGCCGTCGACGGTGAGGCGGGCGCCGCCGAGCATCTGCAGCTTGAGCCCGGTGGCAGTGACGATGAGGTCCGCGGCCACTTCGGCACCGGAGGCGAGCCGCACGCCGGCGGGCGTGAAGGCGGCGATCGTGTCGGTGACGATGGAGGCGCGGCCCGAGCGCAGCACCTGGAACAGGTCGGCATCGGGCGCGATGCACAGGCGCTGGTCCCAGGGCGCGTAGCCCGGCTCCAGGTGCTGAAGCGCGACACCGCTTTGCCTTTGCGCCTGCCGCACGAGGAAGCGCCGCATGGCCTGCGGACGCCGGCGCGAGAACTGGAACAGCGCCGCAGAGAGCAGGATGTTCTTCCAGCGGATCAGGCGATAGGCCAGCGCGCGTGGCAAGGCCCGCTGCAGCGCGCCGCCCAGTGCGTCGCGCGCCGGCAGCGCGAGGATGTAGCTGGGCGAACGCTGCAGCAGCGTCACGTGCGCGGCCTGCCTCGCCAGTGCGGGCACCAGCGTGATCGCCGTCGCGCCGCTGCCGATCACCAGCACGCGCCGGCCCGCCACGTCGAGGTCCGCCGGCCAATGCTGCGGATGGACGATGCGGCCGCGGAAGTCGGCGCTTCCCGGCCACTCGGGTGCGTGGCCCCGCGCGTAGTCGTAGTAGCCGCTGCAGAAGAAGAGGAAGCGGCACTCGATGCGCAGGCGCTCGCCGGCGGCCTCGACTTCGACGCGCCAACGGGCGCGCGCGGAGTCCCAGTCGGCCGCGATCACGCGGTGGCCGAAACGGATGTGGGGCAGCACGCCCTCGTCGCGCGCCGTCGCGCGGATGTAGTCGCGGATCGCCGCGCCGTCGGCAATCGCGGCATCGCTGGTCCAGGGCCGGAAGCTGTAGCCCAGCGTGAACATGTCCGAGTCCGACCGGACGCCCGGGTAGCGGAACAAGTCCCAGGTGCCGCCGATCGCGGCGCGCCCTTCGAGGATCACGAAGCTGCGGTCGGGGCATTCGCGCTGCAGGTAATGGGCCGCCGCGATACCGGAGAGGCCGGCGCCGACCACGACCACGTCCAGCTCCGCGGGTGTACCGGTCGCCATCCTGCTGTCAGTGCTGCGCAGCGCGCTTCAGATCTCCACCTTGCTGCCCAACTCCACGACCGAGTTGTTCGGCAGGTTCAGGAAGTCCGCCGCGGCGCTGGCGTTGTGGTGCATCTGGGCAAACAGCTTCTCGCGCCAGGCCGACATGCCGCCGCCTATGGTGGGCACCACCGTGTCGCGCGACAGAAAGTAGCTGGTGGTCATGGCCTCCAACTCGCAGCCGCGGGCGCGGATCTGCTGCAGCGCGCGCGGCACGTCGGGGTCGTTCTTGAAGCCGTAGTGCAGGATCACCTGCCAGCAGTCGTGGCCCATCGGCTCGATCTCGGCGCGGCGGTCCAGGCCGATCCATGGCACCTCGTGGCTGCGCACCGTGACGAACAGGTTGTGCTCGTGCAGCACCTTGTTGTGCTTCAGGTTGTGCAGCATCGCGTTGGGCACCGTGCCGGGTTCCGCCGTGAGGAACACCGCCGTGCCGGGCACGCGCAGCGGCGGCACCGCAAACACCGATTCGAGGAAGCTCTTGAGGTCGATGGCGTCGGTGACCAGCTTTTCGTTGAGGATGCTGCGGCCGCGCTTCCACGTCATCATCAGCGTGAAGATGAAGCCGCCGATCATCAGCGGGAACCAGCCGCCTTCGAACAGCTTGAGCAGGTTGGAGGTGAAGAACGCCAGGTCCACCAGGAAGAACCAGCAGGTGGCCCCGATGCACAGCGCCAGCGGATAGCCCCAGCCGTAGCGGATCACGAAGAAGGTCAGGATCGTGGTGATCAGCATGTCCAGCGTCACGGCGATGCCATAGGCCGAGGCCAGCGCGCTGGACGAGCGGAACATCACCACCGCGATCACGATGGCGACGAACAGGCCCCAGTTCACGGCCGGCACGTAGATCTGCCCGGTGTCGCGCACGCTGGTGTGCTGCACGTTCAGGCGCGGCAGGTAGCCGAGCTGCACCACCTGCTTGGTCACGCTGAAGGCGCCGGTGATCAGGGCCTGCGACGCGATCACCGTCGCGGCGGTGGCCAGCACCACGAGGGGCAGCAAGGCCCAGTCCGGCGCCATCACGAAGAAAGGGTTCTTCACCGCCTCCGGGTGGGCCAGCAGCAGCGCGCCCTGGCCGAAGTAGTTGACGGTGAGCGCCGGCATGACGACGCTGAACCAGGCGACGCGGATCGGCTTCTTGCCGAAGTGGCCCAGGTCGGCGTACAGCGCCTCGGCGCCCGTCACGCACAGCACGACCGCACCCAGGATGATGAAGGTGACCTTCGGGTGCTCGAAGATGAAGCGCACCGCATACACCGGGCTCAGCGCCTTGAGGATCTCGGGATGGCGCACGATGTGCGAGGCACCGAGCACGGCAATGGTCGCGAACCAGACCAGCGTGATCGGCCCGAAGAACTTGCCGATGCCGCCGGTGCCGCGCTTTTGCACCACGAACAGCATGAGCAGGATCACCAGCGTGAGCGGGATCACCCACTCGTCCAGGTGCGGCGAGACGATCTTCAGGCCTTCCACGGCCGACAGCACCGAGATCGCGGGGGTGATGACGCCGTCGCCGTAGAAGAGCGAGGTGCCGAAGATGCCCACGGCCAACAGCGCCTGGCGCAGCTTGGGCTTGTCCTTCACCGCCTGCGAGGCCAACGCCAGCATGGCGATCAGGCCGCCCTCGCCGTTGTTGTCGGCGCGCAGCACGAGC
This sequence comes from Ramlibacter sp., assembly GCF_028291745.1. GTDB lineage: Bacteria > Pseudomonadota > Gammaproteobacteria > Burkholderiales > Burkholderiaceae_C > Ramlibacter. The sequence goes on along the minus strand of NZ_JAQGNQ010000042.1, from coordinate 6,008 downwards.
ACCACGTACTTGATCGAGACGATGACCGTCAGCGTCCAGAAGAAGATGGACAGCACGCCGTAGACGTTCTGCGGCGTGAAGGGCACGTGTCCGGAGCCGAAGACTTCCTTGACGGCATAGAGGACGCTGGTGCCGATATCGCCATAGACGACACCGATGGCGCCAATGGTGAGCGCCGCAAGCGATGATTTGGAGTTCTGCACGAACGGCCCCGTCCCGGCCCAGGGCGCCGGCGGGATCTTGAACTTTGGGACCGCTATTGTGCGCCTGCGCTGCCGGCGCGCCGTCTGGTTGTTGCACCGCAACAACTGGAAGGCGGCGCTGGGGTCGCTGCGCGAGCCCAGCCTACAGCAGGCGTCGGGTAGGCTGGGCTGGCCGCAGGCCACCCCAGCATCTGGCGCTATTCGTACACCTCAGCCTCGGGATCCGTCGCCTCCAGCTCGTAGCTCGCCGCCAGCATCGCCAGCCGCCCGATCACCCCGTACATGTAGAACCGGTTGGGCGCGCTGGCGCCGGGCTTCTGGCCGGGCTGCGGCAAGCGGGTGCTTTCGGCGAACGCCAGCGGCACGAAGCTGGCGCCGGGCGCGTTGAGGTTCTCATCCGTGCCGCGCTCCGCATGCACGCGGTAGAAGCCGCCCACAACGTAGCGGTCCATCATGTACACCACCGGCTCGGCCACGGCGTCGTTGATGCGCTCGGCGGTGAGCACGCCCTCCTGGATGATCACGTCCGTGATCGCCGCCCCGGTCTTCACCACCGGCGGCTTGTTGCGCGGCCGATCGCGGATCGCGTCCAGGTCCTTCACCTCGCGCACGGTCATGATGCCCATGCCGGCGCTGCCATTGTCGGCCTTGACGATCACGAAGGGCTTCTCGTTGATCCCGTATTCCTTGTACTTCTTGCGGATCTTGGTCAGCAGCGTATCGACGTTGGTGCGCAGGCACTCCAGCCCTTCCTGCTTGAAGAAGTCCAGTTCGCCGCAGCGGTTGAACATCGGATTGATCAGCCAGGGGTCGATGCCCAGCATCTTGCCGAAGCGCTTGGCCACCTCGTCGTAGCTTTGGAAGTGCCGGCTCTTGCGGCGCACCGACCAGCCCGCGTGCAGCGGCGGCAGCAGGTACTGCTCGTGCAGGTCCTCCAGGATGCCCGGTGCACCGGCGGTGAGGTCGTTGTTCAGCAGGATGGTGCAGGGGTCGAAGTTCTTCAGCCCGAGCCGCCGCTTGCCGCGCACGATCGGCTCGAGCGTGATCGTTTCGCCGCCGGGCAGGTCGACGGTCGTGGGCTTCTTGATGTCGGCGTCGATCGAGCCCACGCGCACGTTCAGCCCCGCCATGCGGAAGATCTTCTGCAGCTGCGCGATGTTGGCCAGGTAGAAGGGGTTGCGGGTGTTCTCCGGCACCACCAGCAGGTTCTTGGCCTCCGGGCAGATCTTCTCGATGGCGGCCATCGCCGCCTGCACGCCCAGCGGCAGCATCTCCGGCGTCAGGTTGTTCCAGCCGCCGGGGTACAGGTTGGTGTCGACCGGCGCCAGCTTGAAGCCGGCATTGCGGATATCCACCGAGCAGTAGAAGGGCGGCGTGTGCTCCATCCATTCCAGCCGGAACCAGCGTTCGACCGCCGGCATGGACTCCAGGATGCGTTGCTCGAGTTCGTTGATCGGCCCGGTGAGGGCCGTGATGAGATGGGGGACCATTGCCTCTACTTGGGTGCTTTGCGCCCGCTGTGCAAGACCATCTCGGCGCTTGCGCCGTCGGTCATCCGCGGATTTCGCCGTTGCCGAGAACGATCCATTTGAGCGAGGTCAGGCCCTCGATGCCGACCGGCCCGCGAGCGTGGAACTTGTCGGTGCTGATGCCGATCTCCGCGCCCAGCCCGTATTCGAAGCCGTCGGCAAAGCGCGTGCTGGTATTGACCATCACGCTGGCCGAGTCCACCTCGCGCAGGAAGCGCTGCGCATGCACGTGGTCGCGCGTGAGGATCGCGTCCGTGTGGTGCGAGGAATAGCGGTTGATGTGCGCGATCGCCTCGTCGAGGCCGGCAACCACCTTCACGCTGATGATGGGCGCGAGGTATTCGGCGGACCAGTCCGCCTCGCTCGCCTCCTGCACGTTGGCGCCCGGCACCTGCTGCAGGAGCGCGCGCGCCTCGGCGTCGCAGCGCATCTCCACGCCCTTGGCCGCGAACACGGCGCCGATCTTCGGCAGGAACGCGGGGCCCACGCCGCGTGCGACCAGCAGGCCCTCGCTGGCGTTGCACGGGCTGTACTTCTGGGTCTTGGCGTTGTCCGCGACCTTCACCGCCATCTCGAGGTCGCAGGGATCGTCGACATAGGTGTGGCAGTTGCCATCGAGGTGCTTGATCACCGGCACCTTGGCCTCGCGCGAGATGCGCTCGATCAGGCTCTTGCCGCCGCGCGGGATCACCACATCGACGTATTCCGGCATGGCGATCAGGCGGCCGACCGCCTCGCGGTCCGTGGTCTGCACCAGCTGCACGGCCTCGGGGGGCAGGCCGGCCTGCAGCAGCGCCTGCTGCACCAGCCGGGCGAGTGCCTTGTTGGATTCGATCGCCTCCGAGCCGCCGCGCAGGATGCAGGCGTTGCCGCTCTTGATCGACAGGCTGGCCGCCTCGATGGTCACGTTGGGCCGGCTCTCGAAGATCATGCCGAACACGCCGAGCGGCACGCGCATCTGGCCCACGCGGATGCCGCTGGGCTGCTGCTTCATGCCGACGATCTCGCCGATGATGTCCGGCATCACCGCGAGCTGCTCGCAGCCGATGGCCAGCGTCTCGATGATCCCGGTCGTGAGCTTGAGGCGATCGACCATGGGCACGGCCAGGCCGGCGGCGGTGGCGCGCTCGATGTCTTTCGCGTTCTCGGCTTGCAGCGATGTGCCGCTGGTGCGCAGCAGGCCGGCCAACGCACGCAAGGCCTGGCTCTTCTCCGCCGCCGAGGCGGACGCCATGCGCGCGGAAGCCTCGCGGGCCTGCAGGCCCAGCGAGCTCATGTGCTCGGAGATGTTCATGGCGTTCATCGGGTGATTATCCCCTGCCCCTTTGGGTACCGCCCCCACCCTGCCCTCCCACTGAGGTGACGGGTGAAGCGACCGCGAGGCACAGGTCCATCGCCAGGCGATGGAGCGCCTGCCAGCCCTCGGTCGGCCAGCCCGGCGCCTTCAGGCCCTTGACGATGCCGTCGGCCACGTGCGCCGCGTGCAGCAGGTTGTCCAGCGTCGTGGGCGAAAGCCGGGGCAGCACGCGCTCGAACAGCTTTTCCTTGACGCCCCACACGCGCTGTTCGCGCAGCGCGATCGGCAGCGGTCGGCCGGCGACGATCGCATCCTTGACGCGCTTCAAGGCGCGGATGTCCTCCGAGAGCGTGTAGTGCACCAGCACCGCCGCCTCGCCTTCGGCTTGCAGGCCATCCAGCATGCGCTGCACGCGGGCGGCTTGGCCGCCCAGCGCCGCTTCGGACAGCTTGAACACGTCGTAGCGGGCGACGTTCAACACCGCGCTTTCGACCTGCGCGAACGACAGCTCGCCGGCCGGATACAGCAAGGCGAGCTTCTGGATCTCCTGGTGGGCGGCCAGCAGGTTGCCCTCGACGCGATCGGCGAAGAACTGCAGCGTCCGCTGGCCTTCCTCGCCGGCGGCCACCCGCTGGCCATGGACCGCCAGCCTTTGCGAGATCCATTGCGGCAGGGCACCGCGTTCCACCGGCTGCACCTCGATGGCGACGCCGTGGCCTTCGAGGGCCGCGAACCAGGCCGACTTCTTCGTCTGGAAATCCACCTTCGGCAGCAGGACCAGCGTGAGCGTGCTGTCGTTGCCGCTGGAAGTTTCGGCAATCTGCTGCAGCGCCGTGCTGCCCTCCTTGCCCGGCTTGCCCGAGGGCACGCGGATCTCCACGATCTGCTTGTCGGCAAAGAGGCTGAGCGAACCGCCGGCCGCGAGCACGGCGCTCCAGTCGAAGTGCGCGCCGGAGACGGTGTGCACGCTGCGCTCGGTATAGCCCTGCGCACGCGCGGTCGCGCGGATCGCGTCGGCGGCCTCCTGCACCAGCAAGGGCTCGTCGCCGTGCAGGGTGTAGAGGGGACGCAGCGCGCGCTGCAGGTGCTGGGGGAGTTGGGCAGGGGCAAGCTGCATGGGCCGAGTCTACCGGGCGCGTTGCTTGCCCGTAGGCTGGGCTGCGCGATGCGCACCCCAGCTGGGCGAACGCCATCGCTGGGGTGCCCTGCGGGCAGCCCAGCCTACGCGAGCCCCAGCTCCCGATGTTTCTCCAGCGCCACGCGCCGGAAGATCTCCACCGCTCGATCCATCAGTGCATGCGTGATCGTCAGCGGCGGCGCGAAGCGGATCACGGTGTCGTGCGTTTCCTTCGACAGCACGCCGTTGGCGGCGAGCCGCTCCACCAGGTCGCGCGCCGTGGTGCAGGACGGCTCGATGTCCACGCCGATCCACAGGCCGCGGCCACGCACGTCGCGAATCAGCGGCTGCACTTGCGCCTGCACTTCACGCAGGCGCTTGAACAGGTACTCGCCCTTCTCCGCGCAGTGCGCGACCAGCCCTTCTTCGTCGAGGACCTTCAGGCCTTCCAGGGCCACCGCCGCGGCCAGTGCATTGCCGCCGAAGGTGGAGCCATGGCTGTTCGGCACGAAGACCTGCATCACGCGGTCGTCGGCACAGAAAGCGCTGACCGGCAACAGGCCGGCGCCCAGCGCCTTGCCCAGGATCAGCGCGTCGGGGCGGATGCCTTCGTGCTCGAAGGCGAACCACTTGCCGGTGCGCCCCAGTCCCGCCTGCACCTCGTCGTCGATCAGCAGCACGTTGTTGGCGGTGCACCAGTCGCGCAGCTCGCGGAAGAAGCCCGGTGGCGGCACCACCACGCCGGCCTCGCCCTGGATCGGCTCGATCAGCACGGCGCAGGTGTTCCCGGTGGCCGCCGCCTTCACGCTCGCCATGTCGCCGAAGTCGAAGTGCTGGAAGCCGCCGCAGAACGGCCCGAAGCCGGTACGGTACTCCTCCTCGCTGGAGAAGCCGATGATGGTGCTGGTGCGGCCGTGGAAGTTGCCGCGTGCCACCAGGATGCGCTGCTCGCCGTCCGGGATCCCCTTGATGCAATGGCCCCAGCGACGGGCGCACTTGATCGCGGTCTCCACCGCCTCGGCGCCGGTGTTCATCGGCAGCGCGCGCTCGAAGCCGGTCACCTCGCTGAGTTTTTCCAGCAGGGGGCCCAGCGTGGTGCCGTAATACGCGCGGGACATCACGGCGACCTTCTGCAGCTGGCGCTGCGCCGCCGCGACGATGCGCGGATGCAGGTGGCCGTGGCTGACCGAGGAGTACGCGCTCATCATGTCGATGTACTCCTTGCCTTCCACATCCCACACGAGGCAGTCCTTGGCATGGTCCACCACCACCGGCACGGGCGCGTAGTTGCGCGCACCGTGGCGGGCCTCCTTGCCGATCAGGTCGTGGGTGACGGAGCTTGTGGTGGCGTCCATGCGATGGCTCCCCTGTTCTTGTGAAAGATGGGGCCGCCGCCGGGCGAGCGCAAGGGCAGCGCCACGGCGGCGGCACGGACAGGGTGGCACCTGCCGGGCCACAGGGCTGTAGGACGCGCGAATCGGACCATGCAGGCGCGACGGCGGCGCCTGCCAGCGCTGAGCCTTACAAGGTCCGGATGGCGGCCAGCCGCCGCAGGAGCTGCTGCACCAGGTCGCTCTGCATGTCGCGGTACAGCAAGCCCTCTTCCGCCTCCTTGGACAGCACCGCGCCTTCGTTGAAGCTGATGTCGCGCTGCTGCAAGAGCTCGGTGTCGGGAATCAGCTCCTTGCCCCCAGGGGTGCGCAGGCGGAAGTGGATGCGCGAGCGCAGCTGGAACTCGGTCACCTGGCCGGTCGAGTTGAGGCCTACCACGATCTTCTCGCGCAGCTCGCTGATCAGGTCGAAGATGACGCGGTTTCCAGCGCCGGGCAGCGCCGCGGCCGCCGACGCCGCGGCATCGGCCT
>NZ_JAQGNQ010000024.1 GCF_028291745.1 Ramlibacter sp. | reverse complement strand
CCCACGTCCCCGCCCTGGTTCCGGTAATGGAACAGCGAGATATTCCAGTTCGGCGCCATGCTGTCGAGGAAGCGCATCAGCGCGCCGGGCCGCTCGGGAAACTCGAAACGATACAGCAGCTCGTCGTGCGCGAGCGCGCTCTTGCCGCCGACCAGGTGGCGGATGTGCAGCTTGGCCAGCTCGTCGTGGGTCAGGTCGAGGGTTTTGAAATCGTGCTCTTCGAACGCGCGCGCCAGCAGGCCCGACTCGCCGCGGCTGGCGATCTGGATGCCGACGAACACATGCGCTTCGCGCTCGTCGCTGACGCGGTAGTTAAATTCAGTGACGTTGCGCGGGCCGATCAACTGGCAGAAGCGCTTGAAGCTGCCGCGTTGCTCGGGAATCGTCACGGCGAACACCGCCTCGCGCGATTCGCCCAGTTCGGCGCGCTCGGCGACGAAGCGCAGGCGGTCGAAGTTCATGTTGGCGCCGCACAGGATTGCGGCATAGGTGGCGCCCCGGGTCTTGTGCTGCGCGACGTACTGCTTGATCGCGGCGACCGCCAGCGCGCCTGCCGGCTCCACGATGCTGCGGGTGTCGACGAACACGTCCTTGATCGCGGCGCACACGGCGTCGGTGTCGACCAGCATGAATTCGTCGACCAGCTCGCGCGTGATGCGGAAGGTCTCCTCGCCCACCAGCTTCACCGCAGTGCCGTCGGAGAACAGGCCGACGTCGGCCAGGGTCAGGCGCTCCTTGGCGGCGACCGAACGCATCATGGCGTCGGAGTCGCGCATCTGCACGCCGATCACCTTGATCTCGGGGCGCACGGCCTTGATGTAGCTGGCCACGCCGGAGATCAGGCCGCCGCCGCCGATGGCCACGAACACCGCATCGAGCGGCCCCTGGTGCTGGCGCAGGATTTCCATCGCGATCGTGCCCTGGCCGGCGATCACGTCCGGGTCGTCGAAGGGATGCACGAAGGTCAGCCGGTCGCGCTCGCACAGCTCGGTCGCGTGCGTGGCGGCATCGGAATAGCTGTCGCCGTGCAGCACGACCTCACCGCCCAGCGCCTTGACCGCCTCGATCTTCAGCTGCGGCGTGGTCACCGGCATCACGATCACCGCGCGCGCGCCCATCCGGTTCGCAGCCAGGGCGACGCCCTGCGCGTGGTTGCCGGCGGAGGCGCAGATCACGCCGCGCTGCAGCTGCTCGGGCGTGAGGTGCGCCATCTTGTTGTAGGCGCCGCGCAGCTTGAAGCTGAAGACCGCCTGCTGGTCCTCGCGCTTGAGGAGCACCTTGTTGTGCAGCCGCCGGCTGAGGTTGCGCGCGAGCTCGAGCGGCGATTCCACCGCGACGTCGTAGACGCGCGCGGTGAGGATCTTCTTGAGGTAATCCTGGGGCTTCAGCTCTTGGTTCATGACGGGCAAATCATAAGAGCCGCCACGCGCTGTACCCGGCCGCAAGAAAAAAGCCTCCGGACCTTGCGATCCAGAGGCTAAATCCACCAAAGGAGGAGGTGGAGGAGACAACCTTCAGGCCGGTTGGCAGGCGCCGGAAGCGGGCTTCCGGGGGGCTGCTTCGCCAGGCGGGCTTAGCGGAATCGCTATGCTGTGGGGGCAGTATAGCCCGCATTTTGCTGCAATGCACAAGGGGTGCGTTGCGTGCGTGCCGCAAGGGCGTCAATCAGGGGGTGCTGCAAGCCTTCAGCAAGGAAAGACAAACGATGGAATGCACGGTAACGTGGACGGGCGCGACGGACGCCCGCTCGGGAATGGGGTTCCTGGCGGAGACGGGCAGCGGCCACACGCTGATGATGGATGGCGCCCCCGACGAGGCGCGGCCGGAGAACGGCGGCCGCAATCTGGCGCCGCGGCCGATGGAGACGGTGCTGGCGGGCACCGGTGGCTGCACCGCCTACGACGTCGTGCTGATCCTCAGGCGCGGGCGCCACGACGTGCGCGGCTGCTCGGTCAAGCTCAGCGCTGAGCGCGCGCCGACGGATCCCAAGGTGTTTACCAAGATCCACATGCACTTCACCGTGCGCGGCCGCAAGCTGCCGTCGACCGCGGTGGAGCGCGCGATCGCGATGAGCCACGAGAAGTACTGCTCTGCCAGCGCGATGCTCGCGAAGACCGCGGAGATGACGACCAGCTTCGAGCTGCTGGAAGACGAGGCGGCTGGGGTCTAGATGTAGTGCGCGGTGGTGGTCATGACCTTGGCCGCCGCGCGCATGGCGAGCTTCACCGCGGCCGGCAGTTCGGCCGCGCCTGCGCCTTGCGCCTGCAGGGCATGCGCGGCTTCGTCGTCCTTCATCTGGGCGACGATCGCGCGGGAGGCATGGTCGGCCGCCGGCAGTTTCTGCAAGTGGCCCTGCAGGTGGGCCTCGACCTGCCGCTCGGTTTCGACGATGAAGCCGAGGCTCACGCCGTCGCCCGCGCGCCCTGCGATCAGGCCCAGGCCGAAGGCGCCCGCATACCAGAGCGGGTTGAGCAGCGAGGGACGCGCGCCGAGGTCGTCGAGCCGCGCCTGCGTCCACGCCAGGTGGTCGGTTTCTTCGCGCGCTGCGCGTTCCAGTTGCTCGCGCAGCGCGGAGTTGCGCGTGGCCATGGCCTGCGCCGTGTAGAGCGCCTGCGCGCACACCTCGCCCACGTGATTGACGCGCATGAGCGCGGCGGCATGCTTGCGCTCCTGCTCGCCCAGATGCGTGGCGTCGGCCGGCACCATGGGGCAGGGACGGCTGCTGCGCGGCTTGGCAAAGAGGGTGCGCAAGGCCTGGTCGACGGCCCCGAGGAAGCGATCCATGCGGACAAGTGTACGAGCGCAGTGCCCGCGCAGTTGCAGGACGGGTTCTCCATCGAAAATGGGGGATATTTCGGGATGCGGAAGCGGCGTCTTCTCTGTTGCGCGAGGCTCACTCGACCGTTGCCTTCCTGTTGTCGGTCAACAACGAAAGAGGCTCTCGCGGGCTAAATACTTTGCGTGCGAAATGGCCGTCTGGTGGAATAGCAACAACTTCCCAAAAGGAGGTTGGCCCGGGGACCGGTGGGAACGCGAGCGTGCCTGCATTCGAAGACCCATGCGCACCGGTGCCCTATGTTTAACCTTGGAGAAACTTGCATGAAAAAGTCACTGATTGCGCTGGCCGTGATGGCAGCTGCTGGCGCGGCTTCCGCCCAGTCGTCCGTCACGCTGTTCGGTATCGTCGACGCCACCATTTCGCACTACAACGCTGGCGGCCAGCACAACACGATCCTGACCAACTCGGGCTACAACAGTTCGCGTCTGGGCTTCCGTGGCACCGAAGACCTCGGCGGCGGACTGGCTGCTTCGTTCTGGCTGGAAGCGGGCTTGAACAACGACAACGGTTCGAACGGCACCACCAACACCAATAACACCCTGGGCGGTTCCACCGGCGGCGGCGGCCTGACCTTTGGTCGTCGTTCGACGGTCAGCCTGTCCGGCGGCTGGGGTGAAGTGCGCCTGGGCCGTGACTATGTCCCGACCTTCTGGAACACCACCCTGTTCGATCCGTTCGGCACCAACGGTGTCGGCACGACCATCGTCCAGAAGGCCAAGACGACCACGCTGGCCACCACGCTGGTTCCGTTCGCCACGCTGGCTGCCCCGACCCAGATTGCTGCGCAAGACCCGAATGCGGTTCGCGCCAGCAACATGATCCAGTACTTCCTGCCCGCGAACCTGGGTGGCATCTACGGCCAAGCCAGCTACGCTCCCTCCGAAGTGGCGAACGGCGGCAGGGCCGGCCGCTTTGCCGGCGCCCGCCTGGGCTACGGCGCTGGCCCGTTCAACGTGGCGGCCGCCTACGGCCGCACGTCGGGCTCCGGCGCCCTGCTGGCTGGTGCCGCTGCGCTGCAAACCATGCCGGACGTCAGCGACTGGAACATCGGTGGCCAGTGGGACTTCGGCATGGCTCGCCTGATGGCCGAGTATGACCGCACGAAGTTCAGCAACGGCTTCGGCATCACGCCCAATTCCAGCCTGAAGGGCTGGCTGATCGGCGCCTCCGTGCCGGTTGGCCCGGGTGAAATCCGCGCTTCCTACAGCCGCGAGAAGCAAGATGTCGCCGCCTTCTCCCCCCGTTCCAGCCAGTGGGCCGTGGGTTACGTGCACAACCTGTCCAAGCGTACCGCCCTGTACGCCACGTACGCTCGCCTGAACAACCGCGGTGGCGCGGACCTGGCGATCGACGCGTCGCTGCCCCAAGCCACTGCCGTCAACGGTGGCGTGAACGGCAACAGCTCCGGTCTCGACCTGGGCATTCGCCACAGCTTCTGATTTTCGAACCGGCCGCAAGGCCGGCGCAGAGAACAAGAAACTTGAAAAGCCGCCTTCGGGCGGCTTTTTTTCGCCTGGAAGAACATGAACACGTTGGGAATCGGGCGCCTTGCCGCCATCGCCGCTGTCCTCCTGCTGGCTGGCTGCGCCACTGTGCCGCGCGACAGCGACATAGCGGCTTCGCGCTGGGCGCAGCAATCGGGAGCCACGCATGCGGCCTGCCAGCCGTGGGTGCATCGCAGCTTTCCGGGCAAGAAGCCCAATCACTTCGCCTATGCCCGCATTGACGGGCGCGACACCATCGCCGTGCAGGCGGATTCGTCGGTGAGCATGCTGCACCAGGCGCTGCGCATCGAGCCGCGCGAGCTCGGACACGTGCGCTTCTCGTGGAAAGTCCCCGCGCTCATCGCGCAAGCCGACCTCGCGCTGCGCGAGCAGGACGACGCGCCCGTGCGCATCGTGCTCGCCTTCGAAGGCGACCGCTCACGCTTCTCGCCGCGCGACGCCGCGCTGTCGGAACTGGTGCGTGCGCTGACCGGCGAGGAACTGCCGTATGCGACGCTGATGTACGTGTGGGGCAACCGGCGGGCACCGGGTACCGTGCTGAACAGCCCGCGCACTGATCGCATCCGCCGCCTGGTGGTCGAGTCGGGTCCGGCGGGGCTGAACCAGTGGAACGACTATGAACGGGACATCCGCGCCGATTACGAACACGCGTTCGGCGAGCCGCCGGGCGCTCTGGTCGGCATTGCCATCATGACCGACAGCGACAACACACGTTCCCAGGCGCGCGCCTGGTATGGACCGGTTCGCCTGCTGCCGGTTGCGGCGCATTGAACACGGGGCGCTCGCCGGCGGCGCCAGCTGTCCTGAAGGCGCAAGCGTCAAGGAAACCCCGCGTGTCGGCACGCACCTTGCTCTGCTATCCTCGTTTTGCCCTGTCGCGCGACCACGCATGCTTGCCTTCATCCTGCGCCGCATCTTCCAGGCCGCCGTCGTCCTGGTGGCGGTTGCCTATATCGCCTTCCTGCTGTTCCAGTACGTCGGCGATCCCATCGTGTTTCTCCTCGGGCAGGACGCCAGGCCGGACCAGATCCGCGAACTGCGCGGCGCGCTCGGACTCGACCGCCCCTTTTACGTGCAGTTCTGGCACTTCCTGAGCAATGCGGTGCAGGGCGAGTTCGGCCTCAGCCTGCGCCAGGGTGCCAAGGTCTCGCGCCTGATCGGCGAGCGGCTGCCGGCGACGCTGGAACTGTCCTTGGTGGCCGCGATCGTCGCCCTGGCCGTCGGCATCCCCATGGGCGTGTACGCCGCGCTGCGCCGCGGCAGCTTCCTGAGCCAGCTGTTCATGACGCTCTCGCTGCTCGGCGTCTCGCTGCCCGTGTTCCTGATCGGCATCCTCCTGATCCTGGTGTTCTCGGTGACGCTGGGCTGGTTCCCCAGCTTCGGGCGCGGGCAGACGGTGGACCTGGGCTGGTGGACCTCGGGGCTGCTCACGCGCGACGGCTGGCACCACATCGTGCTGCCGGCGCTGACGCTGGCGATCTTCCAGCTCACGCTGATCCTGCGCCTGGTGCGCTCGGAGATGCTGGAAGTGCTGCGCACCGACTACATCAAGTTCGCGCGGGCCCGCGGCCTCTCCAATCGCGCGATCCATTTCGGGCACGCCCTGAAGAACACATTGGTGCCCGTGATGACCATCACCGGCCTGCAACTGGGCAGCTTGATTGCGTTTGCAATCATCACCGAGACCGTGTTCCAGTGGCCCGGCATGGGCCTGCTGTTCATCCAGGCGGTGACCTACGCGGACATCCCGGTGATGGCCGCCTACCTGTGCCTCACCGCACTCATCTTCGTGGCGATCAATCTCGTCGTCGACCTGCTCTATTTCGTGGTCGACCCGCGCCTGCGCGTGGCGCCGGCCGGAGGACACTGATGCTGGCACCCGCTGCCAATCCGCGGCTCGCGCACGCGCGGCCCTTCGCCCACATCGCGCGCTTCCATCCGGAACTCACCGCCCTGCGGCGCGAACTGCACGCGCACCCCGAGCTGGGCTTCGAGGAGGTCTACACCGCCGCCCGCGTGCAGGAGGCCCTGCGCCTGTGTGGCGTCGACGAGGTGCATGCCGGAATCGGCCGCACCGGCGTGGTGGGCGTGATCCATGGGCGCTCCAACACGGGCGGCCGAATGATGGGCCTGCGCGCCGACATGGACGCGCTCACGATGACCGAGGCCAACGACTTCCCGTGGAAGTCCGCGAAGAGCGGGATGATGCACGGCTGCGGCCACGACGGGCATGTGGCGATGCTGGTCGGCGCCGCGCGCTATCTCGCGGAAACGCGCAATTTCGACGGCACCGCGGTGCTGATCTTCCAGCCCGGCGAAGAGGGCTTTGCCGGCGCCAAGGCGATGATCGAAGACGGTCTGTTCCAGCGCTTCCCGGTGGAATCGGTCTACGCCATGCACAACTGGCCGGGCCTGAGCCCTGGCTGCTTCGGCATCCGCCACCACGCCATGATGGCCTCGGCCGACCGCGTGACGATCGAGATCACCGGCAAGGGCGGCCATGGTGCGCACCCCTATCTCGCGGTCGACCCGGTGCTGGTCGCCGCGCACATCATCACCGCGGTGCAAAGCATCGTCTCGCGCAACGTGAAGGCGGTCGACGGCGCCGTCATCAGCCTGTGCGCGATGCAGGCGGGCGACCTGCACGCGATGAGCGTGATCCCCGGCAAGGCAACGCTGGTGGGCACCGTGCGCACCTTCCGCCCCGAGGTGCAGGACCTGGTCGAAAGGCGCCTCAACGAGTTGTGCAGCGCGGTCGCCCTGGGCTTCGGCGCCACCGCGCAGGTGCACTACGAGCGCATCTATCCCGCCACCATCAACACGCCGCGCGAGACCGACTTTGCCGCGGACGTCGCCGAATCGCTGGTCGGGCCCGAGCACGTGGTGCGCGGCATGGAGCCCAGCATGGGCGCCGAGGACTTCTCGTTCATGCTGCAGGTCAGGCCCGGCGCCTACCTGCGCATCGGCCAGGGCGGCGAGGGCAGCTGCATGCTGCACATGACGCGCTACGACTTCAACGACGAGATCCTCCCGCTCGGCTCGGCGATGCACGCCAGCCTGATCGAACAGGGCATGCCGCTCGCGCTCGCCTGAGCACGCGGCTCTGCGCCTATACCAAGACATCATCCAAGAGGAGTTACGCACATGCCATTCAAGACCCGATTGCTGGTCGCCGCCGCCCTGCTGGCCACCGCTGGCCTCGCTCAGGCGCAGACGGTGCGCGTCGCCAACCAGGGCGATTCGCTGTCGATGGATCCGCACTCGCTCAACGAGTCGCTGCAGCTGTCCGTCACCGGCAACGTGTACGAGCCCTTGGTGGGACGTGCCAAGGACCTGAGCGTCGAGCCCGCGCTGGCCACCTCCTGGAAGCAGAGCTCGCCGACGGTGTGGCGCTTCGAGCTGCGCAAGGGCGTGCAATTCCACGACGGCACGCCGTTCACGGCTGACGACGTGGTGTTTTCGTTCGCGCGCGCCGCCGGCGAAGGCTCCGACTTGAAGAGCAACGTCAACGACTTCAAGGCCGTGCGCAAGATCGACGATCACACGATCGAAATCGAGACCAAGGCGCCGTTCCCCATCCTGCCCGAGCAGCTGACCACCACGTACATCCTGAGCAAGAAGTGGTGTGAGCAGAACCAGGCCACCAGGCCGGTGGACCGTCGCAAGGGCATCGAGAACGCGGCCTCCTTCCGCGCCAACGGCACTGGCCCGTTCCGCCTGCGCGAGCGGCAGCCGAACGTGCGCACCACCTTCGTTCGCAACGGCAACTACTGGGGCAGGATCGACGGCAACGTGCAGGAGGTGATCTTCACGCCGATCGGCAACGACGCCACCCGCGTGGCCGCGCTGCTCTCGGGGGAAGTCGACGTGATGGAGCCGGTGCCGGTGCAGGACATCGACCGCATCAACGGCTCGGCCAATGCACGCGTGCTGACCGGCCCCGAGCTGCGCACCATCTTCCTGGGCATGGACCAGAAGCGCGACGAGCTGCTGTACTCCAGCGTGAAGGGCAAGAACCCGTTCAAGGACCGGCGCGTGCGCCAGGCCTTCTACGAGGCGATCGACATCAACGGCATCCAGAAGACGGTGATGCGCGGTGCTTCCAAGCCCACCGGCCTGATGATCGGCGCCGGCGTCAACGGCTTCAGCGAAGAGCAGAACAAGCGCCTGCCCTACGACGCGGAAGCCGCCAAGAAGATGCTGGCCGACGCCGGCTATCCGAACGGCTTCGAAGTGACGATGAACTGCCCGAACGACCGCTACGTCAACGACGCGCGGATTTGCCAGACCGTGGCCGCCAACCTCTCGCGCATCGGCGTCAAGATCAACCTGGCCGCCGAGACCAAGGGCACCTACTTCCCGAAGATCCTGCGCCGCGACACCAGCTTCTATCTCCTGGGCTGGACGCCGAGCACCTACGACGCGCACGACGCGCTCAATTCGCTGATGGCGTGCCCGGATGAAGCCGGCGCCGGCCAGTTCAACCTGGGCGCCTATTGCAATCCGGCGCAGACGAAGTTGATCAAGGCGATCCAGTCGGAGACCGACAAGTCCAGGCGCGACGCGATGATCAAGGAAGCGATGAAGATCCACCAGGACGACATCGGCCACCTGCCGCTGCACCAGCAGGCGCTGGCCTGGGGCATCAGCAAGAAGGTCGACATCACGCAGCGGGCCGACAACTACATGCCTTTCAAGTGGATCAGCATCAAGAAGAGCGGCGCGTGAGCTTCGGATGTCATTGCGGGCTCCCCGGATCAGGTCCGGGGCAGGCTCCGCAATCCACGATCGCGCGCTGGGTGGAATGGATCCCGGGTCAAGCCCGGGATGACATGCCCTCGCCATGAGAGCAGCCATCGCCCGCTGGTTCGACAGCGACCTGGGCTACAGCTTCCGGACTTCGCCGATGGCGATGTTCGCGGCGGCCGTGGCCTTCGTCTGCGTCTTCAGCGTCGTCTTCGCGGCCTTCGTGGCGCCGCACGATCCCTTCGACCTCACCACCCTCGTGCTGAGCGATGCGCGCAAGCCCCCGGCGTGGATGGCCGAAGGCACCCGTACCTATCTGCTGGGCACCGACGACCAGGGCCGCGACATCCTCTCGGCCGTGATCTACGGCGCGCGCATCTCGCTGGTGGTGGGCATCGTGTCGGTGCTGCTGTCGGTGCTTATCGGCGTCACGCTCGGCCTGCTCGCAGGCTTTCGCGGCGGCTGGATCGATGCCTTCATCATGCGGCTGTGCGATGTGATGCTGAGCTTCCCTGCCATCCTCGTGGCGTTGCTGATCGCGGGCGTCGGCCGGGCGCTGTTTCCGAATGCGCAGAACTCGGTCGCCTTCGGCGTGCTGATCCTGTCGATCACGCTCACCGGCTGGGTGCAGTACGCGCGCACGGTGCGTGGCTCCACGCTGGTGGAGCGCAACAAGGAATACGTGCAGGCCGCGCGGGTCACGGGCGTGGCGCCGCTGCGCATCATGCGCCGGCACGTGCTGCCCAACGTGCTCGGGCCGGTGCTGGTGCTGGCGACCATCCATGTGGCCACTGCCATCATCACCGAGGCGACTCTCTCGTTCCTGGGCGTGGGCGCGCCGCCGACGCAGCCTTCGCTGGGCACGCTGATCCGCATCGGCAACGACTATCTGTTCTCGGGGGAATGGTGGATCACCATCTTCCCCGGGACCATGCTGGTGCTGATCGCGCTGTCGGTGAACCTGCTGGGTGACTGGCTGCGCGATGCGCTCAATCCGCGCCTGCAATGAGCGCGCCATGACCCTGCTGCAAGTCCAGGACCTGGTGGTCGAATTTCCCTCGCGCCGCGGCACGCTGCGCGCCTTGGACCACATCAACTTCGACATCGCGCCGGGCGAGATCCTGGGCGTGGTGGGTGAGTCGGGCGCCGGCAAGTCGCTGACCGGTGCGGCCATCATCGGCCTGCTCGAGCCGCCGGGGCGCATCGCCTCGGGCCGCATCCTGCTGGAGCGCGAGCGCATCGACAACCTGCCGTTCGCGCGCATGCGCCACATCCGCGGCCGCAAGATCGGCGCGATCTTCCAGGATCCGCTGACTTCCTTGAACCCCCTGTACACGATCGGTCGGCAACTGACCGAGACCATCCAGGCGCACCTGCCGGTGAGCAACGCCGAGGCGCGCCGGCGCGCGATCGGACTGCTGGAGGACACCGGCATCCCCGGTGCCGCGCAGCGCATCGACCACTATCCGCACCAGTTCTCCGGCGGCATGCGGCAGCGCGTGGTGATCGCGCTGGCCCTGGCGGCGGAACCGAAGCTGATCGTCGCCGACGAGCCGACCACCGCGCTCGACGTGTCGATCCAGGCGCAGATCATCCAGCTGCTCAAGCGCATCTGCCGCGATCGCGGCGCCGCCGTCATGCTGATCACGCACGACATGGGCGTGATCGCCGAAACCTGCGACCGCGTGGCCGTGATGTACGCGGGGCGCGTCGCCGAGATCGGCCCGGTGCACCAGGTGCTGCACCAGCCGGCGCATCCCTACACGCTGGGGCTGATGGCCTCGATCCCCGACATGGAGTCCGAACGCGAGCGCCTGAACCAGATCGACGGCGCCATGCCGCGGCTGAACGCCATCCCGAGCGGCTGTGCGTACAACCCGCGCTGCCCGCGCGCCTTCGAGCGCTGCACGCGGCAGCGGCCCGAGCTGTTGAATGCAGGCGCGACGCATGCCGCCTGCTGGCTGCACGATGCGAATGCGGAGATGGCGGGATGAGTGGCGTGCTCGCTGGCCCTCACCCCAACCCTCTCCCGCCAGCGGGAGAGGGAGTCATTCCGGGATCGGTATCTCTCCCTCTCCCCTCCGGGGAGAGGGCTGGGGTGAGGGCAGCGGCGCTCGTGGAAGCCACCGACCTCGCCAAGACCTTCGACGTCTCCGCCCCCTGGCTCAATCGCGTGCTCGAACGCAAGCCGCGCCAGCTGCTGCATGCCGTGGACGGCGTGAGCTTCTCCATCGAGCAGGGGCAGACCCTGGCGCTGGTCGGTGAGTCCGGCTGCGGCAAGAGCACGGTGGCGCGCCTGCTCGTGGGCTTGTACGAGCCCACCCGTGGCAGCTTCCACTTCGACGGCCAGGATGCGCATGCCGCCTTCCGCGGGGCGCAGGCGCAGCCGCTGCGCCGGCGCATCCAGATGATCTTCCAGGATCCCTACGCAAGCCTGAACCCGCGCTGGAAGGTCGCGGACATCGTCGGCGAGCCGCTGCAGGAACACGGCCTGCTCTCCGGGCGCGGCGAGCTGAGGGACCGCGTCGGCGAACTGCTGCAGTCGGTGGGTCTCAGCCCGCTGGACATGGCGAAGTATCCGCACCAGTTCTCCGGCGGCCAGCGCCAGCGCATCTCGATCGCGCGGGCCTTGGCCACGCATCCCGAATTCCTGGTGTGCGACGAGCCGACGTCAGCCCTCGACGTCAGCGTGCAGGCGCAGGTCCTCAACATCATGAAGGACCTGCAGCGCCAGCGCGGCCTGACCTATCTCTTCATCTCGCACAACCTGGCCGTGGTGCGGCATGTGAGCGACCGGGTCGGCGTGATGTACCTGGGGCGGCTGGTGGAGGTGGCCGACAAGCGGCAACTGTTCGCGCACCCGCGCCATCCCTACACGCGCATGCTGCTGGACGCGATCCCGAAGATCCACGACACCGGCCGCGCGCGCACGCCGGTGCAGGGCGAGGTGCCGAATCCGCTGGATCCGCCCACCGGCTGCGCCTTCAATCCGCGTTGTCCGCATGCGAACGGGCGGTGTCGGGTGGAGCGGCCGGCGTTGCTGGAGATCGGCGGGATGCGCGTGGCGTGCCATGCGGTCGAAGAGGGGCGGATTTAACACCCAATATCCGGACGCAGAAGACGCGGAAGTCACGCAGAAGACGCAGAAGAAAAACTTGAAAGTCTTTTTTGCGTTTTCTGCGCAACTTCTGCGTCTTCTGCGTCCGGATACTGGTTGTTTTTCTCGTCCCTTACGCGTACCGCTTCGTCCTTAAATTGTTCTTCATCTCCTGCAGCAGCGGCTGCAGCTTGCCGCCGCCGATGCGCAGTGCCACCGTCGTGGCCAGCACGTCGATGATCATCAGGTGCAGCAGGCGCGACACCATCGGGCTGTAGCGGTCATAGCCTTCCGGATGGTCGGCGGCCAAGTGGATGTGCCCCGCGGCGGCCAGCGGCGAGGCCGTGGCCGTGATCACGATCGTGGTCGCGCCGTTACGGCGGGCGATGTCGCAGGCGTCCATCAGGTCGCGCGTGCGGCCCGAGTTGGAGACCACCACCACGCAGTCGCCCGGCCCGAGCAGCGTCGCGCTCATCACCTGCATGTGGCCGTCACTGTAGGCAATCGTGTTGATGCCGAGGCGAAAGAACTTGTGCTGCGCGTCGAGCGCCACCACGCCGGAATTGCCGACCCCGTAGAACTCGATCCGGCGGCCGGTCTGGTAGGTCGCGGCCAGCGCCACCGCCGCCTTCTCGACCGCGTAGGTGGAGGCGTCATTGCGGTACTTCAGGAAGGCGGCCACCGCGTTGTCGATCACCTTGACCAGCACGTCGCCGGTCTTGTCGTCCGGGTCGACGCTGCGATGGATGAAGGGAACGCCCTCGCTCACGCTGCCCGCGAGCTTGAGCTTGAAATCCGAGAGGCCGTCATAGCCCATGCTGCGGCAAAAGCGCACCACGGTCGGTTTGCTGACGTGTGCGCGGTCGGCAAGCTGGCTCACCGGCAGGTTGGCAAAGGCGCGCGGGTCGCCCAGCACGAGCTTGGCAACCCGCTGTTCGGCCGGCGCCAGCGAGCTGATCGACGCCTTGATGCGGTCTAGCATTCCTCGGACCAGCAGAGGCCGTCGCGCGCGATCATCGCGCTGGACGCGCTCGGGCCCCAGGTGCCCGCGGCATACGGGCGCGGTCCGCGCTCGTCGGCCGCCCAGTGCTCCATGATCGGCTCGACCCAGCGCCACGCCGCTTCCTGTTCGTCGCTGCGCACGAACAGGTTCAGGCGGCCGGCGATCACGTCGAGCAGCAGGCGTTCGTAGGCGCCCACGCGCTCGGAGCCGAAGCGCTTGTCGAAGTCGAGGTCCAGGTGCACGGGCGCCAGGCTCTGGCCGTTGCGCCGGTTCTCCTGGCCCAGTGCCAGCAGGTGCAGCTGCAGCCCGTCACGCGGCTGCAGGTTGATCACCAGCCGGTTCCAGCTGCCCGCCGGCGCGTTGTAGATCGCGTGCGGCGCCTGCCGGTAGTTGACGACGATCTGCGCCTCGCGCGAGATCAGCCGCTTGCCGGTGCGGATGTAGAAGGGCACGCCGGCCCAGCGCCAGCTCGAGATGCCGGTGCGCAGCGCCACGAAGGTCTCGGTGCGGCTTTCCGGATCCACGCCCGGCTCGTCGCGGTAGCCCCTCACCGATTGCCGGTTGGCGGTGCCCGCACCGTACTGGCCGCGCACGACGTGCTGGTCGATGGTCTCCGGCGTCCAGGGGTGCAGCGAGCGCAGCACCTTGAGCTTCTCGTCGCGGATCGCGTCGGCATGCGCGTTGATGGGCGGCTCCATCGCCAACGCGCACAGCAGTTGCAGCGCGTGGTTCTGCACCATGTCGCGCAGCGCGCCGGTCTTGTCGTAGAAGGCGCCGCGCTTTTCCACGCCCAGGTCTTCGGCAATGGTGATCTGGATGTTGGAGATGTGCTCGCGCCGCCAGACCGGCTCGAACAGCGCATTGCCGAAGCGCATGGCAAAGAGGTTCTGCACCGCCGGCTTGCCCAGGTAGTGGTCGATGCGGAAGATCTGCCGCTCGCTCAGCACGCTGCGCACCGTCTCGTTGATCTCGCGATTCGATTCCAGGTCGTGGCCCAGCGGCTTCTCCAGCACCAGGCGGGTGTTCGGCCGGTTCAGGCCGGCGGCCGCGATCTGCTGGCAGACGGTGGTGAACAGGTCCGGCGCTGTGGCCAGGTACATCACCACCGTTTCGGCATGGCGCTCGCGCAGCATGTCGGCCAGCCGTCGGTAATCCTGCGGCTGCGACAGGTCCAGCCGCAGGAAGTGCAGCAGGCCGGCGAAGCGATCGAACTCCTCGGGGGTCGGGCGCTTGGCAAGCTCGACGTCGTCGAAGCGCGAGCGGATCAATTCGCGGTACTGCGCATCGCCCAGGTCATCGCGTGCGATGCCGATGATGCGTCCACCCTCGGGCAGGGTGCCGTGGCGAAAGGCCTGGAACAGGGCGGGCATCAGCTTGCGCCAGGCGAGGTCGCCGGTGCCGCCGAAAAGAACGAGGTCGAAACTCATGGAGAGGTGTGGGCTGCGGACCGCTTAATGTAAATTGGTTTCAGCGCGGCTTGGTCCGGTCGGCGGGATGCCAAGCCCATCCAGCGGCCGCCTCATGGGCACCGTGCACCACGCACGTGCGCAGCGCAGCGCGCCGTGTAATTTGGTTACCTTTGCGTCCGAGCTCGCCTGCGAACAAGCGCCGCCCACGACGGCCGATAATGACCGCATGAATCAACTGGACGCGCTCAAGCAGTTCACGACCGTCGTTGCCGACACGGGCGACTTCCGCCAGCTGGCGCAGTACAAGCCGCAGGACGCCACCACCAATCCCTCGCTGATCCTCAAGGCGGTGCAGAAGGCGGACTACGCCCATCTGTTGCAGGAAACGGTGGAACGCCACCGCAAGCTGGCGCTGGACGAGATCATCGACCGCCTGCTGGTGCGCTTCGGCAGCGAGATCCTGCAGCACGTGCCGGGGCGCGTCTCCACCGAAGTCGATGCGCGACTGAGCTTCGACACGGAGGCCAGCGTGGCGCGCGCCGAACGCATCATGGCGCTCTACCGCGCCGAAGGCGTGGCGCCCGAGCGCATCCTCATCAAGGTCGCCGCCACCTGGGAGGGCATCCAGGCAGCGGCGCGGCTGCAGCAGCGCGGCATCAACACCAATCTCACCCTGCTGTTCTCCTTTTGCCAGGCCGTGGCCTGCGGCCAAGCGAAGGTGCAGCTGATCTCGCCCTTCGTGGGCCGCATCTACGACTGGTACAAGAAGTCCGCGGGCAGCGCGTGGGACGAGGCCGCGCAGGCCGGCACCAACGACCCGGGCGTGCAGTCGGTGCGCCAGATCTACCAGTACTACAAGCACTTCGGCATCAGCACCGAGGTGATGGGCGCCAGCTTCCGCAACATCGGCCAGATCCTGGCGCTGGCCGGCTGCGACCTGTTGACCATCAGCCCCGAGCTGATGGCGCAACTGCAGCAGTCCGACGCGCCGGTGCAGCGCGCCCTCGACCCCGCACAGGCCAAGTCGGCCGACATCCACCCCGTGCAGTACGACGAGGCACAGTTCCGCTGGGCGCTGAACGAGGATGCGATGGCCAGCGAGAAACTCGGCGAGGGCATCCGCACCTTCGGCGCCGATGCCATCAAGCTCGAACGATTGATCCAGTCGGCCTGAACGCATGACCCGACCCCGTTGCGACCGCACCGCTGCCTGGGCGCAGCTGCAGGGAATCAGCGCGCAGTACGCGCAGGGCTTCGAGCTGCGCGCGGCCTTCGCCCAGGACGCGCAGCGTTTCGCGGCTTTCAGCCAGCAGGCGCCACACGTGTTTGCCGATCTGTCGAAGAATCTCATCGACGCGGCCAGCGAGCAGGCGCTGCTGGCGCTTGCGCGCGAGACGCGCGTCGAGGCGTACCGCGATGCGATGTTCGCCGGCGAGCGCATCAACAACACGGAAAACCGGGCGGTCAAGCACTGGCTGCTGCGCGCGCCGCGCAATGCGGCCGATCCCGATTCCCTGGCGGTGCATGAAACGCTGGACGCGATGCTGGCCTTCGCCGAGCGCGTGCGGGCGGACACCGCCATCACCGACATCGTGAACATCGGCATCGGCGGCTCGGACCTCGGGCCGCAGATGGCGGTGGCGGCACTCGATGCGTTTTCCGTTCCGGGCAAGCGCTGCCACTTCGTCTCCAACATCGACGGCCACGAGCTGGCTGCGGTGCTGCGCGGTGTGCGCCCGGAAAGCACGCTGTTCCTGATCGCCTCCAAGACCTTCACGACGCTGGAGACCATGACCAATGCGCGTTCGGCGCGCCAGTGGTTCGAGCAGCAGGGCGGCCGCGACATTGCGCGGCACTTCGCCGCGCTGACCACCAACGTCGAAGCCGCGCGCGCGTTCGGCATCACCACCACCTTCGGCTTCTGGGACTGGGTGGGCGGGCGTTATTCGCTGTGGTCCGCCATCGGCTTGCCAATCGCGATTGCCATCGGGGCCGAGGGCTTTCGCGAACTGCTCGCCGGCGCCCACGCGATGGACGAACACTTTCGCACCGCGCCGCTGGCGGCGAACCTGCCGGTGCGGCTCGGCCTGCTGGATGTCTGGTACCGCAACTTCCTGGGCTTCACGAGCCGCAGCATTGCGCCGTATCACAGCGCGCTGCGCCGCCTGCCGGCGTACCTGCAGCAGCTGGAAATGGAAAGCAACGGCAAGAGCGTCGACGCGCAGGGGCAGCCGCTGCCCTTCGGGTCTTCACCCGTGCTCTGGGGGGAGCCGGGCACCAATGGCCAGCATGCCTACTTCCAGATGCTGCACCAGGGCACGGACCGCGTGCCCGTGGAGTTCTTCGCCGTGCGCGATCCGGCCCAAGCCTTGCCGGGCCACCACGAGCTGCTGCTGGCCAATGCGCTGGCCCAGGCCCAGGCCTTGATGCAGGGCAAGGCGGATCCCGGCGGGCGCCGCAACTTCGCGGGCAATCGCCCGAGCACCTTCTTCCTGCTCGATGCGCTGCGGCCTGCATCCCTCGGTGCCTTGCTGGCGATGTACGAACACCGCGTGTTCACCAGCGGCGCCGTGTGGGGCATCGACAGCTTCGACCAGTGGGGCGTGGAGTTGGGCAAGGTGCTGGCCAGCGAAATCGCCAAGCGCTTTGACTCCGGCGACGTGGCCGGGCTCGACGCGTCGACGGCCGGCCTCTTGCAGCGACTGCGGCCGGGGCGGGCATGAGCTCTCCCAGGATGTCATCCCGGGCTTGACCCGGGATCCACGACGGCGCTTGCACAAGCGCCGCATGGATTGCGGGTCAAGCCCGCAATGACATCCCTACGCGCCGCTCACGCGCGCACGAATCCCTGCGCGCCGATCACGCCGCCGGCAGCACGATCATCACCAGTGCGCCACCCAGGCTGCCATGGGACAACTGCAGTTCGCCGTGGTGGCTGGCCACCAGCTCGTTGACGACGGTGAGTCCGACGCCGTGGCCCGGCACGCGTTCGTCCAGCCGCACGTGCATCTGCAGGATGGTCTGCGTGTCGGTGAAGCCCGGCCCGTCGTCTTCCACGCGCAGCAGCAGGCGCGCGCCTTCGCGCCAGGCGCGCACCGAGACGCGCCGGACCGCCCACTTGGCGGCGTTGTCCATCACGTTGCCCAGCATCTCGAACAGGTCGCCTTCCTCGATGCGCCAGCTCAGGTCGGGGGTGCAGTCGATCGTGATGGCAACGCCCTTGTCCGCATAGACCTTGGCCAGCGCGTCGCGAATGCGGGCCAGCACCGGCGCCACGGGAATCGGTGGCGCGAACTTCGAGGCACCGCCGGCTGCCGCCCGTGTCAGCTGGTGCTGCACGATGGCATCCATGCGAACGACCTGCTGCTGCACGGTCTGCGGCAGGTCGGCCGGGTCGTGCAGCGCATTGCGCAGCACGGCCAGCGGCGTCTTCAGGCTGTGGGCAAGGAAGCTCAGTGCCTCCTTGTAGCGGCCCTGACGCTCGCGCTCCTGCTGGATCAGCGTGTTCAAGCTGTCGGTCAGGCCGGAGATCTCGCCGGGATAGCGGCCCTCGATGCGCGACTGCTCGCCGGCCTCGATGCGCCGGATCTCGCCGGCCACGCGTTGCAGCGGCGCCAGGCCCCAGCGCAGCAGCAATAGTTGCGCGAGCAACAGCAGGACCCCCGCACCCCCGAGCCACAGCCACAGCGTGCGCGTGAAGGCGGCGATCTCGCGGTCGTATTCGCGGCGATCCTCCATCACCGAGAGAACCAGCGGCGCCTCGGCCTTGCCGGCCGCCCACTTCACGCCATAGCTCACGGCCAGCCAGGAGCCGTCGCGGCCCGCGATGGTTTCGTCGCGCCATTCGCCAGGGGCCACGCCCTCGCGCCGGAACGGCGGGTTCGCGCCGAGGCTGGAGCCCGAGCGCCACTGCTCGTTGCGCTTGAGGTTGACGATGCTGGCGTACAGGCCCGACTCGGGCAGCGACAGCCGTGGCTCGGCGAAGCTGCCGGGCATCACCAGCGCTCCGGTGTCGTCGAGCTCGGCGCGCGCCAGCAGCAGGTAGACGCTGCTTTGCAGCTGTGCGTAGTGCGCGGTCAGCACGCTGTCGGCATGCGCGCGCTGCACCGCGGCGCCGGCCGCCGCCATGAAGGCCAGCAGGACGAGGCCGGCCGCCAGCAAGAGGCGCGCGCGTATCGAGTAGCCGGTGCTCATTCGAGAGTGAAGCGGTAGCCGCGCCCGCGCACGGTTTCGATGGGGGCCAGCTCGCCTTGCGGATCGAGCTTGCGGCGCAGGCGCCCGATCAGCACTTCGAGCACGTTGCTGTCGCGGTCCTCGCCATGCGGGTAGAGGTAATCGGACAGCTCCTGCTTCGTGACCACGCGGGCGCGCTGGCGTACCAGGTATTCGAGCATGCGGTATTCGAAGGTGGTCAGCTCCAGCGCCGCGCCATTCAGTTGCGCCGCCTGGCCGCCGAAGTCGATGGTGAGCGGGCCGAGCGCCAGGACGTCGCTCGCCGCCTGCAGCGAACGGCGCAGCAGCGCCTTCACGCGCGCCGCCAGTTCGGGGTATTCGAAAGGCTTGGTGACGTAGTCGTCGGCGCCGGCTTCGAGGCCCGCCACCTTGTCCTGCCACGAGCCGCGCGCGGTCAGGATCAGCAGCGGCATGGTGCGCCCTTCGGTGCGCAGCCGCTGCACGATCGTGAGGCCGTTGACCTTGGGCAGGCCGAGGTCGACGATCACGAGATCGAAGGGATATTCACGTGCGAGGTAGAGGCCCTCGTCGCCCGCGCCCGCCTGGTCGACGCGGTAGCCCTCGGCTTCCAGTTGCCGCGCCAGCCCTTGCCGCAGCGCGGCGTCGTCTTCGATCAGCAGCAGTCGCATGGATGCCGCGTGGCCGGGACTATTGGATGCGGCCGGTGGCCACGTCGACCAGGATGACCAGCACGTCGCCCCGTTCGGTGACCACCTTGACGCGCCATACCGGTCGGCCGCCGGCATCCGCCTGCTCCACCGACAGCACGCGGCCGCCGGTGGCCTTCTGGGCGGTGGCGGCCGCGTCCTCCCGCGTCACCGCGGCCCAGGCCGGCAGCGTGGCCGCCAGCAGCAAGGCGCAGGTGAGGGTGCGGAAGGTGTTCACGGCGGGCGGCGGCTGTCGGCGTCAGGGCCGATGGTACTCCCGCTCCTCCAGCGGCATGACCGAAACGCGAACCGGCAAGGTGTGTCCGGGTTGCTCGCGCATGACCGTGGTGTACATCTGGCCGTGGTACTCGTAACTCACGCGGTAGCCGGTCACGCGCTGTTGCAGCTCGGTGACCGTGCGGCAGGAGCGAACTTCGCGCTGCGACTGCTCGATGACCTGCGGCTGGTCGTTGGCCAGACGGTCGCCGGTGAGCGCGCCGATCACCGCACCGGCGGCAGTCGCCGCCTCACGGCCATGACCGCGACCGACCTGATTGCCCAGCACGCCCCCGGCCAGACCGCCGACGATCGCACCGGCATAGCTGCCGCTGCTGCCGGCCACCGGGCGCTGCTCGGTGATCACCTGGGTGCCGCACTCCTGGCGCGGCACCTGCACGTTTTCGTACTGCGGCTCGACGCTCTGCACGCGGGCGCGGTCGACGAAGCCGGGGGCCTGGGGCTGCGCGATGGCGGCGCCGGTGGCAAGAAGGCCGATGAGGGCAAGAGGCTTCAGTTTCATGGTTCACTCCTGGGTCGTTGTGGGATGCAGCTTAGGCGTGCTTCGGTGAACGAACGCTGAACGAATGTGAAGTTGCGTTCAGCGTTGCGGGTTTCACCACACTGCACTTAACGGTCGTGGCGATCGTCGTGGCGATGGCTGTCGGCGACGTCGAAGCTCCAGCTGCGCCGCGCCGTATTGCCCGCGCGATCACGCACCACCAGTTCGGCGTTGTGCCGGCCGGACGGCAGGTCTTCGGCGTAACGCACCAGGTCTTCCTCGACGCGCACGCGGGCGCTTACGTCGCGGCCGTCCACCCGCAGCAGCACGGACTGCACGCCCATGCCGTGATCGCCGATGCGCGCGCTGATGCGCGTCCAGCCGCGCTCGCTCACGCGCTCGCCCTGCGCCGGCGTCAGGTCGCTGATCTGCGGCGGGCTCACGTCCCGGCCGGCGCGCTGGTTGTCGCGCTCGCCCACCACCTCGGCGCGCGCGCTCAGGCGCTCGCCATGCAGTTCGAAGGTCGCCACGGCGCGGGCGAACAGGCCCGGATCCCCGTGCCCGCGCAGCGCGTAGCTCGCCTCATAGACACCGGGCCGGCTTTCGACCAGGCGCTCGCGCGGCAGGCCGGGCAGCGCCACCCACGCTTCACCGCCAGGCGTGGCGTGCAGGCGGAAGCGCGCGACGTTGCCGCGCTCCAGCGGGCCCAGCACGACGAAGCGCTCGATCTGCGCGTGCACCGGTGCCGGCACGACGACGACGCGCGACTGCGCCGCGGCGGGCGTCGTGACCATCATGGCGCCGACGGAGGCCAGCAGCACGGACGCCGCGGCAGCAGTGGAACGGACAGTGGATTTCATGAAGTCACCTCGCTGGTTGGTATGGAAGTGAGTCTGCCCGCCGGCGATGAACGCAAGCTGAACGGAATCGGCCGCCGTGCGGGCGGTGACGGTCGCAGCGCCTGCTTGACGCCTCAGTAAGTCACGGTCAGCGTTCGGGTATCGGTGCCGGTGCAGGTCGCCGTGCTGCAGCTTCCCGCCTGCCCGGCGTCGACGCTGATGTTCACCGTATAGGGCTGCGCGAGCGCCGTGCCGGTCGCACTGGTCGTCGCCAGGCTCAGTCCGTAGGCCAGGTTCACTGTGGGTACCACGCTTCGGGCCTGGTCCAGCGTGATCGTGTAGGTGGTGGTCAGGGTGCAGGTGATCGCGAAGTCGCTGGTGGCGGTCACCGGCGTGGCGGAGAAGGCGGGGTAGTTGATGCTGATCGGCGAGGGCGGCGTGCTGAAGCGGCAGCTGCGCGGGATGCTGATGTGCACATCGAGCGTGCTGGTGGTGATGAGAGCGCCGGTGGCGCTGTCCAGCCGCATGGTGATCGCCACCGTGTCCACGTAGACCCCCGCCGGCTTGAACTGCAGCGATTGGATGCTGTAGTAGAAGGGGATGCTCGCGGTGAGCGAACTGCTCGCGTTGCTGCCGAAATCCAGCCGCTGGCGCACCGCACCGTTGGTCGTTGACGTGTTGTTCACACCGTTCCCGGTGTTGGTCCAGAGGCCGCTGGTGGTGCTCGCGTGGAAGATCTCGTAGGTGAGCGTGGAGCCGCCGGTGTCCAGCGTGGCAGTGTTGCCGGCGGTCGTCTGGACCATGCCGATCCACACGGTGGGCTTGCGGTTGTCCCGGGTTGGGTCGCGCGTGCAGGCGATGCCGAGCGTTCCCTGGCCCGTCACCGTGGGGAAGTAGTTGTAGACGACGTTCACGTTGCTGACGGTGATCGAGCAGCTCAGGGTGGCCGACGCAGGCAGGGCGGCCAGCAGGGCGGCGATGGCGAGCAGGAACCGAACGAGGATCTTCATCGTGGGACTCCGGTGCAGCGCAGGGGACCCGCGCGCGTGATCTCGGGCCCGCCCGGGGGCAGTTGCAGGTCCAGGCGGCAGGTTCGGTCGTGCCACTGCAGTCGCAGGCGGTTGCTGTCCTTCAGACCGGTGACGTAGGCTTCGCCGCGCCGGGCGACCAGGAAGTCCTGCGTCTCACCCTCGATCTGCACGGTGGCGCCGGGCGGAGCCGGCTGGCCGTCATCCAGCACGATCGAGACGAGGGCGGCCTTGCCGCCCCGCACCGCGAATTCCACCTTCGAGACCGAGCGCCAGGGCGGCACCACTTCCTGTTCGATCGACTCGATCTCGGCCGAAAGCGGGAGGTCGTTGGGGTTCAGCCGAACGGCGTTGCTCTGGTACGCCTGCAGGCCGTTGAGCAACGCGAGGCCCTGACTGTCGGTCTTCTGGGTGGCCTGCGCGCCCAGGCCGACGCCAATGCCTTCCTGGCCGGGCACCGAGACCAGGACCGCGCTGTTGTCGAACCTGGGCGCCGCGAACACGTGGTTGCCCGCCCAGACCGCGGCACCCACGGCACCGAGGCGGATGTCGGTCTGCTGCGGCCGCACGGCCCCTTCGGCCGTGAACAGGCCGTAGGGCGTGAACCAGTTCAGCCCGCCCTCGACCCGCGGATCGCCTTCCTTGGCGGCCAGTGCGCGCCAGCCCAATCCCGTCAGGCCGGCCGGGCTGTGGTCGACACTGGTGTAGAAGTCGGTGCTCCCGCCGCGGTGCTGCAGCGAGGTCGAGGACACCGTCGTGCGGTCCAGCGGCACCACCAGCGATGCGCCAACGGTGTAGGTATCGGCCGTGCTGAAGCTGCGCGAGAAGAAGACGTTGAACTGCCAGTGATCCCTGAAGGAGAAGCCGTAGTTCACCGAGGCGGTGAGGATCGAATCCGCGTCGTACAGCCGCTGGTACGCCGTCGCGAGCCCCACGCGGCCGGGGCCCAAGGCCCAGCTCGCCTGCGCGGCCACCTGCAGCCGCACGGGCACGGCGTCCTTGTCTTCCCCGAGACTGCGGAACGCGCGGCTGTTGCCCTCCACGCTGACGGACATGTTGGCGTTGTAGCCGCCCCTTTCGGCGCCCAACAGCCAGCGGCTGCCACGACCCAGGCCGTCGACCTGGCTGGCCATCGCGCCGGTGCGAATCAGCACCTCCGAGCCGACGGCTTGCACGCCGGCCAGGCCCAGGGCGCTGCGGCCGCGGGCAACTTCGAGCCGGCCTTCGCCGGTGGTGGTGGTGGTGAAACCGCGGCGCCACGTGCCGGATGCGAAGGGGTCGCCGTAGTGCCAGCTTTGCGAGCCAAGGTCCCTGCGCAGCTTGCCGATTTCCACGCTCCAGTCGTTCAGTCCGGGGGCGAGCAAATCCGCCGTGACGAGGAACGGTTGCGTGATCAAGGTTTCGCGGCCGAGGATGTCGCGCACGCGCACGGTGACATCGCCGTTGCCGGACAGCGTGGGAAGGTTGTCGATCGTGAACGGGCCGGCTGGCACGTTGCTGCTCTGGCGCAGCACATCGTTGACGTACAACTGCACGGTGGACGGAGTGCTGGTCTGCCCCGCGATCAGCGGCACGGGCTGCCGGTTGAGGTACGGGGCCAGGCCGAAGTTGGTGCCGAACTGCAGCCCGCCGAAGTAGGCGCCTCGCCCGAGCAGGCCGGTCCGCAGCGTGCCGTCGCCGGCCGTGAGCGTGTAGCCCTGGTCCGGAAAGTCGCGCCGGTAGGTGGTCTCCAGGCGGGTAAGGGCCCGGCCCTGCGCCAGCAGGTCGGGCGCGGTGAAGGTCTGGGTCAGCACACCCCAGCTGCCGCTGGCACCCACTTCGCCGATCAGGCCGAGGCCTTCCGTGCGCGAACTGCCGTCGCTGCGCGTATAGCTCAGGTCGTAGTTGACGAAGACGGCAGGCACGACCGCCGAGCGGGGCAGCAGGGACCTGAGTTCGCGCGACAGTCGCGTCGCGGTGAAGGCCTCCGGCGGAATGGACAACTGCAGCGTCCCCTTGTCGGCATCGAGCTTCGCCTGGACCCCGGTCACGGCAGCGACCGGCAGGTAGCGGAAGCCGCGGTACTCCACCGTCGGCGTGTCCGGACGAACCTGCAGGCGCCATGCGGTGAAGGCTTCCACCGGTGCGTACAGCACGCCGTCGCGGCTGACGATCGGCCAGATACCGCCGGAGCCGCCATTGACCGTGACTTCGACCGGCAGGACCCGCTCGCCGGTCTCGCTGTCCCGGCTTTGCGCGGCCGCGTGCCGGGCCTGGAGGAGGACGCAGGTCAGCACGGTGATCCGCAGGAAGGCGGAGAGCTTGCGCCGGCGGCTACTCCGGCAGCCGGACGTCGAACACCTGCTTGGAGCCATCATCCTGCGTGATCTGCAGCTTCAGCGGCCCGCCGGGAATGCGGGAGCCTTCGTTGCCGAATTCGAAACTGCGCGTCACGTTGGGCAGGATGTAGCCGCCCTTGATCTCGCTGGTTGCCAGCGTGTTGCCCGAAGGCGTGGTGAGCACCATGCTGGCCGGCTGCGCGTAAGCCTGCCCGCGGTTTTCGCAGGTGGCGCGCAGCGCGGTCGGGCTGCTGCGGGTGGCCGTGCACGTGAGCGCACGCTTGGCCCCCGGCGGCGTGATGAACACCGGCAGAGAGAATGCGAGGGCCACCTGGATCTGCACGCCGGGCTGGCTGGGCGCGAGCGCTTCCGGTACCTCCCGCACGATCAACCGGTAGGTGAGCTGTTCCCCGGGCGCGGGCGCACGCAGGTTGGCCAGCCGCACCACCTGGCGGCCACCCCTGGGCAGCCGCAGGATCGGCGGCGCGAGCACGAGGTCGTCGGTGGGCTGCAGGTCGTCGGTTCCGTCGGGCTTCTGTTTCCACTCGAAAAGCTCCGCCTGCATCACCAGTTCGGTATCGCCCTCGTTGATGATGGTCACGCCGGTGGCGCGCTCGCGCATCTCCATGAAGATGCGCACGGGGCTGACGGAGAAGGACCCCGCCTGCGCGGCCGGGGTGATCACGGCAGCGAGGCAGGCGGCCCGCAGGAGGAAATTCAGGCCGCTCTGGGGGAGTCTGTACATGTCACCACGCGATCGTGAGCTCGAGATAGCGCGCATTATCTAGCTGAACCATACGCCAGCTGGAGATCTTCGTACCGTCGCTGTAGACGGGTAGACGCTCCGTCACCACATCCCCCAGCATGGCCGGATCCAGCAGCTGCGCGGTCGGAACCAGGGTGGCGCGCCGGAAGGGGACTCCACCCGGAACAGGCAGCAGCGGCCCTCCCTCGCGTGTGCACGACACCTGCACTGCGGGTTGGGTCGCGAGCGCGCCGCACACGCCGGACGAAGTCACCAGCTTCACCTTGACGGTGACGCTGGTAGCGGCCTGCTGGCCGGCCAGCGCAACGCCGGCGGCCAGGACAGCTGCCAGGGCGAGCTGGGCGCGGGCCAGAGACTTCAGGACCGAGGCGTTCGTCATTTCGTTCCGGAGCAGCGCCCGGCGCAGCCGAGGGTTGCGATCAGAAGGTGACCGTCAACGTACGGGTCGCCGTGGTGGTGGCGCCGCCGGCACCGGCACCGGCCTGACCCTGGGGCATGGTACCGCTCAGCACGACGGGCACCTCGTCGGCGGAACCGATCGTAGTCGCGCTGGCCGCCGTTCCGGGGAGACGGGTGCCGGGGGTGGCGCTCAAGGTGTACTGGAGGCCGGCGATGACCCCCACGCCAGCGGCCGTCGCGTCGGTGCCGACGTCCCACGCCACGGTCGGGCTGGCGCCGAAGCCGCGGGTGCACTGGAAGGTCACGGTCGAGCCCGTTCCCGTCACATCCGCGGCGGCGAAGGCCTGATAGGTTCCGAAGTCGACCACGTTGGTCTGGCCGGCCTTGATCTGGCACTTGGAAGTCAGGCTCACCTTGACGGTGACGCTCGCGTCGACGCCTGCGGCCGAAGCCGCGGGCGCCAAGGCCGCGAAGAGGACCGCGAGAGCGGCGGTGGAAAGAAGACTAAGACGGTGCATGGCAGCTCCTTGCAGTGGGCAAAAACTGTAAGGGTGTTTAGGCAAATCCCTTAACAAGTGCGACGGACTGTAGAAAATCCTTCGCGGCTGCGCAAGACCGGAAGTCAGAAAAATCAAAGACATAGGGCTGAAACTAGCTCTGCTTGTTGAATTTGCAACGCCCGCGCCCTGCGCGGCCGTGCAACCACAAGATGTAAGACGATCAGCGGCAGGATGCATCGGGCAAACGGTGGCCTTGCCTGCGCGGGGACTTGGCTGTGCGCACTTTCTCCCATAGCTAATGCAAGTGATTCACATTACTATCTCCGCTCTGACATCCTGAAAAAGTTCACATGCCTCGCTTCTTTCCTGTGTTCGTCCTTGCCGCGGCCTTCCTCGGCCGCGTCGCGGCCGCCGATCCACCCGAGTTCGCGCTGGCCATCAAGAACCACCGCTTCGAACCGGTCGAGCTGACCGTGCCTGCCGGGACGCGGATCAAGCTGGTGGTGCACAACCAGGACAGCACGCCGGAGGAATTCGAGAGCCACAGCCTCAACCGCGAGAAGGTGATCCCGGGCGGCGCGAAGGCCACGATCTTCATCGGGCCGCTCAGCCCGGGCCGCTACGAATTCTTCGGCGACTTCAACCAGAAGACGGCGCAAGGCGTCCTCGTGGCGCAATAGGGCCGGCATGTTCGCTGCTGCGCTGATCGTCTTTCGCGAGTCGCTCGAGGCGGCGCTGTTCGTCGGCATCGTGGCGGCGGCCACCCGCCAGCTGGCCGGCCGCGGTCGCTGGCTTGCCGCGGGCGTGGCGGCCGGGTTCCTCGGCGCGCTGCTGCTCGCCGTGCTGGCCGAACGCATCAGCGGCCTGTTCGAGGGCGTCGGCCAGGACGTGATCAACATCGGCGTGCTGGCCGTGGCCCTGACCATGCTGTTGTGGCATTGCATCTGGGTCAGCACCCATTCGCGCGAGATGGTGCAGCAGGCCCGCGCCTTGGGCGTGTCGGTGCAGGACGGCCAGCGCAGGCCCTGGGCGCTCACGGTGGCGGTCGCGCTCGCGGTGCTGCGCGAGGGCGCCGAGACGGTGTTGTTCGTCGGCGGCATCGTCTCGGGATCGCCCCTCTCCCTCGGCGAGGTGGCCGTGTTCTGCACGGTGGGCGTGTTGGCCGGCGCGGGTGCGGGGCTTGCCATCTACGGCGGTCTTGCGCGGCTGCCAGCGCGGCACGTGTTCACGGCCACCAACCTGCTGATCGCGCTGCTTGCCGGTTCGCTCGCGAGCCAGCTCACGAAGTCGCTGGCGCAGGCCGGCTTCATCGAACGCGGAACGGCGCCGTTGTGGGACACCTCTGCGGCAGTGGCACCGGACTCCGCGCTTGGCACCCTGCTGCACGCCCTCGTGGGCTACGACGCGCGGCCATCGGCAGCGCAATTGGGGGCGTACCTGCTGGTGCTCGCCGTGATCTATGCGGGCACGCGCATATTGCGCCCAGCCGTACGCTCGTCGTAGGCTCGGGTCATCCCAACAGTAACAACCGGAGCCGCTTGAATGAGCAACGCTGTACGCCAGATCGTCCTGTCAGCATTCGCCGGCGTTGTGCTGGCCGCCGCGCTGCCAGCGGTGGCCGGACCGGCCGACCAGGTCTTCCCGGCGGTCGTCGAGGCGGGCGAGAAGGAGATCGAGCTCCGCGCCGGATCGTCCAAGCTACGCGACGGAACGCGCGTCAGCGAGGAGATCCTCAGCATAGGGTACGGCGTCAACAGCCACTGGTTCACCGAGCTCGCGGCGGCGTGGCAAAAGCAGCCCGGCGAGCAGCATGGCTTCGACGCCTGGGAATGGGAGAACCGCTTCCAGTTCACCGAGACCGGCAAGTACCCGGTCGACGTCGGCTTCCTGCTGGAGATCGAGCGCCCGCGCGAACGCAGCGCAGGCTACCAGTACCGGTGGGGTCCGCTGTTCCAGGCCGACATCGGCAGCAAGTGGACGGCCAACGTCAACGTGCTGATCGAGAAGCAGACGCGCGCGGTGCCACAGCTACGCGCGGACCTGGGCTACCAGTGGCAGCTGCGCTATCGCTGGCACCCTGAACTGGACTTCGGCGCGCAGGGCTTCGGGGACGTGGGGCGGTGGGACCACTGGGAAAACACTTCGGACCAGTCGCACATCCTGGGTCCGGCGGTGTTCGGCGAGGTCAAGCTCGCAGGGCACGACGTCAAGTACAACGCCGGCGCACTGTTCGGGATCACCCACGGTTCGCCGCGCAACACCCTGCGGCTGCAGGTCGAATACGAGTTCTGAGGCTGGCGCAGGGCGCGGCCCTCAGAGGGTGAGCGTGAGGACCAGCGGCTCGCCCGCGGCCACTTCCACCCGCTGGCTGAGGCCGCAGTTCGCGGACCAGGCGCCGGCAAACCAGTCGAGCGCCGGCTGCGCCGCAGCCATCGTCAGGGTGTGCGCGTCGTCCTCGGCGCGGTGCACCGTGTCGGCCCAGGAAGTGGAAGGCAGCTCGATCCTCATATGTCAGCACTGTAACCAGCGGTTGCACGGCTCCAAGCAGGACCGCAGCCGCAACTGAGCAGGAAACCTCGAATAGTTCACGCGGTGGTGCAGTAGCATCACCCGCCTTGAAATGTTCACGGGCTGCCCCTAGCTCGTGCGCTGCATCCGGACCACACGCCATGAGCCAGAAACAGACTCTCTCCTTCCAGGCCGAGGTTGCACAACTGCTGCACCTCGTCACCCACGCCCTTTACTCCAACAAGGAGATCTTCCTGCGGGAGCTGATCTCCAACGCGTCGGACGCCTGCGACAAGCTGCGCTTCGAGGCGCTGCACAACTCCGCGCTGTACGAGGATGCGCCCAATCTCGAAGTGCGCGTGAGCTTCGACCCCGAGGCCCGCACGCTGACCATTGCCGACAACGGCATCGGCCTGTCGCAGCAGGAGGCCATCGACAACCTGGGCACGATCGCCAAGAGCGGCACGCGCGAGTTCATGAACCGCCTCTCGGGCGACCAGAAGTCCGATGCGCAGTTGATCGGACAGTTCGGCGTCGGCTTCTATTCGGGCTTCATCGTCGCCGACAAGATCGCCGTCGAATCGCGCCGCGCCGGCTTGCCGCCCGCGGAGGGCGTGCGCTGGGTGAGTGGCGGCGCCGGCGACTTCGAGGTCGAGACCATGGTGCGCG
The DNA here is from genome assembly GCF_028291745.1 of Ramlibacter sp. Lineage (GTDB taxonomy): Bacteria > Pseudomonadota > Gammaproteobacteria > Burkholderiales > Burkholderiaceae_C > Ramlibacter. Next base: position 22,295 of record NZ_JAQGNQ010000024.1, on the reverse strand, counting down.
CGCAGCGGGGCACCAGCGTGACCCTGCATCTGCGCGAGGACGCGCAGGACTATCTCTCCAGCTGGAAGCTCAAGTCCATCATCGGCAAGTACTCCGACCACATCTCGCTGCCCATCCTGATGCGCAAGGAGGAATGGAAGGAAGGCGAGGAGGGAAAGCCCGGCGAGCACGTGCTGACCGGCGAGTGGGAGACCGTCAACCAGGCGACCGCGCTGTGGACCCGCGCGAAGAAGGACATCACGCCGGAGCAGTACCAGGAGTTCTACAAGGCAATCAGCCACGACTACGAAGACGCGCTTGCCTGGAGCCACAACCGCGTGGAGGGCAGCACCGAGTACACGCAACTGCTGTTCGTGCCGGGGCGCGCGCCCTTCGACCTGTGGAACCGCGAGAAGGCCGCCGGCGTGAAGCTGTACGTCAAGCGCGTGTTCATCATGGACGACGCCGAGGCGCTGCTGCCCGCGTACCTGCGCTTCGTCAAGGGCGTGATCGATTCGGCCGACCTGCCCTTGAACGTCAGCCGCGAACTGCTGCAGGAAAGCCGCGACGTGAAGGCGATCCGCGAAGGCAACACGCGGCGCGTGCTGGCGATGCTCGAAGACCTTGCGAAGTCGGAGAAGGACGAAGCGGCAAGCGCCGAGGACAAGGGCCGCTTCGCGAAGTTCCAGGCCGAATTTGGCGCCGTGCTGAAGGAGGGTTTGGGCGAAGACCCGGCCAACCGCGATCGCATCGCCGGCCTGCTGCGCTTTGCCTCGACCCAGAGCGACACCGCCTCGGTCTCGCTGGCCGACTACAAGGCGCGGATGAAGGAAGGCCAGGACGCGATCTACTACATCACCGGCGAGACCCAAGCCGCGGCGGCGCACAGCCCGCAGCTCGAGATCTTCCGCAAGAAGGGCATCGAGGTGCTGTTCATGACGGACCGGGTCGACGAGTGGGCACTGTCGTACCTGACCGAGTTCGACGGCACGCCGCTGCAATCGGTCGCCAAGGGGCAGGTGGACCTGGGCAAGCTGCAGGACGAGTCGGAGAAGAAGGCGGCGGAAGAAGCCGCCGAGTCCTTCAAGCCGGTCCTGGCGCGGCTGAAGGAGGCGCTGAAGGACAAGGCGCAGGACGTGCGCGTCACCACGCGGCTGGTCGATTCACCCGCCTGCCTGGTGGTCACCGATGGCGGGGTGAGCCTGCAGCTCGCGCGGCTGTTGAAGCAGTCCGGGCAGAAGGCACCGGACGCGAAGCCGGTGCTGGAAGTCAACGCCTCGCACCCGCTGGTGCGCAAGCTCGAAGGCTCGCCGAACTTCAACGACCTGGCGCACATCCTGTTCGACCAGGCGCTGCTCGCCGAAGGCGGCCTGCCGGAGGACCCGGCGGCTTATGTGAAACGGGTGAACGCGCTGCTGGCGTAGATCACCGCGTCCAGGTGGATCATGTCATTGCGGTTCGGCCCGCAACGAAGGATGTCATTGCGGGCTTGACCCGCAATCCACGCGGCGCTGGATTCCGCGCTGTCATGGATCCCGGGTCAAGCCCGGGATGACATCCACCCGCCCGCGCTGACTTCCCTCACTCGAACCCGCACTCCCGCCGAGTGGCCGCAGCCTCGCTCGACGCCAGCGCCGCGACCAGCGCGCGCGCGAGCTCCGGTTCGCTCGCATCGCTGGTCACCGCCGCCGTGTACGTCGTGGTCAATTCATGCGGCGGCGGCAACAGCCCGGTCAGTCGCACGCCCGGCGTGATCAGGATTTCGCTGATCTGCGTGCAGCCCACCGCGTCCGCCTCGGGCGCCTGCGCCAGGGCCGCCATGGCGGTCGCCCCGTTCGGGAACATGCGCAGCTTGCGGGCATCGTCGGCCAGGCCGAGCGCCTGCAGCACCTTCATGAAGTGGATGCCGGCGGTGGCCTTCGCCGGGTCGGGGAAGTAGATGGCGCTTGCGCGTTGCAGCAGCGCCTTCAGCTCCTCGGGGCCGCGGATGTCCACCGCGGGCTGGCCTTCCTTGACGGCGAGGCCGGTCTTCACGCCGCCGAGCGAGCGGGGCGTCGCCGGATCGGCGCGGCCATCCTTGACCAGGCCCGTGATCAGGGCCTCGCTGAGGATCAACACGTCGCACGGATCGCCGGCGATCAGCTTCTCGCGCATCAGTCCCACGGCACCGTAGGTGCCTTGCAGGCGGCAATCGTGCTGTTGTTCGAAGGCGGCTTGCAGCCGGCTCACGAGGCCTTGCGCGGCGCCGCCGCTGAGGAAATGCAGGGTTCTGGACATTCAGTCGGCCTTGATGTTCGCGGTCTTGATCACCTTCGCCCACTTCTGGACGTCGGCGCGCAGGTACTTGTCGAATTCCTGCGGGTTCATCACCAGGGGCACGGCGCCCTGCCTGGCCCAGTTCTGCTGCAGGTCCGGCTCCCTCACGATCTTGCTCACTGCCTCGTTCAGGCGATTGACGATCGCCGGCGGCGTGCCCTTGGGCGCCATCAGTCCGAGCCAGATCGTGGCCTCGTAGCCCTTCACCCCGGACTCGCTGACGGTGGGCACGTCGGGCAACACCGCGGAGCGCTTCGTGCCCGTGGTGGCGATGGCCTTCACCTTGCCGGCCTTGATGTGCTCGGTCATGGTCGTGACCGCATCGAACATCAGGTCGACCTGGCCACCGAGCACGTCGGTGCGCGCAGCCGAACTGCCGCGATACGGGATGTGGAGGATCTTGGTATCCGACATCGCCTTGAACAGTTCGCCGGCCATGTGGTACGGCGTGCCGGTGCCGGAGGACGCGTACGTCAACTTGCCCGGGTGGGCCTTGGCCTTCTGGAGCAGCTCCTGGATGTTGCCGATGCCGGCCGAGGGATGCGCGACCAGCACGAGATCCGAATAGTTGATCGGCGCCACGCCCACGAAGTCGCGCAACAGGTCGTAGGGCTTGTTCTGCAGCAGCGTCTCGTTGACCGTCTGCGTGTTGGACATCAGCAGCAGCGTGTAGCCGTCGGGCGCCGACTTGGCGACCTGGTCGGTGCCGATCACGGCGCCGGCCCCGGGCCTGTTCTCCACCACGAAGGTGCCGCCCACCTGGTCGGGCAGGCGTTGCGCGATGAAGCGGGCGAACACGTCCGCCGGACCACCGACCGCGAACGGCACGATGATCCGCACCGGCCGGTCGGGGTACTTCTGCGCGGCTGCCGGCAGCGCATGCATCAGAGCGCCCGCGCAGGCGATGGCAAGCAGGGAGCGGACGAACTGTTGGCGCTTCATGGAGCCTCCGGGAATCATTCGACCTTGCCGATCTTCTTGACCACATCGCGCATGCGATGCACGTCGCTCTGCACGTACTTCTCGAAGTCGGGCGTGTCCTCGTAGAGCACCGGGCTGCCGGCGGCGAGGATCGCCTCCTTCACCTTCGGGTCGTTGGCGGCGGCGCGCACGGCCGCGCGCAGGCGCTGCACCACCGGCTCGGGCGTGCCGGCCGGCACGAACACCCCGGACCACTGCGCGTATTCGGCGTTGTAGCCGGCCTGCTTGAGCGAGGGCACGTCGGGCAGCGCATCGAGGCGCGTGGTGCCCCAGTGCGCCAGCACGCGCAGCTTGCCGGCCTTGACGTGCTGCAGCACCGTCGCCGGGCCGGAGGCCACCGCGTCAACCTGGCCGCTGAGCAGCGCGACCACGGCCGGGCCGGCGCCCGTGTACGGGATGTGCGTCATGCGCACGTTGGCCACCTGCTTGAGGATCTCCATCGGCACGTGCATGGTTCCGTAGTTACCGGACGAGCCGAAGTTGATGGCGCCCGGGCGCTTGCGGGCGTCCTCGACGAAATCCTTCACTGTCTTCCACGGTGCGTCCGCGCGCACGGCCAGCACCGTCGGGTCGGCCGTGACGCGGGCAATGGGGCGCAGCGAAGCGTACGAGTACATCTGCGGCCGGCCGAGGATTGCGTCGGCCTCCGGCAGCACGCTGTAAGAAGAAAGGGCCATCAGGATCGTGTAGCCGTCCGGTGCGGACTTGGCGACCTGCGCCATGCCGATGCCGCCACCGGCGCCGCCCTTGTTGTCGACCACCACCGGTTGGCCCAGATTGCGCGTCATGGCCTCCGCCATCGGCCGGCCCACGATGTCGGCCAGGCCCCCGGGCGGGAAGGGCACGATCATCGTGATCGGCCTGGTCGGGTACGCGGACTGCGCAACGGCCAGGCCAGCTGCGGAAAGAAAGCCCGCAGCGAGAAAAAATCGACGATACATCCGGGAAACTCCTGAGTGACGTTTTGTTAGCATGCTACTGCGCGCTGATTTTGGCGCAAAAGAGAGTTTTCCCCATGAAAATCGCCGCTTACCGTCACCAGGGCCAACAGGGCGTTGGCCGCGTCACGCAGGATGGCCGCCAGATCGAACCGTTCCAGGTCTCCGCGCAGGAGGCCGCGCTCGGTGCGCTGCCCATCGTGGAAGCGCAGGCCGCGGGCCGTGCACTGCCGGCCACCGGCGCGCCGATCGCCCTCGCTGACGTGCAACTGCTGGCACCGATTCCGCGCCCGCGCCGCAACGTGTTCTGCGTGGGCAAGAACTACCACGCGCACGCCAAGGAATTCGCCGGTAGCGGCTTCGACTCCAGTGCCAAGTCGGGCGGCGACATTCCCAAGGATCCGATCATCTTTTCCAAGGTGCCCGAATCCGTGATCGGCCCGACCGACACCATCCTGTTCCCGGCGGAAGTGTCGACGGCGATCGACTACGAAGCCGAGCTGACGGTCGTGATCGGCCAGGGCGGCAAGGGCATCAAGGCGGCCGACGCAATGAAGCACGTGTGGGGCTACACGATCATCAACGACATGACGGCGCGCGACTGGCAGGGCCGCCATTCGCAGTGGCTGCTGGGCAAGTCCTTCGATACTTTCTGCCCCATGGGCCCGTGGCTGGTGACGGCCGACGAGTGCGACGGCCAGAACACCGACGTGAAGTGCTGGGTGAACGGCGAACTGCGCCAGGACGCCAACACCAAGGACCTCATCTTCGACATCCCGACGCTGATCGAATGCATCTCGGCGGGCATCACGCTGTACCCCGGCGACCTGATCGCCACCGGCACGCCCGCCGGTGTGGGCATCGGCTTCAAGCCGCCCAAGTACCTGAAGTCGGGCGACGTGGTGAGAATCGAGATCGGCGGCATCGGCGTGCTGGAAAATCCGCTGCGTTAAGTCGCGAAGTTCGCACGAGCGGCTTGCTCGCGATTTGCGAAAAGCCACCATAAGAGCGCCGGGTCGGTAGATTGCCGCACCCGGCGTCTTGCTTTCAGGCCACCACCGGCGGTTCTTCCATCGCCTCCATCTGCTCCTCGAGCATCTGCACCTGGCCGCGCCAGTAGTCGGAGCTGCCGAACCAGGGAAAGGCGATCGGAAAGGCCGGGTCGTCCCAGCGGCGGGCCAGCCACGCGCTGTAGTGGATCAGGCGCAGCGTGCGCAGGGGCTCGATCAGGGCCAGCTCGTTGCGGTCGAAGTCACGGAACTGCTCGTAGCCATCGAGCAGCGCGCCCAGCTGGCGCTGCCGTTGCACGCGCTCCCCGGACAGCAGCATCCACAGGTCCTGGACGGCGGGGCCCGTGCGCGCGTCGTCCAGATCGACGAAGTGCGGTCCCGCATCGGGCGTCCAGAGGATGTTGCCCGGGTGGCAGTCGCCGTGCAGGCGCAGCGTTCGCACGTCGGCCGCCTGCGCCGCCGCCAGGGCGGCACGGATCTGCGCCAGTGCCTTCTCGCAGGCGCGCTCCCAGTCGCCCTGCACATCGAGCGGGATCCCGTTGTGGGTCAGCAGCCAGTCGCGTGGTTCCTCGCCGAACGTCGCGACGTCGATGGCGGGCCGGGTGGCGAAGGGACGCCGGGCGCCGACCGTGTGCAGGCGCGCCAGGTAGCGGCCTATCCATTCCAGCACCGCGCCGTCGTCGAGCTCGGGCGCGCGGCCACCGCGGCGCGGCGACACGCTGAAGATGAAGCCGCCATGCCGGTGCAGCGTGCCGCCGGCCGGGGCGAGCGGCGCCACCGCCGGCACTTCGGCCTCCTGCAGTTCGGCGGCGAACGCGTGTTCCTCCGCGATCTGCGCTTCGCTCCAGCGGCCGGGCCGGTAGAACTTGGCGACCACGATGGCGCAGCCCTCGAAGGGATCCTCCAGGTGCACCTGGTACACCCGGTTCTCGTAGGAGCTCAGGGCCAGCAGGCGCCCATCCCCGTAGAGGCCGACCGAGGCGAGTGCGTCGAGCACCGCGTCGGGCGTGAGGGTCTCGTAGGGATGGCGGGCGTCGGCTGTCATGCCGCATTGTCGCCCCCGCGCTCAGGCGACGGTGATCTCCACCGCGATGTTGTTGCGCGTGGCATTGGAGTAGGGGCAGACCTTGTGCGCTTCGGCGACGAGCTGCTCCGCCTTGGCACGCTCCAGACCGGGCACGGTGATCTTCAGCCGCACGGCAATGCCGAAGCCGAGCGACGTGGGGCCGAGGTCGACCTCGGCATCGATCGCGGTTTCCGGCGGCACGGTCACGCCGACCTTGGGCGCGACCGCCTTCATCGCGCCCAGGAAGCAGGCCGAATAGCCGACACCGAACAACTGCTCGGGGTTGGTGCCGTTGCCGGCGCCGCCGGGCGAGGACAGCTTCACGTCGATGCGGCCGTCGTCCGAACGGCCGCTGCCTTCGCGGCCGCCGACGGCGTGGGTGTGGGCGGTGTACAGCACCTTGTCGAGGGATGTGGTCATGGGGGTCCTTGTGGTGTTGCTCGTGCAGTGCGCCGGGGAAAGCGCCCGCGCATCGTGCCACGGCCGGCGCTGCAAGGGCAGGGCCGCACCTCTCGCCCCCGGGCCGGTCTTTGCCTAGACTGCTGGGCACACGAGGAGACGACGATGAGCGCAGCGCTTCCCGAGGCAGTGGACTACGTGATCGTGGGCGGCGGCTCGGCGGGCTGCGTGCTGGCGGCGCGGCTGAGCGAAGACCCGCAGGTGCAGGTGGCCTTGCTCGAGGCCGGCCCGGCGGACAGCAGCGTCCTGCTGCACTGCCCAGCCGGGCTGGCCGTGCTGGCACTGACCGGACAGGCGAACTGGGGCTTCCAGACCGAGCCGCAGCGCGGCCTGAACGGCCGTCGCGGGTACCAGCCCCGCGGCAAGGTGCTGGGCGGGTCCAGCTCGATCAACGCCATGATCTACACGCGCGGCCACCGCAACGACTACGACGCGTGGGCGGCCGAGGGCAATGCGGGCTGGGGCTGGGAGGACGTGCTGCCGTACTTCCGCAAGGCGGAGGGCAACGAGCGCGGTGCCGACGCGTACCACGGGGCCGATGGTCCGCTCCACGTGATGGACCTGGCCAGCCCGCACCGCTTCGGCCCGGTGTTCGTCCAGGCGGCCCGGCAGGCCGGGTACCGCGAGAATCGCGACTTCAACGGGCCCGAGCAGGAAGGTGTGGGCCTGTACCAGGTGACCCACCAGGCCGGCGAGCGCTGCAGCGCGGCCAAGGCGTACCTGGCGCCGCAGCGCGCGCGACCGAATCTGCACGTGATCACCGGCGCCCACGCCACCCGTGTCCTGCTGGATGGCCAGCGTGCGGTGGGCGTGGCCTATCGCCATGGCGGCGCCGAGAAGCTGCTGCACGCCCGGCGCGAGGTGCTGCTCTCGGCGGGCGCGCTGCTGTCGCCGCAGCTGCTGATGCTCTCGGGCATCGGGCCGGCGACGCACCTGCGCGAGCGCGGCGTGGCGGTCGTCCACGACCTGCCGGGAGTCGGGCGCAACCTGCACGATCACATCGACGTGGTGCAGGTGGTCGATGCGCCCCATCTCGGCGACCTGTTCGGTCTGAGCGCGCGCGGCGTCGTCGCCGCGGCGCGCGGCGTGCTCGAATGGCGGCGGCATCGCCGCGGCCTCTTGACCACGAACTTCGCGGAAGCAGGCGGCTTCATCCGCAGCGCGCCGCAGGAACCCATTCCCGACCTGCAACTGCATTTCGTCCTGGCCAAGCTGGTGGACCACGGTCGCAAGCCGGTGTTCGGCCACGGCTATTCCTGCCACGTCTGCCTGCTGCGTCCCAGGAGCCGGGGAACGCTGACGCTGCACAGCGCCGATCCGATGGCCGCGCCGTGCATCGATCCGAACTTCCTGGGCGAGGCCGACGACCTGCGGCGCCTGGTGCGCGGCTTCAAGCTGATGCGGCAGATCCTGCAGCAGCCGGCGCTGGCGGCCTATCGCGGGCGCGAACAGGCAGCGTCGGCGGCGGCGCGCGACGATGCGCAGATCGAAGCCTTCATCCGCGCGCAGGCGGACACCATCTACCACCCGGTGGGCACCTGCCGCATGGGCAGCGGGCCACTCGACGTGGTCGATGCGCAGTTGCGCGTGCACGGCATCGCGGGGCTGCGGGTGGTGGACGCTTCGATCATGCCGCGCATCGTCGGCGGCAACACCAACGCGCCCACGGTCATGATCGGCGAGAAGGCGGCCGACCTGATCAAGCAGGGCGCCCGGGCCACGTCCTCGCTCTGCGTCGGCACGGGTGCGGCGGTCGCCGCGTGATCAGTTCGCGAAGCGCCTGCGGGTGAAGGCCAGCGCCGCCCAGAAGGCGACCAGCGCATAGGCAGCGAGCACCAGCAGGTGGCGCAGCGGATGCGCCGGCCACTGGTCCATGAACATCGGCCGCACCAGTTCCACCGCGCTGGTGAGGGGCAGCCACTCGGAAAACACGCGCAGCAGCGCAGGCAGTTGCTCGCGCGGGAAGAACACGCCGGAGAGGAACATCATCGGCGTGAGGAACAGGGTGAAGTAGTAGGTGAAGAAGTCGTAGCCCTTGGCCAGGGCATTGAAGATCAGCGCGATGCAGGAGAAGGAAACCCCCGCGCCCAGCAACACCAGCCACGCCACCAGCAGCTTGGGGCTGTGCGAGATGCCCAGGCCCAGCATCACCAGCAGGATGGCCGTCACCGTGAAGATGGCCTTGTACGCGGCCCACAGCATCTCGGCCAGCACGATGTCGTCCAGGCTCACGGGCGCGTTGAGGATGCCGTCCCAGGTCTTCTGCACGTGCATGCGCGAGAAGGCGGAATAAAGCGCCTCGAAAGTCGCCGCGTTCATCGCGCTCATGCAGACGGAGCCACTCGCCAGGAACAGGATGTAGGGGACTTCGCCCCCCGGCAGGCGCACGCGCCCGACCAGCGCACCCATGCCGTAGCCGAAGGCCACCAGCCAGATCAGCGGCTCGGCGATGTTGCCGATCAGGCTCGGGATCGCGAGCTTGCGCCACACCAGCAGGTTGCGCCGGAACACCGGCCACCAGCGCCACGAGAGCCGCGGCGCCTGCCAATGCGCGAGTGCCCGGGCCATCATGCCTCCTCGCGGATCTGGCGTCCGGTGAGTTTCAGGAACAGGTCCTCCAGGTTGGCCGGCCGGTGCAGCGTGCGCAGCTTGGGGTGTTCGCGCGCCAGGGCGTCCAGCAGCGGCCGCGCGTCCTCGGTGTAGAAGAACACCGTCTCGCCGCTCACCTCGGTGCGGCCGGCCAGGGCCTTCAGGGGCGACTCCGCCAGCGCCAGGGCGCCGTTGCCATAGGCTTCCACCACGTCCGGCTCCAGGTGTTGCGCGATCAATACGCGCGGTTCGCCCTCGGCGATCTTGCGGCCGTGATCGAGCACCAGCAGCCGGTGGCACAGGCGCTCGGCCTCGTCCATGAAGTGGGTGGTGAGCAGGATCGACTTGCCCTGCTGCAGCAGGACCTGCAGCCGCTCCCACATCAGGTGCCGCGCCTGCGGATCGAGCCCGGTGGTGGGTTCGTCCAGCAGCAGCAGCTTCGGGTCGTTGACCAGCGCCCGCGCGAGCGACAGCCGCCGCCGCATCCCCCCGGACAGCTCCATCGGTTTGGCATCGGCCTTGTGCGAGAGCGCGGCGAACGCCAGCAGGCGCGGAATGCGCGCGGCGATGTCCTGCTCGCGCAGCCCGAAGTAGCGGCCGTAGACCAGCAGGTTTTCCGCGCAGCTGAAGTCCGGGTCGAGCGAATCGAACTGGCTCACCACCCCGAGCTGCGCCTTGATCGCCAGCGCGTCGCGCGGCATGCGCAGCCCCAGCGCGCTGATCTCGCCGGCATCGGGCTCGGTGAGGCCCAGGCACATCCGGATGGTGGTCGTCTTGCCCGCACCGTTCGGACCGATGATGCCCAGGCACTCGCCGGGGGCGATGCGGAAGGAAAGGGCGTCGACCACGGTCGTGCTGCCGTAGCGTCGGGTCAGGGCACGGGCGTCGAAGAGCGGCTCGGTCATGGACCCGCGTGATTGTGTCGCAGAGCGGAGAATGCCCGTCCCCGGCTGCGCCTTAGAATTTTCCTTTTCCCGAACAGGACCGCGCTTGTTCCCTCTGCTCCCACCCCTGGCCATCGCCCGGCAGTACCTCCTGCCCAAGAAGCTGCTGACCGTGTTTGCCGGCCTGGTGGCGAACGCACGCATGGGCGGAGTCACGCAGAGCATCATCCGACGCTTCGTCGCCCACTACCAGGTGGACATGGGCGAGGCGGCCGATCCGCGCATCGAGAACTACGCCACCTTCAACGATTTCTTCACCCGCGCGCTGCGCGAAGGCGTGCGCCCGATCTCGCCGGCGCCCTTCGTCTGCCCGGTCGATGCCGCCATCAGCCAGTTCGGGCCGATCGAGCACGACCAGCTGTTCCAGGCCAAGGGCCACAGCTACTCGACGCGGGCCCTGGTCGGCGGCGACCAGCAGCTCGCGCAGCGCTTCGACCACGGCCACTTCGCCACGCTGTATCTCGCGCCCAAGGACTACCACCGCATCCACATGCCCTGCGAGGGGCGCCTCACGCGGATGATCTATGTGCCGGGCGACCTGTTCTCCGTCAACCCGCTGACCGCCCGCCACGTGCCCAGCCTGTTCGCGCGCAACGAGCGCGTGGTGTGCGTGTTCGATTGCGCCCACGGGCCCATGGTGATGGTGCTGGTCGGCGCAACGATCGTCGGCAGCATGGAGACCGTGTGGCACGGCGTCATCAATCCGCCGCGCACGCGCGAGCCGCGCGAGTGGAACTATGGCAACCAGGACATCGTGCTGTCCAAGGGGGCGGAGATGGGCCGCTTCCTGCTTGGCTCCACGGTCATCCTGCTGTTCCCGCAAAACGTGCTGACCTTCACGCCCGACTGGGCACCCACGCATTCAGTGCGCCTGGGCGAAGCGATGGCCACGCTGATCGAGACCGAGGCCGCGCTGTAGCGTTCGGCGGCGCCCGCCGCTACTGGAACGCGACTTCGTCGAACGCCCGCAGCTTGCGGCTGTGCAGCCGCTGCGGGCCCTGCGAGCGCAGGATCTCGATGGCGCGCATGCCGATGCGCAGGTGCTGGTCGACGCGTTCGCGATAGAACTGGTTGGCCATCCCCGGCAGCTTGATCTCGCCGTGCAGCGGCTTGTCGCTCACGCACAGCAGCGTCCCGTAAGGCACGCGAAAGCGGAAGCCGTTCGCGGCGATCGTGGCGCTTTCCATGTCGAGGGCGACCGCGCGGCTTTGCGAGAAGCGCCGCTGCGGCTCGTTGCCCGGAAGCAGTTCCCAGTTGCGGTTGTCGGTGCTGGCCACGGTACCCGTGCGCATGATGCGTTTCAGGTCGGCGCCCTTGCACTGGGTGATGTCGGCCACCGCCTGCTCCAGGGCCAGCTGGATCTCGGCCAGCGCGGGGATCGGGATCCACAGCGGCAGTTCCTCGTCCAGCACGTGGTCCTCGCGGACGTAGCCGTGGGCCAGCACGTAGTCGCCCAGTTGCTGCGAATTGCGCAGCCCCGCGCAGTGACCGAGCATCATCCAGGCGTGCGGCCGCAGCACCGCCACGTGATCGGTGATGTTCTTGGCGTTGGCCGGGCCGACGCCGATGTTCACCATGGTGATGCCGCTGTGGCCCGGGCGAATCAGGTGATAGGCCGGCATCTGCGGCAAACGCGGCGGCGGCGCACCGAAGCCGTCGTAGGGCTCGCGCGGCAGGCCGGCGCGCCGGGTCACCACGTTGCCCGGTTCGACGAAGGCGATGTATTCGCTGTCGGGGCGGTTCATCTCCTCGTGACCGAGTTTGATGAATTCGTCGATGTAGAACTGGTAGTTCGTGAACAGCACGAAGTTCTGGAACCAGTCCGGCGTGCTGCCCGTGTAGTGGCGCAGGCGATGCAGCGAGTAGTCGACGCGCGAGGCGGTGAACAGCGACAGCGGATGCGGCTGGCCGGGATGGAAGCGGATCGTGCCGTTGGCAATGCCGTCGTCCATGTTCGCGAGGTCCGGCAGGTCGAACAGGTCGCGCATCAGCATGCGCCGCCCGGGAGGCAGGTTGCCCTCGATGTGATCGTGTTCGGCGAACGAGAAGTGCACCGGAATCGGCTCCTCGCTGATCCCCACCTCCAGCGGGGCGCCATGGTTTTGCAGCAGCAGCGCGAACTGATCGAGGTAGTAGCTGGCGTACAGGTCGGGCCGCGTCAGCGTCGTCTCGTAGCGGCCGGCGCTGGCCACGAAGCCATAGGACACGCCGGAATTTTCCAGTGCCGCCTGGGGGACCGTGCTGTCCGTGTGTACGCGCACGTACGGATAGCAGCCCCGCACGCGCGCGGGCATGGCCTCGCCGGCAACGAAGCGTTGCATCGCCTCGCGCAGGTGGTGGATCTGCTGCCCGTAGATCGCCCGCACCTGGTTCAGAGCGCTTTCAGGATGGTCGTGAAGCGTGGGCGCAATGAACGGCGGCATGAAGGGCATGCGCCTATTGTGCAACTCCGATATGCACCCGCTTCAGGGCCGTCCGGCGCTGCGCCACCGTCCTACAAGGTGTAACGCACTCGGCTGACCTTGCCCAAAGGGGTCAGGACCGACAGTCTGCGTCATCCAGAACAAGGTCGCCAAGAGCGCGATTTCAAGCAAGGAGTCCAAGAAAATGACGACAGCGATGGCCAATCCCTTTGCCCTGATGGTCGATCCCGCACAGGTTCGTGCTCATATCGAGCGTTCCGAGGAACTGACCAAACTGAGCCAACGCCAGTGTCATCCTCTCGATCGCGCCGTGATCCGCTGCGCGAGCGCCGAGATCGCCGCCTTCGACGCCAAGATCGACCGCACCACGATCTACCTGCCGCCGGAAGAAGAGAAGGCGGCTCCCGTCACCCGCACCTACACGCGCCGCGTCAACTGACCCGGCGGAAGGGCACGCCCATGGGCACCGGCCGCACCGGCTGGCTGTTCTGCTGCTGGCGTAGCCACACTTCCTCGTCCCGGCGCGCCTGATCGCGCCGCACCTGCTCTGCCAGCGCCCGCTGGCGACGCAGATCGTCCTCGCGGCGGGCCTGCTCTTCGCGGCGGCCCTGATCCTCGCGACGGGCCTGTTCCTCCCGACGCTCGTCATCGGCCCGGCGCGCCAGCTCCGCGCGCCGCAGCACCGCGGACTGTTCATCGCGCCCGGCCTGCGCCTGCAGCCGCGCGAGTTGCTGGCGACGCAATTCCGCGAGCTTCTGCACATCGGCCTTGCGCAGCGCCTCCAGGTGCCTTTCCTCGGCGGCGCGGCGTGCCTGCTGCGCGTGCCGGCGTTCTTCGTCGGCGCGCACGCTGGCGGCAGCATGCTTCTGATCCGCCTCGCGTTTTGCCTGCAGGTGGCGACGATCCTCTTCGGCCCGCCGGGCGGCCACAGCCCGCCGGTGTTCTTCGATGCGGCGCGCTTCGGCGGCACTGGCGGCGCGGCGCGCCTGTTCGGCGCGGGCCACGAGTGCGCGGCGATCCTCTTCGGCGCGTTGCTGCGCCAGGCGGCGTTGCCGCTCCTGCTCGTGTGCCTGAGCGGCCTGCTCCCGTGCCTGAGCCTGCGCCGCGGCATGGGCTTGCGCGTGCGCTGCGGCTTGCGCCTGCAAGGCGGCCTGGGCCTGGGCGATCTGCGCTTGCGCCTGCGCCTGGATCTCCGCGGCGCTCGGGCCGGCCGGTGCGCTCGAGGCCGTGACCTTGAGCGGCGTGGCGGTGGCAGCGGTGGGAATGGGCTTGGCCGAAGCCACAGGCGCCGTGAGCACGGCGACCGGCGCCGCTGCGGCGGGCTGCCGCGTGACCATCACCGCCGGCGTGCTCGCTGTCGCCGTTGCAACGGCCGGTGCTGCGGCTGTCGCCGTTGCGGCTGCGAGCCGCGGGGCGGAGTGCGCGGGGATGCCGGTCTGCGCGGCCACTTCGGCGGCGCTGCCCTTGATGATGATGTCGGGTCCCTTGTTCACCAGGCCGCGGGGCAGTGCCGGCGCCGGTGCGACGCCCTGTGCCACGATCGGCATGCTCACCGTCGGTTCGCCGCGGCGGCGGGCACCGGCCCAGCGATCGAAATCGTCGGTGGCGGCAAACAGCGGCTGCTGCACACGCGCCAGCCGGCGTTCGCGGAAGGTGACGCGCTGCCCCGAGCGCACCTCCATCGCCTCGCCCTGCTCGCCGTACACCACCGCGAGTCCCGAGAGCACGACGACGCGCGTCACGCCCTGCTTGGTATCCACATCGATGCGGTAGTCGCCCATCTGGCGCGCGCGGAAGGCAAGGTTCGGCGTGCCGACCTCGAAACTGTCGCCCGGATTCATGCGGGTGACCGTGGCCACCATGCTGCCTTGCGTGAGACTGAGCTGCGTCGCCGTCTCGCCCACGTTCTCCAGCACCAGCTGGGTCTCGCCGTTCAGGCGCAGGGCATGGCCGCCGGCCTGCACTTCGGCGCGCGAACCGCGATCGGTCCACAGGCGGTCGCCGCGTTTGAGCAGCCGGCGCGGCTGCACGTCGTGCCATTCCTTGTCGCCCTGCGGCGCATAGGCGACCGAGCCTTCGGCGTGATGCAGGTGCGCCGCCGGCACCGAGACCACGTCCTGCGCGAGCGCGTTCCCGCCCCACGCCAGCGCCAGGGCTGCGAAGCTGTGGGTCCACCGGCGGCAGCCCAGCCCACCGGTGATGAAATGACGTGCGCTCATGTCCTTATTGAACGCCTGAGGCAGCCGGCGCGCCAGCCAACCGTGTGTAAAGGAAGTAGTCCCAGTCTGACTTTTTGCGAGCGCCGTGAACTTCTCACAAGCGGTCACATGGGTTTAATCCTGATCAGCTGGACAGTGGCTCGCGCATCGTGACGAACTCCTCGGCCATGGTGGGATGGATGCCGATCGTGCTGTCGAACTGGGCCTTGGTGGCGCCGGCCTTCATCGCGACCGCAAAGCCCTGGACGATCTCGCCGGCATCGGCGCCGACCATGTGCAGACCGACGACGCGGTCGCTCGCGGCATCCACCACCAGCTTCATCAGCGTGCGTTCGGTATTGCCGCTGAGTGTGTGCTTCAGGGCCCGGAACTCGGAGCGGAAGATGCGCACGGCGCCATGGCGTTCGCGCGCCTGCGCCTCGGTCAGTCCTACGGTGCCGATATTCGGATGCGTGAAGACGGCGGTGGGCACCAGCTCGTAGCTCATGTTGCGGCGGCCGTCGCCGAACAGGTGGTCGACCAGCACCATCGCTTCTGCCAGCGCCACCGGCGTGAGCTGCAGGCGCGCCGTGACATCGCCCAGCGCGTGGATCGAAGGCACGGAGGTCTGGAAGCGATCGTCCACCTCGATGGCGCCGTGCGGTGACACCCGCACTCGCACTTGATCGAGCCCGAGCCCTGCCACGTTGGGAATGCGGCCGGTCGCGTACAGCACGGTGTCGGCGGCCAGCACCTCGCCGTCCTGCAGCGTCACGCGCAGCTCGCGCGCAGCGCGCTTGACGTGGGCGACGTCGCTGCGCAGGCGCAGGTCGACGCCGTGCTTGCGCACTTCCTGCGCCAGGAAGTTGCGCACGTCCTCGTCGAAGCCGCGCAGCACCTGCTCGCCGCGATAGAGCTGCGTGACTTCGCTGCCCAGGCCGCGGAAGATCGATGCGAACTCGCAGGCGATGTAGCCGCCGCCCACGATCACCAGCCGTGCGGGAAAGGGATCGAGGTCGAACATGCTGTCGGAAGTGACGACGTGCTCGCGCCCCGGGAAGTGCGGCACCGAGGGCGTGCCGCCGGTGGCGATCAGGATGTGGCGCGCGCGCCAGCGGCGCTCGCCCTCCGCCGTCTCCACCACCACCTCATCGGGCCCGCGCAGCATCGCCCAGCCGCGCACGATCTCGACGCCCGAGCCGCGCAGCAGGTTCTCGTAAATGCCGTTGAGCCGAGCGATCTCGCGGGCGCGATTGTTCTTCAGCCGCTGCCAGTCGAAGGCGGGCGCCGGCACGTCCCAGCCGAAGCCGGCCGCGTCGGCGAAGTCCTGGCCGTAGTGCGCCGCGTAGCTGTATAGCTTCTTCGGGATGCAGCCCACGTTGACGCAGGTGCCGCCCAGGGCCGCCGCCTCGGCCAGCACCACGCGCACGCCGCGCTGCGCCGCCATGCGCGCGGCACGCACGCCGCCGCTGCCGCCGCCCACGACGAACAGATCGCAATCGAAACCGCTCATGACATCCTTTCCCCGTGGATGCGAGTCCATGCCGGGTCGGCGTGGACTCGCCAAAAGGCCGGGCTGGCTCAACTGTAGGCGGTGCCCTACGAGCCTGTCGTGCCGCGGCCATTACCATCGCCCCGTATGCACCTGTCCACCTGGTACCGCAGGGTCAGCCACACCAGCCTTGCGCCAGTGCGCTGGGCCGCGGCCTGGGCGCGCATCACCTTCTTCGGCTCGGTGATGGTGGTGCGCGCGCTCTCGCCCCGCAGCTACGGCCCGCAGACCCGGTACAACCTGGCGCGCCACGTCTACATCGACACGGCCCCCATTCTCGGCTGGTTCACGGTGCTGATCGCGCTGTTCACGATGATCATCACGCGCATCGTGATCGTCACCGCCACCAGCTACGGCCTTTCGCAGTACGCGCTGGAGATGGTGGTGCGCGTGCTGGTGGTGGAACTGATCCCGCTGACGGCGGCCCTGTTCGTCGCCCTGCGCTGCACGATCCCGAGCGGCGCGGCCCTGGTGGAGATGCGGCGCATCGGCCACTTCCGCAACCTGCGCCGCCAGCGGCTGGACCCGATCGCGGTGGAAGTGCTGCCGCGGCTGATCGCCGGCGTGTTCTCGTGCATCACGCTGGCGGCCCTCAGTTGCGTGGTGGCCGGCGTGCTTGCCTATATCGCGGTGTACGGGTTCACCATCGCCGGGGCCGACGCGTACACGCACATGGCCGGGCGTGTGTTCGAGCCGATGTTCACTTTCATTTTCATGCTCAAGACCCTATTCTTCGCGATCGCCGTGTCGGTGATCCCGATGGCCTCCGGCCTGAACAACATCGAGGACGACGGCTCGCGCGAGAGCGCGGCGCTGCAAGGCCTGGTGCGCATGTTCGGGGTGCTGTTGATCCTGGAGGCGCTGTCGCTCGTGGGCAATTACATCTGACATGGCCGATCAACCCAAGCGACCCGGCGCGCCGCCGCCGCCGACAGCACCTCCGCAACCCGAAACGCCGGTGCAGAAATCCGAGCCGGCCGCCAAGAACGTGCAGGTGCGGCACCTGGCATTCAAGGCGACGATGCTGCTGGTGTTCACCGTGGCGCTGATCGTCGGGGCGGCGCTGTTCCTGCTGCGCGCGCGCGGCTTCTTCGAACCCAAGCAGCACCTGGTGCTGGTGGCCGACAACGCCGAGGGCGTGGCCGCCGGCATGGACCTGACCTTCTCGGGCTTCCCGATCGGCACGGTCAAGAAGGTCTCGCTGAACGACCGCGGCGCGGTGCAGATCGACATCGACGTGGTGCAAAAGGATGCCAAGTGGCTGCGCACGTCGAGCGTGTTCACGCTGGTGAAAGGCCTGTTCGGCGGCCCGCAGCTGCGCGCCTACAGCGGCGTGCTGAGCGATCCCCCGCTGCCGGACGGGGCCCAGCGGCCGGTGCTGCGCGGCGACTTCAACGAGGAAGTCGACCGCGTGATCGGCGCCGCGAAGGACGTGCTGGACAACCTGAACCAGATCACCGCGCAGAACTCGGAGCTGAATCGCTCCATGGCCAACCTGCAGGTCTTCACGAACAAGCTGCAAAGCCGGCAGGGCGCGCTGCACGCGATCTTCGGCAACGAGGAGGACGCGCGCAAGCTGGTGGTGGCGGTGGAGCGGGCGAATGCGGCCATGCTGCAGATCCAGCGGCTGGGCGCGAGCGGCCAGCAACTGGTGGCGCATGCCGACACGCGCGTCTTCGGGGCCAACGGCATCGCCGACGATGCCCAGGCCAGCATGCGGCAGCTGCGCACCCTGCTGACGGATGCCCGCGGGAGCCTGCAGCGCGTGGACGCGGTGCTGACGCAGGCGCAGGGCATCGCCGGGAACGTCAACAAGGCGACCGCGGACCTGGGCACGCTGCGCGGCGAGGTGGAAGACAACCTGCGCAAGATCGAGGACCTGATCAACGACCTGAATCGCAAGTGGCCCTTCGCGAAAGAACGGAAGATCGAACTGCCGTGATGGACTGCCCTTCAATCCGTCTGGTGGCCGCCGGACTCCTTGCGTTGCTACTCGTCGCCTGCGGCAGCAAGCCGCGCCAGCCGGATTGGCTGGTCAATGCCGACGGCGCGCAGGACCGCTTCGAGCGGGCCTACCTGTCCGGGGACGACCGCGTCGCCGACGTCGAGTTCACGCGCTTTCGCACCGAGGTGTCGAGTACCGCCCAGCCGGGGCTGCTGGCCCGCGCCGAGCTCACGCGCTGCGCGGTGCACATCGCCAGCCTGGACCTCGCGCCTTGCAGCGGGTTCGAGGCCTTGCGGGCCGATGCGCCGGATGCCGAGCGCGCTTACGCCGATTTCCTGGCCGGACACGCGTCGCCGGAGCAAGCCAGGCTGCTGCCCGAGGAGTACCGGCCGATCGCGACCGGCGAAGGCGGCGGCGCCGCGCTGAAGAAGATCAAGACGCCGCTGTCCCGCGTGATCGCGGCGGCCGTGCTGCTGCGCATGGAGAAGGCGGACCCGGAGGTGCTGCAGGTGGCGACGGACACCGCGTCCGAGCAGGGCTGGCGGCGCGCGGTGCTGGCCTGGCTGGGGGCGCAGGCGATGCGGGCGGAGAAGGCCGGGGCGACCGAGGAGGCGGCGCGCTTGCGGCGGCGCATGCAGGTCGCGGCGGAACAGAAGTAGGGGCCGGATGGCCGCCTTGGGGTGGGATGCCCGCAGGGCACACCACCATTCCCGGCATTCACGGGCGGCGAGCCGACGCCGTCCGCAAGGTGATCGAATACCGCAACGCCTTCGTCGGCGACACCGCATGCTGCCACGCCCAGCGCGCCGCACCGCGCAGCAGGTAGATGGAGCGCGGCGCCAGCGTCATCTTCAGGATGTCCGCGCGCGTGCCGCCTTCCGGCGGGTAAGGGCGAAAGCGCATCACCGCTTCGTCGAGCAAGGAGATCCCGACCACGTCCTCGAAGTCCGGCACGTCGCGATGCCAGCCAAGCGGTGTGCCGGGCTGATATTCGGCGAGCAGCGCCTGCGTGAACTGCTCCGGCGCAATGCCGGCCCAGGCGGCTGCGCGTTGCCGCAGCGGGTCCAGCCACGCCGGCAGCGGCTCGGCCTCGTTCAGCCGCTGCGCGCTGAAGTCGTACTGGCCGCCGTAGCTGACCACGCGCCGGCGCGCCGTGTACTGCTGGTACTTCATGTTGGCCAGCGGCAGTTGCGCGATGCGCGCGACCAGGGCGGACTCCTGCTCGAGGGAAAGGAAGTCCTCCTGGTAGCGCATGCCCTCGGGCATCCGTGGGGCAGGGGAGCCGAAGAGATCGGGTTGGGTGCGCACGGGGAAAGTATCGCCCAATGAAAAACGCCACGGCATGGCCGTGGCGTCTGGTGCGGACCCGGCAGCCACGGGAAAAACGCAGAGCGTTTTTCCCGTGAGCCGACTCAAGGCTTCGCAGCCGTCGGAAAAGGCCAGGCGGCCTGCGGGTTCAAAGTGGTTTGAGCCGCAGGCGCAGCCGGCGCGGAGGCAGTCGCAGCCGGCTGGGCAGCAGGGGCTTTGGTGGCCGCCTTCTTCGCACCGCCGGAGGACTTCTTCGCCGCCTTCTTGGCCGTCGTCTTCTTGGCCGTGGTCTTCGCTGCGGTCTTCGCCGTAGTCTTGGCCGCGGTCTTGGCGCCCGTCTTCTTCGCCGCCGTCTTGCGCGCGCCGCCAGTGGCCGACTTGGCCGCAGTCGACTTGCGGGCGGTGGTGCCCGAGGACTTCTTCGCAGCCGTGGTCTTCTTTGCCGCGGTCTTGCGCGCGCCGCCGGTGGACTTCTTGGCAGCGGTGCCGCTCGACTTCTTCGCAGCCGGGCGCTTCGCCGCGGTCTTCTTCGCAGCCGGGCGCTTGGCGGCAGCCGTCTTCTTGGCCGCCGGAGCCTTCTTGGCAGCGGTCGTCTTCTTGGCGGCGGCCTTCTTCGCGGGGGCCTTCTTCGCCGTCGTCGTCTTCTTCGCAGCGGCCTTCTTGGCCGGGGCCTTCTTCGCGGCCGTTTTCTTCGCAGTTGCCATTTGCTATCTCCTGATTACGTTGATCAAAACATCAACCTAAAGAGCACTTCGCGTTTGTTGGTGACGCGAAGCGATCCGCGAGGTTGGGCCTTCAGGCCCAGCCCCACGAACACCTGCGCCCGCCACGCCCCGGCCTCTTCGTGCCGTGGTGCGTGCGGGCGACCATATCCAACCCGAATCGCAGTTGCCTAATCCCAGGAAAGCGCTCCACCCGTCTGGTATTCGATCACGCGGGTTTCAAAGAAATTGCGCTCCTTCTTCAAGTCAATCATCTCGCTCATCCAGGGGAAGGGGTTTTCCTCGTTCGGGAAAAGTGCTTCCAGGCCGATCTGCGTGGCGCGCCGGTTGGCGATGTAGCGCAGGTAGCCCTTGAACATGGAGGCGTTGAGTCCCAGCACGCCGCGGGGCATGGTGTCCTCGGCGTAGCGGTACTCGAGTTCGACAGCTTTCTGGAACAGGCCCTTGATCTCCGCCTTGAAGTCGGCGGTCCAGAGGTGCGGGTTCTCGAGCTTGATGGTGTTGATCAGGTCGATGCCGAAATTGCAGTGCATCGACTCGTCGCGCAGGATGTACTGGTACTGCTCGGCGGCGCCAGTCATCTTGTTCTGCCGGCCCAGCGCCAGGATCTGGGTGAAGCCGACGTAGAAGAACATGCCTTCCATGAGGCAGGCGAAGACGATCAGGCTCTTGAGAAGCTTCTGGTCGTCGGCCGGCGTGCCGGTGTGGAAGTTGGGGTCCATCACCGCATCGATGAAGGGGATCAGGAACTCGTCCTTGTCCCGGATCGACTGGACCTCGTGGTAGGCATTGAAGATCTCGCTCTCGTCGAGACCCAGCGACTCCACGATGTACTGGTACGCGTGGGTGTGGATCGCTTCCTCGAACGCCTGGCGCAACAGGAACTGCCGGCATTCCGGCGCCGTGATGTGGCGATAGGTGCCCAGCACGATGTTATTGGCGGCCAGCGAATCGGCCGTCACGAAGAAGCCGAGGTTGCGCTTGATGATGCGGCGCTCGTCTTCGGTCAGGCCGTTCGGGTCCTTCCACAAGGCGATGTCGCGGTTCATGTTCACTTCCTGCGGCATCCAGTGGTTGGCGCAGGTGGCGAGGTACTTTTCCCAGGCCCACTTGTACTTGAACGGCACCAGCTGGTTGACGTCGGTCTGGCCGTTGATGATGCGCTTGTCGGCCGCATTGACACGGCGGTGCACGGTGGCTTGCGCTTGCGGCGTGCGCGCAGCGACCGGGGCGGGCCTGGAGGGGAGAACCGCGCCGTCGTCGAGAGTACGCGTTGCGGGAGCGGAAGATTCGGAGGGGGCTTGCGAAAGAGGTGAATGGCTCACCTCGCGGCTCTGAATGAAGCCGCTGTTCAAGGGCGTTGGCGATGAGGGCTTGACTTCTTCGTCCCAGGTCAACATAAGTTTTCCAATGCTCGGATGATATGAGCAGTGATGCGAATTGAAAAGTGTTCGTTCACATCACTGCCAGATTGTGTTGCTCAATTGCATCGGTGTTTTGTCAGAGAACACCGACAGTTTTTTCGCTCGCCGCGATCACTGACAGGCTTCGCAAGTCGGGTCGTCGATCCCGCAGAACCTGATGTCCGTGGCGGGCGTGGCATCCATCTGCGCGCGCGCGGCGGCGGCAACCGCATCGAGCGCGCTCATGCCGCCTTGCGGTTGCCCGCTCGAGGACACCGCGTTCAACCGGCCCGACGTCACCGTCGACTTTTCGGTCTGCGTCGCGCTGATCGTGCGCAGGTAATACGTGGTCTTCAGGCCGCGGATCCATGCCAGCTTGTAGGTGTCGTCGAGCTTCTTGCCGGACACGCCCTACATATACATATTGAGCGACTGAGCCTGGTCGATCCACTTCTGGCGGCG
>NZ_JAQGNQ010000120.1 GCF_028291745.1 Ramlibacter sp. | reverse complement strand
CAGGTTGGAGACGCCGCCGGAAATATGCGCATGCGGCAGGTTTTGGCGGATCCAGCGCGTCGCCTCGATGAAGTCGACGCCGTAATTGTTGTGCTCCTCGAGCCCGGTCGCGATCGCGAAAATATTCGGATCGAAGATGATGTCTTCGGGCGGGAAGCCGACCCGTTCGATCAGGAAATCATAGGCGCGCTTGCAGATCTCGGTCTTGCGTTCGTAAGTGTCGGCCTGGCCCTTCTCGTCGAACGCCATCACGACGGCGGCGGCGCCATAGCGGCGCACGAGCGTGGCCTGGCGGCGGAATTCGGCCTCGCCTTCCTTGAGCGAGATCGAGTTGACGATGCCCTTGCCCTGGATGCAGCGCAGGCCGGCCTCGATCACGTCCCACTTCGAGGAGTCGATCATGATCGGCACGCGGGCGATGTCCGGCTCGCTGGCGATCAGGTTGAGGAAGCGCACCATGGCCGCCTTGCTATCGAGCATGGCCTCGTCCATGTTGATGTCGATCACCTGCGCGCCGTTCTCGACCTGCTGCCGGGCGACCACGAGCGCCTGCTCGAACTGGTCGGCAAGGATCATGCGCGCGAAGGCCTTGGAGCCGGTGACATTGGTGCGCTCGCCGATGTTGACGAACAGCGATCCGGGGCCGATGGAGACAGGCTCCAGGCCGGACAGCTTCATGGGGGGGACTTGGGTCTGCTCGCTCATCACTCACCTCGTTGGCGGTCCGGGTGAGCGCGGTTGGGATCCATCTCAAGCCTGACAGTCGCGTGGACTGCTGCAGCGCTCCTTGAGCAGGCTGCGATTTTACGCTGGCCGGAGAAAGACCAACAACCGGACGCAGAACGCGCAGAAACTGCGCAGAAGACGCAGAAGGACAGCCATCAAGAAGGACGGGACAAGCTTCCTTATCTTTCGTCTCTTCTGCGCCTTCTGCGAAACTTCTGCGCGTTCTGCGTCCGGTTGTTGGTCTTTGGTTTTCCACCCTACAGCGGCAGGTCCGCCTTCTTCAAGGTCCTCAGCACGAAGCTCGACTTGCTGTGGCGGATGCCCTTGATCTTGTACAGGCGCTCGCGCAGCAGGCGTTCGTAGTCGCGGGTGTCCTGCACCGCGATACGCAGCAGGTAGTCGTATTCGCCGGAGACGAGGTAGGCCTCGATCACTTCGGGGATGGCCGCCAGCGTCTCGCCGAATTTCTCCAGCGTGTTGTCCGAGTGGCTGTCCAGCGTGACCTGCACCATCACCGTGTCGTTGTAGCCCAGGGCCTGCGGATTCAGGCGCACCGTATAGCCCTCGATCACCCCGGCCAATTCCATCTTCTTGATGCGCTCCCAGCAGGGCGAGGCGCTCAGGCCCACCGCCTGGCCAATCTGTTGCAGGCTGGCGCGGGCGTCCTGCTGCAGGACCTTGAGAATCTTTCGGTCGATAGCGTCCATGCTGGCGATTATCCGGCTCGCTGCCGCCGGCGCCAAAGATCTTTCTGCGGATTGGGCCAGACTGCAGAAAAACAGCAAGACTTTTGGCAGCCGCTGCGGCACAGTGGACACCGTGGGTCGACCGCTTACCGGCCAAGACGCACGACAAGGAGCCGGCGGGTTATCGCCCGCCGGCCACCCGGGTCATCAGGCGGCTTCGCGGTAGAAGAAGCCGCGCTGCAATGCGCGCGTCGGCAGCGGCACCACCGCCTGGCCGATCGCCGCGATGTGCTCCGGCGTGGTGCCGCAGCAGCCGCCCACGATGTTGACCAGGCCTTCGGCCGCGAACTCGCGCAGCAGGCGCGAGGTGACCTCCGGCGTCTCGTCGAAGCCCGTGTCGCTCATCGGATTGGGCAGGCCCGCGTTGGGATAGCAGCTGATGAAGGTGTCGGGTGCCACCTTGTTCAGCTCCTGGATGTAGGGGCGCATCAGCGCCGCACCCAGCGCGCAGTTCAGGCCGATGGCCAGCGGCTGCGCGTGCCGCACGCTGTACCAGAAGGCGCTGACGGTCTGGCCGCTGAGGATGCGGCCGGAGGCATCGGTGACGGTGCCGCTGATCACGATCGGCAGGCGCTCGCCGGAGTCCGCGAAGTATTCGTCGATCGCGAACAGCGCCGCCTTGGCATTGAGCGTGTCGAAGATGGTCTCGACCAGCAGCAGGTCGACGCCGCCTTCGACCAGCGCCTGCACTTGCTCGTAATAGGCCGCGCGCAATTGCTCGAAGTCCACGTTGCGCGCACCCGGGTCGTTCACGTCGGGGCTGATGCTGGCCGTGCGCGGGGTCGGGCCGAGTGCGCCGGCGACGAAGCGCGGCTTCTCGGGCGTGGAGAACTTCTCGACCGCCTCACGGGCGAGCTTCGCCGCCGCCACGTTCATCTCGCGGGCGAAGGCGCCCAGGGCGTAGTCTTCCTGCGCGATGAAGTTGGCGCCGAAGGTATTGGTCTCGATCAGGTCGGCGCCCGCGGCGAGGTAGCCCTCGTGGATGGCGCGGATCACGTCGGGGCGCGTCAGCACCAGCACATCGCTGTTGTTCTTCAGGTCCTTGCGGTGCTCGCGGAATGACTCGCCCCGGAAGTCCTGCTCGGTCAGCTTGAAGCGCTGGATCATGGTGCCCATCGCGCCGTCGAGGATCAGGATGCGCTTTTCGAGCAGGCCCGGCAGGGCCTGGCCACGGGTGTAGACGACGGGCTTCATGCCGCCATTGTAGGAATGGCGCGAGCTCAACCGGCCAGCAGGGACAAGAGCCGGTCCGCCAGCGCCCGCGGCGAGCGGATGCGCAGCGCGGGCAGGCCCGCTGCGCGCAAGTTCGCAGGCGCAGCGCCGGCTTGCAGTTGCAGGCAGCGCACGGCCACACCGGCGCGCGCCGCATCCGCGACTGCGCGGCGCAGGTCACCCAGCAGGTAGGCGGGGTCGGGCACGTCGACGTCGTGCACCTCGCCGTCGGTCAAGACCAGCACCATGGGGCGCCGACCGGTGTCGCGCACCGCCTGGGCCGCACCGGCCGCAGCGTGCCGCACCACCACGCCCAGGCGCGTGGAGCCGCCGCTGCGCAGCGCGCGGCAACGCGCCAGCACCGGCCCCGCCGTGCTCGACTCATCCCACTGCTTGAGCGGCCGGACCTCGACCCGCTGCCGCGTGCGTGAGGCGAAGCTCAGCACGCTCGCGCGGTGGCCGGCGCGTTCCAGCGCGCCCGCGCAGGCAAGCGCCAGTGCCAGCAGGTCGGCCAGCAAGGGGCCGCCGCCGGGGCCGCGGTCACCGGTGGATTCGGAGGCATCGACCAGCACCTGCACGGCCAGCCGCTGGGCGGGCGCGATGCGTTGCCGGTAGATGCGTTCCGGCGGCGGCTGCTGCGCGCGCCGGTGCACGCGGCTGTCCACCAGTGCCGCCGGGTGAAACTCTTCGCCGATCGCGGCCCGGCCATCGTTGCGAGGCAGCCGTCCGCGCAGCCGTGCGAGGACCCGCTCCAGGCGCCGGTGTGCGCCGCTGTCCACGCGAAGCTCCGCGACGATCGGCGCGGTCGCGGCGGGCAGCGTGTAGACCCGGCACCAGTCGGCGCGGAAGCGGCCGATGCGCGCGTCCCATTCCGGGTAATACACGGGCGGCATCTCCACGCGGGGCGCTTGCGCCGCCTGCTCGCGCCCGGGCTGGCCGTCGGCGCGTGCCGCCAGCACGGTGTCCGAGGCGGGGGCGTTGGCCTCCGGCTGCCACAGCCAGCTGCCGTCGTCGCGATACGCTGCGTGGACGCAGTAGGTGCGCGGGTTGAACGGCAGCCGCATCTGGCCGATCTCGTTGCCCAGGCGAGAAGCGGCGGCGCGCACGTCGGCCACCGAATGCAGGCGGGGCGTGCGACCGTCGGCCGCGAAGAACTCCGCCCGGGCCCGCCGCAGCCAAGGGTGCGGGTCGGCCGGGTGCGTCTCCAGCAGGCTGCGCGCCAGCCGCGCCAGCAGTGCCTCGAAGCCGTTGCCCGCCGGCGCATCGTCGCCGGCATGAAAGGGCAGCCACAGCGCGCGCAGCCCGGGCAGCTCCTGCAGGGCCAGCCACTCGACGCGCGCATCCTCCAGCACCGCGAACAGCGCTTGCTGCACCGGCTTCAGGCCGGCGCGCGCCTGCGCGAGGCCGCCGAACCGCCAGTGCGCCGCCGCGT
>NZ_JAQGNQ010000098.1 GCF_028291745.1 Ramlibacter sp. | reverse complement strand
GCGGTGGCCGTTCACTGAGCGCCCCCTATCCGGCGGAACTCGAGCCGGTTTGGCTCTCGGGCGGGCCTGCGCGTGCGCCCGATCGCGCCCCAGGCCGCCCTTTACTTCGCGAAGCGCAACTTGCCATTACTTCTGTTGGTCGGAAGCAGCTTGGTCAGATTTGCTGCCGGCCACCAGTCAGCGCCAGGCGCTGCGCTACTGGCTCCAGAACTCTGGTTCAGCGGCAGCAGGTTGTACGCATCGTGCCAGCCATGCGGGCAGACACACGGAATTCCGGGCCAGTTGGCCGGCTTCTCTTCCGCGCAACGCGCAGCGACTCCGAGGGCATAGGAAAGTAGACATCGCCAGCTCATCTGCTTACAGTTGGTCACATCCCCGCGCAGTCGTGGAGTGGAGGAGTACCCGTGAAACGAATCATCGTCACCCTGGTCGCGGCGCTGGCGCCGGCTTGGGCCCTGTCCCAGATCCTGATCGGCCAGACGGCCGGCTTCTCCGGCACCGTCGCAGCGGGTGTCAAGGAAACCACCGAAGGAGCCAAGCTGTACCTCGATGCCGTCAACGCACGCGGCGGCATCAACGGGCAGAAGATCGAGCTGCTCTCGCTCGATGATAAGTTCAATCCCAAGCTCGCGGGGGAGAACGCCAAGATCCTGATCGAGCAGAAGAACGTGCTCGCACTGTTCCTCACCCGCGGCACGCCGCACAACGAAGCGATCGTGCCGACGCTCGACGCGAACGACGTCGTGCTGGTGGGTCCGTCGACCGGCGCCATGGTGCTGCACCAGCCGATCAAGCGGCACGTGTTCAACGTGCGCGCCACCTACCAGCGCGAGGCCGAGAAGGCGATCACGCACCTGCACACCTTGAGCATCACGCGCATCGCAGTGGTCTACGCGGACGACTCGTTCGGCACCGACGCGCTCGAAGGCGCGAACAAGGGCTTTGCGAAGGCGGGCATCGAGCCGGCGGTGGTGATCAAGGCCGACCGTTCCAAGCCCGATTACAAGACGATCATTCCCGCGATCACGGGCAAGGATCCGCAGGCGGTCGTGTGGCTCGGCTCCGGCAACACCGTGGCCGACGGCATCAAGGCACTGCGCGTCGCGAAATCCGCGGCGCAGGTCGTCACGCTGTCGAACAACGCGTCCACCGGCTTCATCAAGAGCCTGGGCCCCGACGCGCGTGGCGTGATCGTCACGCAGGTGTTCCCGTCCGAGCGCTCCGTCGCCTATCCCGTGGTGAAGGAAGCGATGGGCCTGGCGAAGGAGAAGAATCTGGAGCTCAGCCCCGCGATGCTCGAGGGTTATGCCTCGGCCAAGGTGCTGGTGGAAGGCCTGCGCCGCGCCGGCCCGAATCCCACGCGCGCGAAACTGGTCGCCGCGCTCGAGAGCATGAAGAAGTTCGACCTGGGCGGCCTCGAGGTCAGCTACGGACCGGACGACCACACGGGTCTGGACTTCGCCGACCTGTCGATCATCGGCGCCGACGGCAAGTTCAAGCGTTGATCGAGCCGCGCCGCGCCTGTACGACGGGCGGCGCGCTCAGTTTCATGGCAGGCTTTCGCCGCGTGGCGCGGCGAAAGCCTGACCAATCCCGCCCGCACCAAGTGCGCCGATTTTCATGACGGGTTCACCCGCGGTGCGTTCAGGAGTTGCTGCTCCCACATCAGGCTCGTGCCGACATTGCCCATGTGATCGAGGAGCATCGCAGCGTAAGCGGGCACGGTCCGCGTGCGCGCCCAATCGCGCTGGAGTTCCGCCGCAAACACCGTCCATGTGAGCGGCACGCCGCCGGCCTGGACCATGCGTTGCACGGCCATCTCGTGCGCCTCGAGGCTGACGCCGCCGGAGGCATCGGTGACGAAGTAGACCTCGTAGCCTTCACCCAGCGCCTGGATCACAGGGAAGGCCAGGCAGATTTCCGTCCACAGCGCCGCCATCACGATCTTTTTGCGCTCGGTCTTCCTCACCCATGCTACGACGCGCTCGTCCTGCCAGGTGTTGATGAACGTCCGGTCGATCGGCTTCTGGTCCGGAAAGACGTCCTGTAGCTGCTTGAGCAGCAGCCCCCCCTTCTCCTGCACGACGGTCGTGAACAGGGTCGGCACGTCGAACGCCTTGGCAGACTTGGCGAGCCCGACCACGTTGTTGATGACCGTCTGCGTGTCGTGGCTTCGCAGGCCCGCGAACTGGAACGGCTGGTGATCGATGAGGACGAGCACGCAGTTGTCGGGCGTCAGCATGGCCTGCAGGCCGGCCTTGGGGTTGCGCTGGTTTTCCATTGACTCTCCGTCGGAGGGGTTGAAGGGCACCAGAACGATGCGCGCCCTTGCCTCCCCCGTGAAGCCGATATCATTCGATGGAATCCATCGTCAGGATCGATAGGTGCTCGACGGCCTCACCCTCGACCAACTGCGCACCTTCATCGCTGCCGCCGACGAGGGAAGCTTCTCCGCGGCCGCACGCAGGCTCAGACGCGCGCAGTCGGTCGTGAGCCATACGCTTGCCAATCTCGAAGCGCAGATCGGCCTGCCGCTCTTCGATCGAAGCTCTCGTTATCCAAGCCTCACGGCACACGGCAAGGAGCTCCTGCTCACGGCTCGCGGCGTCGCCGACAACATCGATACCTTCAAGGCTCGCGCACGCGCCATGCGGGAGGGACTGGAGCCGGAGCTCTCCGTGGCCGTCGACGTGGTCTATCCGATGGCTGCACTGACGAAGGCGGTGGGCCGCTTCAAGGCGGCATATCCGAACACGTCACTGCAACTGCATGTGCAGGCGCTCGGCGGCGTCACGCAGCTGGTGCTCGATGGGCGTTGCCGCATCGGCATCGTCGGCACACTGCCCACCGTTCCGGATCAACTCCAGTCTGCGCCGTCCCTGGAGATCCCGTTCGTGAGCGTCGTGGGCCCCACGCATCCGCTCTCGGCCTGGCGAGGTGTCGTGCCCCAGGCGGAAATCATCAAGCACGTGCAGCTCGTGCTCACCGATCCCACGCCGCTTTCACAGGGCCACAACTTCGGCGTTCTCTCGACCAGTACGTGGCGCATCTCCGACCTCGCGGCCAAACACGCCTTCCTCAAGGCCGGATTCGGCTGGGGCCAGATGCCGCTGCACCTCGTCGAGAAGGACGTCCGTGCCGGCAGGCTCGTGAAGATCGACGTGGAAGGCGCGCCCCCGCGAACGCAGGTGCTCCCCATGCGCGCGATTCACCGCAAGGACGCGCCGCCCGGGCCGGCCGGGCGCTCGCTGATGCAATGGCTCAACGCTCCGGGGCGCCTGAACCCTCGCCATCGTTCTCCTCCCACTCGACCAGCTTAGTGCCGATCCCACTCGTGATGTTGATGCCGACGCCACTCCTCGCGGCGCCAGTGTTCCCGGCGCCATTCTTCCCGCCGCAATTCCTCCTGGCGCCAGCGCCAGTCGCGGTGCCCGGCGTCCACGTAGACGGGGAACGCCGGGGCGTACACGGTGCCAGGCGCCACGTACGCAGCTTGCGGGACGACGTAGACGGGTTCGGGGGCGGCGTACACGGGCGCGGGAGCCCCGAGCGAGAAGTACACGTTGGTGTGGGCCTGCGCCGCCTGGGCCACGGCCAGCGAGCCCAGGGCAATGGCAGCAAGGGCCGCCGCTTTCGCGAGGTACGGGACATTCATCGGAAGCTCCTTCACAGTTGGTGAAGTCATCTTGCGCGGCGGCTGCTGAACGAACCCTTAACGTGAAGCACCCCTGCCCTCGCTCTCACTCATCGCTCGGGCAGTTCCTGCGAGAGCAGCGCCCTCAGGCCCGCAATTCACTGACGGCCCGTTCCAGCGCCTCCTGCGCTTGAGTTGCGCGATGGTGGCGCGCATGGAAGCTCGCCTGCTGCAGGGCCGAGAGCGCCGTCATGCGGCTTGTACCGCCCGCGGCCCGCAGTTCGCGGCAAGCTGCCTCGATGCCGGCGATGCCCTGCGCGTCGTGGCCGCAGTAGAGCTCTACGCGCGCCTGCCGGATCTGTTCAATGGCCCGTGGTGCCACGGGCGCTGGCTCGGCGGCGGGCACCGATCCATAGCCGCTGGCAGCGACCACTGCGCCGAGTAGAGTCGCGAACGATATCGAAGTGGACATGACCTGCTCCCTGAGGTGATGCATCCACTGTGCGCGCCGCATGTCACGCAAACATCGCGCTGCGAAAAGAGCAGGCCTTGTCTGCAACAGTTCGTTCCAGCGCGACGGCCTGGCTCGTCCGCGTCAACACATCCCTCTGAGCGAGCATGGCAGGCGCAGCTCCGCGCCCGCCCTGCACCGGTCACCGGCCCCCTCACCTCTCAAACCAGCCGAATCCTCAGCGCATCGAGCTCGCCGGCTGAAGCCTTCAGGCCCAGCCAGCCCAGAGCAATGGTTGCGCGCAGCGCTTGCCGCAGCTCTTTCTCCGCGACGACCGGCCTGCGATCGCCTGCCGACAGGATGTTGTTGACGCGGGAGTCCGGCCGGTCGAAGCCGGCCAGCAGACGCAAGGCCGGGATTCCGCGCGCCGCGAAGTTCGCGTGGTCGGAGTTGGGCATCAGGGGCAGGTAGCAATCGAGTGGCACGCCGGCCGCGCAAGCCGCGCTTGCCACGAAGGGCGCGAGCCGCGGGAAATCGCTGATCAGCGCGGTCAGCTTGTCGTCGCCCGCCACGGTATCGAGATTGAGGTTCAGCTTCAACGTGGCGAGCTCGCTCTCGTCCAGGCGCTCCAGATAGGTCCGGGAACCCGCCAGCGCCCACTCTTCGCCCGAGAACAGGCAAATGCGCAGGCTGTGCGTTCCCTGGCCGACGTGCGTCGACAGGGCCCGCGCCGCGGCCAGCGCACAGGCCACGCCGGTCGCGTTGTCCAGGGCGCTCTCGCCCAGGTCGTGCCCGTCGATATGCGCGCTGATGACGATCCGGTCCTCGGATTCGCCAGGGACGTCCAGAACACCGACGCCGGCCAGGGAGCCTTCGCGTTCCTTTCCGGTGATGGTCCAACGCACCCGCGAGTTCGCGCCGGCCGACACGATCTGCCCGGCCGATTCCCGGTCGATGTAAGCCGCGGGGATGCCCGCCTTGCCGCGTCCCCGACCCGACGAACCGGACAGCACACCGGCGCCCGGCAGCGGATTGGCGATCAGGAATCCGGCGGCCCCACCGGCAACGGCCATGTCGTACTTCCTGCGCCGATGCAAGTGCGTCGGCGAAAACGGGTACTCGTGATCGACCAGGACAACCCGTCCCCGGATCCGGTCGCCCGCTGCCTGGAAGTCGCTCTGGCGCCCTGCCCCGAGGTGGACGACTTCGGCTTCCAGTCCTTCCGGGGGCGTGGACGCCGAACGCAGCAGCGGCCGGCAACGCAAACCCACGTCCGAAGGCAAGAGCTGCAATTCGGCGTGGTCGCATTCCCACCCCTCGAAGGGCACGTCGATGCGGACCGCACCGGGGTGGATTTCGCCGAGCCTGGCGATCGCCCAGTCCAGGGCGGCGGAGTCTTCGCCGCTGCCCGCCAGGCGGCCGCCGAAACTGCAGATGCGTTCGAAATCGCGCATCAGCGCGGGATCCATCGCGGCTTGATCCAGCCACGCCTGCAAGGAGGTGTTCACGTGAGCGTCGCCTGGCTGTCGGTCATTCCACGTGGATGTTGGCGCGCTCTATCACCTCGCGCCACCGCACCACGTCCGCACTCACGGTCTTGCGCAGCGCGTCGGCACTGGTGTCGGCGGGCACATCCACGCCGGCGTTCCGGATGCGCGCGCGCACGGCGGGCTGGCTCAGGACCTGATGCATCGCGTCGCGCAGGCGGGCCTGGTCGGCGGGGCTCGTCCCGGCACGAACGACCACACCCCACCAACTTTCCACGTTCATGCCGGGCACCCCCGCTTCTTCGAAGGTGGGCACATTGGGGGTCTCGGGGTGGCGCTGCGGCGCCGACACGGCCAGGGCGCGGACGCGCCCCGCGGGGTAGAGGCCGCCGGCGCTCGCCATCGTCGTGATGATCGCCTGCACGTGCCCTGCCGCGACATCGGTGATGGCTCCCGCGGCGCCCTTGTACGGGACGTGCACCAACCGGGTCCTGGTGTTGATCATGAACAGTTCGGCCATCAGGTGCGTCAGCGAGCCGTTGCCGCCCGAGGCGATGGTGATCGTGGACGGCCTGGCTTGCGCCGACTTGACCAGGTCGCCCGCGGAATGCAGAGGCGAAGCCTCGTTCACGAACAGGTAGGTCGGCGATTCGCCGATCAGCGAGACCGGCACGAAGTCCTTCTGGACGTCGTACCTGACGCGCTCCCGATACAGCGCCGGCACGATGGTGAACGGCACATCGACCAGCAACAGGGTACGGCCGTCCGCGGGTTGCGTGGCAACGTA
This sequence comes from Ramlibacter sp., assembly GCF_028291745.1. GTDB lineage: Bacteria > Pseudomonadota > Gammaproteobacteria > Burkholderiales > Burkholderiaceae_C > Ramlibacter. Next base: position 2,074 of record NZ_JAQGNQ010000098.1, on the reverse strand, counting down.
TTGGGTGGCCAGGAGCGAGCCCGCGCCCGGCCGGTTGTCGACGATGACGTTCTCACCCAATGCCTTGGCCAGTTCGGCGCTGAAGGCGCGCGCGAGCACGTCGGAACTGCCGCCGGGCGAATACGGAACAACGATTCTCAAGGCTTGCTGCTGCGCGCCGGCGCCGAAGGTCGCCAGGGCCAGTGCGAGTGCCGGCAGCACGAAACGGGGAAGGAGTCGCATTGAATCGGTCGAGAGTAGAGATTGCCGGGCATTCTCGGGGCCGCCGTTGCGGGCGCCAAGCAACGAATCGGCATGCCCTATTCCGTTGCGGAATGCCCTCGGCCATTGCCTGGCGTTCGGTCGCCCTCGGGCAGATCGGCGGCCATGCGGGCAACCCATTCGCAGAAGGTGTCCAGGTAAGGGCCGCCGGGGTCGGGCCTGGGCCGCATCAGGTGGTACCCATACCGGCCGGTCACAGTTTCGCCGAAGGGACGGACCAGGAGTCCCGCCGCGAGTTGCTCGCCAACCAGGCACAGAGGCACGATCGCGGCGCCCAGGCCGTTCATGACGGCGGGCAACAGCATGCTGAAGCCCTCGTATTCCGGAGCGCGATCATCGGGACCGTCCCAGCGCGTGTCCATCGCCGCGCGCCACTCGTCCCAGCCAAAGCCCCTCTGAGCGCGCTTCAAAAGCGTGACGCGGGACAGGTCGTCGGGGCTGCGCAGTCGGCGGCCCTGCAGCAGCGACGGGGCAAGCACCAGTCCCATTTCCCGGCCGCAGAGGTAGGTGCTGGTCATGCCGGCGACCTGCCCTCCGTGCAGCTGGATCTCCGCGTCGAAGCGCTCTTGCCGGTCGCGCGGAATCATCAGCCTGGGCCGGAGGTTCAGCCTGACTTCAGCGTGCAGCTCGAAGAACTCCCGCATGCGCGGGATCAGGCAATACTGAGCGAACGAGGGTGACACCGCGATGTTCAGGTTCACCCGGGCGTCCGGGTGCGCGACCTCCGATTCCGCCTCTTCGATCAAGCGCAGCGCAGCCGCCACCTTCTCGTGATAGACGGCCCCGGCATGCGTGATCCGCAAGCCGGTCGGCGTGCGCTTGAACAGCGCCGACCCGAGCCGCTCTTCCAGGGACTGGACGTGCTTGCTGACCGCGCTCTGCGTCAGGTGCAGTTCCTCTGCAGCCTGGCTGAAATTGAGGCGGCGAGCAGCAGCGAGGAAGACACGCAGCGAAGTCAGGGAATTTCGCGACCCTTTCATCGAAGCGCGATGCGGTCCGGCGCCGCCCTGCCCGGTGCGGCAACGAGCAAATCGTGGGGAGTCATGTTCGAGTGGCCGAGCTCTGATTCTGGCATGCGCCGATCTCCGGCGTCTTGCCGCTGCCCTCGAGGGCGGCCGCCGAGGCGAGGCACGCCGTCTTCAGCAGCTCCAGCATCTGCGGCCGCTCCGAGCGCCGCTGCGACAGCAGCACCAGATGGCGGTCGTAGCGCTCGTCGCCCACCGACGTGATGCGGCAGTGCGGCGCCAGGCGGCGCAGCCCCGACCAGTCGGGCGTCAGGCTCACACCCACGCCGTCGCTGACCAGCAAGGCGATGGCTTCGAGCGCGTCCAGGTCGTAGAGCGGGGCCGGCGCTCCGCCGTGGTCCGACAGATAGCGCTCCGCGTGCTGGCCACCCCAGGAATCGGAGTCGTAGCGGATGTAGGGACCGCGCCGCACGGCCGCCCCGATGTCCGTGCCCGGATCGGCCTGCGAGAGCAGGAGCAGCGGCTCGCGCCGCAGCAGCAAGGCGTCCAGCGACCTCGGGACGGGAAAGGGCGGCGCCACGACGATGGCGGCGTCGAGTTCGCCTTCTTGCAGTGCCCGATAGAGCGTGCGCGAGGTGCCCGGCACCACGGCGGGCTGCAGGCGCGGTGCGTTCCGCGTGAGTTGCCGCAGGGCGGAGGTGAGCAGACCGGTGAGCGCGGTCGAGATCGAGCCGATGCGAAACGAACCGGTGAGCCCGGCCGGATCGGCATCGCCGGCAAGCAGGCCTGTTTCGCCCACGATGCGCCGGGCCCGCGGCAGGAGCGCGCGGCAGGCGATGGTGGGCACG